>NZ_VFMR01000001.1:0-601482 GCF_006715145.1 Microbacterium sp. SLBN-146
TGGGTGACGGCCGCGAACGACCTCGGACTCTACGACCTCCGCGCGAACGACAAGGGCTCCAACGTCCGTTCGAAGGGCGGCGACGGGTTCACGCCGCTCGGGCCGTCGCTCATCGACGCCTGCAGCGTGGATCCCGCCGCGCTTCGCGTGCGCACGTGGGTCAACGGCGAGCTCGCACAGGCCGACACGACCGACGGGCTCCTCTTCCCCCTCCCCCGCATCGTCGCCGATCTGTCGCAGCACATGACCCTCGAGCCGGGCGACGTCATTCTCACGGGGACGCCCGCGGGCTCGTCCGTCGTCGCGCCCGGCGATGTCGTCGAGGTGGAGGTCGACGCACCGGCATCCGGATTCTCCTCCGGCCGACTGCGGACGACGGTCGTCGAGGGCGAGGCGCCGTTCGACGAGACCCTCGGCTCGCTCCCCGCCGTCGACGACACGCAGCGCGCCGAGGCGTGGGGATCGCGCGAGGCCGCGGGGCTCGGCCCGGTTCAGGATGCAGGAGATCTCGCCTCGACAGGAGGATCCGCGCCCGGTCGACCTGCCGAGCGGACTTCTCCTGCGCTGAGTGACGCCCTCCGCGCGAAGCTCGAGCGCACTCCCGTCGCCGGCCTGTCGCAGCAGCTGCGCAAGCGCGGGCTCGACAACGTCACGATCGACGGCGTACGCCCCCTGCATCCCGGCGCCAAGCTCGTCGGAACCGCCCGCACCCTGCGCTTCGTGCCGCTTCGTGAGGATCTCTTCGCGAGCCACGGCGGCGGCTACAACGCGCAGAAGCGCGCGTTCGACGCCGTCGAGAGCGGCGAGGTCATCGTCATCGAAGCGCGGGGCGAGACCGGCTCGGGAACGCTCGGCGACATCCTCGCGATCCGCGCGCACGCCCAGGGCGCTGCGGGCATCGTGACCGACGGCGGCGTCCGCGACGTCGACGCCGTCACGGCCGTCGGGATCCCCGTCTACACGGCCGGCGCCCATCCCGCCGTGCTCGGGCGCAAGCACGTGCCGTGGGATCACGACGTCACGATCGGATGCGGCGGCACGACCGTGCAGCCGGGAGACGTCATCGTGGGCGACGCCGACGGCGTCATCGTCATCCCTCCCGGGCTCGCCGACGAGGTCGCCGACGCGGCGCTCGCTCAGGAGCACGAGGATGCCTGGATCGCGGCGCGCGTCGCGGAGGGCCACCCCATCGACGGGCTCTTCCCGATGAACGCCGAGTGGCGGGCACGCTACGACGAGGAGCGGTCATGAGCGAGACGCAGAGCCTGTCGAAGTCGCAGCAGGCCTACCACTGGATCAAGGAGCGGATCGCGCGCCAGGAGTTCACGCCCGGCTACCGCCTCGTCCTCGGCACGATCGCGAGCGAGCTCGACATGAGCGTCGTTCCCGTCCGCGAGGCCGTTCGGCAGCTCGAGGCGGAAGGCCTCGTGACGTTCGAGCGCAACGTCGGCGCGCGCGTCTCGATGGTCGACGACTCGCAGTACCGGTCGTCGATGCAGGCGCTGTCGATCCTCGAGGGGGCCGCGACGGCACTTTCCGCGCGGCGGCTCACCGCTGACGACCTCCGGGCGGCACGGCGCATCAACGAGCTCATGATCGAGACGCTCGAGCACTTCGACCCGAAGGCCTTCACGGCCCTCAATCAGGAGTTCCATGCGGCTCTCTTCGGCAAGTGCGCGAACCCCCGCATGCTCGAGCTCGTCAACGCCGAATGGGGACGCCTCGGCCACTTGCGCGACTCGACCTTCAGCTTCGTCCCCGGGCGCGCGCAGGAGTCCGTCCGTGAGCACGAGAACATCCTCCAGCTCATCGAGAACGGCGCACCCCTCGGCGAGATCGAGAAGGCCGCCAGGCGCCACCGCTCGGCGACCCTCGATGCCTACATGATCCACGAGCACCCGGACGAGGCCCTCGGCCTGCCGGCATTCTGACCCCTCCCGAAGGAGCACCCCCATGACCCGGCACGTTCCCGCCGACCTCCCCGACCGCATTCGCCACTACATCGACGGACGGTTCGTCGATTCGATCGACGGCGACGAGTTCGACGTCCTCGATCCCGTGACGAACGAGACCTACGTCCGTGCCGCGGCGGGCAAGAAGGCCGACATCGACGCCGCCGTGGCATCCGCCCGTCGCGCGTTCACAGAGGGCCCGTGGCCGCGGATGCTGCCGCGTGAACGCTCGCGGGTGCTCCACCGCATCGCCGACCTCGTCGAGTCCCGCGATGCCCGGCTCGCCGAGCTCGAGTCCTTCGACTCGGGCCTCCCCATCACGCAGGCGCTCGGCCAGGCCCGGCGCGCGGCCGAGAACTTCCGGTTCTTCGCCGACCTGATCGTCGCCCAGACCGATGACGCCTTCAAGGTGCCTGGCCGGCAGATGAACTACGTCAACCGCAAACCGATCGGCGTCGCGGGCCTCATCACGCCGTGGAACACGCCGTTCATGCTCGAGTCGTGGAAGCTCGGCCCCGCGCTCGCAACGGGCAACACGGTCGTGCTCAAGCCCGCTGAGTTCACCCCCCTCTCGGCGTCGCTGTGGGCCGGAATCTTCGAAGAGGCCGGGCTCCCGCAGGGTGTCTTCAACCTCGTCAACGGACTCGGGGAGGATGCCGGAGACGCACTCGTCAAGCATCCCGACGTCCCCCTCATCTCGTTCACGGGCGAGAGCAGCACGGGCCAGCTGATCTTCGCCAACGCCGCTCCGTTCCTGAAGGGCCTGTCGATGGAGCTCGGCGGCAAGTCGCCCGCGGTCGTCTTCGCCGACGCGGATCTCGACGCGGCGATCGACGCGACGATCTTCGGGGTGTTCTCGCTCAACGGCGAGCGCTGCACGGCGGGATCCCGCATCCTCGTCGAGCGACCCGTCTACGACGAGTTCGTCGAGCGCTACGCGGCGCAGGCGTCGCGCGTCAAGGTCGGCGATCCGCAGGATCCCGCGACCGAGGTCGGCGCGCTCGTCCATCCCGAGCACTACGCCAAAGTCATGTCGTACGTCGAGCTCGGCAAGACCGAGGGCCGCCTCGTCGCCGGCGGCGGACGCCCCGCCGACCTCCCGACGGGCAACTACGTCGCGCCGACAGTGTTCGCCGACGTCTCCCCCGACGCGCGCATCTTCCAGGAGGAGATCTTCGGACCCGTCGTGGCCATCACGCCGTTCGATACCGACGAAGAGGCCCTCGCGCTCGCGAACGGCGTGAAGTACGGGCTCGCCGCCTACGTCTGGACGAACGACCTGAAGCGCGCGCACACCTTCTCGCAGGCGATCGAGGCGGGGATGGTGTGGCTCAACTCGAACAACGTCCGCGACCTCCGCACGCCCTTCGGCGGCGTCAAGGCCTCGGGTCTCGGGCACGAGGGCGGCTACCGCTCGATCGACTTCTACACCGACCAGCAGGCCGTGCACATCACGCTCGGCCCCGCGCACAACCCGACCTTCGGCAAGGCGGATGCCGCGGCATCCCACTGATCTCTCCCGCGAACCAGAGCAAGGACGCTGACATGACCCACCGCGATGACATGACCCTCACCTCCTCGGGCTTCTACGTGAGCCAGGAGGCGCCGATCCACAGCGCGAACCCCGTTCCGACACCGACGAGTCCCGCGCCGGACATCCTCCGCTGCGCGTACATGGAGCTCGTCGTCACCGACCTCGCGGCATCCCGCCAGTTCTACGTCGACGTGCTCGACCTCATCGTGACGGAGGAGGACGAGAACACCGTCTACCTCCGCTCGATGGAGGAGTTCATCCACCACAACCTCGTGCTGCGGCAAGGTCCCGTCGCCGCTGTGGCGGCCTTCTCGTACCGCGTGCGGACGCCGGAGGACCTCGACAAGGCCGTCGCGTTCTACGAAGAGCTCGGATGCCGCGTCGAGCGCCGCGTCGAGGGGTTCACAAAGGGCATCGGCGAGTCCGTCCGCGTCGAGGACCCGCTCGGGTTCCCGTACGAGTTCTTCCACGATGTCGAGCACGTCGAGCGGCTCGCGTGGCGGTACGACCTGTACACGCCGGGCGCCCTCGTGCGACTCGACCACTTCAACCAGGTCACCCCCGACGTCCCGCGCGCCGTGAAGTTCATGCAGGACCTGGGCTTCCGCGTGACGGAGGACATCCAGGACGACGAGGGCACCGTCTACGCCGCGTGGATGCGCCGCAAGCCCACCGTGCACGACACCGCCATGACCGGCGGCGACGGACCCCGCATGCACCACGTCGCCTTCTCGACGCACGAGAAGCACAACATCCTCGCGATCTGCGACAAGCTCGGGGCCCTCCGGCGCTCCGACGCGATCGAGCGCGGACCGGGCCGCCACGGCGTGTCGAACGCGTTCTACCTCTACCTGCGCGACCCCGACGGTCACCGCGTCGAGATCTACACGCAGGACTACTACACGGGCGACCCCGACAACCCCGTCGTCACGTGGGACGTGCACGACAACCAGCGCCGCGACTGGTGGGGGAACCCGGTCGTGCCGTCCTGGTACACGGAGGCGTCGCTCGTCCTCGACCTCGACGGCAATCCCCAGCCGGTCGTCGCCCGCACCGACTCGTCGGAGATGGCCGTCACGATCGGTGCCGACGGCTTCTCGTACACGCGGGCGGCCGAGGGAGCGGCATCCCTCCCCGAATACAAGCTCGGGAACCAGCTGTGACGCTGCCTCCCGACGTGCTCGCGTCGATCGCGGAGGAACTGGCGGAAGCCGACCGCACGCACGGGATGATCCCGAGGATCACGGCGCGGTACCCCGACGCGACGATCGAGGACTCGTACGCGATCCAGGGGGTGTGGCGCGACAAGAATCTCGCAGCCGGGCGGCTCCTGGTGGGCCGGAAGATCGGCCTCACCTCGAAGGCGATGCAGCAGGCGACGGGAATCACCGAGCCCGACTACGGCGTCATGTTCGACGACACGGTCTACCGATCGGGGGACGAGATCCCGGTCGCGCTGTTCTCGAACGTCCGCGTCGAGGTCGAACTCGCCTTCGTTCTCCGGGAGCCCCTCGAAGGACCGGACTGCACGCTCGACGATGCCCTCGCCGCGATCGACTACGCCGTCCCGGCCCTGGAGGTGCTGAACTCGCACATCGAGCTCGAGGGACGGACGATCGTCGACACGATCGCCGACAACGCCGCCTACGGGGCGATGGTGCTCGGCGACGTGCACAAGCGCCCCGACGAGATCGACCTGCGGTGGGTGCCGGGCGTCCTCGCGCGGAACGGCGAGATCGAGGAGACCGGCGTCGCCGCGGGGGTCCTGGGTCACCCCGCGACGGGGGTCGCGTGGCTCGCGAACACCTTCCACCAGCACGGTGCGCGACTCGAAGCGGGTGAGATCATTCTCGCGGGGTCGTTCACGCGGCCCGTATGGATGTCGCGGGGCGACGAGGTGCGCTGCGACTTCGGACCGATGGGGGTCATCGAATGCCGCTTCGTCTGACATTCCGCGACGACCTGCGCGCCGCCGAGCGACCGCTCGCCGGCATGTGGGTCTGCACGGGCTCGGCGCTCGTCGCCGAGATCGCAGCCGGCTCGGGCCTCGACTGGCTGCTGATCGATATGGAGCACTCTCCGACCGGTCTCGAGTCCGTCCTCGCGCAGCTGCAGGCCGTCGCGGCATCCGACATCACGCCCGTCGTGCGCGTGCCGATCGGCGACGTCGTGACGATCAAGCAGGTGCTCGACCTCGGGGCGCAGAACCTGCTCGTGCCGATGGTGTCTTCCGCCGCGGAGGCTGCCTCGGTCGTCTCCGCCGTGCGGTATCCCCCGCGCGGGGTGCGCGGAGTCGGGTCGGCGCTGGCCCGATCGGCGCGCTGGAACCGGGTCGACGACTACCTCGCGAACGCCGACGCGCACGTGTCGCTCTTCGTGCAGATCGAGACCGCGGCGGGAGTCGAGGCTGCGGCCGAGATCGCAGCGGTCGACGGCGTCGACGGCGTCTTCGTCGGGCCGAGCGACCTCGCGGCATCCCTCGGTCTCCTCGGTCAGCAGACGCATCCCGACGTCGTTGCCGCCGTCGGGCGCGCCTTCGACGCCGTGCGGGCGGCGGGCAAGCCCGTCGGGGTCAACGCCTTCGACCCGGCCGCGGCGCAGGCCTACCTCGACGCCGGCGCGTCGTTCGTGCTCGTGGGCGCGGACGTGGCCCTCCTCGCACGCGGATCCGAGGCCCTCGCCGCGCGCTGGTCTTCTTCGGCGCTCGGCTCGCGCGCGTCGTACTGACGCGTCGCGGGGCTCCGTTCACGCGCAGGGGTTCCGTTCACTTGTCCCGAAGGGCGGGGTCGGGGCCGCGGCATCCGCCATTCGCGACAAGTGAACGGGGAGGGATGCCGCGGGGGCGCATATCCGGACGAAGCCCGTCGCACAACCTTCATGCGCGCGACACGACGGCCTGCCAGGCTGGACGCATGCAGAGAGACGTCACCAGCCGCATCGTGCTGAACATCACAGAGCCGGCCGACCTCGTGTTCGCGATCGGGGTCTCGGAACATTACGCACCCACCGCCGAATCGTTCACCGCGACGCTCGATGGCACCGCGGTCACGCATACCGAGCTGAGTGACGTGCACGGCACGCGCCTGCACCGGGTCGAGAGCGGAACGGGTGAGCTCGTCGTGGAGTACTCCGCGCAGATCGAGGGCGCGGGCGCGGCGATCGAGACCGCAGACATCGACCTCCTCACCTACACGCGCCCGAGTCGCTACGCCGAATCCGACGCCCTCGCACCGACGGCCGCGGCGGAGTTCGCGGGGATCGACGATCCCGCGCAGCTCCTCGCCTCGGTGTCGTCCTGGGTCGGCACCCACTTGTCGTACGTGCCGGGATCGTCCCTGCCGACCGACGGTGCGACCCGCACGCTCCTCGCCCGGCAGGGCGTCTGCCGCGACTACGCCCACCTCTGCGTCGCACTTCTTCGCAGCCTCGGCGTGCCGGCACGTCTCGTCGCCGTCTACGCTCCGGGCCTCGACCCGATGGACTTCCACGCCGTCGCCGAGGCGTGGATCGAGGGCGCATGGCGGGTCGTCGACGCCACGACCCTCGCGCCCCGTTCGACGCTCGTCCGGATCGCGACGGGACGGGATGCCGCTGACACCGCCTTCCTGAACGTGATGTCCGGCCGGGCCGATCTCGTCGAGGTGCAGGTCACGGCGACGGTCGACGCGCTTCCGAACGACGACCTCGATCAGTTGGTGTCGATCGGGTGACCTCCCGCCCGCGGGCGACGCGTGGCAGGCTTGACGCATGAAGGCTTGGGTCGTGCGGTTCGTCTCCCTGTACCTCTTCAACGTCGTGGTGCTGCTCGTCATGGGCTGGATCGTGCCGGGTGTCGCGGTCGGGTGGGCGGCATTCTGGGCGGCCATCCTGCTGACCGCGGCCACCATCTGGCTGAAGCCGGTCATCAAGAAGGCGTTCGCGGGAGCCGCCGCGAAGTCGGCCGGTCAGCGGACGCGCGCCGGTGAGTGGCTCGTGCAGGCGGTGCTCGTCTTCCTCGTCGAGCTGATCATCTGGATCGCCGTCGTCCTGCTCTCGGGCGTCAGTGTGCGCGGGTGGTTCTGGGGCTGGGTGCTGCCGCCCATCGCCCTCCTGATCGCCTGGGCGATCTACGCCGCCGTCGACGACAGGATCGAGGCGCGGGCCGGGGCCGTGTACGACCGCGCGACGGGTGGGCGAGCGACGGATGCCGCGGCCGCACGCCCCGAGGTCCGCTCGACCCGCGCCGGGGAGACCGGCCGCCGCGAGCTCAAGGACGGCCTGACCGACGAGCAGCGACGCATGCTCGACGAGCTCTAGCCGCCGGCATCCCTCACGCCCTTTGCTCCTGCTGGGGTCCCCCTCCGGGTGCCGAGAAGACCCCAACTGCTCGCAACTCGGGCCGAAACCGACGTTTCGCGTCTTCTCGCCGCCCGGGGGGCCGGGGCAGCGGGCCCGGGGCGGCCAGGCGACGCTCGAGCTCGGGGACGACCCCCTGGACGCCGAGAAGACCCGAACTGCTCGATTCGGCGCCCAGACGCAGCGGTTTGGGTCTTTTCGGCAACTGGAGGGTGCGGGGATGGGTGGGGGCGGGTTTGATGGCCTCGGTGCATCAAGACCGTAACAAAGCGTCGTCGGGTGAGCCCGCGGCATCCGATCACCGTCATCATGGAAGAGCGGATGCCGCGACAGCACCCTTCGCGCCCGCCAGCACCCGAGCCCAGGAGGCCCCATGTCCCGTCGTTCCGCCCTGCTCCGTACCGCCGTCGCCGGCGTCGCCCTCGCCGCCCTCGCCCTGAGCGGCTGCGCGGCGTCCGCAGAGCCCGAGAGCGGCGACAGCAGCGAGGTGAGCGACGACGCCTACGTCACGCCGGGCACGCTCACGATCGCGACGGGCGACATCGCCTACGAGCCGTACGTCATCGACGACGACCCCTCGTCCGGCGAGGGCTTCGAAGCGGCCATCGCCTACGCGATCGCCGACAAGCTCGGGTTCGCCCCCGACGACGTCGAGTGGGTGCGCACGAGCTTCGAAGCGGCGATCGCCCCGGGACCCAAGAACTTCGACTTCAACATCCAGCAGTACACGATCACGGACGAGCGCAAGCAGGCCGTCGACTTCTCGTCGCCGTACTACGCCGCCAGCCAGGCGATCGTCGCCGTCGAGGGCGGGGCGGCCGACGGTGTCGACTCGATCGACGGCCTGAAGGGCCTGACGATCGGGGCGATGGCAGGGTCGACGAGCGCCCAGACGCTCGAAGAGGTCGTCGAGCCCGACGTCGCGCCGCAGCTCTTCGGCTCCAACGAAGACGTCGTCGCAGCGCTCAACGCCGGCCAGATCGACGCCTTCGTGATCGACCTGCCGACGGCGTTCCTCGCGACCTCGGTCTACATCGAGAACTCCTTCATCGTGGGCGAACTGCCCGCCGGCGGCATCGCCGACGAATGGGGCGTCGTACTCTCGAAGGACTCCCCCCTCACCGAGAGCGTGAGCGCCGCGATCGACGAGCTCCGCGAAGACGGAACCCTCGCCGCGATCACCGACGAGTGGCTCGGAGCGGGCCAGGGCGTCACGCTGCTCCAGTGACCCTCGACTCGACGCACTTCGGTACGGTCGAGGCGTGACGACCCACACGCCCAGCGCGCTCGAGCTCGAGCGGCGGAGCTTCCGCGCGCGGCAGTCCCGCCGCTCCGTGCTGATCGCGGTCGCCTCGTCGCTCGCCTTCGCGGCGGTCGTCGTGACGACGGCGGCGCTCTCGCCCGGGTGGGCCGACGTCCAGCGAGCGTTCTTCGACCCGGCGATCGCGCTCGACTCCCTCCCCCGCATCTGGGAGGGGTTCCTCCTCAATCTCCAGGTGCTGGGACTCTCCGTCATCACCGTCGGAGCTTTCGCGCTCCTCCTGGCGTTCCTGCGCACTCTCCGCGGCCCTGTCTTCTTTCCCGTGCGCGTCCTCGCCGCCGCCTACACCGACATCTTCCGCGGGCTCCCGTTCATCATCGTCCTGTACATCGTGGGCTTCGGACTTCCGACGCTCGCAGGCGTGCGGATCCCCGTCATCGTGCTGGGGACGCTCGCCGTGACCCTCACGTATTCGGCGTACGTCGCCGAGGTCATCCGCGCGGGGATCGAGGCCGTGCATCCGTCGCAGCGCCTCGCGGCACGCGCGATGGGCCTCGGCTACACGCAGACGCTGCGGCGGGTCGTGCTGCCGCAGGCCTTCCGCAAGATCACTCCCCCGCTCATGAACGACTTCGTCGCGATGCAGAAGGACGTGGGTCTCATCTCGATCCTCGGCGCGGCCGACGCCATCCTGGCGGCGAAGGTCGAGTCGGCGCAGACCTACAACTTCACGCCGTACGTCGTGGCCGGCATCCTGTTCATCCTCCTCGCGATCCCCACGATCCGTCTCACCGACTGGTATGCCGCGCGACTGCAGCGCCGCGAGCAGATCGGGGCGATCGTATGACGGGGCTCCTCCGCGCGACCGACCTGTGGAAGTCGTTCGGCGACAAACCGGTGCTCAAGGGGATCTCGCTCGAGCTCTCGGCCCACGACGTCGTCGCCGTCATCGGCGCCTCGGGGTCGGGGAAGTCGACGCTCCTGCGGTGCCTCAATCTGCTCGAGCCGATCGACGACGGCCAGATCTTCCTCGGCGACGAGGACATCTCCGATCCCCGGATCGACGCCAACCGCATCCGTGCGCGCTTCGGGGCCGTCTTCCAGAGCTACAACCTCTTCCCGCACCTGACCGTGCTCGACAACGTGACCCTCGGTCTTCGCGTCGTCGCGAAGACTCCTCGTCGCGAGGCCGCCGCGCGCGGGCTCGCCCTGCTCGAACGGGTCGGACTCGCGGACAAGGCCCACGAGCATCCCGACCGCCTTTCGGGAGGCCAGCAGCAGCGGGTCGCCATCGCCCGAGCGATCGCGACCGATCCCGAGGTGCTGCTCCTCGACGAGATCACGTCGGCCCTCGACCCCGAACTCGTGGGCGAAGTGCTCGAGCTCGTGCGCTCGCTCGCCGACGACGGTGCGACGATCCTCATGGCGACGCACGAGATGTCGTTCGCGCGCGACATCGCGAAGCGCGTCGTCTTCCTCGACGACGGGCGGATGCTGGAGGAGGGGCCGCCCGCGCAGATCTTCGGCTCCCCGCGCGAACCGCGCACGCGCGAGTTCCTCGCCCGCTTCACCCCCTAGCCCCCCCTGCCCTCTTCCCCCTCCCCGTCCCCCTCTTCGTCGAGACTCCGCGATCTCGCCGACTGACCCCGCTATATGCGCGCAACGACGGGGTGCCTCGGCGAGATCGCGGGGTCTCGACAGAAGGGGGAGGCGGATCGGTCATACTTGACGGGTGCCTCGCACGCCGGGGCCGACCGGCTGCGAAGAGTGCAGCACCCCTGGGGAGGGGACCTGTGAAGCTCATCGTCGTCGTCGCGTTCAATGTGACCGACCTCATCCGCGCGCAGTCGGAGACCCTGCGCGACTGGCTCCTCGCCGATGAGTCCGCGCATCTCGTCGTCCTGGACAACAGCGCGAGCGAAGAGACGATCGCCATCGTCCGCGACGTGACCACCGACGTCTCCGCACGCGTCATCGCCGAGGTCGCCGACCACAACGCCGGCTTCTCCCCCGCCGTCAACGACGCCGTCACCCGCGCCGAGGCCGCCTGGGGGGCCCTCGAATCGGTCGCCCTGCTGAACCCCGACGTGACGACGGATGCCGCGACGATCGCCGCCGTCTTCGCGGGCCTCGACGATCCCCGCGTCGGGATCTCCGCGCCCCTCCTCGTCGACGAGGCCGGGGCCGCCGACCGCGGGAGCCTCCGGCGTGCCTGGAACCGACGCCGCCTGTTCGCCGAGGTCGTCGGGGCTCCGGGTCTCGCCCGCGTGCTCGGTTCGCCCGCACGCAGCATCCGCGCCTCCCGCGCGGGCCGCATCGACGTCGACTTCACGTCGGGGGCCTACATGGCGATCCGGCGGGAGGTCGTCGGGGAGGGCCTCGACACCCGGCTTCCGATGTATCTCGAAGACCAGGAGATCTGCCACCGCGCACGGCGCGCGGGGCTCGCGGTGCGCGTCGACACGCGGCTGCGGGCCCTCCACACGGGCGGCCACAGCAGAAAGTCGCACACCGCGATGGCACGGCAGCTCCGACAGATGGAGCTCGCGACAGCGCCCGCGATGTCCTGGCTCGATCACACGGGATCGCCCGCCTGGCAGGTGAGGGCCGTCATCGGGCTGGCCGCCGCGGCGCGGATGGCGATCGCGGGGGCAGCGGTCGCGGCATCCGTCATCGTCCCGTCGCGTCGCGAGTGGGCACACGATCAATGGGTGCTCGGCGGGTGGCTCCTCACCTGGGCGACCGACCCGCACGCCCGCGACCACGTGGAGTGGACGTCATGAGGATCCTCGTCGCCAACAAGTACCACCGGATGGTCGGAGGTGTCGAAGCGCACGTCGCGGCCGTCACCGCCTGGCTCGAGGCGGCGGGGCACGACGTGATTCCGTTCGCGATGGCGGAGGAAGACTCCATGCCGACGCCGTACGCGACCTACTTCCCGAGCGAAGTCGACTTCCGCGTCTCGAACGTCAAGGACGGCCTTCGGACCCTCGAGCGGGCGACCCTCTCGCGGGACACGCGCCGCCTCCTCGGGGAGCTCCTCGACGCCGAGCGGATCGATGCGGCATACGTCGTGCACGTCTACCACCAGCTCGGCACCGTCATGCTCGACGACCTGGCGGCCCGCGGCATCCCGACCGTCCTGAGCCTCCACGACTACAAGATCGCCTGCCCGAACTACCGCTTCTTCTCCGAGCGCACCGGGACCATCTGCACGCGGTGCCTCGATCACAAGGCCGGCTTCGCCTATGCCCCCGCCGTCGAGCGCTGCTGGGCGGGGAGTGCGCCGGCGGGCGTCGCCCTCTCGCTCGAGGCGATCGCGACGCGCGCGCGGGGAAGCTACCGCAAGGCGGGCACCGTGACGGTCCTCAACGGCCTCCAGGAGCGTGCCGCCGCGGCGGCCGGCGTGTCGGCCGAGCGCATCCGGCGCCTCCCGCATCCCGTCGAGCTCGGCCCGGAGCGGCCCGTCGCCGAGCGCGATCACGTGCTCTACGTCGGGAGGCTCGTACCCGAGAAGGGCGTCGACGTGCTCATCCGGGCCGCCGCGACCTCTGGCGTCCGCACGGTCATCGTCGGCGGCGGCCGCGATGAGGAGGCGCTCATCGCCCTCGCGACCGAGCTCGATGCCCCTGTCACCTTCGCGGGATCCGTCGCCCCCGACGAGGTCGCGGGGTATCTTGCGGATGCCGCGGCGCTCGTCGTCCCCTCCGTCTGGCACGAAGTGAGCCCGCTCGTCGTCTACGAGGCGATGTCGGCCGATGTGCCCGTCATCGGTACGAACGTCGGCGGGATCACGGAGCAGCTCGGCGAAGACCGCGGACTCCTCGTCGGCGCCGGTGACGTCGACGAGCTCGCGGCGGCGCTCCGGACGGTCGTCGACGACCAGGCGCATGGTCGCATCCTCAGCGCGAACGCGCGCGCGTACGCCGCCGAGCACTTGAGTCCCGCTCAGTGGGAGCGCAACATGACGGCCGCTTTCCACAGCGCCGGGGCGACGGACTTCTCGACGTGACGACCCTCGCGAAGGGTCGGCTGCTGTCGAGCGTGGGAGCGCTCGTCGTCGTCGCGGTCGTCGTCGTCGGGCTTCGCGTCGTCACTCCGACGCCGCAGCTCCTCGTCACCGCCGTCGCGGCCGTCGGGTTCCTCGCGGTCCTGGTCCTCGCTCCTGTCCACACCCTCCCGTCGATCTCGCTCGCGGCGTTCGTCTTCGTTCCGCAGCAGGCGGTCGGATACCTCAACGGCGCGTCGCCCGCGGCCATCGCCCTCGGCGTCTGGGCGGTCCGCCGCATCGTGACGGGCGGCGCGGCGCGGGGCGACTCCCTCCTGCTGTGGGCGCGGATCGCCGCCGTCGCGGCCGCGGCATGGGGATGCTGGCTGCTCACGCAGAGCACGGACGCCGTCGCCTTCCAGCTCGGCGCTCAGTGGATGGCGAGCCTCATCCTCGCGGTCGTCCTGCCGCTTCTCGCGGGCGGCGCGGAGCGCGAACTGCAGACTCTGTGGCGCGTCTGGCCCGTCGTGACGATCGTCGCAGCGCTCTACATCGGGATCGAGTACGCTCTCGGCTCGAACCCCCTCTACGGTCGGATCTACGACATCGTCGGCCGGTCGGTCACGCAGGACTGGGCCGTCTACCGTGCACACGGCTCCTTCGGCCATCCGCTGTATGCCGCGACGTTCTTCGCCGCGAGCGTCGCGGCGGCCCTCGCGCGCTTCGTCACGGTCCCCCGCGCACCGTGGCTCTGGGGAGTCGCCGCCGCCGCGGCACTGACGCTCACGGTGTCCCGCAGCGCCCTCGCCGCCGCCGCCGTCGCGGCGGTCCTGATCTTCGTCCTCGTGCCGATCTTCGCGCGAGGACGCGTGCTCCCCCGCTACGGCGGAGCGGTCGCCGTCGCCGGCGTCGGAGCCCTCGTGATCGCGGCATCCGGTCTCCTGCAGTCCCGCGTCGACAGCAGTGAGGCCTCGACCTCGAGCGCGGCGCGCGGGACCATCACCGACATCACCTTCACGGCGATCCGCGCGAGCGATTGGCTCGGCGTCGGGCCCGGCATGGCCGACCGGGCCCTCGCGCCGTGGAACGACCAGCAGTACGTCGTCGAGAGCTCGCCGCTGCAGATCCTCCTGAGCCTCGGGCTTCCGGGTGCCATCGCGCTGGGACTCATCACGGTGCTCGCCGCCGTCGCGGCCCTCACGCGGAAGAACATCCCGATCCTCGCCGCGCTCATCGCGCTCGTCATCGCGATCTCAGGGTACAACGCGATCGAAGCGCTCCTGCCCCTCCACGCCCTCCTCGGTCTGCTGTTCCTGATGGCGTTCGCGCGAACGGCGGATGCCACGTGACGCGCCAGTTCGCCGCGATCCTCGTGTCGCGGCTCGCGGGCGCCGTCATCCAGGCGCTCGTCGGCATCGTCCTCGCACGGAGCGTCCTCGCGGCGGAGTACGGCCAGATCACCGCGATCACGGGTGCTCTGCTCTTCTGGTTCATCGTGTGCAGCGTGGGCATCCCGAGCTACCTCGGGCGCGCTCGGGCGCTCGGCGCGAACGACGACGTCGCGACGGCGCTCGTGCTCAACATCGTGACGTCGATCCTCGGCGGCGCGATCGCGGCGGCAGCGCTCCTCCTGGGACTCGTGCCGATCGACCTCGCCGGCGTCCTCGTCCTGCTCGTCATCGGGACGGCGCTCGACAAGAACGTCGACGCGTCGCTGTCGGTCGCGATCGCCGACGGCGAGCGCCTGCGCCCCGCTGTCTCGGTGCTCCTTCGCCGACTCACGACGGCGGCGGTGTTCTTCGGGCTGCTCCTCGGAGGACTCGCCGCGATCCCCGCCTACTGCATCGCGACGGCGGCGGGACCGGTCCTCGGCCAGGTCCACGCGAGCCTCACGCTCCGGCGGGCCGGCGTCCACGTCCGGCTCGCGTCGAGCTGGCGAGGTGTGCTGCGCGACTCCGTGCCCTTCGCCGTCAATGACATCGCGATCCAGTCCCGCACCCTCGACGTCGCCGTCACGGCGATCGCGGCCGGTCCGACCGCGGCGGGTCTGTACTCGGCCGCCGCCAAGCTCGTCGCACCGTTCGAGCTCGTCTCGTCGACGCTCGCGGCGGTCGTCCTGCCGCATGCGACGCGGATGGCGCACTCGGGCGCACGACGGGCGGCGCTCCTCCTGGGGGCGGCGGGCCTCGCGCTCATCGTCCCGGCGGGCGTCCTCGCGTTCCTCGCGGGGCCGATCGTCGTCTTCCTCCTGGGAGAGCAGTATGCGGATGCCGCGCTCCCCCTCGCGATCCTCGTCTTCTCGCTCCCCGCGATCGGGCTCACGTCGCCGTACTCATCGCTGCTGCAGGGGCGCGGGCGCCACCGCTTCGTCGCGATCACGAGCACGGCGTTCGCCGTCGCGACGATCTCGGCGATCGCGATCGGCGCCGTCGCGGGCGGCGCGATCGGTGCCGCTGTCGCGGTGCTCGCCGTGACGACGGCGAAGGCCGTTGTGCTGTTCTGGGCGCTCGTGACCCTTCAGGACGCGTCGGAGGCCTGAGCCGCGATCCGATCCTCGATCGCGCGGAGCGTCGCCGCCGCGTCGCCGAAGCCCTCACGGGTGGATGCGCGCTCGCGGGCCTGCGCTCTCACGTCGTCGAGCACATCGCCTCGTGCGGCCAGCGCGACGAGGGCGTCGGCGAGTGCGTCGGGAGTCGGGTCGACGAGGACCCCGCCGCCCGCTGCGAGGATCTCGGCCGTGCCGCCGAGGCGGTAGCCGGCAACGGGAGTCCCCACGAGGAGCGACTCCGCCGTCACGCGGCCGTAGGCCTCGTTGAGGGAGCACACGAGGCTCGCATCGGCGCCGCGAAGCACCGCGAGCGCGTCGGATGTCGCACCCCGGTGGTGCACGATGTCGGCGGATCCGAGGTTGGCGGCGAGACGCAGGAGGTCGGCGAGCGCCACCGCGTCGGCGTCGCCGTAGAGGTCCAGCATGACGTCGGCGCCCTGCTCGCGTGCACGGGAGACGGCGCGCACAGCGTCGGCCTGGCCCTTCTCGGCGGAGAGCGTGCCGAGCATGACGAGCCGCAGGGGTCCGGATGCCGGGGGTGTCGCGAGCTCGACGGGCGCACCCGGCGGCACGATCTCGGGCACCTCGACGACGTCCGCTCCGCCCCACTGCGCGGCGGCGAAGTCGGAGACGGCAACGGTGACGTCGGCCCATGCCCGCACACGCCGCGCGATGGCCGGCTTCGAGATGACCGAGCGGAGCGTGTCGTTCGTGCGCATGCTCTCGCTGAGGAACACCACGACGGCGGCCCCCGACCGCCGTGCCGCCGCGATGGGCGCGGGGCACACGGTCGACATGACGTAGACGCGATCGGGGCGGGACCGGCGGAGCATCCGCGTCCAGACGGGTATCTGCGACGCGGCGTGCAGGAGCTTCGCGATGCCCCGCGGTCCCGTGTGGTCCGGTCCCATCCACCACTGCGCCTTGCGGAAACGCAGGCCGATGCGCCCGCGGAACTGCTCGAGCAGGTCGACGAGAGGCCCGGGGCCGGGGATGATGACGTCGACGGCGTCGCCGCGCTCGACAGCGGCGCGCACGAGCGTCACGAGCGTGCGCTCGACGCCGACGGCGAGGGAAGAGTGGCAGACGAAGACGGAGCGCAGCGGCGACGCGGGTGACGTCATCGCTGCGAGGACCGCGCGCTCGCGCGGCGTGCCGTCACGACGATCCCGACGGGCGAACCGCCGACGGAGCGGATCCGCGCCGCCGCCCGCGCGAGGCTCCGGCGCGTCGCGACACCGATGCGGGCGACGAGGACGACCGCACCCACCGACTCGGCGAGGATCGTCGCGTCAGGCCCTTCCGACAACGCGGAGGCGTCGACGACGACGGCATCCCAGTGCACCTCGAGGCGGCGCAGGAGCCGATCCATCTCGGCAGAGGAGAGGAGCGCAGCGGGGTTCTTCACGGCAGACGCCGCGATGACCGACAGTTCGCCGCCCGGGACGGGACGGAGGACGTTCGCGAGGGTCGCGCCGCCCGAGAGCACCGCATCCAGCCCGCCGTCCTCGATCCCCAGCTGACGCGCGACGCCGGGGTGGCGGAGGTCGGCGTCGACGAGGCAGACGCGCTTCCCCGTCGCGGCGAGCGCCTGAGCCAGCAGCACAGCGGTCGTCGTGCGCCCTTCCCCGCGGGTCGGCGACGTGACGAGGACCGACGTGCGTTCGCGGCCCGCGAGGACCGCCGAGAGCATCGTCCGGACCTCGATGACAGCGTCGGTGACCCCTTCGCCGTGCGCCGAGCGGGGCAGCATCCCGAGCACGGGAACGTCGGGCACAGCGGCGGCCACGTCGTCGGGTGCCGTGACGGAATCGTCGACCCGGCCACGGACGATCGCGACGACCGCGCCGCCGACGAGGCCGAGGAGCCCGCCGAGCGCGACGAAGAGGAGGGGATGCGGCGCGGACGGCGCCTGCGGCACGGCAGCCGTGCGCGTCACGGTCATCGCGACCTGCGGGCCGGACTCCCCGCCGTCTTCGAGCGTCGGGACGACGGTCTCGAGGCTCGAGACGACGGCACGCGCGAGCTCCGCCGCACCTTCTGCTGTGTCGTCCGTCGCCGTCACGGTGAGGATGACGGTGTCGAGCTGGGTCTCGGCCGACACCTGGCGGGCCAGTTCGTCGGCGGTGACGTCGAGTCCCAGCTCCTCGATGACGGGGTCGAGCACGAGCGGCGACGTCACGACGGCGGAGTACGACCGCAAGCGCGACTCGATGAATTGGTTGCCCTGCGTGAGCTCGTTGAGGCTCCCGCCGGCACGCACGGCGAAGAAGACGTCGCTCGACGAGGAGTACTTCGCGGGACTCAGCACCGCCCAGCCGAGACCCACGCCGGCACCGACGAGGCCGAGCACGAGGATGAAGATCCAGGCGCGGCGGAGCGATGCGAGCATGCCGGTCGGGCTGGCGATGATGTCCTCCAGGGTCGGGTGGGACAGACGAGGTCTATCGTCCCACAGACGCGGGGAGCGTCAGTCGAGCGAGCGCTCGGCGGCCTCGACGACGTTCGTCATGAGGAGTGCGACGGTCATCGGACCGACGCCTCCCGGATTGGGCGAGACGTACCCGGCCACCTCGACGACGTCAGGATGCACGTCGCCGTGGACACGGCTCTTGCCGGTGTCGGGGTCGGTCTCTCGCGTGACGCCGACATCGAGCACGGCGGCACCCGCACGCACGTGCTCGGGGCGCACGATGTGCTTGACCCCCGCCGCGGCGACGATGACGTCGGCCTGGGCGAGGTGGCGTTCGAGGTCGCGCGTGCCCGTGTGGGTGAGGGTCACGGTCGCGTTGATCTCGCGTCGCGTGAGGAGGAGCCCGATCGAGCGCCCGATCGTCACTCCGCGCCCGACGACCACGACATGCTTCCCGCCGAGGTCGTAGCCGTTGCGGAGCAGGAGCTCGATGACGCCCCGCGGCGTGCACGGCAGCGGCGAAGTGATGGGGGCGTTGACGTTGAGCACGAGGCGGCCGAGGTTCGTGGGGTGGAGGCCGTCGGCATCCTTCGCGGGATCGATGCGCTCGAGGATCGCGTCGGTGTCGAGGTGCTTCGGCAGCGGGAGCTGCACGATGTAGCCGTGACACGCGGCATCCGCGTTGAGATCGTCGATGACGGCCTCCACGTCGGCCTGTGTGGCATCCGCCGGCAACTCGATCTGGATCGAGTTCATGCCGATCGCCTCGGACTCGCGGTGCTTCATGCCGACATAGAGCTGCGACGCGGGGTCTGCTCCGACGAGGACCGTCGCGATGCCCGGGACGATGCCCCGTTCGCGCAGCGCCGCGACACGTGCGCGCAGCTCTTCCTTGATCTCGGCCGCAGCCGCGCGTCCGTCGAGCTTCGTGGCCACCATGTCGTCTCCTCGGTCGTGTCGTGTTCGTGCTGCGTCGGCGTTCCCGGTGCCCCGCCTCGCTCCGGCCCGCTCCCCGCCCCTCGCCGCGAGACTGCATCCTCCGGCCGAGGCTGCGGTCTGCCGCTGCTGTTTCGGCCGCGAGGTGCAGTCTCGCGGATGATGCGCGTGCGGCGGCGGGGCGGGAGAGGGGCGGCGGGGTGGGAGAGGGGCGGTGGGGTGGGGCGGGACGGATGCCGCGGGGGGGGACGTACCGCACCGGGCCGGGGCGGATGCCGCCGGTCGGGGCGGCGGGCGCGTCCCGGGGGCGTGCCGGATGCCGCGGGGTGGCCTACTGCTGGAGGCCGGGGTACAGGGGGAACGCGGCCGTCAGGGCGGCGACGCGCGTGCGGAGTGCCTGGACGTCGGAGCCGGGAAGGAGCGCGAGCGCGATGATGTCGGCCACCTCGGCGAACTCGGCGTCGCCGAAGCCGCGCGTCGCCAGGGCGGGCGTGCCGATCCGCAGGCCCGACGTCACCATCGGCGGACGCGGGTCGTTCGGCACGGCGTTGCGGTTCACGGTGATGTGGATCTCGTGGAGCAGATCCTCTGCCTGCTTGCCGTCGATCTCGGCCTCGCGCAGGTCGACCAGCACGAGGTGCACGTCGGTGCCGCCCGAGCGGACGGCGATGCCCGCCGCCGCGACATCGGGCTGCGACAGACGCTCCGCGATGAGGCGGGCACCGTTCAGCACGCGCTGCTGACGCTCCGCGAACTCGGGGGTCGCGGCGAGCTTGAACGCCGTGGCCTTCGCGGCGATGACGTGCATGAGGGGTCCGCCCTGCTGACCCGGGAAGACGGCCGAGTTGATCTTCTTGGCGATGTCGGCGTCGTTGGTCAGGATGAAGCCCGACCGGGGACCACCGATCGTCTTGTGGACGGTCGACGACACGACGTGCGCGTGCGGCACGGGCGAGGGGTGCAGGCCCGCGGCGACGAGCCCCGCGAAGTGCGCCATGTCGACCCACAGGAGTGCGCCCACTTCGTCGGCGATCGCACGGAAGGCCGCGAAGTCGAGCTGACGCGGGTAGGCGGACCAACCGGCGATGATGACCTTGGGCTTGTGCTCGACGGCGAGGCGGCGGACCTCGTCCATGTCGATCACCGACGTCTCGGGGTCGACGCCATAGGCGACGATGTCGTACAGGCGGCCCGAGAAGTTGATCTTCATGCCGTGCGTGAGGTGGCCGCCCTGGTCGAGGGAGAGCCCGAGCAGCGTGTCGCCGGGGCGCGCGATCGCGTGGAGGACGGCGGCGTTGGCGGTCGCGCCGGAGTGGGGCTGGACGTTGGCGAACTCCGCGCCGAAGAGCTTCTTGGCGCGCTCGATCGCGAGCTCCTCCGCGACGTCGACCTCTTCGCAGCCGCCGTAGTAGCGGCGTCCCGGATAGCCCTCCGCGTACTTGTTCGTCAGGACGGATCCCTGCGACTGGAGCACCGAGACGGGAACGAAGTTCTCCGAGGCGATCATCTCGAGGTATCCACGCTGCCGCTCGAGCTCGCGCTCGAGGACCTGGGCGATCTCGGGGTCGACCTCGGAGAGAGGGGCGTTGAAGTACTGGTCGGTCATGGCGTTCTCCTTGACGGCGGCTTGAGAGACGATCCTGCTGGTCGGGCCCCCGCCGCGAACGGCGGGCACCCGCTGGTCGAGCCCCGCCGCGAACGGCAGGCACCCGCTGGTCGAGTGCCGCCGCGAAGCGGCGGTGTATCGAGACCCGGCCCAGGCGTGCGGTCGAATGCCAGTGTCAGCCGCTCCCCGGTGGTATCCCCACCTCAACGCCAGTCGCGACAAGGCGAGCATATCGGATGCCGGTGACGGTTCCCCCGCTGCGCGGTCGGTCTTCCCGGTGCGCCGAGGCCCCGGTATCCTGAATCGACCTATTTTGTTAGGACTCTTTACAACTCTCTCCGACAGGATGGACACATGACGCCTCCCGCTGTCGTCCCCGCTCCCCGCACGCTGGCGACCGGCGACGGGAACCCTTTCGTCCTGTCTCCGTCGCTTCGCATCGCGGGTGACGCGGAGGCCGCCGACGTGCTCGCTGCTCTCCTGGCGATCCGAACCCGCGGCGACGTCGCGCCGCGCACCACCGACGGCGGGTCAGACGGTGGCCCCCTGATCGAGTTGCGCGTCGAGCCCGGCGAGGAGCGCGAGGGGTACCGGGTCACGGCCGACGCGGCATCCGTCGTCGTGACGGGAACGGATGCCGCCGGACTGTTCTACGGCGTGCAGACGGTCGGTCAGCTCGTTCGGCGCAACGGGGACGCCTGGATGGTCACCGCCGTCGCGATCGAGGATGCCCCGAGATTCGCCTACCGCGGCGTCATGCTCGACGTCGCGCGGCACTTCTTCGGTCCGGACGCGATTCGGGCGTACATCGACCGCGCAGCGTCGCTCAAGTTCAACGCCCTGCACCTGCACCTGACCGACGACCAGGGGTGGCGACTCGCGCTGAAGTCCCGCCCCGAGCTCACGGAGCACGGCAGCGGCACGTCGGTCGGCGGCGACCCGGGCGGTTTCTACACACGCGAGGAGTATCGCGACATCGTCGCGTACGCGGCATCGCGCCACATGATCGTCGTGCCGGAGGTGGACGTCCCCGGCCACACGCACGCCGTCGGACTCGCCTATCCCGAACTCGCCGCGGCGCCCGTCCTCACCGACGATGTCCGCGCCGCCGTCGCGCAGTTCGGCGGTGGACTGCCGACGGCGGGAGTCCCCTATGACGGATTCGCGGTCGGCTTCTCATCGCTCGAGATCCAGGACGAGCGCACGTACGACTTCCTCGCCGACGTCTTCGGCGAGCTCGCCTCGCTCACCCCCGGACCGTACCTCCACCTCGGTGGCGACGAAGCGCTCGGGACGGCGCCGGACGACTTCGCGGAGTTCATGCGACGGGCGAGTGCCATCGTCGCCGACCTCGGCAAGACCCCGATCGCGTGGCACGAGGCGGGAGCTGCGCCAGGGCTCGACGACGCGACGGTCGGACAGTACTGGGGTTTCGTCACGCCGACCGACGGCGCCGACGAGAAGGCCCGGCGATTCGCCCAGCTCATCCTCTCCCCCGCCGACGCGGTGTACCTCGACATGAAGTTCGCCGCCGACTCGCCGCTCGGCCTCACGTGGGCGCGCGGCACGACGACTCTCTCTCGCGCATACGCGTGGGAGCCGACCGACGTCGTGGAGGGCGTCGACGAGGACGACATCCTCGGCGTCGAAGCTCCCCTGTGGACCGAGACGATCCGCACGCTCGGGGAGATCGACGGCATGGCCTTCCCCCGCATCGCGGCGGCCGCCGAGATCGCCTGGTCACCCCGCGCGGCTGCATCGGGTCTGCGCACGTGGGAATCGTTCCGCTCGCGCGTCGGCGCGCTCGGACCCCTGTGGACGAGCCTCGGCATCCGATACACGCCGCTCCCCGAGGTCGAGTGGAGCGCCGAAGAATGACGGCGATCCTGCATTCCGCGACGCTCATCGACGGCGGCGTCGCCCGAGAGGACTCGTGGGTCGTCTTCGACGGCGGCGTCGTGGCCGGGATGGGGCAGGGAGACTCCTGGCGTCCCCTCGCGGCCTCCGCCGACGTCCTCTCCGCGACCGACCTGGCGGGCGAAGGAGCCGTGCTCACGCCGGGCTTCATCGATCTGCACGGCCACGGCGGCGGGGGCGCGTCCTACGACGACGGCGCGGATGCCATCAGACGGGCCCGGCGGTTCCATCGGGCGCATGGCACGACGCGTGCCGTCGTCTCGCTCGTCTCGGCGCCGCTCGGCGTGCTCGAACACCGCGTCGGCGTCGTCGCGGATCTCGTCGCGACAGACCCGGATGTCCTGGGATCCCACCTCGAGGGCCCGTTCCTCGACCCCGCACACAAGGGTGCCCACGACGAGTCGGCTCTGTGGGCCCCCACTCCCGAAGCCGTCGACCGACTGCTACGGGCGGGTCGCGGCAGCGTGCGGCAGATGACGCTCGCGCCCGAGCTCGAGGGAGGACTCGACGCGATCCGGACGATCACGGCGCGCGGCGCGGTCGCGGCCGTCGGCCACACGGGAGCGGGAGGGGATGCCGCGTCCGCGGCCTTCGATGCCGGCGCGACGCTCCTCACTCATGCCTTCAACGCGATGCCGGGGCTCCACCACCGCGAGCCCGGGCCCGTGGGCGCCGCGACGGCCGATCCGCGCGTCGTGCTGGAGATCATCGCCGACGGCATCCACCTGCACCCCGAGATCGTGCGCCTCGCCTTCGCTGCCGCACCCGGGCGGATCGCCCTCGTGACCGACGCCATGGCCGCCGCCGGTATGGGCGACGGCCGCTACGAGCTCGGCGCGCTCACCGTCGACGTCGTGGACGGCGTCGCGCGGCTCGCCCACGGCGGCGCCATCGCAGGATCGACGTTGACGCAGGATGCCGCTGTGCGGTTCGCCGTCGCGGCGGGTGTGCCGCTCGTCGATGCCGTCGCAGCCGTCACGGCGACGCCCGCGCGCGTGCTCGGGCGGACCGATATCGGCGAGCTCGCGCCGGATCGCCTCGCCGATGCGGTCCTGCTGACGAGCGAGTTCGACGTCGTCGCGGTGTGGACGGCGGGCGTTCGGACCTGAGGCTCGCAGGAAAAGCGAGGCGGCCGCTGCATCCCCCGATGCAGCGGCCGCGATCCCCCCTATGAGAGCCGGTGCGACCCCGCGGAACCCTCCCCCAGGTTCCCGCGATGTCGCCCGCCGAATCCGGACATTCTGTCTCTGTCGCCGCTCCGCCCCCGCGTTCCCCCGAAGGGGGGCGTGAACGTCTCTCAGAACATGAGACGGGCGAGTGCGCGATCCATTACGCGACTTCTCGAAGTTTTTTCTCGCGCGTGCGGGAGCGCCCTTCGGATGTCGCGACGGGACGGAGACAAACCGGTCCCGACCGGGCAGAATGAGCATGCCGCGTAATGAAACCCGAATCCGCGCGTCTCTTGTGGTGGACGAGCACGATGCTCCCGCCGCAGACACCTGGAGTTCCGCATGACCACGAACGACGAGCCCGACGGCGTCGCCGAGATCGGTGACGCCGATCTCGTGCTCCGCACGCGCTCGGGGGATCGGACGGCGTTCGGCGAACTGTGGCGACGCCACTACAGATCGGGCATCACGGTCGCACGCTCCATCTCGTCGTCGCTGGACGCCGACGATCTCGTACAAGAGGCCTACACGAAGATCTACCAGTCGATCCAGCGGGGGCGTGGCCCGACGGGCTCCTTCCGCGCCTACCTCTTCACGACGATCCGCCACACCGCCGCGGGGTGGGGACGAGATCGCAAAGAGACCGCGATGGATGTGCTCGACACCGTCGAGGACCCGTCCACGAGCGAAGAGGCCACCGCGGAAGCGCTCGATCGGAGCCTCACGCATCAGGCGTTCCGGAGCCTTCCGACGCGCTGGCAGGAGGTGCTCTGGTACTCCGAGATCGAGGGCATGAAGCCCGCGGAGATCGCCCCCCTTCTCGGCATGAAGGCCACCGCCGTCGCGCAGCTGGCGTTTCGCGCCCGCGAGGGCCTCCGTGAAGCGTGGATCCAAGCGCACCTCCGGTCGGTGGCCGAGGGCTCCGAGTGTCAGTGGACGATCGAACGGCTCGGCGCCTACGCACGGAACAACCTCGGTCGGCGCGACCTCGCGAAGGTGTCGGGTCACCTCGAGAACTGCACCCGCTGCGCGATCATGGCGAGCGAGGCCAACGAGGTCGGGAGCCGCCTGGCCCTCATCCTGCTTCCGCTCACGATCGGAAGCGTCGGAGGCGCGGCCTACCTCGCGTCGCTGCAGAGCGGCGGGACGCCTGCGCTCGCCCTGGCCGCGATGCCCTCGAGCGTCGTCGAGGGCGCGATCGTGGCGCCCGCGGCCGGAGTGCCGCTCGTCCCCCTCGACCCGTCGAGCGCGGGTTCCGCCGTCGGAAGCGCGGCGGGCGCCTCGTCGACGGCCGGTGGGGCCGCCGCAGGCACCTCGGCGGCAGGAGTGGCCGGCACGACCGCGGGAGCCGCCGGAGCCGGCGCGGGCGCGGTGATCGCCGCGGGCGGGATCCTCTCGAGCGTCGGCGCCGTCGTCGGACTCGCCGCGGCGGGCATCGTCGTGGCGGGATCGGTCGTCGCGGCGGCCGTCGTTCTCCCGAACATGACAGCACCGCCGGTCTCGGCCGAGCGATCCGGAGTCGTCGAGACGATCACCGACGATCCGGATGCCGCACCCCTCCCCCGCCCGTCGAGCACGACCTCGACGAGCCCGGCCCCCGCGCCTACCGAGACCGATCGACCCGACCCCGTCTCGCCGACGCCGTGGGCGCTCCCCGTCCCGCCCGCCGCACCGGTGGAGCCCGACGTGATCGAGCCGGGAAGCGCCGAACCCGACACGGATCCCTCGGCACCGGCGCCGAGTGCCACCCCCGCGCCGAGCGTCACACCCGAGCCGAGCGCGTCTCCGACCCCGACGTCGACACCCGAGCCCAGCCCGACTCCCACGCCGACCCCCACACCAACACCCACGCCGACCCCCACACCAACACCCACGCCGACCCCCACACCCGGAGCGGAACTCCCCGACGGAACGCCGACGGTCGCCGGTGCGTCGCTCGCGCTCTCGGACGATGGCGGGATCGTCCTCGTCGTGCGCGCGACGGGCGCCCCGTCCTCGACGATGAGCGTGCAGTTCTTCACCGAAGCGGCGCGCACCGTCGAGTTCGACGCCAACGGAGAGGCCACCATCGAACTCGGCCTGCGTCTGGAGTACGTGCTCTTCGATCCGCAGCTCACGCTCCGTTACATCGCGGGCGACACGCTCGGCCCGGCGTCGACGACGGGATTCCGCGACCTGCTGCTAGGCGTCATCCCCTTCTGATCGCCGCGAGAGAGCCCGTACCCCGCGCGTAGACTTGAGGCCGTGCCAGAGACCCCCAACGTGCCGCCTCAGAAGCCCGCGGAGCCCGTGCCCGCACAGCCCGTCGATGCACAGCCCGGCGCAGCACAGCGTGGTCCGCTCTCGGCAATCGACGTCCTCGCTTTCATCAGCGAGCTCTTCGCCTTCGCGACTCTCGCCGTCTGGGGCTTCGTGGCGTGGCCATTCCCGTGGAACATCGTCGCCGGCATCGGCGCTCCGGTCGTCGCCATCCTCGTCTGGGCACTGTTCGTCTCCCCCCGCGCCGTCTTCGCGGTGCACCCCTTCGTGCGCGCGGTCGTGGAACTCCTCGTCTACGCGTCCGCCACGATCGCATTGTGGAGCATGGGGCTCACGTGGGTCGGTCTCGTCTACGGCGTCCTCGCGGTGACGATCGGGGTCATTGCGGGTCGCCGACGGTTCGCATGAGCACCGTCGACGTCGTCGAGCGTCTCCGGGCGTCGCTCGGCGACAGGGTCGACACGACCCATGAGTCCCTGCAGTCCGCCCGCGCGGACAAGTCGGGGCATGCGGCATCCGGTGTTCCCCTCGCCGTCGTCCACGCGGCATCCGTCGACGACGTGCAGACGACGCTCCGCATCGCGAACGAGACCGCGACGCCCGTCGTGACGAGAGGTGCGGGGACAGGCCTCGCGGGCGGGGCGAACACGGGCGCCGGCGAGATCTCGCTGTCGATGCGCCGCATGGATCGCATCCTGGAAGTACGCCCCGATGACCTGCTGGCCGTCGTCGAGCCCGGCATCCTCAACGCCGACCTCAACGCCGCGCTGGCACCCCACGGCGTCTGGTGGGCTCCCGATCCCGCCAGCCGCGCGATCTCGACGGTCGGCGGCAACATCGCCACCGGCGCCGGCGGACTGCTCTGCGCCAAGTACGGTGTCGTCCGCGACGCGGTCCTCGCGCTCGATGTCGTGCTGGCCGACGGGCGGCTCCTGCACCTCGGGCACCGCACGGTGAAGGGCGTCACGGGGCTCGACCTGACGTCGCTCTTCATCGGGTCGGAAGGGATCCTCGGCGTTGTCGTCGGCGCGACCCTCAAGCTCCGCCGGCTCGTGCCGGGTGAGCTGTGCACGATCGCGGCGACGTTCACCGATGTCCGCGCGGCCGCGGCCGCATCGGCTGCCGTCACCGCCGCGGGGATCCAGCCCGCGATCATGGAGCTCATGGATGCCGCGTCGCTCGCGGCCGTCCACGCGCATCTCGGAATCGACACGCCCCCCGCGGGCGCCGCGCAGCTGACGATCCAGACCGACGGACCCGCCGCCGTCGCGGAGGCCGACGCCATCGCGGAGGTCCTGACCGTTGCGGGAGGCACGGTCGCCGTCACGCAGGACCGCGCCGAGGGCGAGCGCCTTCTCATGATCCGCCGCTCCATGCACCCCGCGATGGAGAAGCTCGGCACGTCGCTCATCGAGGACGTCTCGGTACCGCGGAGCGCTCTGCCGGCGATGTTCGACGAGATCGCGCGCGTCGAGCGTGAGCACGGCGTCGTCATTCCCACGATCGCGCACGCGGGCGACGGCAATCTGCATCCCAACTTCCTCTTCGACTCCGCGCCCGACGAGCACGGGATCATCGACGTGCCCGACGAGATCTGGGTGGCAGCGGACGACATGTTCCGCGCGGCCCTCCGACTCGGCGGCACCTTGACGGGCGAGCACGGCATCGGAGTTCTCAAGCGTCGTTGGCTCGCCGACGAACTCGGCGACGATCAGTGGGAGCTGCAGCGGCAGATCGCGCGAGTGTTCGATCCGCGCGGCATCCTCAATCCGGGCAAGGTCTTCGCGCCCTGAGTCAGCCGCCCCGTCGATTCACGCGGGCGGCGGGTACACCTGCACGTCGGCCTCCGGCGGTCCGCCGGCGCGCGGCGCCTGCACGATCGCGAGGATGCCGATGACGGCGACGCCGATCGTCACGACGGCCTGCGAGAGGACGTAGGGGACGAGAAGTTCGTCGCCGCGCATCCCCGGCGTGACAGCGAGAATCTGAGCCACGACGTTGACGCCCACCGCAACGGCCACGGCGATGAGCGGCACCCATCGGACCGACCTCGGTACGGCTGCCGCACGCCCGACCTGGACGAGCCCGATCACGAGCGCGACGACCGGAAGGAGGAGCGAGACATACGAGAGGGCGAGCAGACCGGGATCGGGTGACCCGTCCTGCGGGTAGACCACCAGTCGGCCCACGATGCCCAGCACGAGCGGCGCGACGCCCGCGACGATGAGGGCCGTGACGCCGAGCGGGCGCCGGTCGACGACGCTGCCCGCGCGACGCCACCCCAGCGCGAACAGGACGAGCGCCGCACACCACAGGATGTCCGCGACCACCCCCGACAGGAAGAGCGGAAACGGCGGGTTGGATGCCACGACGCGAAGGAGCGCGACGGCGACGAGGAGCGAACCGCCGACCTGCCAGGCGATGCGCGCGTCTGCGCGGCGGGGGGCGGCTGCGGCATCCGTCATCTCACCAGCCTATGTATCAGGTGAGGGTCAGATCCCCTGCCACTCGGGTTTGGTGGCGTAGGCGTACCGGTAGTAGTCGGCGCGTTCGAGGGCCGACGCGGCGGCCTCGTCCACGATGACCGTGGCGTGCGGATGCAGTTGGATGGCCGACCCCGGCACCGAAGCCGAGAGCGGCCCTTCGACGGCGCCCGCGACGGCCGCCGCCTTGCCTTCTCCGAACGCGAGCAGCACGAGATGCCGTGCCCGCAGGATCGTCCCGAGCCCCTGCGTGATGCAGTGGCGGGGAACGTCGTCGATCGCGTCGAAGAAGCGTGCGTTGTCGCGCCGCGTCTGCTCCGTGAGCGTCTTGACGCGCGTGAGCGAGGCGAACGACGAGCCGGGCTCGTTGAATCCGATGTGCCCGTCGGTGCCGATTCCGAGGATCTGCAGCGCGACACCGCCCGACTCCTCGAGGGCCCGCTCGTAGTCATCGCCCGCGTGCGTGATGCCCGCGAGCGACCCATCGGGAACGCGGACGCGGGACGGGTCGAACCCCAGTGGCTCGACGACCTCTCGCGTGATGACCGACCGGTACGATTCCGGATGCCGCGGGTCGAGGCCCACGTACTCGTCGAGGGCGAAACCGCGGACCCGCGAGACGTCGACACCCGCGAGTCGCGTTCGCAGCGCCTCGTAGACCGGCAGCGGAGTCGAGCCGGTCGCGAGGCCCAGGACGACGTCGGGATCGGCGCGGATGAGCCGCACGATCTCGTCGGCGACGAGCGCACCCCCCTCGCCCTCTTCTCGCACGATGACGACTTCAGCCATGCGCGACCACCTCCGTGCCGGCCGTGTCTCCGATGAGGGCAGCGCCGACGGCGGCGGCGGGCGACCCGGACGGGAGCAGCTCGATGCGCTCCTCGAGACGGAGCGAGCGCAGGAAGGGGGATGCCGCGGCGCTCGCGGCGAGCTCGGCCGAGACGTCCGCGAGAAGAGGCGCACCCAGCCCCGTGAGCCCTCCCCCGATCACGACCACGTCGACGTCGACCGTCAGGACGAGCACCCGGACCGCGGCGGCGACGGCGCGGGCGAGGCCCGCGCGCAGATCCCGCGCGCGGGCGTCCCCGGCATCCGCGGCCGAGAAGACGTCGCTGACGGGATGGACGCCGGGGCTCCCCCAGCGCTGCGCGAGGGACCCGCCTCCCGCGAGCGCTTCGATGCAGCCGCGCTGTCCGCACGGGCAGAGCGGGCCGTTCGGGTCGATCGAGATGTGCCCGATCTCACCGGCCGTGCCGCGCACGCCGCGGATCAGGGCGCCGTTGTGCACGATGCCGGCCGCGACACCCGTCCCGAGATTGAGGTAGGCCATCGATCCCGACCCGCCGTGGAGCGCGGAGGCACCGAGAGCTGCCGCCTTGACGTCGTTCTCGACGCGGATCGGCGCCCCCAGCGACGCGCCGACGGCGTCGTACAGGTCGAGCTCGGCGACACCCAGGTTGACAGCGTGGACGACGCGGGCCGTCCCCGGCTCGACTTGACCGGGGATGCCGATGCCGATCGAGGCGACCTCGTCGGCGGGGATCCCGGCATCCTCACGAAGAAGCGCGACGGCCTCGACGATCGTCCGGATGACGGCCGATGCCCCCCACCCGGTCGGCACGCGTACGCGTCCGGCGAGCGCTCCGCTCGGGTCGAGGGCGACGGCATCCGTCTTCGTGCCGCCGACGTCGAGCCCGATCCTCATCGGCCGTCCTCCCCCGGGGAAGTCGGCTGTCGTTCCCGCGCGCATCAGCCCTTGACCGCCCCGGAAACCAGGCCGCCGGTCATCCGGCCCTGAATGATGAGGAAGAAGACGACGACGGGGATGGCCACGAGGGTCGAGCCTGCCATGAGCTCGGCCCAGTTGATGCCGCCGTTGGGATCGAGGAACGTGCGCAGCCACACGGGCAGCGTCATCGCCTCGGGCCGCGCGTTGAGCACGAGGGCGAAGAGGAACTCGTTCCACGCCTGGATGAAGCCGAAGATGCCCGTCGCGACGAGACCCGGCGCGAGCAGGGGGAACGTGATCCGCCAGAACGCCTGCGAGCGGCTGAGTCCGTCGATCATCGCGGCCTCCTCGAGCTCGATGGGCACCCCGTTGACGAATCCGCGGAGCGTCCAGATCGTGAACGGCAGGACGGCCGCGATGTACACCGCCGACAGACCGAGGACGGTGTTGAGCAGCTGCCATCCGTCGATGAGGCGGAAGGTCGAGATGATCATCGCCTCGGCGGGGATCATCTGGATGAGGAGGATCGCGATGATGAAGCCCGCGCGGCTGCGGAAGCGGAAGCGCGTGACGGCGAGCGCCGCGAAGAAGGCGAAGACGAGCGACACGACGACCGTGATGAGCGTCACGATGAGCGAGTTTCCGAGCGCGGGGAGGAACGGCACGCGGCCCGAGTCGAAGATGACGTTGATGTAGTTGTCGAGCGTGCCGTTGTCGGGCCAGAAATGCAGATCGCTCCCGCGCACCTGGCCGTTCGGCTGGAAGGACGTGTTGACCATCCAGTAGACGGGGAAGACGGATGCCGCGAAGACGACCACCGCGGCGGCAGCCAGGATGATCGATACGGGACGCACGCGGCGCCGGCGCGGAGCGAGGGTCGCGGCGGTCACAGGGTCTCCTCCTTGATGCTCCCGCGGACGTAGAAGATCGACAGCGCGATGAGCAGCAGCACGACGATCACCGAGATCGCGCCGCCCGTCCCGAAGTCTCCCGATCCGAGCGAGACGCGGTAGATGTAGACGCCGAGGGTGTTCGTCTCCTCGGCGAGACCGCCGATCGACTGCAGGGCGTAGATCTGCGTGAAGACGCGGAGGTCCCAGATGACCTGGAGGATCGTCACGATGATGAGGATCGAGCGGATCGACGGGACGATGACGAGGAAGAAGCGCTTCGCCGCGCCTGCACCGTCGAGTTGGGCGGCTTCGAGGACCTCCTCCGACACCTGTGTGAGACCCGCGTAGACCGTGAAGGCGACGAAGGGCACCGCGCCCCACACGATGATGATCGTCGCGACGGCGAAGAAGCTGAGCGGATCGATGAGCCACGCGTGGCCGTCGAAGTCGAGTCCGAACCAGTTCGTCAGCACGTTGTTGAGGACGCCGTACTGCGTGTCGAAGATCCAGCCCCACACGATCGTCGCCGACAGGGGCGGCATCGCCCACGCCAGCAGGAGCCCGATCGAGACGAGCGTGCGCAGCGCCTTCCCGAGGCTGTTCATGAGAAGAGCGACGAGGATGCCGAGGACCATCGTCGTGACGACGCAGACGACCGCGAACACGACGGAGCGGGTCAGGACCTGCCAGAACTGCGGGTCCGTCAGGACGCTCGCATAGTTGTCGAAGCCGACGAACTCGGGCGGAGCGCCGAAGACCTGTGCCCGCCCGAACTCCTGGAACGACATGACGAGGAGTTGGACGAGCGGCCATCCCGTGATGACCGCGAGCACGATGAGCGCGGGCGCCAAGAGGGCGTAGGGCGTGAAGCCGCCGCGACGGAGGCGGCGCCTGCGGGATCGCGGCGCCGGGTCGGGCGGAGCGACGAGACGCTCGCCGTCGACGGCGCTGACGGCCGGTGCGCTGGGCGCGACGGACATGGGAGGCTCCTGCGGGTCTGGTCGGATCGGCCGGGGGGCGGGTCGCGCGCGGTCGGTGGATCCGCGCGCGACCCGGAGGGTCATCCGTTGAGGATGTCCTCGATCTTGACGTCGACCTCTTCTGCGAGGGAGGCGACGTCGCCTCCCTGCGCGATCTTGACGAAGAAGTCCTCGAGGATGCGCGCAGCCTCGACCTCGGCCCAGTTGGGGGATGCGGGCGTGAGCTTCGCATTCCCCGCGGCCTCCGTGAACGCCTGCGCCTCCGGACTGTCGCCGAGCGTCGACGCGAGCGACTTCTTGGCCGGGATGAGGCCGTTCTCTCCGTAGATGGTCTGGAAGTCGTCGCTCAGGATGATCTCCAGCGCGCTCTTGGCGAGGTCGGGGTTCGCGGACTTCGCCGAGATGCCGATGTTCGATCCGCCCGCGAAGACCTGTGCCGCGCCGCCGTCGACACCCGGGAGCGCGTAGACGAACGGGGCCGCCGGAGGATCCGCCGTCTCGCACGCGCTCGCGAGCCCGAGCGCCCAGTTCGGCGCCGAGAACTGGATCGACGTGCCCTCGCAGTACGGGGTCCACGGTTCGGCGTTGTCGCCGTCCTGGGGTGCGATCGAGGCGTTGACCATGAGGTCCTGGACCTGGAGCAGACCCTCGATCGACTCGGGCGAGCTCAGCTGCGCATCCCACTCCTCGCCGTCCGCGACGGCGATCTCTCCGCCGTTCTCCCAGATGAAGGGGAGCGCGTTGTACCAGTCCTGGCCTGCGAAGTAGATGCCCGACTTCTCGGGGTTGGCCGCGTGGAGCTCCTTCGCCGCCGTGATGTAGTCGTCGAGCGTCGCGGGCGCCTCGGTGACGAAGGCGGGGTCGGCGAAGACGACGCGCGCGCCGGAGTAGAGGGGCGGTGCGTAGAAGGCCCCGTCATAGGACCCTGCCTCGACGAAGCCGGGGAGCAGGTCGTCGCCGCCGAGGTCCTCGTAGATGTCACTGATGTCCAGCAGAGCGCCGACCGACGTGAACGCGGGTGCCTGCGTGTTGCCGAACTCGACGATGTCGGGGCTGTCCGAGGACGACAGGCTCGTCGTGAGCTTGTCGACGAGGCCCTCCCACGTCTGCTCCTCGATCACGAGGGTCGAACCGGGGTTCTCGTCCTCGAACGTGTCGACGAGATAGTCGCGCGCCTCCTGCGGAGTATCCGTGCCGACGAGCCACACGCGGATCTCCGCGCCGTCCGTATCGGGGGAGCCCGCGTCCGCGCCGCCGGCGCAGCCGGCGAGCACGAGAGCCGTGGCGCCGAGGAGCGCCGCGGCTCCGAGCGTCTTCTTCATCATGCTGTTCCTTCGTTCTCTGGTGTCGGAGGGATCGAGCGATTCCTCCGTGGGGGCGAGTCGCCTAGGAGACTCCGAGTTGTCCGGAGAGGACCATGACGGCAGCACCGCGCAGGACGATGTCCTGGCCTTGCGCCGTCATCCGCACGCGGACGCCGTCGTGGAACTCGGCGAGGGTTCGCGTGCGGAGTGTCTCGAGTGCCGCGTCCATGAGCGGGCCGTCGAGAAGCTCAGGGGGACCGGAGAGCACGATCTCGGAGAGATCCAGCGCGCCGACGATAGGGGCCAGCGCGATTCCGAGCCGCTCCCCCGCGTCCCGCAGGATGCGGTCGTGGTCGGCGGGGGATGCCGCGTCGAGCCGCTGCGCGAGCGACGGGACGGAGAGCCAGGCCTCGAGGCATCCGATCTTTCCGCACACGCACTCGGGCCCGCCGTCGGTGCCGACCGTCACGTGGCCGATCTCACCCGCGGCGAATCGCGCGCCGCGCATCGGCTGACCGCCGGCGAGCAGACCGGAGCCGACACCGCGACCGATCTTGACGAGGAGCACGTCGTCGCCCGCTCCCCCGAAGGTGTACTCGGCCAGAACGGCCGCGTTCGCGTCGTTGGCGACGAGCACGGGGAGACCGAGGGCGTTGCGCAGCACTCCCTCGAGGTCGAAGCCGACCCAGCCGAAGTTCGGGGCGGCGAGGATGACACCGCGGGGGTCGACGACGCCGGGGCTTCCGACGCCGATGCCGAGGACCGGCGCATCCGCCGCGTCGACGAGTCCGCGCGCCAGTTCCACGACCGCATCGAGCAGGTCGCCGGCGACGGGAAGCGGGATCTCGCGCCGCTCGATGATGCTGCCGTCGAGGCCGAGGACCGCACCGATGACGACCTCGCTCCCGGAGAGGTCGAGCCCGACGATGCGGTGGCCCGCGCGATCGAGGTCGACGAGGATCGCAGGCTTGCCGGGCCCCGACGACTCGCGCGTACCGGTCTCGACGATGAATCCGTCGGCGATGAGTTCGCCGACGAGATCCGAGATCGTGACGCGGGTGAGTCCCGTCTCGCGGGCGAGGTCCGCGCGACTCATGGCGGCCTGGTGGAAGAGGGTCTGGAGCACGAGCGAGCGATTGTGCGCCCTTGCGTGCTCGGGGAGGACCTTTCCGCCGGGGCGGAGGGCGCGTCCGGGAGCGAAAGCGCGGGCGCTGGTCGTTGCGGTCATGTTTGTTAGTAGACCTTACGAACTATCCGCTCGCAACCCCATCCCGCCATTTGCGCGGCGTCTTAACAAAACTGTTACACGTCCCCGAAGGGCCGTAATACGACTGTTGCCCGCGTGTCCGCCGTCGTCCATTACGATGAGTGAGAAGATTCCGGCTTTACCGGGGGGTGTTGCGTGACGGATCTGGCGATCAAGCCTGGCGCTGACGATGCGTCGACGGGAGCGACGTCCGTCGTGGACGCCTCCACCGACGCGCCCGCAACACCGGACGAGTCGACGACGACCGGACCTCTCGAGTGGGCTCCCGCCGAGCCGCAGCCGAAGAAGAAGCGTGTCGGCCTGTGGATCGGCCTCGGCGCCGGTGCCGCTCTCGCAGGCCTCGTGGCCGCATCGCTCGTGCTCATCGCCCCCGGCACATCCGTCGGCGGCGTATCCGTCGGATTCATGACTCCCGGCGCCGCAACCGACGCCCTCGCACAGCGCCTCGCCGAGACGACGGTCGTCCTCACGGGCGACGGCGCCGATGCCGAACTGACGGGCGCCGACCTCGGCGCGACGCTCGACGCTCGAGCCCTCGCCGACACGGCGTTCGCCGAGCGTCCCGGTTGGAACGTGACCCAGTGGTTCGGAGAATCCGTTCCCGCCGTGGTCACGATCGACGATGTCGCGGCGACCGAAGCACTGCGGGGCATCGCCCCCGAGCTCTACACCGACCCCGTCGATGCGACGCTCGCCTTCGACGCCGCCACCGCGACCTATGTCACGACGCCCTCCGTCGAAGGCACGGGGATCGACGTCAGCGCCGTGCGCGACGCCCTCCAGTCGGCGTTCATCGCCGGGGAGAGCCGCGTCGAGCTGGATGCCGTCGCAGCCCCCGTCGACGCGAGCACGCCGACCTACGTGGCGGAGTCCGCCGCGGCCAACCTGAACGGCATCCTTGATCACGCCGGGTTCTACGTCGGCGAGGAACGGACCGTCCCGATCGACCGTGCCGTCGTCGCCTCCTGGCTGACCGTCGAGCCGAGCGACCGCGGCACTTTCGAGATCACCGCTGACGAAGCCGCGATCCAGCAGGTGGTCGACACGCTTCCCGGCATCGTCGACCGCGCGCCCGTCAACAACACCGTCATCACCGACACCGCGGGAAAGGTCCTGCGCGAAGAGTCGGCAGGCGTCGTCGGCCGCGAGCTCGGCGACCCGTCGCAGATCGCCGGCGATTACGCCGCACAGCTTGCGACGGGCAACGGCGCCTTCACGCTTCCCGTCACCGAAGTGCCATTCACGACGACGACGCTCGCCCGCAACGTCGTGGTCGACCTGAGCGAACAGCGCGTCTACCTCTACGAGAACGGCAACATCGTCAACTCGTACCTCGCGTCGACCGGTAAGTCGGGATCTCCGACCTTCACCGGATCGTTCCGCGTGAACTGGAAGACGCCCATGCAAGACCTCGGATGCTTCGAAGGAGCGCCGTACTGCACCGAGAACGTGCCGTACCTCGCCTACTTCAACGGCGACCAGGCCCTGCACGGCGCCTACTGGCACAACAACTTCGGCAACGTCATGAGCCACGGTTGCGTCAACCTGCCCGTGGCCACCGCGAAGTCCGTCTACGAATGGGTCGCCGTCGGCACCGAGGTCCGCGTCCAGTCCTGAGTACGCTGCCGACACTCAGCACACACGAAGAAGCCCCGGCTCGGTGAGCCGGGGCTTCTTCGTGCGCGTGGTCAGACCCGAAGCGCGTCGATCACGTCGTTGAGCGTCTTCGAGGGCCGCATGACAGCCTCGACGAGAGCCGGATCGGGGCGGTAGTAGCCGCCGATCTCGGCCGGACGCCCCTGTACCGCGACGAGCTCGTCGATGATCTGCTGCTCGTGCTCGGCAAGCGTCGCCGCTACGGGCGCGAAGAGAGCGGCGAGCTCGGGGTCGGACTTCTGCGCCGCGAGCTCCTGAGCCCAGTACAGCGCGAGGTAGAAGTGGCTGCCCCGGTTGTCGATCGTGCCGAGGGCGCGACCGGGCGACTTGTCGTGCTCGAGGAACGTGCCCGTCGCGGCATCCAGCGTGTCGGCGAGCACCTGGGCGCGCGCGTTGCCGGTCGTCGTGGAGAGGTGCTCGAGCGACGCGGCGATCGCGAAGAACTCGCCGAGGGAGTCCCACCGCAGGTAGTTCTCCTCGACGAGCTGCTGAACGTGCTTGGGTGCCGATCCGCCGGCGCCCGTCTCGAAGAGTCCGCCACCCGCGAGGAGCGGAACGATCGAGAGCATCTTGGCGCTCGTACCGACCTCGAGGATCGGGAAGAGGTCGGTGAGGTAGTCGCGCAGCACGTTCCCCGTCACCGAGATCGTGTCCAGGCCGTGGCGCATGCGCGCGAGGGTGTAGCGCGTGGCCTCCTCGGGCGCGAGGATCGTGATCTGGATGCCGCGGGTGTCGAGGAGCGCGAGGGCCTGGTGGACCTTCGCGATGAGCTGCGCGTCGTGCGAACGGTTGAGGTCGAGCCAGAAGACGGCGGGAGCCCCTGTCGCGCGAGCGCGGCCGACCGCCAGGCGCACCCAGTCGACGACGGCGATGTGCTTCGTCTGCGTCGCGCGCCAGATGTCGCCCGTGCCGACGGAGTGCTCGATGAGCACCTCGCCGTCGCCGTCGAGGATCTGGACGACGCCGGGCGACGCGATCTCGAAGGTCTTGTCGTGGCTGCCGTACTCTTCCGCCGCCTGCGCCATGAGGCCGACATTGGGGACGGTTCCGATCGTGGCGGGGTCGAGGGGACCGTTCGCGATGACATCGTCGATGACGGCCTGGTAGACACCGGCGTAGGACGAGTCGGGGATGACGGCGAGCGTGTCGTCCTCTCCCCCGTCGACGCCCCACATCTTGCCGCCATTGCGCACGAGCGCCGGCATCGAGGCATCCACGATGACATCTGACGGGACGTGCAGGTTCGTGATGCCCTTGTCGGAGTTGACGTACGCGAGGCGAGGGCCGCGCGCGAGATCGGCCGCGACCGCCGCGGCGATCTCGTGCCCCTCCTCGACGCCGTCGAGTCCGGCGAGGATCGAGCCGAGACCGTTGTTCGGAGTGAGTCCCGCGGCGGCGAGCTTGTCGCCGTAACGCTCGAAGACATCCGCGAAGTACGCCTTGACGACGTGTCCGAAGATGATCGGGTCGCTGACCTTCATCATCGTGGCCTTGAGGTGCACCGAGTAGAGGACGTCGTCGGCTTCGGCCTCGCGGAGCGTCTCGGCAAGAAAGGCGTCGAGCGCTGCCGCCGAGAGGAACGTCGCGTCGATGATCTCGCGCGGCAGCACCTTGAGGTTGTCCTTGAGCACCGTCACGGTGCCGTCGGCGCCCACGTGACGGATGGTGAGGACGTCGTCGTGCGCCGCGACCCACGACTTCTCGTTGGACTTGAAGTCGTCATGGCCCATCGTCCCGACCCGGGTCTTGGACCCCTCGGCGAACGGCTTGTTGCGGTGCGGGTGCTTGCGCGCGTAGTTCTTGACGGCCAGCGGCGCGCGACGGTCGCTGTTGCCCTCGCGCAGGACGGGGTTCACCGCAGAGCCCTTGATCCGGTCGTAGCGAGCCCGGATGTCCTTGGCCTCGAGGGTCGTCGCGTCGTCGGGGTAGTCGGGGACGTCGTATCCCTGCGCCTGCAACTCGGCGATCGCGGCCTTGAGCTGCGGGATCGACGCGGAGATGTTGGGGAGCTTGATGATGTTGGCCTCGGGAAGCGTCGCAAGGCCGCCGAGCTCGGCGAGCGCATCGCCCACCTGCTGCTCGGGCGTGAGGTTCTGGGGGAACGCGGCGAGGATCCGGCCCGCGAGCGAGATGTCCCGTGTCTCGACATCGACTCCTGCTTGACGGGTCACAGCCTGCACGATCGGGAGGAACGATGCGGTCGCGAGAGCCGGGGCCTCGTCGGTGTAGGTGTAGATGATGGTCGAGTCTGTCACCGGTGTCGTCTCCGTTCGGGTCGTCCTGCCAGCCTATCGCACCGGGCCAAAGTATCTCGACGTCGAGATACTTTGGCCGACGCTGCCCCCAGTGCCGCGACCGATCATGTCACCTGACCGCGATTGCCGTTAGCCTTGCTCTATGACGGAACTGCGACTGGTCGAACTGTCCGCTGCGACGATCGTCGCGGTCAACAACATGTCGCTCAAACCCGGCCAGGAGCAGTTCCTCGCTCCCGTCAGCTACGGGATCGCCGCAACCGTCGTCAACCCGCAGACCTCGTGGCAGCGGGTCGTCCTCGACGGCGACGAGGTCGTCGGATTCGTCAGCGCGAACTTCGACCCCGAGACTCCCGTCGAGCACTTCCAGTCGGTGCTCTGGCGCATCAACGTCGACGCCGACGATCAGGGCCGCGGCGTGGGCCGGTTCGCCGTGCAGATGCTCCTCGATGAGGCCCGTCGACGCGGCATGGACCGTGTCGATGTCATCTACGAAGCCGGCGAGGAAGGTCCGCAGGCATTCTTCGAGCGCGTCGGCTTCACACCCGTGGGCGAGACCGAGTACGGTGAGGTCATCGCCGAGATCCGGATCTGACCGATCCCGGCGATCCATCCCCCACCTCGGCCGTCACGGTCGTCTCCAGCCGCGGCGGGGCCTCGGATTCCCCTCCCCCACCGAGGCCTCGTCGCCTGGCATCCGCGCGGCACCCGGCATCCCGACCTCCTTCTTCGTCGAGACACCGCGATCTCGCCGAGCCACCCCGTTATCTGCGCGCATTTGCGGGGTGTTTCGGCGAGATCGCGGGGTCTCGACGGAAAGGGGATGCGGGATGCTCAGACGAGGGACTCGCGCCAGGCCCGGTGCAACTGGGCGAACTTGCCCGTGCCCTCGATGAGGGCCTGTGGCACGTCGTCCTCGATGATCCGCCCGTGCTCCATGACGAGCACGCGGTCCGCGATCGCGACCGTCGAGAGGCGGTGCGCGATGATGATCGCGGTGCGGTCGGCGAGGAGCGTCTGCAGGGCGTTCTGGATGAGCCGCTCCGACGGGATGTCGAGCGACGCGGTCGCCTCATCGAGGATCAGCACCGCGGGGTCGGCGAGGAAGGCCCGGGCGAACGAGATCAGCTGACGCTGACCCGCCGAGACGCGACCACCGCGCTTGTTGACGTCGGTCGCGTATCCGTCGGGGAGCCGCTCGATGAACGCGTCGGCACCGACGGCGCGAGCGGCCGCGCGGATCTCGTCGAGCGTCGCGTCGGGCTTTCCCAGCGCGATGTTGTCAGCCACTGTCCCGCTGAACAGGTACGCCTCCTGCGTCACCATGACGATCGCGCGGCGGAGGTCCTTGGGGTGCAGCGACCTCAGATCGACGCCGTCGAGCGTGATCGTCCCCTTCGTCGGATCGTAGAAACGCGACACGAGCTTCGCGAGGGTCGACTTGCCGGCACCCGTCGTGCCGACGAGTGCGATCGTCTGACCGGCCGGGATGTCGAGCGTGAAGTCCGGGAGGATCGTGCGGGTATCGGAGTATCCGAAGGTCACGTCCTGGAAGCGGACGTGCCCGCGCGCCTCCCACAGGTCGACGGGGTTGCGCGGATCGGGCACCGTGGGCTCCTCTTCAAGGACGCCGGAGACCTTCTCGAGGGCTGCCGTCGCCGACTGGTAGGAGTTCAGGAAGAACGCGACCTCTTGCATGGGCGAGAAGAAGTTCCGGACGAAGACGACCGCACCCAGGAGAGTGCCGACGAGGATCGTGCCGTCGGCCACCCTGAGACCACCCCAGAAGACGATGAACGCGAGGGCGAACGAGGCGATCGCCATGAGCCCGGGCTCGAACGTTCCGAAGAGTCGGATGGAGCGGATGTTGACGTCGCGGTACTGCAGCGCGAGCTCGCCGAACTCCTCGTCGTTGCGAGCCTCCTTCCGGAAGGCCTTGACGGCACGGATGCCGGTCATCGTCTCGACGAACTTGACGATGACCTTCGCGCTCACGACGCGAGACTCGCGATACACGACCTGAGAGCGGAGGTAGAACCAGCGCATCAGCAAGAAGAGCGGAACGCCCGCGATCGTGAGGATGACGCCCGACTGCCAGTCGAGGAAATAGAGCGCCGCGAGAGTGAACAGACCGTAGAGGACGCCCGACACGAGTTCGTTGAGGCCACCGTCGAGAAGCTCGCGGATGGTGTCGAGGTCGCTCGTCTGGCGCGAGATGATCCGGCCTGACGTGTACGACTCGTGGAACTCCAGACTCAGCCGCTGCGTGTGCAGGAAGATGCGCTTGCGGAGCTCCAGCATGATCGCCTGCGTCAGACGTGCGGCGACGACGACGTACCAGCCGATGAGCGCCGCGCCGCCGAAGCTCGTCAGCAGGTAGACCGCGACGATCATGATCGTCGGCATCCAGTCCATGCGGTCGACCGCGGCCGGGAGAGCCGTATTGATGCCGTACGCGATGAGGAGCGGGCCGACGACGCGCATCGCCGTCGACACCACGAGCACCGCGCCCGCGAGGATGAGCTGCGCGCGCACGGGGACCACGAGCGACCCGAGCAGGTGCAGCGAGCGCCGCCGGATCGACCGGCTCTCTTCGCGCGTGTAGTCGGAGCGGTCTTCGCCGCTGGTTCCCGAGACCGTCGTCGTGCTCACGAGGTCACCTCCCGTCCGTGCGTCGAGTTGTAGGGCTGGTAGCGGAGATCGCGCACGCGAGCTTCCTCGTCTTCCAGGCTCGAGATGACGTGCCGGTAGTGATCGCTCGTCCGCAGGAGTTCGGAATGCGTCCCGACGGCCGTGATCCGGCCGGACTCCATGAGGGCGACCCGATCGGCGAGCATGACCGTCGACGGGCGATGCGCCACGACGAGCGCCGTCGTGTCGGACATCACCTCGCGCAGAGCGTCCTCGACGAGCGCCTCGGTGTCGACGTCGAGCGCCGACAGCGGGTCATCGAGGACGAGCACGGCGGGGCGCGCGGCGACGACGCGGGCGAGCGCGAGCCGCTGACGCTGGCCACCCGAGAGCGACAGGCCCTCTTCACCGATGATCGTGTCGACGCCGTTCGGAAGCTCGTCGACGAAGCCCGCCTGAGCGACAGCGAGCGCTTCGCGCAGGATCCGCTCGGCCTCCTCGCTTCCCGGCTCGAGGTCTTCGCGTCCGAGCAGGACGTTGTCGCGCACGCTCTGCGAGAAGAGCGTGGAGTCCTCGAAGGCCATCCCCACGGCGCCGCGCAACTCGCCGAGGGTCAGGTCGCGCACGTCGACGCCGTCGATCGTGACGCGTCCGCCCGTGACGTCGTAGAGGCGTCCCGGCAGCGTCGTGAGCGTCGTTTTGCCCGAGCCCGTCAAGCCCACGAGGGCCATCGTCTCTCCCGGGCGCAGTGTCAGGTCGACACCGTCGATGAGATCGCGCTCCGAGGCCGCGGCATCCGGATACCGGAAGTGCACGTCTTCGAACGTGAGCGCACCGCGCGACCGACCGAGCGTCACGGGCTCGGCGGGGTCGGTGATGGTGTTCTCCTCGTCGAACACTTCGAAGAGCCGGTCCGTCGCCGTGCGGGCGTCGAGCATGAACGAGAAGAGGAAGCCGATCGACTCCATGGGCCAGCGCAGGACCGTCGCCATGACGAAGAACGCCACCAGTTCGGACGCCTGCAGCTGTCCGGATGCCGCGAGGTAGATGCCGACACCGAGGCACAGGGAGAAGGCGATGTCGGGGAGCAAGACGAGCCAGAACCAGATCCAGCCGACCGCGCGGGCCTTGCTGAGTTCGGTCTCGCGGAGCGTCTCGGCCTGGCGCGTGAACTTTTGGAGCGCGTGCTTTCCCCGGCCGAAGGCCTTGAGGACACGGATGCCGTGGACGCTCTCCTCGACGGAGGTCGCGAGGTCACCCGCCTGGTCCTGGCTCTGGCGCGCGAGCGTGCCGTAGGTCTTCTCGAAGCGGTAGCCCGCGTACCAGAGCGGCGCCGAGACGACGAGGAACGTGAGACCGAGGAGCCAGTGCCAGCGGAAGAGCAGCACGGTTCCCACGGCGATCGTCAGGACGTTGACGACGAGCAGGACGAGTCCGAACGCAAGCCAGCGGCGCAGCATGCTGATGTCCTGCATCATGCGGCTGAGCAGCTGACCGGACTGCCACTTGTCGTGGAAGGAGACGGGGAGGCGCTGCAGGCGCGCATAGAACGTCTGCCGGATGTCGTACTCGACCATCGTCGCGGGCCCGAGCACGAACCAGCGCCGCAGCCACACCATGACGGCTTCCGCGAGACCGAGGCCGAGGATCGCCAGTGCGCCCCACACGAGGAGCGCGGGGTCGCCCGTTGCGATCGGTCCCGCGACGATGGCTTCGAGCACGAGGGGGATCGCCAGAGCGAGCAGACTCGCGATGAGCGCGCTCACGGCACCGAGCGTCAAGCGCGACAGGACCGGTTTGGCGAAGGGAAGGAGCCGCGCAAGCGCGCGAAGAGTGGACAGATCGGACCGGGGAGGTTGAGCGGTGGTGGTCATGATCCTTGCAAGGGTGGAGCGGATGCCGCGACGGATGGGCGGCGAGGAGCCTCGACGAGGCGTGAGGAAATGCGTGGTTCCTGTGAGGGAACGCTCCGCGGGGCGGCGTTATGCCGGGCGTCGGGAAGAAACGGTCATCCCGCGACAGCGCGCGAGCCCTCGGGGCCCCGACGAGCGGCGGCGAGGATGACGGCGGCCTTGGCGACAATGGCGACCTGGTGCATGACATCCTCCTGAGGTAAGAGCGAGTGGGCCGCGAGCGCGACAGCCCTCCAGCTTAGACCTGGGAATTGACTGAATGCAAGCGCTATCCCACCAACAGCCCGGCCTCACGGTCGAGGAGCGACCGCTTCACTTCGAGCCCCCACGCGAATCCGCCGAGCGCGCCGCCCGTCCGCAGCACGCGATGACACGGGACGAACAGCGCCGGGGCATTGCGAGCGCAGATGGATGCCGCGGCCCGCACGGCCTGCGGCGACCCGAGGTGCGTCGCGAACTGCGCGTACGTGAGCGGCTGCCCCAGCGCGATCTCCCGCAGGGCGCTCCAGCCGGTCAGCTGCATCGGCGTGCCGTGCTGGACGACCTCGACCGCGTCGATGGCCGAGAGCTCGCCGTCGTAGTAGGCGAGCGCGGCTTCCGCGGCATCCGTCTCCCCGGGTGACACCGCGGTCGGCCGGTCCTGCAGGCGGAGCCGCCCCAGGAGGCGGTCGAGGTCGTCGGTCCACCCCGAGGACATGACCCGCCCGGCCTCATCGGAGAGGATCATGAAGGCGCCGTCCGGGGTGTCGATGGTCTGGATGGTCGCGGTGCTCATGTGTCGTCTTCTCTCTCGCGTGTTCAACATTCAGTCTTCGGTGCGGGTCGGGGCACGCCCCGCCGCGGCTTCACGGGTGTCCGGCGCGGGGGCCTCGGCGTCCGGACTGAATCCTGAACGCCGACGCCGCCCGACCGGCTCGGGCCGGGGCGGGACGGCGCGCCAGAGGTGCGCGGTGAGGTAGCTGCGCCACGGCGCGGTGCGCGCCGCCCAGGCGGTGAGCGTCCGCGGTTCGGCGGGAAGGCCCACCGCGCCAGCACCGGCGCGGACGGCGACATCGCCCGGCAGGAAGACGTCGGGATCGCCGAGTACCCGCATGCGGACGTAGTCGGCCGTCCACGGACCGATGCCGGGCATCGCCAGCAGTGCGGCCCGCTGCTCGGGGCCGTCGTCGCCCGGGGTCAGCGTCAGGGTTCCCGCGGCCAGCGCGGCAGCGGCGCCGGTGACAGCCCGGATGCGGGCGCCCGGACCCCGGAGGACCTCGGCGCCGCGCTCGGCGATCGCCGACATGGTCGGGAAGAGGCGTCCGCCGAGGTCGCCGGCGGGCTCCCCCAGCGCCGCCGCGAGCGCCGTCAGCGCGGTCCGGGCGGCGACCACGGTGATCTGCTGCCCGATCATGGCGCGGATGAGCATCTCGTGCGGATCCGCGGCACCGGGCACGCGGATGCCCGGGAGCCCGGCGACGAGGGGCGTGAGTTCGGGATGCCGCGACAGCTCGCCGTCCACGGCGAGGGGGTCGGCGTCGAGATCGAACAGGCGTCGCGCGCGCGACACGAGCGCGGAGAGGTCGGCCAGCTGCGTCAGCCGTGCGCGAAGGCGCACGCGACCCTCGCTGTCGAGGCGAAGCTCGAACCACGCTGGTCCGCCGGGGAGGCGGATGAATCGAGAGAACGACGACGTCGTGGCATCCTCGACCCCCGCGACGGCGCGAGCCGCCATCCACGCGAAGAGCCCGTCGGCGTCGAGCGGGCCGCGATGCGGCAGCACGAGATCGATCGCGCCGGGTACCGAGGCCGTCGAGTCCTTCGCCCGCCGCCGCGCGCGCAGTTCGAGGGGCGGCATCCCGAACACCTCCCGCACGGTGTCGTTGAACTGCCGGACGCTCGAGAAGCCCGCGGAGAACGCGACGTGGGATGCCGGGAGGTCGGTGCCGACGAGGAGCATGCGGGCCGTCTGGGCGCGATGTGCGCGGCTGAGGGCGAGGGGACCCGCACCGAGCTCGGCGGTGAGGAGGCGCGTCAGGTGCCGGGGCGAGTACCCGAGGCGGCGGGCGAGGCCCGGCACGCCTTCGCGCTCGACCACCCCATCGGCGATGAGCCGCATCGCCCGCCCCGCCGTGTCGCCTCGCACGTTCCATAGCGGAGACCCCGGTGCGGCCTCGGGAAGACAGCGCTTGCACGCGCGGTACCCTGCCTCGTGCGCCGCCGCCGACGTCGGGTAGAACGTGACGTTCGAGGGCTTCGGGGTGCGGGCGGGGCAGCTCGGACGGCAGTAGATCCCGGTCGACCGCACGGCCGTCACGAACTGCCCGTCGAAGCGCGCATCGCGCGAGTCGATCGCACGATAGCGTTCGTCGAAGGTCATCCCGGGGCTGGTCATACCCCTAGCCTGACACGCTCCCTCGGCAACGGCTCGCGGAAATCGGACACAGCTGTCGTGCCCGATCCCCGCCCCCACGACGTCAGTGGAAGAAGTGGCGCTCCCCCGTGAAGAACATCGTCACACCGGCGGCACGGGCCGCTTCGATGACCTCTTCGTCGCGCACCGATCCGCCCGGCTGCACGATCGTGCGGATGCCGGCGTCGATGAGGACCTGGGGTCCGTCGGCGAAGGGGAAGAACGCGTCGGATGCCGCGACGGAACCCGCCGCGCGGTCTCCGGCCCGCTCGACCGCCAGACGGCACGAGTCGACGCGGTTGACCTGCCCCATCCCGATGCCGACGGTCGCGGAGCCCTTCGCGAGGACGATCGCGTTGGACTTGACCGCGCGGCACGCCTTCCACGCGAAGATGAGGTTCGTCATGTCGTCGTCTTCTGGACGCTCGCCCGAGACGAGGCGCCAGTCCTTCGCGACGGACTCGATGTCGTCGGGGAACCGGTCGGCATCCTGCAGGAGGAGACCGCCCGAGACGAGACGGACATCCATGGGCTCCTGACGCCAGTCGGCGGGAAGCTGCAGAACGCGCAGGTTCTTCTTGAGCTTGAAGACCTCGAGCGCCTCGGGCTCGAAGTCGGGGGCGACGATGACCTCCGTGAAGATGTCGCGAAGGTTCTCGGCCATCTTGAGCGTCACGGTGCGGTTCGCGGCGATGACGCCGCCGAACGCGGAGACGGGGTCGCACTCGTGCGCACGCAGGTGCGCGCTCGCGATGGGGTCGAGGGCGCTCGGAGCCGCGACGGCGATACCGCACGGGTTGGCGTGCTTGATGATCGCGACAGCGGGCTTGACCATGTCGAAGGCGGCGCGGAGCGCGGCATCCGCGTCGACGTAGTTGTTGTACGACATCTCCTTGCCCTGGAGTTGCGTCGCCTGGGCGATGCCGTGCCCGCCGACGCGCGAGTAGATCGCCGCGCGCTGGTGCGAGTTCTCGCCGTAGCGGAGCGTCTCGAGGCGCTCGGCCTTGATCGTGAGGTGCTGCGGCAGTTCGGCGTCGGTGGAGAGCGTCTCCTCGGCGAACCACTGCGCGACGGCGCGGTCGTAGTTGGCCGTGTGGGCGAAGGCGCGCGCGGCGAGCTCACGGCGCTGCGTGAGGCTCGTGCCGCCTCCGGAGACGGCGGCGACGATCGCGGGGTACGACTCGGGCGAGACGACGATCGCGACGTTGGCGAAGTTCTTCGCCGACGCGCGCACCATCGCGGGGCCGCCGATGTCGATCTGCTCGACGACGTCGGCAGACTCGGCGCCCGAGGCGACCGTCTCGACGAACGGGTAGAGGTTCACGACGACGAGCTCGAAGGGTGCGATCTCGAGGTCGCGCAGCTGACGCTCGTGGTCCTCGAGACGGAGGTCGGCGAGGAGTCCCGCGTGGACGCCGGGGTGGAGCGTCTTGACGCGCCCGTCGAGCGACTCGGGGAAGCCTGTGACGGCGGAGACGTCGGTGACGGCATAGCCCGCTTCGCGCAGCAGCGACGCGGATCCGCCCGTCGAGACGATCTCGACCCCGGATGCCGCGAGGGCGGCGGCGAGGTCGAGGAGACCCGTCTTGTCGCTCACCGACACGAGCGCGCGGCGGATGGGCACGACATCGCGGTCGCGGTACAGGGCGGGGTCGTGGCTCGGTCCGGCCATGCGGGTACTCCTCGGGGTGGGCGTCAGGGGGTGGATTCGGCGGCGAGGTCGAGGTCGCCCGTCGCGATGCGATGGACGACGTCGATGAGCAGGCGCCGCTCGACGGGCTTGATGCGGTCGTGAAGGCTGTGCTCGTCGTCGTCCGGCAGGACCGGCACGCGCTCCTGCGCGAGGATCGGGCCCGTGTCGACGCCCGTGTCGACGACGATGACGCTCGCCCCGGTCTGGGTCACTCCCGCGGCGAGCGCGTCGCGGACGCCGTGCGCCCCCGGGAACTCGGGGAGATACGCGGGGTGGGTGTTGATGATGCGCGGCGCCCACGCCTCGACGAGCGAGGCGGGAAGGAGGCGCATGAGGCCGCTCAGCACGACCAGGTCGGGCTTCCACACGTCGAGCTGCTCACCGAGCGCGGCGCCCCACTCCTCGCGGGACGAGTAGCTCTCCCACGGAACGAGGAACGTCGGGATGCCGAAGTCTTCCGCGTGGGCGAACCCGTCGGCTTCGCGGTCGGCACCGACGGCGACGACGGATGCCGGGAAGCCGGGGTCGGCGACGGCATCGAGCAGCGCTCTCAGATTGGAGCCCGCGCCCGAGATGAGAACGGCGACCGTGAGCACGCGCCTAGTCTACCGAGGGCCCGCGGTCGGACTTCCCACCGCGGGAATCGAGTGGGCGCGTGCCGAAGAGGCCGCTGAGCTCCTCGCGGTCGAGCGGCTCGGTGTCGTTCGCGTCGTCGAAGAGCGCCGGCTCTGTGTCGTTCGAGTCGTCGAAGAGCGCCGGCTCTGTGGCATCCGTCTCCTCCTCACGCATGCTCCACGAGACGTCGTCCGCGGAATCGCGTGCGATCGTTTCGCCGCGACGCCGCGGGGAGAGGAGAAGGATGGCCGCGCCGAGACCCGCTTCGAGCCCCACCGCGAGCGCGACGGGACCGGGGGCGGGTCCGACCTGCGCGAGGCTGCCCGGTCCGAGGGCCCCCGATGCCAGGAACGCCAGGAGTGCGATGAGAGCGGCGGGGACGACGGCGATCCCGAGGACGATTGCGAGGCGCGGGGCCATCGCGTCGTGGTCGGTGTCGGAGACGGTGGCGAGGCGCGAGCGCGCGATCCATCCCGCGAAGGCGCCGACGGCGACCGGGAGGAGCGCCAGCAGCAGGAGCCACGGCGTGGCGGTATCGGGGACGGCCCCGAAGACGGGGATGCCGGGGAGCACACCCACCTGCGTGCCCGCGGGGCCCACGGTGGTCTGCGCGCCGATCGCGAACCCGGGGCCCGCGATGAACGAGATCGCCCAGACGACGAGCGTCGGAAGATACGCGAGCTGCCCGAGCGTCACGAGCGTCGCCCCGAGCGCATCGACGTGCGATGCCTCGAACAGCGCGATGATCTCGCCGCCACGCGCCCACAGCACGACGGTGAGCCCGAGCGCACCGACCCCGACGAGTCCCACGGCCACGACGGCCGAGCCGCGCGCGATGAGTGCGGGGACGTCGGCCCATCCGCTGTCCCGTTCCTCGACGAGATCGCGAAGCCGCGCGACGCCGCCGTCGCCCGCTTCGATCCACTCCGTGACGACACCGCCCACGAGCGCGGGGAGCGCATAGAAGAGGACGGGGAAGAGGATCGCGTGCCACGTCTCGACAGCAGCGAAGGGGGTCGCGCCCGTGGAGGCGGTCGCGGCCGCGATGGCGGCGAAGACGAGCGTTCCCGTCACGACGCCCGTGATCCACGCTCCCGCGCGAGACGCACGGCGCCCCGAGCGCGCGGCGAAGACGGCGGTGAAGACCCCGAAGGCGAGCGGCGCGAGCGACAGGACGAAGGATGCCGCGGACGGATCGATTCCCGTTCGAGCGAGATACTCGGCCGAGAGAGTGATCTCGAGGGGCACGGCGTGGCCGAACTGCCAGATCGTCGCCGTCGCCGGCCACAGGGAACCCCAATCGGCCGCACCCCCGAACGCGAAAACCCACACGAGGGTGAGCGGCGCGAGGATCACGGCGAGACCGACGGCCGCCGCGATGGCGGCGTCGACGGCGGCGAGGATGACGACGATGAGGCGATGCATGCGCCATCGACCCTACCCAGCGTTCGGCATCCGACCCGCGCGGCATCCCGCGGAATGCCCACGCGGGCCCGCGACGCGCTATCTTCGTGCCCGGAGGTCACCCCATGGCAGAAGCACCCGCACCGACGACCGAGGTCGAGCAGGCACCGAAGAACGCGTTCGATCGCTTCTTCGAGATCACGAAGCGCCGCTCGACGATAGGCACGGAGGTGCGGGGCGGCGTCGTGACGTTCGTCACGATGGCCTACATCGTCATCCTGAATCCGATCATCCTGACGTCGAGCGCGGATGTGGACGGGACGACCCTCGGGTTCCCGCAGGTCGCGGCAGCCACGGCGCTCACGGCGGGCGTCATGACGATCCTCTTCGGGCTCGTGACGCGCCTTCCCTTCGCCTTCGCGGCAGGTCTCGGGATCAACTCGTTCCTGGCCGTGTCGGTCGTCGGCCAGGTGACGTGGGCGGAGGCGATGGGTCTCGTCGTCATCAACGGCCTCATCATCGTGCTGCTCGCGGTCACGGGGCTTCGGCGCATGATCTTCGACGCCGTGCCGATTCAGCTGAAGCTCGCCATCACGGTCGGCATCGGCCTCTTCATCGCGTTCATCGGGTTCGTGGATGCCGGATTCGTCACCTCGACGGGAGCGTCGTCGCCGCCCGTGGGCCTCGGCGTCGACGGGTCGGTCGGCACGGTCCCGACGCTCATCTTCGTCTTCACGCTGCTCCTGACGGGCATCCTCGTCGCGAAGAAGGTCAAGGGCGGCATCCTGATCGGTCTCGTGACGGGCACCGTCGTCGCGATCGTCGTCGAGGCGATCTGGAACATCGGCCCGAAGTTCGACGGCGACCAGGTCAACCCCGGCGGCTGGGGACTGTCGGTGCCCGAGCTGCCGTCGTCGCTCGTGAGCCTTCCCGATCTGTCGCTCCTGGGTCAGGTGTCGTTCGGCTCCTTCGAGCGGATCGGCGTGCTCGCGGCCCTGATGCTCGTCTTCACGCTCGTCTTCACGAACTTCTTCGACGCGATGGGCACCATGACGGGCCTGTCGAAGGAAGCAGGGCTCGCGAACGAGAAGGGCGACTTCCCCCGCATCAAGTCGGCGCTCATCGTCGAAGGCGTTGGCGCCGTCGCGGGTGGACTCACCTCGAGCTCGTCGAGCACGGTCTTCATCGAGTCGGGCTCCGGCATCGGCGAAGGTGCCCGCACGGGCTTCGCGAACGTCGTGACGGGTGCGCTCTTCCTCGTGGCGATGTTCTTCACGCCGCTCGTGTCGATCGTGCCGACCGAGGTCGCGGCATCCGCTCTCGTCATCGTCGGCGCGCTCATGATGTCGCAGATCCGTTTCATCGATCTGACCGACTTCTCGATCCTGCTTCCCGTGTTCCTCGCGATCACGGTCATGCCGCTCACCTACTCGATCGCCAACGGCATCGGGGCGGGCTTCGTCTCGTGGGTCGTCGTGCGGTCGCTCTCGGGCCGCGCGAAGGGCATCAGCCCGCTCCTGTGGATCGTCGCGGCCGGCTTCCTGCTGTACTTCGCCCGAGGCCCGGTAGAGGCGCTCCTCGGCGGCTGACCCCGGCCGTACATGCGCGGGCGGGGCGCGGTCTGGGGCCCCGAGCCGACACGGAACGCGCGGGACGACACGCTGCGTACGCACGCGGCATAGCGCCTCGCACGGCGCGTGGCGTCTCGGCGAAGCGTGGCGCGGGATGCCGCGGCGGACCGTGCGCGGCGCGCTTCAGGGAGCGCGGCGGAAGGCTCCGGATGCCGGGAGCTGACCTCCGAAGAGCGTCGTCACCGTCACGAGGGTGAAGCCGCGGTCCGCGAGGCCCGAGAAGACGGTCGGCGCGACGCGGATGGATCGCTCGTGCGTGTCGTGGAAGAGGATGATGCCGCCCGGCGTCGCGCCGTCGACCGCAGACCGGATGAGCGCATCGTCGGCGGGGCCCGCCCAGTCGCGCGTGTCGACCGACCACAGGATGGCGGGTTCGGCCGCGACCTCGAGCACGCGCTCCGTGTACTCGCCGTAGGGCGGCCGGAAGCTCGCGACCGGCTGCCCGCTCAAGGAACGCAGGAGTCCCTGCGTGCGCTGCAGCTGCGAGGCGACCTCTTCGTCGTCGATCTCGGGGAGCTGCGGGTGGCTCCACGTGTGGTTGCCGATCTCGTGCCGCTCAGCCGCGACACGACGGACGGTGTCGGGGGCGTTGGACGCCGAACTCCCGAGCATGAAGAAGGTCGCCGCCGCGCGGGCCTCGGCGAGGTCGTCGAGCAGCCTCGGCGTGAGCGACGTCGGTCCGTCGTCGTAGGTGACGGCGATGCACGGGACGAGGCCGCAGTCGACCCGGTCAGCTCCCGCAGGACCCGCGACGGGCGCGTCGAAGGGCATCCCCTCCGACGCGAGCACGCGTGCACCGAAGTCGGTGACGAGCCCGCTCGCGACAGCGGACGGAACCGCGATCGAGAGCGGCTCCTCCGTCGCCGGCGTGCCGAGCGACGCGAGCTGGGGCGCCGTGAACCCCGCCGGGATCGTGAACGTCAGTCCGCCGGGCGCCGGCGTCGTCGAGGCGAGGGCGCCGCGGATCGCGGCGAGCTGGGCCTCGTCGCCGCTCTCGGCGGGACGCCACGACAGCGCACCGGCGGACCGGCGGAGCGCATCGACGACGTCCTCGCTCAGGCGCCCGGCCGCGCCGTCGGCCCACAGCTCTTCCGCCGTCGCGACATCGCCGGTCGCCGTGTCGACGTAGAGAATGCTCGTGGCATCCGACGCGATGGCGCCCGGTGCTCCCCCGACCGTGCGCAGCCGCTGGCCGAGGATCGAACCGGATGCCGCGACGATGTCGCACACGAGAGCCACACCGACCCCTCCCGGTGCGCCCAGGGCCGGGTCAGCGAGGAGGTCGGCCGCCGGTCGCGTCGCAGAGCCCGCGACGCACGAGCGGTCGTCGAGGCCCGCCCCGGCCGGCTGGGCCTGGGGCGCATACGGCGTACCCGACGCGGCAACCGCGGCTGCGATCGCGTCGCGGACGCGAGCCTCGACCACGGCGTTGAAAGCCGAGGCTGCGGCATCCGTTCCGGGAAGGTACGCGAAGCGCGCCTGCACTCCGACGGCGTCGTTGCGGAGTCGCTGCGGCACGATCCGCGCGGCGACGGCTCCGTCGTCGACAGGATCGAGTGCGTCCGGGGCGTCGACAACGGTGATCTCACTCGGCGTCCAGTTCGGCGGGACCCAGGCCGGGTCACCCACGGGAGCACACGCCGTGAGGACGACGGCGACCACGGCAAGCCCGGCCGCGATCCCCCTGCGCCTCACGGCGCGATCCCGTCGAGCAGCTGGGCGAGCGCCGGCCGATAGATCGCTGCGTCGGCTTCTTCGACGACGGTGGCGACGACGCGCGCGCTCGGCCCACTCCCGTCGCCGCCGAGTGCGACACCGGCGACGACGCCACCGTTGTCGAGGTCGGCGTGCACGGCCGTGAGGCCCGAGGTGAGCGTCTCGGTGCGGAGCGATGTCGCGAGCCCCGGCTCTGCCGACACGACCGCGGAAGGATCCTCGTCGACGAGATCGACCCGGGCCGACATCGCGCCGTCGGGAGTGCGGACGATGACGGATGCTGCGGACTCGTGCACGACGACCCATCCCGCCGGCGCGACGATCTGCGCGCGGAGGTCGTCGGACTCGATCGTGACGGGCGTCCGTCCGTCCGCGTCCTCGCTCGCGAGGTTCGCGAGGGCGGGCGGCACCGCCGTCAGCGCGGCGAAGCCGAAGAACAGCGCGACGACGATCGCCGCGAGCACCGAGACCAGGATGGCGATGCTCTGCCGCGGGACGACGCGGTGCGGCGAGGGGGGCATCGCCGCCTGCGCTCAGTCGCGGGGTTCGAGGACGAAGACGGCGATCTGGCGGTCCGTCTTCTTCTGGTACTCGGCATAGTCGGGCCAGACCTCGACAGACCGAGCCCACCACAGTTCACGCTCGTCGCCTTCGAGCTCGCGGGCGGTGTAGTCGCGCTTGTCGGCACCGTCCTGCAGTTCGACGTGCGGCTCGCGGCGCATGTTCTCGCCCCATGCGGGCTCGTCGGGCGCGCCGCCCTTCGACGCGACGACGGCGTAATGCCCGTCATGCTCGACGCGCATGAGCGCCGTCTTGCGGAGGCCACCGGACTTCGCACCGACCGTCGTCAAGACGATGATGGGGACCCCCCGAAGCGTGTTCGCCTCGGTCCCTCCGGATGCTTCGTACTGCTCGGCCTGCTTTCGCGCCCACTCACTCGTGGAGGGGATGTATTCACCTGTCAGCGGCATGGCCTCATCGTATGGCCTCGACGTGAGCGGAGGGCGGTGATCCGGGGCCGTTTCGGCGTGGCCGCGGACGGTCTCACGACGACCTCGGCCGTTCGCGAGAGGGTGCCTCAGGTGAGGGCGGGGATGAATTCGCTTCTGCCTCCGGCCCATTCGGCCCGCACTATGGGAGAGCTTCGCTCGCAGCGCGGGGCTAACCTCCAGGGCATTCGACCCGCTACCCGACTGACGCGAGCGAACACCTGAAAACCTGGAGGACAGCCAAGATGAATACCCCCCCCCCCCCCCCCCCGCTGAAGGGGTAGGCCTCAATCGCAGGCAGGTCCTCACTGCCGCAGCCCTCGCCACCCCCGCGATCGTCCTCACTACTGCGGTCCCGGCGCGCGCTACCTCCCCCAACTCCGCGCTCAGCGTCGACATCACCTCCACGACGGTGACAACCGGCACCCCCACCCCTGTGACGGCCACCGTCCTAGATTCCCAAGGGCGCCCGTGGGCCGGCCAACTCGTGACCCTCTCCGCCACCGGCGCGACCGCTACCTTCGGATCCTCCACCGGCACCACCGACAGCGCCGGAGTGTTTACCACCACTGTTAACGTCGCATCAGGTACCGCCCCCGGCACCGTCGTCACCGTTACAGCCACCTCCGGGCCGCTAACCACCCCCGACACCGCCACAGTCGCTGCCACCATCACCGCCACTGTTTCCATTGTTGGGAACACGGAAGATGTAGCGATCAGCCCGGACGGCACCTTTGCATACGTCACCGGCATTGACAATCGCACGGTGACCCGAATCGACACCGCAACCAATACGGTGGTCGGTTCACCCATCGCCGTCGGCACGGGAGTCCCGTATGGGCCGTCGGGAGTGGCGATCAGCCCTAACGGCTCTTTCGCATACGTCACCGACTGGAACAGCGGCGTAGTCCATCGGATCAACACCGCGACCAACTCGGTCATCGGCTCTCCAATTCCGACCGGCGCACAGCCGGGCCGCGTCGAGATCGGTCCGAACGGCACATTCGCCTACGTGACCAACGAAGGAAGCGACACAGTCAGCCGGATCGACACGGCGACCAACACCGTCACCGCAACCATCTCCGTCGGCGCGAGCCCGTTCGGGCTGGCGATCAGCCCGGACGGCGCTTTCGCCTACGTCACCAGCTGGGGCAGCGGCACAGTCAGCCGGATCGACACCGCGACCAACACCGTCACCGCAACCATCTCCGTCGGCACGAATTCGTTGTGCGTGGCGATCAGCGCCGACGGGACCTTCGCCTACGTAACCAACACTGGCACCAACACGATCAGCCGGATAGACACTGCGACCAACACGGTAGTCGACTCTCCCTTCACTGTCGGCATGGGCCCGCGAGATGTTGCGATCAGCCCGGACGGCGCCTTCGCTTACGTCACAAACAATGCCAGCGGTACAGTCAGTCAGATCATCACCGCTATCGACACCGTCACCGCCACCATCACGGTCGGAAACGAACCATCCGGCCTGGCGATCGGCCCGAACAATAGCTTCGCCTACGTGACCCAACGAAACGCCAACGCGGTCTACCGGCTGGGCACCTAACGATCTGAATCACGCCTGACCCGCCGGTCTCCGTTCGCGGCATCGTCCCCGCCGCCGAAGACCGGCCCGTGCCTCAGGGCACACCCCGAGGACCCCCGTCCTCGAACCTGCTCGTCGACGCCACGGGAAATGGCTGTCCCGCAGGCGTCGGCGAGCAGCGGGTGTGGGCGTGGAGAGGGGTCTCCACACCCACACCCACCTCCCAGCGGAACCCGACGCGGTCAGACGCGGCGGCGGCGGAGCAGGAACGCCCCCGCGCCGAGCAGGAGGAGGCTCGCGAGGAGCCAGCCGAGCATGCTCGGCGCACCCGTCGCCGCGAGGATGTCGGCGCCGTCCGAGGCCGGCTGGGCAGGGATAACGGGCGTGACCGGCTCCACGGGGTCGACCGGGTCGACGGGAACGATCGGTTCCTCCACGCCGCCGTTGATGTAGACGTTCCTGGCGACGGCATAGTCGTACAGGGGATCGTCGCTCGACACGATGTGGCTCACCGTCTGCACGATCATGCCGGGCCCGGGCTCTGCCGACGGGACGAGCGCGAAGAGCGAGAACGGGTGGTCGCCGACCGTGTCGATGAGACGCACGATGACCGTCTTCGGCCCTGTCTCGCCGATCTCGAAGATCAGGATCACCTGGTCGTGGAAGGTCAGCCCGCCGTCGATCGAGATCTCCGCGTAGGGCAGTCCGCCCGCGTACGCCGACGAGATCGTGATGTACACGCGCTCCGTCGGCGGCGTCCCGAGCGCGATCGTGTAGCTGTCGGTGGTCTTGACGCCCGTCTCGAGAGTCGTGCTCCCATCCGACTCGACGATGATGACCTCGCCCGCCCCCGCTTCGCGCGGGACGACCGGAACGATGACGGGAGCCGGGGGCACGACGCTCTCGTCCGGCAGGACGATGGGCGCCTCGACGACGACCGGCCCCGACGTGACCGTCGGCACGACGATGTGGTCGAACTCGATGTTGAGGCCACCGCCCAGCACCGTCACGGCGCCGACGACGATGTCCGCGGCCGGTCCCGTCGTGAGGATCGCGAACGACGATGTATCGGCTCCGCCGTCGAGCGAGAGGAAGCCGTTCTGGCGGTACGCACCATCGACGAGGCGAACGGCGAGCACCTGGAACGCGTCGTCGCCCGTGTTCGCCTCGACCCGCAGTTCCGCGACGTGGCCGTTGATGAAGAAGACGTCGTCGCCCGCGTTGCCGTAGAGCACGGCCGGCAGCGTGATGCCGCGGCTCGCCTCGCCGAACTCGGTCTCGATGGTCTCCATGCCGTCGCCGGGCTGCACGTCGGGCTCGATCCGCGGCGCACCGAAGAACTGACCGACGATGAACGTGTCGTTGCCGTCGTCGCCGTACACGGTTGTGACGCTGCTGTTGTCGTCGAAGACGAACACGTCGTCGCCGCCCAGGCCGTTGACCGTCAGGCGCGTGTTGATGCCCTCGTCGTAGGAGATGCGCTCGACCGTGCCAGCATCCTCATTGATCTGCGCGACGAAGGCGGGGCGTCGAGCGTCGGGGTGCTCGGCGATCGCGGCCAGTGCCCGGAAGAGGAACAGATCCGCGGCATCCGTGCCATCGATCGTGAGGGTGTTCTGGCCGTAGCGCACTCCCCCGCCCCGCACGATGATGCGGTAGTCGTGACCGACGGCGTCCTCTCCGCCCCACGTCTGGATCTGGAAGTGGTTGTTGCCGTCCTGTCCGAATAGCACGAGCGCGTCGCGCACCTCCGTGCCGGCGAAGTCGTCGCCGGGGAGCGCGAGATGCGTTCCCGTCATCGACTGCAGGAGGAAGACGAAGAACGTGTCGTCGCCGTCGCCACCGGCGAGCTTCGAGGAGTCGCCGCCGTAGACGAGGGTGTGACCGCCGAGAAGTGTGCTGTCGAAGAGGAACACGTCGTCGCCGAGTCCGCCGTAGATCTCGGTCGGGTGTCCCGTGACCTCGCCCGCGAAGTAGAGGAGCGACCCGCCCTGGCTCGCGAGGGTCTTGCCGAACGACGCGCGGATCGTCACGGTGTCGCCCTGGATGAGTGTGTCGAGGGGAGCGATGACGTCCTGTCCCACGAGGAGGGTCACGCTGCCACCCGCCACGACGCGGCCCTGCACGACGTCGGTGAGCTCATCGATCGTGCGCCCCTCGGAGAGGAGGAAGAGGCTCTCGTCGTCTCCGCCGTCGACGAACGGCACCGTGACGCGGACATCGCCTGTGACGGCCTCGGCCCGCAGGAGCAGAAGGCCGCCGGTCGCCTCCGTCACGAACACGCCCGTCGGCGGAACGAAGATGATGGCATCGCCGAGTGTCGAGAGGGCGTAGAGACGTGCGCCCGTTCCCGTGTCGACGACGAGGTCGAGCGACCGGTCGGGGCTGTCCGCGCCGATCGTGCCGCCGACGGCGATGAGGTCGATGTTCCCTCCGGCCCCGTCTCCGTCCGCGTCGCGCGCGATGACGCGGGCCACGGCGCCGGGCGCATCGGAGAGGATGCCGCCGGCCCGCGTCCGCAGCGCGACGTCGCCGTCGAGCGACTGCGCCACCTGCACGAAGAGCGTTCCGGCGACCTGGTCGAGGAGGACGTCGCCGCCCGCGAACGCCGTCACGCGGCCGCGCGCCGAGAGCGACGAGCGGATCTCGAGGAAGTCGGGCGCCGTGTCGAAGAAGGGCGGCAGGTCGAGGTCGGGGCCGCCGATGCGTCCGGAGAGAAGGCCCGCGATGAGCACGATGTCGCGGCCTGCGACGCGAGGCGTGCCGTCGTCGATCGTGCCGTCATCGAGGATCGATGCGGTGTTCTCGGCCGTCTGGAGCGTCACGTCGTCGGCGGTCGAGGTGATCGTCCCGACGCGGAGGTCACCCACGGTCTCGTAGTCGTATATCTCGCCGTTGGTGAGGAGCGTGATCTCGCCGTCGCCGTCGCTCGTCGAGTACGAGATCGCCGGGTAGCGGATGCTCGTGAGCGTCGCGTCCACGTCGGACCGGACGTCGAACGAGATGACGGTGTCGGTCGACGGGTGCCGGATGACGATGTCATCGCCCGCACGCACGTCGCTGAAGGTGTACGCACTGTCGCGCAGCACGTTCGACGTGCCCCATGCGACGAGAACGGGGTCGGTGAAGCCGGGCCACGGTCCCGGGTCGGGGTGGAAGTACGAGTGGTACTGGCCGCTCGGCGGGATCGGCGCGTTCGACGGCGGGTCGGTCACGACGACCTCGACGAGGTACGACGTGAACGGCGGCGGGTCGGAGCCGAAGATGCTGTCGTTGACGAGGATGTTGACGTCGCGTCCCGCGTGGATCGGCCCGAGGACCGGGAGGAACGCCGTCGACGCGTAGGGCGAGCCCACCGGCATCCGAGCACTGTAGGTGAGGTCGAGGACGACGTCGTCGCGGGCGTCGGCGACGAGCTCGACGAGCCGCGTCGGGTCGACATCGTCGATGAGGTAGTCGCTCTGAACGAGCACGATGGGAATCGGCAGGCGGAACGGGATGCCGAGGAGCGTGCCGGCGAGCCCGATCGTGCCGCGCTCGGCGTACAGCTGCGCGATGTTCGTGCGGATCGCGCCGTCTTCGAACGCGAAGATGTTGCCGTTCTCGGCGATGACGCGCGTCGTGCCGATCGGGTTGTCGATCGCGCCGTAGAGCTGGAGGTCGGCGGTCCCCGCGTTGTACCAGTTGGCGATGTCGACGAACGTCGGGATGAAGATGGGGCGCCCGATCGCGAACCGGAAGGTGCTGGAGTTATCGGCCCGCACGTTCACGGTCGCCCCGACGTCGTCGAGGTTGACGACGCTGATGGCGTTCACCCGCAGGTCGCGGTCGGAGAAGTTGTGGAGGCGCACGACGTCGAAGGTGTTCTGCACCTGCAGCGTGCCCTGGTCTCCCCGGACGATGCCCTGCTGCGAGCCACCGGTCGCGTTCGCGTGGTAGGTCGCCGACCCGCCGCCGTTGTTCTCGATCGCCTCGACGACGATCGTGCGACCGACCGGGATGACCTGGCCGAGCGTGTACAGCGTTCCGAGGTCGTCGCGCACCGTCACGGCGTACTTCTTGATGATGCGGCCCGCCGCGTCGACGATGAGCATCGGGTTGGGGGCGTGAAGGACGACATCGGCGTTCCACTCCACGAAGCGGAAGCGGTTGTCGGTGAGGCTCTGACCCGAGCCACCGAAGTCGATGAAGCCGCCACCCGTCGACGGACGCGGCTCGAGCGTGATGCCGACGTGAAGCGCCTCGACGAGGAGCGTCGCGGTGCGCACCCGCACGCCCGCCTCGGCCCGGACCGACGACGTGGCGTTGTAGCGGACGACCGCGTCGGCGTCGCTGTCGCCGCCGAAGCATCCGCACGTCGCACGCGCCTCGGCGCGCAGGAGGAGGTTGTCGTGCGTCGAGCGGATCGTGACGGTCTGCCAGCCGACGATCTTGGCGTCGCTGTTCAGCTGCGTGTGGACGGTCGAGGTCAGATGGACTTCGGATCGTGCGTCGGAGTCTTCGAACGCGCCGTCGCCGTTCGAGCGGTTGTAGTCGTACAGGCGCGTGGAGATCATCTGCGCCTGGAGGAGCACATTGTCGGCCTCGAGGTACGCGTCGCCGCCGACCGTCAGCGTCGACTGGTTGTTGGCGACGATGTGGCAGTTGCCGCACTCGTCGCCGGCGGTCGAGCTGCCGGCGAACGAACCGCCCGACGCGCTCGCGCGCAGTTCGGACTGCATCGCCGTGCCCGACGTCGCCGTCAGGTCGTTCCAGGCGGTCATCCTGCCCGAGAGCGTGACCCGCGAGATCGTCGTGAGGTCGGCCCGCGTGTTGGCCTCGGTGCCGTGACCGAAGCCGCCGGCGCTCGAGGACGCGTAGGCGTTGCCGCTCGCGAGCGTGAGGGGATCGATCAGGATGCTGCCGCCGGTCGATGCCACTTGGGTGCCGGGCTTGAGCGACACCGTCGTCGTCGCGCGTGCGCTCACGACGCCGCGAGCGTGGCTGACGGAGATGAAGCCGAGCCCCGCAGACGTGCCGTCGGCGACGGCAGCGGCGGTGTTGCGCGTCTGGACCGTGATGTCACCGACCGCCTCGATGCGCACGCGGTCGCGCACGTCGAGGTCGAGCGTCGCGTCGACGACGACCCGCGGGAGCGTCTCACCGACCGAGATGAAGCCGCCGCCCTCGCCCGACACGCGAGCTTCGGTGTAGCGCCCCGACGGGAGCGCCGGCGTCTGGGATGCGACCTGGATCCGCTGCTGGCCCGTCCCGGTGCTCGTGAGGTCGAGCACGAGCCTGCCGACGCCGAGGCCCGGCGCGATGTCGACGACGGCCGGGATGAAGCGGCTCGTGCCGACGCTGCCGCCCGCCGAGATCGGGACGTGGATGCAGACGCCGAGCAGGTCGATGAGCTCGAGACCGAAGGAGGCGGCCGTCGCATCGCAGACGCGATACACCTGACCGTTCGCGAGACCCGCGATCGGCTGCTGACCCGGCGCGAACAGCTGGTGGAGCACCTGCAGTCCCGCCTCCGAAAGGTCGGGGGTGAGTCCCTGCGGTGTGACGGGGATCGTTCCGCCGCCGCCGTCGTCGCAGTTTCCGAGCGCCTCGCAGAGCGACGCGGCGAGCTGGATCCGGTTCGGGTCGATGCGGATGACCCAGTACGTCGTGTTCTGCGCGAGACCCCCGAGCGCCCCTGCCGTCGAGCGGTAGACGACCGGGTCACCCGTCTGCAGTCCGTGGCCGCGGACGGCGATGACGTTGTTGTCCTCGATCTGGAAGGTCGGCGGGCTGCCGACCTGGACGGGGCTGCCCTCGGCATCGACGACGATGTCGACGCGGCTGGAGAAGAAGGAGGCGCGGGCTTCGGGCGCGATGTACTGAAGGAGCTGGCCGTCGGAGTAGGAGTGCGGACCCACGATGAGGCCGTCGGTCTCGTCGACGTCGCCGCCGTCGAACTCGTACGGCGTCTGGGGAGTGTCGGCATCGATGAGCTGGATGCGCACTTCGTCGAGGACCCGGACGATGTAGGCCTTGCCGTTGACGAGCCCCGGCACCGCGAAGCCCACGGCCGTGTAGAAGACGCGCTGACCGTCGACGAAGTGGTGCTCCCGGCCGAAGACGATGACGTCGTTCGCGGCATCCACGATCGTCCCGTCGAACGCCGCTCCCAGCTGGATCTGCGTCGGGGATACGACCAGCACGCCGTACTCCGACCCGTCTGTGAGGCCGCCCACGGCCGTGCCGCCTTCGCGGTGGTAGGTGACGGTGGCGGAGTCGTCGAGCGAGTGCGCGCCCGTCAGGGTGATCGTGTTCGCGCCCGTGTCGACACCCGTGACGGCGTCGAAGGCGAACGAGGGAAGGGGCGGAGGCGGTGCGGAATTCTGGTTGGCCGTCAGGCGCACCGTGCCGCCCGCGCGCAGGTACGTGTCCTCGGCGACGGCGAGCCGTACGGTGGGGAGGGTCTCGGCGGTCGCCTCGTTCGTCTGGACGTTGAGGGCGACGCCGACGGAGAAGTTGGCGGCGAACGAGCGCGAGATCGGCTGCGCCGTCGCCTCGGCCGAGATGTTGCCGCTGACGACGATCGGGAGGCCCGCACCCACGAGCGTGTCGACGACGGGTGAGACGTGCGCCTTCGCCCGACCGACCGAGATCGCGAGCGCGGCGCCCGACGTGTTCTGCAGCTTCGCGACGGCCTCGTCGGTCGAGTGCGCGCGGACCGCGAGCGACGACGCTCCCGCCGATCCCGCACCCGCGCCGAGCACCTGCGCGAGCATCCGCGCCCATGTCGACGCCGTGATGCGTGCTTCTGGCGTTGCCGAGCTCACCGTGACGGCCCCGCCCGCGACGGATCCGCCCGCGGCTGTCGCGGTGTTGACGGCGATCGCGTCCACGACGATGGCGGCGTTGGGCGCATTCACTGTCGCGCCGGCGAGAACCCGGGCCTGCGTCACGACGTCGCTCGTGATCGTCGCGCGCCCCGACGAGATCGTGAAGGCACCGAGGCCGAATCCGATGCCGCCCGACGTCGACGTCGCGGTGTTCGTCGCGTTCGCCCGGACGGCCAGACCCGTGCCGCCGAACTGGTCGCCCGAGAAGTCGGCCGTCGTCGCGGAGCCGATGAGCGCCGTCGGCACATCGAAGCTGCCGACGAAGATGCCGCCCGACGCGACGTCGGTCTGCGCCGTGACGGTGTTGACGGCACCGGCGGTGACCTCGACGGCACCCGACGTGACGAGGAGCCCCGACCCGAACCGCGCTGTTACATCAGCCGTGGTCGTCAGTTCGGCCACGGCGAGCGACACATCGAGCGAGGCGATCGCGATGGAGACCCCGTCGAGGCGGGCGGAGACGTCCGCTGCTCCGGATGCCGCGACGACGACGCCCGTCGAAGCCGTCACGATGCCGTCGTAGAACGCGCTGACGGCGGGGCGGATCGTCGCGGTCGAGAGGAGACGCCCACCCGCGATGAGCCCGCCGCCACCGCTGTCGACGTGAGATGCGGCGCGGGTACCCGCGCGGCTCTCGGAACGGACGGCGACCTGACCCGTGGCCTGGAGCGTCACACCGGATCCGACCGACGCGGTCGTGTCTGCGGACTCCTCGATGATCGCCGTCGCCGTCGTGTCGCGGCCTTCGAGGACCGAGATCGAGAGGACCCGCACGGTCGCGTCGACGGTGTTCCGCGACGACGCCGACACTGTGAACGCTCCGGAGTCCGCCGCTCCCGCGACGAACGACGCACGCGTGGGAGCCGACACGAAGGCTTCGGGGGTCGTGCCCTTGATGCGGAAGAGCTGCACGCTGACGCTCCGGACGTCGGCGAGCGCTGCGTTCTGCGACCACGCCGTGACGGCCACAGGACCCGCTCCCGCGCGCACCTGCCCGGCGCCCGACGCCACTTCGGCGACGACGGCGGCCGACGTCGTGACGACGGCGCGTGCTCCTCCTTCGCCGAGCGCGAGGAGTCCGATGTCGACGTAGCGCGCTCGCGCGGTCGACGTGTTCTCGCCGCGCGCATCGACCGTCAGTCCGTTGCCGACGAGCGTCGAGCGGAACTCCGCGCGCGTGCCGGCGGAAAGCGTCGCGGTCGGGACGTTCTCGCTGTAGCCGAAGCCAGCGACCGTCGCGGCATCCGTCGTCGCCGTCACGATGTTGCGGCTGTGCGCCCGCACCGTCGTCATCGCCGAAGACCACACGGGGGCGATGATCGACGCCCGGACGCTCGCTTGGTCGGTGAGGAGCGCCGAGACGACCGAGACGGACACGGCGAAGCCCGAGATCCCGAGGGTCGTCGTGTCCGCTTCGACGGACGAGCGTCCCGTCGCACTGGCTTCGACTCCGCCCGCGGCACCGACCGTGCTGGAGATCTCGGCGATCGTGGCGCCGCGCAGGATGGCGGAGGTGATCGCGGCACCGAAGCCGACGATGCCGCCGCTTCCGCCGAAGAAGCGCGCGCGGGCGACGTTGCCGTACGTGCCGTCGTCGATGATCGTCGAGCGGGCGGCGATCAGGCCGCGGCTCCCGACCCAGCCGGAGTCGATGAAGGCGTTGACGGCGGCCGATGCTGTGACCTCGGCCTTCGCCTCCGTGCCCGTCGCTCCGCCGAGGAACGAGATGTTCGCGAGGAAGACTTCGGCGAACGCCTGGTTCTGGCCCGTCGCCGCCACCGTGATGGAGCCGGAGTCTGCGACGTCGCCGCTCAGCCGCGCCTCGGTGAGTCCCGTGATGAGGGCGACGGAGCTCATGAGCGACGCCGTCACGGCGCTGAGGCCGCCACCGGGAGTGAAGGTGTCGACGCGGTTCCGCGAGTTCGCCGCGACGCCCACGGCACCGCCCGCCGAGATCCACGCGCCGTCGGCGACGAGGGCGATGGTCGTGCGCGAGACCGTCGCGTGGGCGAGGGTCAGTCCCAGGGTGAAAGCGCCGGTCTGGATGTTGAGCGTCTGCGCGTCGACGGTGTTGCGTCCATCGGCGAGGAGGGAGAAGGCACCGGCGACCCGGGCGATGCCCGTGAACTCCGCCCGCGTGGTTCCCGAGATCTCACCCGTCGCCGCCGCGCCGTTGATCGAGGCGCCGACGCCGCCCGATACCGACTGCGCCGTGACGGGAACGTCGATGACGGAGGTCGCCGAGACGCTCACGCCGCCGACCGGTGTCAGGGCGCCGAGGTCGGCGAGACCGATCCGCGCGCGTGTGTCACCCGTGACGTCGGCGACGGCGACGGATGCTCCCGCCGCGACCGCCGCGAGGGCGACGCCGATCGTTCGGGGTGCGACGCGGCGGTCCGTCTGCGCGGTCGCCGAGACGACCCCGCCGGCCGTCGGGATCACGACGCCGTCGTCGATGTGCGACGTCTGCCTCGCGTCGGAATCGAGCACGATGACCTGGCCGGCGACGGCGAGGAGTCCGAGCTGCCCCGAGAAGGAGAGCGCCTCCGTGCGCTCACGATGCCCCGTCTGCACGGCGACATCGCCGCCCGCGAGGATGACCGTGCCGCCGGCGATCCCCGCATCGACGTTCGAATCCAGGGTCGCGATGACGATGGAGGCGCCGAGGGCACCGACGCCGCCGGACGCCGAGCCGGCGAGACCGAAGTACGACTCGTCCGCGCGCGCCGTGACCCGCACGTCGTCGCCCGTCACGATCGTGACGTTCGCACCGATGCCACCCGACGTGCCGCCGGGGACGGGCGGGAGCGAGAACTCCTGCGAGACGAGGTCGGTTCCGGGGGCACGCGACGCGATCGAGGCGGACGCCTGCTGAAGGTACGGCGTGTAGCGCGATGTCGTGTTGTCGCTCGAGCCCGTCGTCGCGCCGTCGAGGATCCCCTGGTAGCCGTTCGCGCCGCCGCCGGACGCGTGACCACCGGCCTGCTGCTGCGGCGTCCCCTCGCCCTCGGAGGCGAGCGCGTCCTTGCTGCCGCTGCCGTCGTCGTAGGAGCCGGACGGCGAACCGCCCGCCGTCCACACCGTGACCGACGCGGATGCTCCCACGAAGCCGCCCGCGATGCTGACGGCGATCGTCTGCACCTTGCGGATCGTCAAGGCCTGCACGACGACATCGTCGCTCGCGAACACGGTCGCGTAGTCGCCGATGCTCGCGGCGGTCGTGATGTCGACGACGCCGATGTCGATGCCGCCCGAAACCCCGACGAAGCCGGCACCGAGACCGCCACCGATCGTGAAGGTGTCCGTGTGGTCGGTAGCGGTGACCGACACCGACTGCGCCGCGCCGGCGGGCCGATCGCCGTTGATGACCGTGCGCTCGGCCGACGTGCTGTCGATCCGCGCGATCGTCGTTCCGCGGAGGAGCGTGACGTTGACGGCGCCCGCGACACCGACGAAGCCCGCCCCGAGGGCGACCGCGAGGCCGAAGGCCTTCTGGCTCGACGACGCCCGCACCGCGAGACCCGACTGCGTCCCCTCGGGGAACCCGTTCGCGTTCACCGTGCCGGTTGGGATGCCGCTCAGGGCACCACCGCCGAGAGCCCGGGCATCGACGGTGTTGCCGGCACCGATGACGGCGCGAGTGTCCTTCGTGCCCGACACGACGCCCACGCCGATGCCGACGCCGACGAACCCGACGCCCACTCCGCCCGAGACGATCGTGAGGTCGGTGTCGTCGATCGCCTGCACGAGGATGTTGTTCCCCGCGTCGAGGGTGACCCGCTCCCCCGTCCGCGCGTAGGTGTGGAGGTTCAGGACGGCGACGACCACGGCGACCCCGACGCCGACGACACCGCCGCCGAGCGAGACGCCCGCCGCCGTGACGTTCGCGACGGCGTCGGCGACGATCCGGATGTCGCGCGCGGCGCGGACGATCGCACCCGTGTCGATCGTGGCATCCGTGTCGATGTCGACGATGTCGACGGCGGCGCTCGTCGCGATGCCCGCGATGCCGGCCGCGAGCGCACCCGACACCATGAGCTGGCGGAAGGCGGATCCGGCGGCGACGGCGACCGATTGCGCGGCGTTCGCTCCCGCCTCGTCGTTGACGCGAGCGAGCTTTCCGATGAGAGCGTCGGTGTCGACGCTCAGGACGTTCACGTTGCCGCTGACGCCGACTCCTGCCGTGCCGCCCGCCGCGGTCGCGCCGACCGCGAGGATCTCGTCGCTGTTGTTGGCGATGACGGCGACGCCCCGGATGACGCCCGTGACAGGAGTCAGGATGCGGATGCCCGTGACCTGGGCGGGGTCTCCCGGTGCCGTCGTGCCCTGCAGCACGAAGCTGTGGGCCCGTCCGGTCGCGGCAGCCGCGTCGAGTGCGATCGGCGTCTGCGGACCGGAGCAGCCGTCGGCGCTCGGGTCGGCTTCGCACAGCGTGCGGGCGAGGCGGAACGAGTTCGGTCCGACGGGGATGACGTAGTAGGTCTCGCCGTCGACGAGCTGCCCGATGGGCGCTCCCCCGTTGGCGGTGTAGACGACGGCGTCGCCGAGGTCGAGATCGAGGTCGTACGGAAGCGTCACGACGTTGCCCGCCACGTCGAGCGACGGCGTGAAGTACGGGGCGTCGCGCTGCGGCATCGCGCCTTCGTCGGTGCCGAAGATGCGGTGCGACTGTCCCGGCCGCGCGGGGAGGGTCAGCGCGATGGGTGCGCCGACGGGGTTGCCTGCAGCGTCAAACGGCGAGGCGTAGAGGCGCACGCGCGTCGGCGAGACGACCTCCGCGTAGTAGGGCTGGCCCGCGACGAGGGTGCCGAGCGCCTGCCCGCCGCCCGGGTCGTACGACACCTGCTGGCCGTTCGTGAGACCGTGCGCGTAGCCGAGCTCGACCGTCGTGGCATCCACGAGCGCCGTCTGCGGGTTGAAGCGCGTGTCGATGAAGTGGACGTCGTAGCCGCCCGTCGTCGCGAGCATTCCCGCTCCGCCGCCTTGCGCGACGACGCGGGAGAGGTCGCCGATGAACGCGCGCGTGACCTTCGTGACGATCGGCACGGCCGCTGCAGCGCCAACGCCCGCCGAGCCGCCGATCGCAACCGCGCCGGCGATGACGGTGAGGCTCAGCACCTCGTTCGCCGTGACGCGCGTGCTTCCGCCCGCGAACACGTCGGCCCGCGACGACGGACACGTCGCGGCGCTGACCGTGCCGGCGCCGCAGATCTCGCCGACGAAGGCCATCGTCGTGATGGAGTAGACGGGCACGGCCGCATTGACGGCGACGCCGACCGTGCCGCCGATGGACGCACCCGCCGACACCGACACGACCTCTTCGCTCGACAGCGCGTCGACTCCGACGTCTCCCGACACCGCGACGACCGCCTGGGGTGCGATCCAGGCGCGCGTGTTCTTCGTCAGCACCTGCACGTCGGCGCCGGCGCCGATACCCGCCGTGCCACCGAGCGCCGCCTGACCCGCGACGCCGCGAAGGGTCGTGTGGTCGGTCGCACTGATCATGGCCGAGGCCGACCCACCGGGGGCGACGCCGTCGAGCGTGACGCCGCGGTCGAGGTGGGCGAGGGTCGTGTTGTCGTGGATGCCGACGGACGCCGACCCTGCGACGGCGGCCGTTCCGGCGCCCGCACCGCCGATCGCGAACATCCAGATCTCACCGGACTGGCTCGCGGCGAGCGTGAGGCCGACACCGCCGCGCGCCCACAGGGTCGTCGCGGGGGCGACCGAGGCGTCGACGATGCCCGTGCGGACGAAGACGACCGACGAGACACCGACGCCCGCCGTGCTCGCCGCGCCGACGGCACCCGCGAAGAGGGTCGCCTCGACGGGGTCGGCTGCGGTGATCGTCATCGAGCCGCGGGCGCGGACGGTCGTGGGGGTTTCGGCGCCACCCTCGATGGAGGCACGCGTGCCGGGAGCGCCCGAGCCCTTGTTGACGACGAGAACGACGAAGGAGCCCGCGATACCGGCATCCGATGCCGCAGCCCCACCGGCGGTGACCTGCGTGAAGGCCTCGCCGGCGGTCGCGACGAGCCAGACCGACCCGCCGAGGTCTGCCGTGACGCCACGCCCGATGTACGCCCGGACGTCCTTGTTGTGCACGCCGACGATGAGCGCGAAGCCGATGCCCGCCGTTCCCGTCGAGAGGCCGAGGGCCCCGGCGACATCGACGAACTCCGTCTGATCGGATGCCGTGAAGGCGAGGTCCTGTCCCGCCGTGGCCGGAATGCCCTGGTTGATCTGCGCGCCCTCGCCGACGCCCGCGTGCGTCACGCGGTCGGTGACGTTGACGATGACGGAGCCTCCGACCGCGACGTCGCCGTTGCCGGCGGCGGCTCCGAGCGCCACACCCGTGAACGATCCGAGGCTGCCGAGGAGCGGGATCTCGGGTGCCGGGAGCGGAGCGAGGGATGCCGCGGCCCGGCCGATGATGGCGCCGCCGGCGTCGATGACGGTCGGGGTGGCGAAACTCGATTCGATGACGGCGCGGGTCGTCGATTCGACGAACTGCACGACGATGCCGGCGCCCACGCCGTTGCCGTCGAGCGTGATGGCACCGGATGCTGCGATGGCCGACAGACCCATGGGGTTCGACGCGTCAAGCGAGATGCCGCCGACGACCGCGAAGGTGGAGCCCGTGCCGATGACGGCCTCGTTCGTGAGGAGCAGCACCTGGACAGCAGCGGAACCCGCGACCGACGTGTCGCTCGTGCCGCCCGAGGCCGCGATCGCCCACGCCTGGAAGTCGTTGCGGTCTCCCGTCGACAGCCCCGTGATCGCGACGCTTCCCGCCTGCACGTCGGCGCCCGCGCCGACGACTCCGCGGTTGTCGACCGTGACGACGTTGAGGGCGACGGCGGCGCCGACCTTCGTTCCGCCGTCGAGCTTCGCGCTGAGCCCCGTCGCCTGCGCGACGGCATCCGTCTCGTTCGATGCCAGCACGGCGAAGACGCCGTCGACGTCGACGACGAGGTTCGGGGCGAGGGCGGCCTCCGAGGTGACGGTGACCCAGTTGACCGTCACGGCGGCGCCGATGCCGACACCGTCGCTCGACTGGCCCGACTGCGATCCCGCCTGACTGTTGCCCTGCGAGACGTTGTCGCTCGCCGACGGGAGCGTCGTCGAGGAGGCACTGGTGGCCGGGGTTCCCGAGAGCTGGTTCTGCGCCTGCTGGTCGGAGTTGCTCGCGCCGCCCGTGCTCGTCGGATCGGCACCGCCCGCGCTGGCCTTCGCGATCGCGCTCGTGTGCACCTCGTTCGCGGCGATGAGCCACAGGGAACCGGCCGTGATGTCGCGCAGGACCGTCGCCCGCACGTCGAGGGTCACGACGTTGATGACGACGATGGCACCGACCGCCGTGTCTCCCGCGGCCTCCGCGTCTCCCGAGACGGTGACCGATCCCTCGTGGGTGGCCCGCACGATGACGTCACCCGTTGCGACGAAGGGCCGCGGTCCGGGAGTGCCGATGCGTGCCCGCACGACGGGGAGGACGACGTTGATTCCGACGGCGGGGCTCACGGCCGTTCCGCCCGCCGAGCCCGCGGTCACTTCGTTGACGACCGTGTCGGCGTGATCCGCGCGGACGGTGACGTTCGCGCCGCCGGCGACATCCGCACCGTCCTCGATCTCGGCGCGCGTCATGTCGTCGGCGATGACGTTGACCGCGAGCGAGGCGCCGACACCCGTCGAGGAGCTCCCGCCCGTGGCATCCGCCGTCGCCTTCGCCGTGTCGGTGCGCCGGTTCTCGGCCGCGATCGTGACGTCGCCCGTGCCGAAGTCGACGACGGCCGACGAGGGGATCCAGGCCTCCGTGCTGTTCGTCACGATGTTGAGGGCGACGGCTCCCGCGACGCCGACATCCTTCGAGCCGGCGCCGGCGTTCGCGATCGCGGAGAAGTCGTGGGTCGAGTCGCCCGGGAGCGTCGTCATCGTCGCGGATGCCGCGAAGCCGTTGCCCGCGACGACGGCCCGCTCTCCGACCCACGCGCGGTTGACGACGAAGGCGAGGTTGAGGGCGACCGCGACGCCGACACCCGCGTCGTCCTGCGCGAGCGCCGTGCCCGAGGCTTCCGCCTTGCCGTCGACCTGGGCCGCCGTGAGGAGCCACACGTGCCCACCTGCCGTGATCTCCAGATCGTCGGGAAGGTACGCCGTGAAGCTCACGTCCGAGATCGTGAGGGCGACGGCACCGGCGACCGAGACGCCGCCGTCGCTCGTCGAGGCGGACGGGCTGTCGCTGTTCTGCACACCCGCGCCGCCCTGCGACGTGCTCGCCGAGTTCGCGTAGTCGCGCTGGCCCTGCACCTGACTGTCGACATTCCCCGACGGGGCATCCGCGCTGTCCTCACCGGGAGCTCCGCTGGCCGAGGCGCTCGCGGTCGACGCGTTGAGCGACGAGCCGGTCGCGGAGAGCGTCGTCCATCCGCCCGAGACGATGCTCCGGCGGGTAACCGCGAGAGTCTCGTCGAAGGCGAAGGTCAGAGCGATCGCGATGCCGATGGCGGCGTCGCCCGCGTCGGTCGCGACGGCACCCGCCGTCGTCGCGGCGGCCGTGTGCTGCATCGCGGAGAGCTGGACGTTGCCGGTCGCCTCGATCGGACCGGACACGAGCGAACCGATGACGGCCGTCGTGCGGACGTTCGAGACCGTGATGCCGATCGCCGGGGTGACGGTGACGTCGCCGCCCTTCGCGCCCATCGACGCCTCCGTGACGGTCCGGCTCGTCGACGATGCAACGAGCACGATGTCGTCCGCACCCGTCAGCGAGACCTCGTCGTCGAGGCGGGCGTGCGTGTCGCTCGTGATGAGCGCAAGGGCGAAGGATGCTCCGACGCCCGCGTCACCGGTCGCGACGACGCCTTCGCCCGCCGCGAGAGCCTTGATCGTCGAGGCGAGTGCGCTTCCCGCCGCGAGCGTCGCGTCGCCGCCCGTCAGCACGACGGTTCCCGACACCGCCGCGAGAGTGTCGAACCAGACGAGGCCGAGGGCGACCGAACCCGCGACGGAGACCTTGCCGCCGCCCGCGCCCGACGACGCGACGGCGCCGATCGTCGAGGTGTCGTCCGAGCCGTCGATCGTCATCGTCGCGCTCACGGTGAGCGCTTCGGCGAGCACGGTGAGTGTCGCCGGTACGACGGAGCGGTTCACGACGTCGACGTACGTGATCGCGACGCCGGCGCCGATCGCGGCGTCGCCGCCGCGCGCTGCCGAGCCGTCGGCCCCCGTCGCGGCATCCGTGTTCTGCGACGACGACAGCGTGACCCGGCCGCCGGCCGTGACTGTCTCGACCTGCGGCTCGACGATCGAGAGGGCGCGGACGGTCGCGATGACGATGCCGATCGCGGCGGCGACGGCAACGGGGCCCGCGCTCGTCTCGGCGTTGGGCGTCTCCGCGCTGCCGGACCCCTCGACGCCGTAGCCGCCTGCGACGGTGTCGGCGTAGTCGCGCTGACCGCCGACCTGCTGGTCGACCCCCGTGCCACCGGATCCGCCGTCGCTCTCGTTCTCGGGAGCCCCCGACGCGGATGCCGACGCCCGGGCGCTCGAGCGCGACCAGCTGAACGCCTGGAGCGTCACGTCGCCACCGGCGGTGACGACGCGCCCGAGGGACGCCGTGACGGTGTGGTTCGCGATCGTGAGGGCGAGGCCGATGCCGACGGCTGCGTCGCCACCCGCGATGGCCTCGGCGGCGGCCGTGTTCTCGGCGGCGGCGTGCTGCGTCGCGCGGACGACGACGTCGCCCGTCGCGGTGAGAGTACCTGTGCCGATCCGTGCCCGTGTCGTGACGTTCGAAAGCACGATCGCGATGGCGGGGGACACCGCGACGCCGCCGCCCTCGGCGCCCATGCGGGCCTCGGTCGTCGTCGCGTCACGCGCCTCCGCCGTGAGGGAGACATTCCGCGCGCCCGTGATCGAGACCTCGTCGTCGACGAGAGCCGTCGTCCGGTGGGTGTCGAGGGTGAGGGCGAACGAGACACCGATGCCGGCGTCTCCCGCACCCGTCGTCCCGCTGCCCGTCGGCAACGCCGTGACGGTGCCTGCGACAGCGCTCTGGGCGAGAAGCGTGACGTCTCCGCCCGTGAGGATCAGCGTGCCGTACACGGCCGCGGTCGTGTCGGTCGTGACGATCGCGATCGCGACGGACCCCGCGACGGAGACGTTGCCGCCCGCCGCTCCCGAAGAGGCCGCAGCGCCGAAGGTCGACGTCGTGTCGGTGCCGTCGGCCGTCACGGCCGCCGTGAGCGACACGTCGCGCGCACGGATCGTGAGGGTCACGGGGACGACGGCGCGGTTGACCGTCGTCGACAGGGTGAGGGCGACACCCGCACCGATCGTCGCGTCGCCGTCGCCCGCGGCGGAGCCGTCGCCACCCGAGCGCGCATCCGTGTTGACACTCGACTCGAGCGCGACGGTCCCCGCCGCGACGATGTCGGCGACGACGGGATCCACGACCGTCTCGGCGCGGACATCGGAGATGACGATGCCGACGGCGGCCGCGACGCTGACAGGACCGTCGCTCGTCTCGGCGCTCGGCGTCGCCTGCGAGCCGGAGTCCTCGCCGCCGTTCGCCGTCGAGACGGAGTCGGCGTGCGCACGCTCGCCGGCGGCGAGGTCGTCGACACCCGTACCGGATCCGCCACCGGGGTTCTCCGGATCGCCCGAGTCCTCGTTCTCGGGCGCACCCGCGGCGGACGCCGACGCGAGCGCACTCGAAACCGAGACGCTCGACGCTCCGAGGCGCACTCCCCCGCCCGCCGTGACGTTGCGGGCCAGTGTCGAGGTCGCGCCGTGGTTGGCGATCGTCAAGGCCAGGGCGACGCCGATCGCGGCATCCGCGGCATCCAGCACCGCCGACGAGGCGGTCGTGTCGGCCGAAGCCTTCTGCGTCGCGGTCGACACGAGGTCGCCCGTGATCGAGAGCGTCCCGGTGCCGATGCGCGTGAAGGTCGTGACGTTGGACAGCGTCACGGCGACGGCGGGCGCGAGGGCAACGTCGCCGCCCTTGGCTCCCATCCGGGCTTCGGTCACGGCGGCGTCGGTCGCGGTGGCGGAGAGCGTGACGCTGCGTCCGCCCGTGAGGCTCACGCCGTCGGCGATCTCGGCCGTCGTGCGGTCGGTCACGAGGTTCAGTGCGACGGAGGCGCCGATGCCCGCATCGCCCGTCGCCACGACGCCGTCGTCGAAGGGGAGAGCCTTGACGGTGCTCGCGACGCTGCTGACCGCCGTGAGCGTCGCGTCGCCGCCGAGAAGCGCGACCGTTCCGTCGATCCACGCGCGGGTCGTGTGGTTGACGACGGCGAGTGCGAAGGATCCCGCGACCGAGATCTTGCCGCCGCCGGCACCCGAGACCGACTGCGCGCTCATCGTCGCGGTCGTGTCGGCGCCGTCGGCGGTGACGGTCGCCGACAGCGCGAGGTTCTGCGCGGTCACCGTGAGCGTCGCCGGCACATCGGCCGTGTTCGTGACGTTCGCGAGGGTCAGAGCGACCGCTGCACCGATCGTCGCGTCGCCGTCACCCGCGGCAGAGCCGTCGGCGGCGGATGCGGCATCCGTGTTGGCGCTCGAGGCGAGTTTCACGGTCCCGCCCGCCGTGATGTTGGTGACCGCCGCATCGACGACGGTGCGTGCGCGGACGGTCGAGATCGTGATGGCGACGGCGGCGGCGACATTGACCGATCCGCTGCTCGACTCGGCGGTCGGCGCCGCCTGATCGCCGGAGTCCTCACCGCCGTTCGCTGTCGCGACGCCGTCGGCGTTGGCCCGCTCGCTGGCCGCGAGCTCGTTCACGCCGGTGCCGGCTCCCCCGCCCGGGTTGGCCGGGTCGCCGGAGTCCTCGTCGTTCTCGGGTGCCCCCGCAGCGGATGCCGCAGCGGTCGCCGACGAGACGGAGACGCTCGATGCGCGGAGCGTGACGTCGACGCCGGCCGTGGCGTTTCGAGCGAGCGTCGAGGTGACGGTGTGGTTCGCGATCGTGAGGGCGAGGCTCACTCCGATCGCCGCGTCGGCGGCGTCGAGGACGGCGCTCGTCGCGCTCGTGGCCGCAGTCGCCTTCTGGGATGCCGTCATGGTCAGGCTTCCCGTGACGGTCAGGACCCCCGTGCCGATGCGCGTCTGCGTCGTCACGTTCGACAGCGTGATCGCAACGGCCGGAGCAAGCGCGACGTCGCCGCCCGCGGCACCCATCCGCGCTTCCGTGACGGCGTCGTCGCGCGCGGTCGCCGTGAGGGTGACATTGCGTGCCCCCGTGAGGGAGACGCCGTCGGCGACGTCGGCCGTCGTGCGGTCCGTGATGAGGTTGAGGGCCACCGACGCGCCGAACCCGAAGTCCCCGGCATCCGTCACACCCGCACCGGCAGGAAGCGCCTTCACAGTGGTCGACACGGCGCTCGTCGCCGTCAGGGTCGCGTCGCCACCGGACAGCTGCACCGTCCCGTCGACACCCGCACGCGTCGTGTGGTTCACGACCGCGAGCGCGAACGACCCCGCGACCGAAATGTCACCGCCCCCGGCGCCCGCGACCGACTGCGCCCCGAACGTCGACGTCTCATCCGCACCATCCGATGTGACCGTCGCAGAGACGACCAGGTTCTGTCCCCGCACCGTGAGGGTCGACGGGACCGTCGTCCGGTTGACGACATCGGCGAGGGTGATCGCGACGGCGGCGCCGATCGTGGCATCCGCTCCCTGCGACGCCGAACCATCAGCCGACGTGGACGCGTCGGTGTTCGCCGAGCTCGCGAGCGTCACGGTGCCGCCCGCCGTGATCGTCGCGACGCCGGGATCGACGATCGCCTGACTCCGGACTGTCGCGAGCGTGATCGCGACGGCGGCCGCGACGTTGACCTCGCCCTGCGACGACTCCGGCCGCGGCGTCGTCGCCGTTCCCGCGCCGGCGCCGCCGTTGGCGGTCGACGTCGCGTCGGCGTGGGCTCGCTCGCTCTCCGCAGCATCCACGACGCCCGATCCGGAGCCGCCTCCACCGCCGCCGTTCTGCGGTGCGCCCGCCGCGGAGGCGGCGGCGGTCGAGGACGAGACCGAGATGCTCGACGCGCGGAGCGCGATGTCGACGCCGGCCGTCGTGACACGCGCGAGGGTCGAGGTGACGGTGTGGTTCGCGATCGTGAGCGCGAGGCTCACCCCGACGCCCGCATCGGCGGCGCCCTCGGTCGACGACGATGCCGTCGTGGCGGCGGTCGCTTTCTGGGATGCCGTCATGCCGAGGCTTCCCGTGAGGCTCAGGACTCCCGTGCCGATCCGCGTCAGGGTCGTGACGTTCGAGAGCGTGATCGCGACCGCGGGCGACAGTGCGACGTCGCCGCCGGCGGCGCCCATTCGTGCTTCCGTGACCGCGTCGTCGCGCGCCGTCGCCGTGAGGGTGACGTTGCGCGCGCCCGTGAGCGAGACGCCATCGGCGACGTCGGCCGTCGTGCGGTCGGTGATGAGGTTGAGGGCCACCGACGCGCCGAACCCGAAGTCCCCGGCATCCGTCACACCCGCACCGGCAGGAAGCGCCTTCACAGTGCTCGACACGGCGCTCGTCGCCGTCAGGGTCGCGTCGCCACCGGACAGCTGCACCGTCCCGTCGACACCCGCACGCGTCGTGTGGTTCACGACCGCGAGCGCGAACGACCCCGCGACCGAAACGTCACCGCCCCCGGCGCCCGCGACCGACTGCGCCCCGAACGTCGACGTCTCATCCGCACCATCCGGCGTCACCGTCGCCGACACGACCAGGTTCTGCCCGCGGACCGTCACGGTCGCGGGAACCCACGCGCGATTCACGACGTTCGCGAGCGTGATCGCGACGGCGGCGCCGATCGTGGCATCCGCCCCCTGCGACGCCGACCCGTCGGCCGACGTGGACGCGTCCGTGTTCGCGGAGCTCGCAAACGTCACAGTGCCGCCCGCTGTCACGAGAAGACCCGCCGCCACGATGGTCTCGGCCGTGACGGTCGCGAGCGTCACAGCCACGGCAGCCGCGGCGTTGACGCCGCCCGCCGAGGACTCGGCCGCCGGTGCCGAGCCTCCCGCGGCACCCGCTCCACCGTTCGCCGTCGACGTCGACGACGCGTGCGTGCGCTCCGCGTCGACGGCTTCGTCGACGCCCGTACCGCCCGACCCGCCGCCGCCGGTGTTCTCGGGGGCGCCCGCGGCGGACGCCGACGCCGTCGACGAGGATGCCGAGACGCTGCTCGCATTGAGGGTGACGTCCACGCCCGCCGCGACATCGCGAGCGAGGCGGGCGTGGACGCTGTGACCCGCGATCGTCAGCCCGAGCCCCACACCGATACCCGCGTCGCCGGCCCCCAGGACGGCGGCCGAGGCCAGAGTGGTTGCTCGCGCCTTCTGCGTCGCCGTCGCGGTGAGCGAGCCGGTCAACGACAGCGGGCCGCCCGACCCCAGTCGGACGGTGGTGTCCACGGTGGAGAGCGTCACGGCGACGGCCGGCGAGAGTGCCACGTCGCCGCCTTCCGCTCCCATCCGTGCTTCCGTCGTGGCCGTGCTCTCCGCGGTCGCGGCGAGCACGAGATGACGCGCACCCGCGACGACGGCGCCGTCGGAAACCGAGGCGGTCGTGCGGTCGGTCACGAGGTTGAGGGCGACGGATGCTCCGAAGCCGAAGTCGCCCGCGTCGGTCACGCCCGCCCCCGCGGGAAGTGCCGCGACGGTCGAGTCCGTCGCGCTCGTCGCGCTGACGGTCGCGTCTCCGCCCGAGAGCGTCAGCATCCCGTCGAGGGAGGCGAGCGTCGTCGGCGTCACGACGGCGAGCGCGAACGATCCGGCGACCGAGACGCTGCCGCCTCCCGCACCCGCGACCGATCGGGCGCCGAACGACGAGGTCGTGTTGCCCCCCGCGTCCTGCACCCCCGCAGCAATGGAGGCCGACTGCGCCGCGATCGTGGCACCCGCCGGGACGACCGCGCGGTTGACGACGTCGGCGAGGGTGATCGCGACGGCGGCGCCGATCGTGGCATCCGCCCCCTGCGAAGCCGAACCGTCGGCGGCGGACGCGGCGTCGACGTTCACGAGACTGTCGAGGGCGACTCGGCCCGTGCTCGTGACGGTGATCCCGCTTACGACCCGCGCCTCCGCCCGTGCCGTCGAGAGTGTGATCGCGACGGCCGCGGCGGCGTTGACGCCGCCCTGCGACGACGAGGCACTGGGCGTCGTCGCGGCACCGCTCGTCGCCCCGCCGTTGGCCGCCGCGACCCCGTCGGCGTGCGTGCGTTCGGCGGCGACGGCGTCGTCGACTCCCGAGCCCGAACCGCCACCCGACGTGTTCTCCGGGGCTCCCGCGGCGGATGCTGACGCGGTCGATCCGGCAGCCGAGGTCAGGAACGTCGCGAGGGTCACTTCGCCCGCCGTGACGCTGCGGGCGAGTTCGGTGAGCGCCGTGTGGTTCGCGATCGCGAGCGCCGCGCCGATACCGATCCCCGCATCGCCCGCGCCGAGCGTCGACGACGATGCCGTCGCGGTGGCCGTCGCATCGGTGACGGCGTCGAGGTCGACGGCCCCCGTCACGGCGACGAGCGCGCCGGACCCGATCCGGGCCGTCGAGGAGTCGGTGGAGAGCGTGACCGCGACGGCGGGCGAGAGCGCGACATCGCCGCCGGCCGCGCCCATGCGCGCTTCCGTGCTCGCGCGCGTCCTCGCTGCGGCCTGCAGCGCGAGGGAGCCGGCGCCCGTGACGATCGCACCGTCCGTGATCTCGGCCGTCGTCCCGTTCGTCACGATCGCGAGGGCGACCGACGCACCGAAGCCCAGGTCTCCGGCATCCGTGACACCCGCGCCCGCGGGGAGAGCCGCGACCGTCGTCGCGAGCCGGCTGACGGCCGCGGCGCTCAGCGCACCTCCCGTGAGGGCGACGGTCCCGTCGATCGATGCGCGGGTCTGCGCGCCGACGATGGCGAGAGCGAAGGATCCCGCGACCGAGACGCTCCCGCCGCCCGCACCCGCGACGGAGCGGGCGCTCGTCGTCGACGTCTCGTCGGCGCCGTCGAGGACGAAGGTCGCCGTCGCCGTGAGAGCGCCGGCCGTGACGGTGACGCCGACGGGGACGACGGCACGATTGACGACGTCGGCGAGCGTGATCGCGACCGCGGCGCCGATGGTGGCGTCCGCCCCCTGCGATGCCGATCCGTCGGCACTGGACGCCGCATCGGCGTTGACCCCCGTCGACAGGGTCACGGTTCCCGTCGCGGCGAGGGCGATCCCCGGCGTGAGGAGCGTCTCGGCCCGCACGGTCGAGAGAGTCACGGCGACGGCCGCCGCGGCGTTCACGCCGCCCTGCGACGACTCCGCCGCGGGTGCAGAGCTGCCCGCTCCCGCGCCACCGCTCGCGACCGACGTGTCGGACGCGTGCGCGCGCTCCGTCTCGATCGCCTCGTCGACGCCCGTTCCGGCTCCGCCGCCGGCGCTGTTCTCCGGCGCCCCCGCGGCCGAAGCCGACGCCGTGGAGGACGACGTCGAGATGTTCGTGGCCTGCAGTCCCACCGCGCCGGTCGCGGAGAGGCTCCGCGCGAGCGCCGTTGTCGCCGTGTGCGTCGCGATCGCGAGTGCGAGGGACAGCCCGATCCCCGCGTCGCCGGCGGCGAGGGTCTGCGACGACGACGTCGCGGTCGCCGTCGCCCGCTGAGAAGCGGATGCCGCAAGCGCGCCCGCGAGCGTCGTCTCGGCACCCGATCCGATACGCACCGCCGTCGATACCGTCGAGAGCGTCACCGCGACGGCCGGCGCGAGGGCGACGTCTCCCCCGCGCGCACCCATGCGCGCTTCCGTCGTCGCGGAGCTCTGCGCGTCCGCCGTCACGCCGAGCGATGTCGCGCCCGTGAGGGTCGCCCCATCGCCGAGCTCCGCGGTCGTGGACTCCGTGACGAGCGCGAGGGCGACCGACGCGCCGAACCCGAGGTCGCCGGCATCCGTCACTCCGATACCGGACGGGAGCGCGTTGACCGTCGTGGCCGTCCGCGCGACCGCGACGACCGCGACGGCACCCCCGCCCGCCGTGCCGTCGATGCCCGCGCGGACCGTGTGACCCGTCACGGCGAGGGCGAACGATCCCGCGACCGAGATGCTCCCGCCGCCCGCGCCCGCGACCGACCGCGCCGAGGTCGTCGAAGTGCCGTCTCCGCCCGGGACGATCTGGTCTGCTCGCACGGTCAGGTCCGGGCCCGTGACGACGGCACCGGCCGCGACCGTCGCCGTTGTCGTGACGGTTGCGAGCGTGATCGCGACAGCGGCGCCGATCGTGGCATCCGCCCCCTGCGATGCCGACCCGTCGGCGCTCACGGCGGCATCCGCATCGGCGCGGGCGAGGATCGTGACGGCCCCCGTCGACGTCAGCGTCGCCCCCGAGAGGATCGTCGCGCGGGTCGTCGCCGTCGCGAGGGACACGGCGACCGCCGCCGCGGCGTTGATCCCGCCCTGCGACGACGCTGCGCTCGGCGTCGTCGCGGAGCCGGATTCTTCCGCCCCGTGGGCGGCGGCGGTCGCGTCGGCGTGGTCGCGCTCGGCGGAGAGGGCGTCGTCCACTCCCGAACCGGCGGATCCACCCGTTCCGTTCTCGGGCGCCCCCGACGCCGATGCTTCCGAGGTCGCCGTCGCCGTCGAGAGCGTGCGCGCCTCAAAGGCCGCGCTCTGCGCCGACAGGTTCCGGCCGAGCTCGACGATCGTCGTCGCGTTCGCGATCGTGAGGGCCAGGGCGAGTCCGACGCCCGCGTCGCCCGCGCCGACCACGATCGCACCCGCCGTCGTCGAGGAGGCTGCGCGCTGATCGGCGAGGAGCGTGACGGCGCCCGTCACGACGAGGGGTGTGCCGGCAGAGATCCGTGCGGCGACGTCGGTCGTTACGAGAGCGACGGCTGCTGCGGGAGCGATCGCGACGCCGCCTCCCGCCGCACCCATGCGCGCCTCCGTCGTCACGGCGGAAACCCCGACGGCCGTCAGCGACAGTGCCGTGGCCCCCGTGAGCGACCCCGTCAGCTCGGCCGTCGACGACGCCGTGACGACGGCGAGCGCGAACGACGCGCCGATGCCGAGATCTCCGGCATCTGTCACGCCCTGTCCCGCGGGAAGAGCCGAGACCGCGACGGCCGACGAACCGGATGCCGCGACGACGGCGCTCCCGGAAAGCGTCGCCGTGCCCTCGAGCGCGGCGCGCGTCTCGTGCGTCACGATCGCGATCGCGACCGATCCCGCGACCGAGACGCTGCCCCCGCCCGCACCGGCGACCGATGCGGCCGTCGTCCGCGAGACGCCGTCGTCGGCGTCGGCAAGACCGCGGGCCACGAGTTCGAGGCTGCCGGCGGTGACCGAGACGCCGGTCGGCACGACGGCGCGGGTCGATGCGTCGGCGAGCACGAGCGCGACGGCGGCGCCGATCGTGGCGTCCGCCCCCTGGGACGCGGATCCGTCGGCACGTGCCGTCGCGTCGGCGTCGATCGCGGCGTCGAGGCGCACGGCATCGGTCGCGACGAGCGCGATCCCCGGTTCGAGCACCGTCGCGGCGGTCGCGGTCGAGATCACGAGCGCGACCGCTGCGGCCGCATTGACCCCGCCCTGCGACGTCTCGGCCGACGGGGTCGTCGTCGTCCCCGCACCCGATCCGCCGTTCGCGGAGGAGACCGCGTCGGCGTGTCCGCGTTCGGCGGCGAGCGTGTCGTCGACGCCGGCGCCTCCTGCTCCGCCCGGGTTGGCGGGATCGCCGGAGTCCGCGTCGTTCTCGGGAGCGCCCGATGCCGACGCCGTCGACGTCGCGGTCGTGTCGGAGGTCTCGTGGGCGATGAGGACGACCCCCGCCGCCGTGATGCTGCGGGCCAGCGTCGCCGTCGCGGCGTGCGTCGCGATCGTGAGAGCGACAGCGACACCGATGCCGGCGTCGCCCGCCCCGACGACGATGGCACCCGCCGTCGACGTCGCCGCTGCCGTCTGACGCGCCGCGAGCTGCAGGGTGCCCGTCACAGTGGTGGGTCCGCCTGAGCCGATCGACGCCGTCGTCTGCACGTCGGACAGCGCGATCGCGACGGCGGGGGTGAGGGCGACTCCGCCGCCGCTCGCGCCCATGCGTGCTTCGGCGAGCGTCTCCGCCGTCGTGTCGGCCGTGATCGTGAGATCGGAGACGCCGGTGAGGGATGCTCCCGCCGCGACGGCTGCGCGGACCCCGATCGTCACGAGCGCGAGGGCGACGGACGCGCCGAGACCGAGGTCGCCGGCATCCGTCACCCCCTCGCCCGCGGGAAGTGCCGCGACGGTCGTCGTGACTGACGTCCCCGCCCCGATCGCGACGGTCCCCCCGCTCGCCGCTCCCTCCACGAGAGCAGCGACGTCGATGTTGGTGATCGCGAGGGCGACGCTGCCCGCGACCGAGACCTTCCCGCCGCCGGCGCCCGCCGTCGATCGCGCCTCGATGACCGAGGTCGTGTCGGCGCCGTCGGCGACGGTCGATGCGAGGAGTGTCGTCGCCGGGCTCGTGACGGCGCCCGCGACGACGGCACGGTTCGACACGGTCGCGAGAACGATCGCGACCGCCGCGCCGATCGTCGCGTCGGCGCCCTGCGATGCCGAGCCGTCGGCGACAGCGGCGGCATCCGTGTTCTCGCCCGCCGAGATCGCCACGGCACCGGCCGACGTGAGGACGACGCCCACGTCGAGGGATGCTGCGACCCGTGCGTCGGCGATCGTGACGGCGACGGCGGCGGCGGCGTTGACGTCGCCCTGCGAGGTCGACGCGCTCGGCGTCGCAGCCGCGGACCCCGCGCCCGAGCCACCGGCCGCGGTCGCGACGGTGTCGGCGTGGTCGCGCGTCCCGGCGACCGCGTCGTCGACGCCCGATCCGGCGGCACCTCCGGGGTTGGTCGCGTCGCCCGAGTCGGCCGGGTTCTCCGGCGCACCGCCCGCCGACGCGGCGGCCGTCGCGCTCGAGCGGGAGATGCCCGCCGCGGCCAGCGTCGTCGTCCCCGTCACGGTGGCGCTCCGGCCGAGCGCCACCGTGACGACGTGCGTCGCGATCGTGAGCGCGAGACCGAGGCCGACGGCCGTGCCGTCGGACGTACCGGTCGCCGCACGCGCTTCCGTCGTCGCGACCGCCCGCTGGCCCGCCGTGACCGACAGGGCGCCGCCGACCGTCAGCAGGGCGCCCGTTCCGATCGACGCGCGGGTCGTGACGGTCGAGAGGGTGACGGCGGCGAAGGGCGCGACGGCCGCGTCGCCCCCGCGCGCCGAGCCCTGTGCGACGGCGGTTGCGGCATCCGTCGTCGTCGCGGCGATCGTGACGTCGCCCGCACCCGTGACGACGGCCGCGTCTGCGATGACGGCGGAGACGGTGTGGTCGACGCTCGTCAGCGCGAACGCCGCGCCGATGCCCGTCGTCGGGGTGCCGGCGCCGGCGTCGGAGAGAACGGCCCGTGTCGTGGTCTCGGACGCCGAGGTGGCGGAGACGGAGAGGGTTCCGCCGTCGAGAGCGGCGGTGGCACCGGCGCCGATGCCGGCGGTGGTGCGGAGGACGACGACGGCGATGGCGACGGATCCTGCGACCCCCAGGTCGCCTCCCGAGCCCTGCCCGCCCGTGGCTGTCGTGGTGAAGCGGTGCGACGCGTCGTCGACGCCTGCGGCGTTCTGCGGTGCGATTCCCGCCGTGAGGTGGAGCGCGTCTGCGGTGATGCTGGTCGAGGGGCCGACCTCGGCGCGGACGATGACGTCCGCCAGAGTGATCGCAACGGCCGCGGCGATCGTGGTCCCGCTCGGTGGCCCGCGATCCGACGGCGATCCCGACGCCGTCGATGCCGCCGACAGGTTGCCGAGCGCTTCGAAGCGGACCGTCGGCGCGATGATCGCGATGCCTGCGACCGACACATCCGCCGTCAGCTGGTGCATCGTGAGGGCGAACGCGGCGGTCACGGTGACCTCGCCCTGCGGCGTCGAGGGACTCGGCAGCGGCGTCGATCCGCTGCCGCCCGTTCCGTCGTCGGCCGCGCCCGTCGATGGCGCCACTCCGTCGGCCCATGTCCGGGCATCGCCGGCCTGGGCCGCGGGGGTCTGCGTCGCAGGAGCGTCCTCGCCCGGTGCCCCCGTCGCGGACGCCGTCGCGGTCGTCGCCGACGAGGCCATTCCGACGGCGCGGAGCGTGATCGACTCGGCCGTCAGGTCGCGTACGAGCTCAGACCGGACCACGTGATTCGCGAAGGTGAGGGCGACGACCGCCGCAACGGCCGCGCCACCTTCGGCGCTCACGTTGCCGGTCGCGGTTGTCGTGATGGGCGCGATCTGCGTCGCCGTCGAGACGAAGGCCCCCGCGAGCGTCAGCGGCGATCCTGTTCCGATGCGCGCGAGGGTCGTGACGTTGTGGATCGTGACGGCCAGCACGGCAGAGATCGCGGCATCGGATGCCACGCCACCCCGCGCCTCCGTCACGGCCGGGGCCGTCGTGTGTGCCGTCACGGTCAAATCGGCCGCCTCCGCGAGCGTCGCGCCGTCCGAGATTTCGGCCGTCGCGGAGTCGTTCACGACGTTGAGTGCGACGCTCGCGCCGATGCCCGTCGTCGCGCCTGCCTGCGCGCCCGGAAGAGCGCGAGCGATCGTGTCGTGGTCGCCGCGGGCCGTGAAGGCGAGATCGGCACCCGGCGCGGTCACCGTCGCGCCCGGATCGATCGCGGCGCGTGTGCGGAAGGTCGACGCGTTGATGGCGAGGGCACCCGCGGCTCCGACGCTCGAGGCCCCTCCCGCACCCGAGACCGACTCGGCGCGGTATTCGTTCACCCCGGCGACCGTGCGGGGCGCCGCCGTCGCGGTCGCCGTGACGCCGTCCGCGGTGATGTCGACGTTGCCGATCCGCGCTTCCGTCCGCGTGCTCGCGAGGTTGACCGAGACGCTGACTCCGACGCCTGTCGCCGATCCGCTGACGGCCGAGCCGTCGGCATCCGTCGACGCGGAGCCGGACGACGTCGCCGTCACGGCGGCGCCCGCACCACCGGCGACGATCGCGATGGGGACCGCGCCACCGAGGAGCGCGCCGGTGTCCTGCTGAAGATCGGAGAACGCCAGCGCTCCCGCGACCCCGATCGCTCCGCCGGGCGCCGACGCGTATCCGCCGGGCTGCGCGGCGGTGGCGGTCGCCGTCGCGGGCGACGTGCCGTTGGCCGTCGCGCCGCCGGGGCTCGCCGTCGCGGTCGTCGTGAGCGTGTGCGTCGAGTCGGCGAGGATCGTGAGCGCGCCGCCCGCGGCGATGCCGGCGGGTGCGGTCGTGTCGACGACAGCGGCCGTGCGAGTCGTCGCGCGCGTCGTGGCGACCGCGGCGCCCGCCGTCGCAGCCGTCGCGTCAGCGGTCGTCGTCGCGGTCGTGACGGTCGTCGCGGCGAGGAGGACCGTGCCGCCCGCGGCGATCGTCGAGGCGTCGGTGACCTCGGTGACCGCCGTGTTGTCGATCGTCGCGATCGCGACGGCGGCATCCACGGCTGCGTCGGCACCCGTGCCCGTCGACGACGTCGTGAGCGTCGCCGTCGAGCTGCTCGACAGGGCGACGTCGCCCGACGCCTCGATGCGCGAGGCACCGGTCAACCGCACGGCTGCGGAGGCGGTGCTGTCGCCGAGGGCGAGGCCGAGGGTCGCACCGGGGTCGACCGTGCTCGTCGCCGTCGCCGTGAGCGTGACGCCCGCGCCGCGGAGGATCGCGTCGACGAGGCGGACCTCGGCGGATGCGGGAGTGTCGTCGGTGGACTCGGCGAGGGCGGCCAGCGTGATGTCACCCGACCCCGCGTCGACCGTCGCACCGTCGGCGATGATCGTCGCCGACACGAAGACGAACGTGACGCCGAGGAATTCGAGGATGCCGAGGATCCGGATCGTCGCGCCGACGCCCGTCGAGCGGACCGTGAACGTCGATGTCGGCCGGACCGAGTGCGACTCGAACGAGTTCGCGATGCTCCGCACGAGGATGTGGCCCGGGTTGACGGCATCCGGTGCGACCTCCACCGTGTCGCCGTCGGTCGCGTCGGAGAAGTCGAAGTCTGCCGTCGTGACGGGACCGACCGGCTCGAGGCCGTCGTAGGCGATCGTGCGACCACCGACGACGAGCGTTCCGGACTGCGGCCCCGTGGGGCGCGAGGTGATCGACGGCTGGGTTCCTTCGAAGCGCAGGACGTCGTAGCCGCCGGCTCCTCCATCGACCGAACCGATGAAGCCCGAATCCGCGACGACGACATCGTCGCGGTTGCCGGCCGCACCCTGCAGTGCCGAGAAGCCCGAGAAGCGCTGCGCCCCGACGGTGCCCGCACCCTCGCCCGTCACGCGCCAGGTCGTGTCGTCGGCGGGACCCGCGAGCCGGTGGTTCGCACCGGTGGCGACGAGCTCGCCGACGCCCGCGAACGAGATCGCTCCGACGGATCCGGCTCCGGCACCGTTCGATGACCAGACGACGCCCGTGCCGGAGATCGCGAGCGATCCCGCCGACGAGACCGCGACCGTGAGGCCGAGCGAGGCCGGCAGCGTGATCCGACCTCCCGCCGAAAGCGCGAGGGACGAAACGGATGCCGCGGGCCGACGCTGCTCGACGCCGTCGACGACGGCGACGATGTCCGCACCGTCGATCGAGATCGTGATCGAGCCCGTCGTCGTGAGCGCCCAGACCGCGGGAGTCGCGGGCTGCTCCGCGGCGGGTGCCGTCGGCTCCGCACTCTCGGGCTCGGACGTCGTGGCGCCGGACGTGTCCTGCTCGGACGCAGCCGGGTCGGACGCTCCGGGGTCGGCGGCGGTGGGCTCCGCGGGAACGGGCTCGGCGGGAGCCGGGTCGACGGGGGCAGGCTCGACGGGAGCCGGGTCGGACGTCGCGGGCTCGACGGGAGCGGGGTCGGACGTCGCGGGCTCGGTCGCCGGCTCGGCGTCGGCGGGAGAGGCCTCCGTGGCGTCGAACGGACGGACCGACAGCATCGCGGGAGCGCCCTCGACATCGGCCGGATCGACCGGCGCACTCGGTGCCGGGTCGGGCACGGGCGTCGGGTCGGGGGTGGGCGTCGGGGTCGGAGTGGGCGTCGGGGTCGGCGTCGGCGTCGGAGGCACGGGGGGCGTCGGAGGTGCCGGCGGCGCGGGCGGCGTCGGCAGCCCGGGGATGTTGGGAACCGGCGGAGGCGTCGGCGCTGTGCCGATCGTGCCCGGGTTCACAGTGCCGGGGCCGCACGTGAGGCTCGTGCTGCTGGTGCTCGTCGTCGATGACGTTCCCGTCCCCCCGGTCGCCGGCGTCTGCCCCGACGACACCTGGCGGCAGTTGGGTCCGAACGGGGAGACGGGCGAGGGAGCGGGCACGGGGACGACGATGGTGGGCGGCAGCACGACGATGCGCGTCAGTGCCCGCGGGCGCGGCTGTTCCGCCTCCGTCGGGGGAACGACCTCGATGACGTCGGGCGTGACGACCGGCAGGTCGACGGCAGGTGCGGGAACGTCGAGGACGGCGGACGACCAGGTCGTGAACGGTGCGGCAGGTGTCGGAGCGGGCGCCTCCGAAAGGGCGGCGCTGACGGGAGAACCCCAGGCCAACTGGCCGATCACGAGAGCAGCGGAGAGCGCAGCGACGAGCGGGAGTCGCCACCACGCGGGCGCGACATCCTCGACGCCGCGCGCAGCGCGGCGTGCTCTCCGATCCCCAATGAAGGGGGGTCTCCGACTCATGGGGCCCTTTCTGCCCAATCGTCCTTAAGTGAGATCCCCATCCCCCTGCACACGGCGACGTGACCCTGTGCAGTCCGACTCGAACGGTAGACCCCGGACGACGACCTGCACAAGAGGAGAGTTCGATTCCGTAACAGGAATACATCCGAAAGTCGGAAAGCGCGAAGCACCACGTCACACCTGCGAGCTCCAAGGAGCCTGACCTCCTACGATGGCCCTTCTTCGCCTGACAGGTCAGCAGCAGCTCTCGCGCTTCAGTTACTGAGACTGTCGTGACTGATAGTGTCACGCTAGCCTCAGTAAGGGGGAACGTATGGCAGTGGATCTCAATGCGCTACGCGCGATCGAGCGCGCGCCCCTTCGAACGATCAGGCCACAGGACCTCGGCGCCACCTTCACGCATCCGCGCCGAACGGTCAGCCGCCTCGTCGAGGCCGGAGCGATCGTTCGCCTCGCCAAGGGCGTCTACACCGCACCACCAGATGGCCGAGATGGCAGAGCATGGAGGCCGACTCTTGAAGTTGCGGGGCTTGCTGTGGCCACTGCACGGTTCGGCAACCGGAATGTGGTCCTCATGGGTCTGGGCGCGGCGCGCCACTGGGCGGCGATTCCACGAGCGATCGGGGTCACAACGATTGCAGTACCCGATGCCGGTCGATCGCCCGTCGCCTTGGACCTCGGTGGGACGATTCATATGATCCCTCGCGACATCGAGCGGCTTGATGCCGTTCTGGAACGTACTGAGCTCGGGCCAGCGTTGGTCACTACGCCTGCGCAGACGATGTACGACTTGACAATGAAACCCGCCCAGGGCGGCATGCCCGACGAAGCTACGGGCGCAGTTCGCAACCTGCGCGCCCTCGTTCAAGTAGAAGATCTGCACGCGATCACCATCGAAAACGGGCGTGCGAACGCCGCCCTCCGGGCGATGCTCGCGGAGATGGATCGAGATGCTCGGAATCGCTAACGGCGCGAAGCGCGCACGACGGCGAGACACCCTCGCCGCTCGATCAGAAGTGGAACAACATGCTTGACAACTCCAAATCGACTCCCATCGCCGGCGTGCTCGACGCAAGTGAGCGCCTCAACATCGAGACGAGGTTCGGCGTCGCTGCCGAGCAGGTTGCTCGCGACCACGTCATCTCGCACGCTCTCGCAGCGATAGCCAGCGTCGGCACCGACAGTGTGGTCTTCTTCGGGGGCACGGCACTTTCGCGGACCCTTCTGAGCGACGTAAGACTCTCTGAGGACATCGACCTCATCGCCATGGGTGCGCGGCGCGAAGTGGGCGACCGGATCGAGGCCGCGATCACACGGCGATTCCGCCGCTCGTTCGGGACAGCCGTCTTCACACCGCGTATCCGCGATACCAGGCCTCCGGATCCTGCCGTACTGCACGTGGACGCAACGCGCATCCAGATCCAACTGCTCTCCTCGGCGGCCTATCCAGCGTGGCCCACTGAAGTCGTCACCATCGAACAGCGCTACAGCGATGCCCCGCCTGCAAAGCTGCGGGTTCTGACCACAGCTGGTTTCGTCGCGTCAAAACTCGCGGCGTGGAACGACCGCGAAGCACCTCGTGACCTCTACGACCTATGGGCGCTCGCTCGACTCGGAAAGATCGACGCCGAAGCATCGGAGGTCTTCAGCAGGCACGGTTCGTACACGAGCCTCTCCCAGGTCTCGTTCACGCGTCCACCGTCGGAGGCGGCGTGGGAGGCCGCGCTGAGCCACCAATGCAGACCAGCGGTTGGGCCAGGCGAGGCGGCAAGGATTGTCGAGGAAGCGATATCCCAACTCTGACGTGAGACCGCGCGGGAGACGTGGAGATGACACGAAAGAGGGGCGGATGCCGCAGCATCCGCCCCTCTTCGATCTCTCGTGTTACAGCCCCGCGATGATCTCGCGCATGAGCGAAGCGGTCTCGCTCGGGGTCTTGCCGACCTTGACGCCGGCAGCCTCGAGGGCCTCCTTCTTCGCCTGCGCCGTGCCGGCGGAGCCCGACACGATCGCGCCTGCGTGGCCCATCGTCTTGCCCTCGGGGGCGGTGAAGCCCGCGACGTATCCGACGACCGGCTTCGTGACGTTGGCCTTGATGAAGTCGGCCGCGCGCTCTTCGGCGTCGCCGCCGATCTCACCGATCATGACGATCGCCTTGGTCTCGGGGTCGGCCTCGAACGCCGCGAGCGCGTCGATGTGCGTCGTGCCGATGATGGGGTCGCCGCCGATGCCGATCGCCGTCGAGAAGCCGATCTCACGGAGTTCGTACATCATCTGGTAGGTCAGGGTTCCCGACTTGGAGACGAGTCCGATGGGCCCCTTGCCGGTGATGTTGGCGGGTGTGATGCCGACGAGCGACTCGCCCGGCGTGATGATTCCGGGGCAGTTCGGGCCGATGATGCGGGTCTTCTCACCCTTCGCCTTGGCGTACGCCCAGGCCTCGGCGGTGTCACCGATGGGGACGCCCTCGGTGATGACGACGAGGAGGGGGATCTCGGCGTCGATGGCCTCGACCATCGCGTCCTTCGTGAACGCCGGCGGCACGAAGGCGATCGAGACGTCGGCGCCCGTCGCCGCGATGGCCTCGTTGACCGACGCGAAGACGGGGAGTTCGACGGCGTTGCCGTCCTTGTCGGTGTGGTGCACCGTCGTGCCGGCCTTGCGGGCGTTGACGCCGCCGACGACGTTGGTGCCCGCCTTCAGCATGAGCGCGGTGTGCTTCGTGCCCTCGCCGCCCGTGATGCCCTGGACGATGACCTTGGATTCCTTGTTGAGGAAGATCGACATGTTCTGCAGTCCCTAGTTCTCGAAGTCTCAGGCGTTCGCGAGCTCGGCAGCCTTGTCGGCGCCTTCGTCCATGGTTTCGGCCAGGGTCACGAGGGGGTGGTTCGCGTCGCGGAGGATCGCGCGGCCCTCCTCGACCTTGTTGCCGTCGAGGCGCACGACGAGCGGCTTGGACGCGCTGGAACCGAGCGCCTCGAGCGCTCCGACGATGCCCTTCGCGACCGCGTCGCACGCGGTGATGCCACCGAAGACGTTGACGAAAACGCTCTTGACCTGGGGGTCTCCGAGAATCACGTCGAGGCCTGCCGCCATGACTTCGGCCGATGCGCCGCCGCCGATGTCGAGGAAGTTGGCGGGCTTGACGCCGCCGTGCTTCTCACCGGCGTAGGCCACGACATCGAGCGTCGACATGACGAGTCCTGCACCGTTGCCGATGACGCCCACGGCACCGTCGAGCTTCACGTAATTGAGGTCGTTCGCCTTCGCCTTGGCCTCGAGCGGGTCCGCGGCGTCCTTGTCCTCGAGCTCCGCGTGGGCCGGGTGACGGAACTCGGCGTTCTCGTCGAGCGACACCTTGCCGTCGAGCGCGATGATCTCGCCGTCCTCCGACTCGATGAGGGGGTTGACCTCGACGAGCGTCGCGTCTTCGCCCGTGTACACGGCGTAGAGCTTGACGAAGACGTCGGCGACCTTCTCGGCGAGACCCGGCTCGAAGTGGCCGGCCTTCGCGATCTCGAGCGCCTTCTCGTAGGTGATTCCTTCACCGGGATCGACCTCGATGCGAGCGAGGGCCTCGGGCTTCTCGACGGCGAGCTGCTCGATCTCCATGCCGCCCTCGACGCTCGCGAGCGACAGGTAGGAGCGGTTGGCGCGGTCGAGCAGGACGGAGAAGTAGAACTCGCGGGCGATCTTCGCGCCCGCGGCGATCATGACGCGCTTGACGACGTGACCCTTGATGTCGAGACCGAGGATCGCCTTGGCGGCTTCGTAGGCCTCATCAGGGGTTTTCGCAACCTTGACGCCGCCGGCCTTGCCGCGGCCTCCGACCTTCACCTGCGCCTTGACGACGACGACGCCGCCAAGCTTCTCGGCCGCAGCCTTCGCCTCTTCGGGAGTGTCCGCGATGATGCCCGGCAGTACCGGCACCTCGTACTTCTCGAACAGATCACGTGCCTGGTACTCGTACAAATCCACTGTGCAGTCCTTCGCTGTGGCGAACGGGGTGGCGACCGGAGCCGGGACGCCCCGTGCCGAGATTCTCTCGATGTCAAGAGACCGACCAGTCCCCCAGCCTACTACCGCCTCGACGGAGACTCCGACGGACCCGCGTCCCCCCGTGCGGCTAGGCTCTCTCCGACATGAGCGACACCGCAGCATCAACCACCGCTCGCACGGCCGTCGTCGCCGCCGCGATCGATCTGTTCGCGAGCCAGGGATTCGTCGAGACGTCGGTCGAGCAGATCGCCCGTGCCGCCGGGGTCTCCCGTTCGACCTTCTTCCGGCAGTTCGGCGGCAAGGACGACGTCGTCTTCGCCGATCACGAGCAGCTGCTCGACCAGCTGCGGACCTACCTCTCGGAGTCTCACGACGACCCGTGGGAGGCCGTCTGCGAGGCATCCCTTCGCGTCTTCCTGCATTTCGCCGCCGACCCGCAGCTCGCACGCCGCAGGTACGCCATCGTGCGGGGTGTCGAGTCGCTTAGAGAGCGCGAGATCGTGACGGTCTTCCGCTACGAACGACTCTTCGACGAATACCTCCGCGAAGCTCTGCCGGGTCTCGATCCGCTGGACGCCGTCGGCTTCGCGGCGCTCGTCACGGCCGTCCACAACCACGTACTTCGACAGCTGCTGCGCGGCCCGAAGCGCGTCCCGGCAACGGTTCTGCGTCGCGCGCTCGACGACGCCAAACGCAAGTTCGGCGTCTACGGCGAACAGTCCGATCCGCTCGAAGACGACGTCATGGTCGCCGTCTTCCCCCGACGGATGCCGACGGCCGAGGTCGCGCGGCGACTGCGCGACAAGCTGGAAAGCTGACACCCGGTCTCACAACTGGCGGTACGCGGTTTCGTCGGAGTACTCTGGGCACGCCGCGGATCACCGCGGCGCGGCATCCTGGAGCGCGTCATGAGCACCACCCCCGACACCCCCCACCTGCCCGGCGAGAGCGTCGAGACCTACGACGTGCTCGCGCGTCTGGGCACCGACTACTTCGCCGTCTTCGCCGACATCCCGGCGGCAGACCGAGCGGTCTGGCAGCGTGCGCAGGCGTACGTCGACGAGGTCGGCACGCGCATGCAGGACGCTTGGGACCGGGCGGACTACCCCCTCGACCTCGCCGTGCGCCTCGGCGAGCTCGACCTCCTCAATGACGGCATCGAGCACCCCGCCCTGACCCGCTTCTCGCCGCTCGCGGCGGGCCTCGTCAACATGGAGGTCTCGCGCGGCGACGGGTCGCTCGGGACCGTCGTCGCCGTCCAGGGCGGACTCGCGCTGCGCACCCTCGCGCTCTTCGGAAGCGACGAGCAGCAGGAGCGCTGGCTCGTGCCGATGGCACGTGCCGAGGTGCTCGGGTCGTTCGCTCTCACCGAGCCCGACCACGGCTCCGACTCGGTCTCGCTCGAGACGACGGCGCGTCGCGACGGCGACGAGTGGGTGCTGCGCGGGGCGAAGAAGTGGATCGGGAACGGCGCGTCGGGCGGCATCACATTCGTCTGGGCCCGGGTCGTCGACGAGGAGTCCGAGCACGACGGCAATGTGCGCTGCTTCCTCGTCGAGCAGGACCGTCTCGGCTACACGGGCACCGTCATCACCGGCAAGGTGTCGCTGCGCGGCATCCACCAAGCACACATCGCGCTCGACGACGTGCGCGTTCCCCTCGACGCCGTCCTTCCTGGCACGAAGACCTTCAAGGATGCCTCGACCGTGCTGTACGCGACCCGGTCTGGGGTCGCGTGGTCGGCGCTCGGCCACGCGACCGCCTGCTACGAGGCCGCGCTCACCTACGCGAAGGAGCGCGTGCAGTTCGGCAAGCCGCTCGCGAAGTTCCAGATGGTGCAGGAGCGCCTGACGCACATGCTGGAGGAGCTCACGGCGATGCAGCTCTACTGCCGCTGGATGGCCGACCTCGAAACCGCCGGCACGCTCCGCCCGACCCAGGCATCGCTCGCGAAGTTCCACAACACGCGGGCCGCACGCCGGATCGCGTCGATCGCGCGGGACGTGCTGGGCGGCAACGGCATCCTCCTCGAGAACGGCGTCATGCAGCACCTCGCCGACATCGAGGCCATCCACACGTACGAGGGCACCGAGTCGGTCCAGGCGCTCCTCATCGGACGCGACATCACGGGGATGAGCGCCTTCGTCTGACGCGGGGCGGGTCGGTCTGTCGGACGTCGGAGGCCCGGGGCAGGATGAGTGGCATGCCGTACGACATCCCCGCCCCGATGCTCGCGAAGTCCGTTCCCGCGATCCCCGCGCCGTCCACCGTCGACGGCGGACTGAGCTACGAACCCAAGTGGGACGGCTTCCGCGCGCTCATCTCGTGGGACGGCACCGACGTCGAGATCGGGTCGCGCGGCGCGAAGCCGCTCACCCGCTACTTCCCCGAACTGGTTGAAGCGTTCACCGAGCTCCTCCCCGAGCCGTGCCTCATCGACGGCGAGATCGTCGTGCCGCGCGGCGAGCCGGGTGCGCAGCGCCTCGACTGGGAGTCGCTCTCGCAGCGGATCCACCCCGCGGCATCCCGTGTCGCGATGTTGTCGCAGGAGACTCCCGCGATGTTCATCGCCTTCGATCTGCTCGCCCGCGGCGATCGCGACCTGCAGTCCGAGCCTTTCTCGACGCGCCGGGCCGAGCTCGTCGATCTCCTCGGCGACGTCCCGCATCCCGTGCATGTGACCCGCACGACCGACGATGCGACGGTCGCCCAACGGTGGCTCGCCGAGTTCGAGGGAGCCGGGCTCGACGGCGTCGTCGCCAAGCCGGTCGCCCAGCCGTACGCACCGAACAAGCGCGCGATGTTCAAGATCAAGCACGCCCGCACGGCCGACGTCGTCGCACTCGGCTACCGCCTGCACAAGTCAGGACAGGGAGTCGGGTCCCTGCTCGTCGGCCTGTACAGGGCCGAGGGCCGGCTCGTTTCGGTCGGCGGGGTCGCGGCGTGGAGCAACGCGCGCCGACTCGAACTCATCGACGAACTCGCACCGCTCGTCGAACGCGACGACGAGGGCCGTGCTGTCACGGGCGACGGCGAGAAGTCACGGTTCTCGGCGCCAGACCGCGACTCGTCGTTCGTGCATCTGCGTCCCGAGCGCGTGCTCGAGGTGCGGTACGACCAACTCGAGGGGTGGCGCTTCCGGCACACCGTGCAGTTCGAACGGTGGCGACCCGACCGCGATCCGCGATCGTGCACGTACGAACAGCTCGAGACGGTGTCGGCCTATGACCTGGGTGCTGTCCTCGACTGACCCGGAACCGAGGTGTCAGGAGCCGGTGGTCAGGAGTGCGGCGTGGTGCGGGCAGCCTGAGCGCGGCGTCGCGCGGTGATCGCCGTGCCCGCGCCGATCGCGACGACACCCGCTCCCGCGAGAAGGAAGAGAAGGCTCGCGTCGAAACCCGTCGCGGGAAGCGCGCCGTTGTTGCCACCCGCAGCGGGGTCGTCCGTCGGAGCCGGAGTCGGGGCAGCGGTGCGCGCAGGGATCTCGACGCGGATGACCATCGTGTTCGAGTCGTTCGACTCACCGGGAGCGGTCGATGCCGAGGCGGCAGACACGGGTCCGGCGATGATGGCGGCGCAGACACCAGCGGTGAGCGCCGCGCGTGCGGCGAACGAGGCTCGCGCGCTGGAGCGCGTGAATGACGACGTCGGCATGGTTCTCCCTAGTTCCCGACCCACGCTAGCGCACTCATGAGAGATTTCTCATCCCCCATTCGGTGGACATCACCCGCCGTCTTCGCGGGCATCACCCGGCGTCGTCTTTCTGCTTCGCCCGGCTCGGCTGCACGCGGGGCGGCTCACCCGGCATCTTGGGGAATTCCGGCGGGAAGGGAAGCTCGCCGAGTCCGTCTGCGAGATCCCGTTGCCACCACTCCAGCAGCGTGTCGATGCGGCCCGGGTTGTCGAGGAACCCCGCCCAGGGATCGCCGACCTCGGCCAATCGCGCCGGCATCGACCGCACGGTGAAGGATGCCGGGTCGGCATCCGCGAGTTCGTCCCAGCCGAGCGGCGCAGACACCGTCGCAGTGGGGAGCGCGCGCGGACTGTAGGCACCGGCCATCGTGCGATCACGATTCGCCTGATTGAAGTCGAGGAAGATGCGCTCGCCACGCTCCTCTTTCCACCAGTTCGTCGTCACCCGGTCCGGCATCCGTCTTTCCAGCTCGCGCGACGCGGCGATGACGGCATGACGGACGTCGAGGAACTCGTGCGTCGGTTCGATCGGACAGAAGACGTGAAGCCCTCGATTGCCGCTCGTCTTGATCCACGCCTCGAGACCCGCCTCGGAGAGGACGTCCCGCAATGCCGGGGCGACCGCCGCGGCATCCGCGAAGTCCGTGCCCGGCTGAGGATCGAGATCGATGCGCAGTTCGACGGGGTTGTCGGGCTGTGTTGCGAGCGATGCCCACGGGTGGAACACGACGGTGTTCATCTGCGCGGCCCAGACGACGGCGGCCGGCTCGGTGAGGAAGATCTGCGGATGCCGCCGCCCGCTGTTGTACGTCACGGTGACCGTCTCGACGAAGTCCGGCGCGCCCTTCGGCGGGTTCTTCGAGTAGAACCGCTCGCCGTCGACGCCTTCGGGGAACCGTTCGAGTGAGACCGGCCGATTGCCGTTGGCCGCAAGGAAGGCCTCGGAGACCGCGATGAGGTACTCGGCGAGCTCGCGCTTCGTGATCCCGAGCTCGGGCCAGAGGACCCGGTCGGGACTCGACAGCCCAACCTCGCGATCGCCCTCGGGGCCACCGGGCACGGTCAGCGTGATGCGTGCAGACGCCATGCACCGACCCTAGGCCTCATCCCGCTCCTCCGTCGCTCCCTTGTCGCGAAGGGAGCCGCGCGGCGGCATCCGCTCACTTGTCACGAGGGAGCCGCGCCGGGTCCGCTCACTTGTCGCAAATGGTGGGATCCCCCGCGCGGAAGTCGCCCTTTGAGACAAGTGAGCATGGCCGCTCCACTACGCAGGGCTGCGGACAAGCGAGCGTGGGCTACTCGGCGAGGGCGAGGACGGGGGCGAGATCGTCGCGGCTGAGGCGGATCCACGGACCGCGAGGGTCGATGATGACGCCCGACAAGCCCTCGTCCTGACGCAGCGCGGCAGCGAGCTGAGCGCTCGTGACGGGTGCGGGCCGGTCGTCCCGGCCCATCGCGACCACTTCGAGCGGATGCGTGTAGATCTCGAGGAACCGCGAACCATCGGCGGCCCGCCCCTGGGCGATGCCCGGCTGCGCGCCCTCCGAGGGAGTGTTCACCGCGAGCCAGACGGGCACACGCGTCAGCGCGTCCGCGATGCTCGCTGCCGTGCCATCCGTCCGCTCCGCGGCGAGCAGCGTCTTCACGGTCAGCGTGTCGTCGATGGCCGCCAGCATGCGCTCGATGAGTGCGCGCGGGAGGATCGCCCGCGCAGGTGCCGACGCGGGGTCGATGATGAGGCCCGTCGCCGACGTCTCGAGCACGTGCCGGAGGACCGCGATCGACGGCTGCCCGACAGCAGAGGTGGCCGTGTCACCATCGGATCGGATGCTGGCGTTCAGCGCCGCACCACTGGAATAGGCGAGCGCGAACGTCTTGTCGCCGATGTTCGCGACCGCGAGCGGGAGGCCTTTGCCGTCGGCGAGGAGCGCTCGCGCATCGCCCTTGACCCGCAGGAAGAGATGCCCCTGGAGCACGCTGCGAGCAAGGTCGAGCAGCTCGCTCGGCGACGGCTTCTCGGGGAGTCGCCCCAGCGCCTCGCGCAGCAGCACGTTGTCGCGGAGCCCCGGCACGGTTTCGACGACGCGCTCGGCAGCGGGCCGCCGGTCCTCCGCCGGAAGCGCCTGCACGGGCGTGGCGGCGACGCCGAGTCCCTGGAACGACGACATCGAGATGCCGACGGATGCCGCGGCATCCCCCGTATCGACGGATGCTGCCTCGACGGCCTCGGACTCACCAGGCCGACCCTCATCAGGGTCGACATCCGTGGGGAGCGCGTCGGACTTCTTCGGACGGCGCGAGAAGAGTGCCATTGTTCGAGCCTAACGGGGCTCGTGACCGTGTACCCGGCTAGAGCTTCTCGATGGGCGCGATCTTGACGAGGAGCTTCTTCGCGCCCGCCTTCTCGAAGCGCACATGCGCGACGCGCTTGGCTCCCTCGCCCGTCACGAGATCGACGCGACCATCGCCGAAGTCGTCATGGCGAATCCGGTCTCCGGGAGCGAGCTCCATGTCGCCGTTGTCGCGCACCTTCGACGGAACGCGGTTCGCGAACCGGCTGAGGTCGGTCTTCGGCTCGCTTCGCGCGAGCGGCACGAGATCGTCGCCGTAGCGACCTCCGCCCGATCCTCCGAAGCCGCCGGGGCGCCGGGCGTTGAGGGCGCGGGACTGCGTACCTCCTCGCGAGTTGACGTCTCCCGGCGACTGCCTCCAGTGCACGAGATCGGCGGGAATCTCCTGCAGGAAGCGGCTCGGCATCGCGACGGTGACCTCGCCGAACTGCGCACGCGTCATGGCGAGCGAGAGGTACAGCCGCTTGCGCGCCCGCGTCACGCCGACATAGAACAGGCGTCGCTCCTCCTGCGGCCCGCCGGGCTCGTTCGCCGAGATCCGGTGCGGAATCAGGTCTTCCTCGACGCCCGTGAGGAACACGGCGTCGTACTCGAGGCCCTTCGCCGTGTGCATCGTCATGAGCGACACGGATCCCGAAGCATCCTCGAGGTCGTCGGCGTCGGAGACGAGCGACACCTCGCCGAGGAAGTCGATGACCGTGCCCTCGGGGTTGTTGCGCGCGAACTCCCGCGCAACGGCGACGAGCTCGTCGAGATTCTCGAGCCTCGCCTCGTCCTGCGGATCGCGGCTCGCCCGCAGAGCATCCTGATACCCGCTCTTCGCGAGCAGCAGCTGCAGTCCTTCCGCAACCGCGGTGGGCGGAGCCAGCTCGCCGGATGCCGGCAGCATGAGCGCCGACGCTTCGGCGAGCACCGCGTCGAGTTGCACGATCGCGGCCTGGATCTTGGGGCCCACTCCGAGCGCCGACGCGTTCGCGAGCGCGTCGCGGAACGTGATGCCCTCGTCGGCGGCGTACCGCGCGATGGCCGTCTCGGTGACGTCGCCGATCCCGCGGCGGGGCTTGTTCAGGATGCGGCGGACCGCCATCTCGTCGGCGGGGTTGGCGACCGCAACGAGATACGCGAGGGCGTCCTTGATCTCGGCGCGCTCGTAGAACTTGGTGCCGCCCATGATCCTGTAGGGAAGCGCCGAGCGGATGAAGATCTCCTCGAGCGCACGGGACTGCGAGTTCGTCCGGTAGAAGACCGCGATCTGCGAGTAGTCGAGTCCGCCACGATGGAGGACTTCGATCTCGTCGGCGACGAACTGCGCCTCGTCATGCTGCGAATAGCCGGTGAAGCCGACGATCTTCTCGCCCTCGCCGACGTCCGTCCACAGCCGCTTGTCCTTGCGGTCGAAGTTGTTGCTGATGACGGCGTTCGCCGCACTCAGGATGTTCTGCGTGGACCGGTAGTTCTGCTCGAGCAGGACGACCTTGGCCCCCGGGAAGTCGCGCTCGAACTCGCTGATGTTGCGGATGTCCGCCCCGCGGAACGCATAGATCGACTGGTCGGAGTCGCCGACGACCGTGAGGGATGCGGCATCTGCAGCATCCGGCTCGGCGTCGAAGATCATCATTCCGCCGCCCCCTGCCATCGGCTCGGCGTCGGACCCGGGCGGTCGGGTCAGCTCGTGGATGAGGGAGTACTGCGCGTGGTTGGTGTCCTGGTACTCGTCGACCAGGATGTGACGGAACCGTCTGCGATAGACGTCGGCGACCTTGGGGAAGGCCCGGAAGAGGTACACGACCTGCCCGATGAGGTCGTCGAAGTCGAACGCGTTCGCCCTCTGCAGTTCGCGCTGGTAGGCCGCGAACAGGTCGACGAAGATGCGCTCGGCGGGGTCGCTGAGGTTCGCCTGGCGTGCGTACGACTCGGCGTCGGCGAGTTCGTTCTTGAGCTTCGAGATTCGGGACTGCACCCCCGCCGGCGTCAGCCCGAACGAATCGGCCTCGTGCTCTTTGACGAGACGCTTGATGAGCGCGCGGGAGTCGCCCGAGTCGTAGATGGTGAACGCCTTCGTGAAACCGAACTGCTCGGCCTCGCGCCGGAGGATGCGCACGCACGCGGAGTGGAAGGTCGAGATCCACATGCCTTGCGCCCGCTCGCCGATGAGCTGGCCGACGCGCTCGCGCATCTCGCCGGCCGCCTTGTTGGTGAACGTGATCGCGAGGATCTGGCTCGGCCACGCTTCACGGGTGCGCAGGAGCGAAGCGATGCGCCGCGTCAGCACGCTCGTCTTGCCCGAGCCTGCTCCGGCGACGATGAGGAGCGCGGGACCGCGGTAGATCACGGCTTCGCGCTGCTGCGGATTGAGTCCTGCGAGGAGGTCTTCGTCGGGGCGGGCGCCGGGGGCAGCCGGCCCGCGGTCACCGCCGACGATCAAGGGCTGGGAGGCGTCTGTCATTGCCCGTCGAGTCTACGCGCGAGCGCCGACACCCGACCGGCGTCAGAGCAGACGCCGCTCCGACGCCCACGCCGTCAGCTCGTAGCGCGATGACAGCTGCAGCTTGCGCAGCACGGCGGACACGTGCGTCTCGACCGTCTTCGCCGAGATGAACAGCTCCGCCGCCACCTCTTTATAGGCGTACCCGCGCGCGATGAGTCGCATGACCTCCTGCTCGCGCGCCGACAGCCGGTCCAGCTCGTCGTTCGCCGTCGCGGTCTCGCCGGCGACGGCACCGAACGCGTCGAGCACGAAGCCCGCGAGGCGCGGCGAGAAGACGGCATCCCCGGATGCCACGGCCCGGACGGCGGCGCTGACCTCCGCCCCCGACGACCCCTTCGTGATGTACCCGCGGGCTCCAGCGCGGATGACGCGCACGACGTCCTCCGCCGAATCCGAGACGCTCAGCGCGAGGAACCGCGACGGACCCGCGGCGCATGCTCGAAGGACGGCCTCTCCGCCCGTGCCGGCATCCGCGGCCCCCGGGAGGTGGACGTCCAGCAGGACGACGTCGGGCCGCGTCCGCTCGACGACGGCGATCGCGCCATCGACGTCGGCCGCTTCCCCGACGACGTCGAGGGAACGGTCGAGGTCGGCACGCAGACCCGACCGGAAGATGGAATGGTCGTCGACGATCACGACGCGGAGGACGTCAGGCACGCCACACCTCCTCTCTCGCGAGGCGCAAGTGCACGTCGGTGCCCACTCCGCCCGCGCCGCGCGAGACCGTCGCGGAGCCCCCGGCGCGGCGCATCCGTCCGATGATCGACTCACGCACTCCCCACCGGTCGCTCGGCACCGCATCGACGTCGAAGCCGGGTCCGCGATCACGCACGTACACGTCGACGGTGGATGCCGCGCCCTCGATGTACACCGAGACATCGCCGCCCGCGTGCCGCGCGGCATTGAGCATCGCCTCGCGCGCCGCCGCTGCGACATCGCCGCTCGCCCGCTCCGTGGAGAGGCCCGCCGAGACAACGTCGATCCGCGCGGGGAAGTCGAGCTCGAGCGCACCCGCGTAGTCGCGTAGGTCGGTCGGCAGGTCGCTGTCGGCGGGGGCGTCGCCGTCGTAGAGCCACGCCCGCAGCTCGCGCTCCTGCGCACGGGCAAGACGGGCGACCTCGCTCGAAGCGCCCGACCTGTTCTGGATCAGCGCGAGCGTCTGGAGGACCGAGTCGTGGAGGTGCGCCGCCATCTCGGAGCGCTGCTCTTCGCGGATGCGGCGCACGCGCTCCCCCGAGAGGCTCCGCCATTTCTCGACGAACGTCGACGAGTAGACGACCGCGAGCCCCGCGAGCATCCCGACGGCGAGGACGAAGGCGACGAGGCCCGCGTCCTGCATGACAGCGACCTGCGACGCCACGAGCGCGACGAGGATCGCCGTGACGGTGAGGCGCACGGCGAGTTCGTGCTGGGGTCCGCGGGCCGAGTCGTGGCGGTCGGCGAACGTCGCCCAGAGCCCCGCCGCGACGGCGAGCGCCGCGGAGACCGCGACGGACGAGAACCACTCCGGTGCCGTCGAAAGAGGGCGCTCGGATGCCGCGTAGCTCCACAGCTGCCCCAGGGCCACGAGCCCGATGACACCCGAGGTCCCGGTCAGCGCCCACGCGACGGGCGCCCGGCGGGTGGGAGCATCCGTGCCGTCACGCCACGGCGTCATGACCCAGAGCCACGCGTACAGCAGCGCCCCCGCGCCCCACAGGAGCGCGGTGCCGACGAAGACGGCGCGCGTCGCGGCGACGGACCAGCCGAGGTGCTCGGCGACGCCGGCCGCCGTCCCCGAGACGAGGCAGTCCCGCGGGCGCGCGAGCGGCGCACGACGGAGCGGGACGGAGGACATGCCGCCATCCAATCATCCCGGCAGCCGGACACCGCGCCCCGGGGGCGAAGATCAGGGTGGCGTCAGGGAATCACCCCATGGCGGCACTGTCGGCACCGCGACGAGGATCGACTCATGACCGAATCTCCCGCCGAGACGGATGCTGCACCCGCCGCTCATCCCGGACCGCCACCTGCTCCGCCCCTCGGCGCCCCGACGGGCGGCGACCGCTTCTTCGCGTGGCTCCGCGGCCTCGGCCTGATCCGCGCCGACGGCTGGATCGGCGGGGTGTGCGCGGGGATTGCGGAGCGGATCGGCATCGACCCGGTCATCGTGCGGGGCATCTTCGTCGTCGCGGCTCTCTTCTCGCTGCCGATGTTCCTCGTCTACGCGATCGGCTGGGCTCTCCTCCCCGACACGGCTGGTCGCATCCACGCGCAGGAGCTCCTCCGCCGCCGCTTCGATCCCGCGATGGTCGGCATCGGACTCCTCCTGCTCTTGAGCGTGTTCCCCGTGACGCAGTCGTTCTTCGGGGTCGTGCTCCCGTTCGGCTACATCGTGCCGGGGTACTCCCAGCTGTCCCCGCTGGCGGTCCTCGCGAACGTCGCCGTCGTCGCCGTCATCCTCGTTCTCATCTTCCTCGCCGTGCGCTCCTCGCGCCGCGCGGCTCCGACCGGCGGCGTGCCCGCCTCTCATCCGCGAACGGCTTCCGCGGATCCGGGCGCCGCCCTCGCCGTCGACCGTTCGGGTGTCGACGCGCATGCGGGTCCGGCCGAAGACGCGGGGGCGTCGATGGCCGGATCCGCCCCTCTTCCTCCTGCGCCGGCGGCACCGGACGCATCGCCCGACGATCTCGCGCAGTGGCGCATCCAGCACGACGCGTGGCGCGCGCAGGATGACGCGTGGCGCCGCCAGCAGAAGGATGCCGAAGCCGCCGCCCGCGAGCAGGCGCGCGCGGAGCGTTCCGCCGCGGCAGCTGCCTTCGCCGCAGAGGCGGCGGAGCGACGCCGCCTCCGGCGCCTGACGAATCCTCGGACGAGCGTCGCCTTCGTCGCGCTCGTCATCGGCGCGGCACTCGTGGTCGGCGCATCGACGGCCCTCATCGTGGGCGCGACGGAGGATGCGAACGTCGCGGTGGCCGGTGGGCTGCTGTCGGGCACGGTCGTGCTGGGACTCGGAATGGTCGTCGCCGGTATCCGGCGCCGGCGAAGTGGGTTCCTCGCATTTCTCACGACAGCCCTCCTCGTCGCGGGTGCGGCCACGGCCGTTCCGGCGGCGACGCAGGGACTCGCGTTCGGGTACACGTACGTGAGCAACGCCGATCCCCGCAGTTTCACGCAGGTGTGGGGAGACCTCTCCGTCGATGTGTGGGGTTCCGGGGGCGGAGCACCGATCGACATCGTCAAGCGCAACGGTTCGACGAGGGTCGTGGTCGGTGTCGACTCGCTCGCCGACCTCGACGTGTCGGGTGTCGACGTCATCACGTGGACGAGCTTCGACGTGGAGACCGGCGAGTTCATCGAGGACGGCACCTGGACGGCGAGCGCCGGCTCCGGTCGAGAGCCGCGGATCGTCCGCTCCATCGACACGACGGATGCCGACACCCCTCGCCCCGAGGCACAGGTGATCCGCCTCGAACAGCCGGGCGGACACGTACATGTCGAGATTTACGAGAACGCACCGGAGGAACGATGACCGACGACCAGAGCACCCTCCCCTTCGACACGACGGGCATCGTTCCGCCGAGCGCCGTCGAGCACGCCCCCGTCACGGCAGCGCCCGCGGTCGCTGAGCTTCCGCGCATCCGGTGGGCGGGGATCGTCTGGGGCGCACTTCTCGCGGCAGTCGCGGCGGTCGCCCTCGTCTTCGCGGTCGTGCCCGACCGTCGCGCCGATGTCCGTGCGCTGCTCCTCGACCTCGATCCGTCGACTCTCAATCCGGGAGCCGTCGTGGGCTACGTCATCCTCGCCGTCGGGGTCGCGCTCCTCCTCATCGGCGGCGCCGCAGTCGCCCGCCGCGCAACCTCGCGCGGCTGACCCCGATCCAGCCCCCTAGCGACGTCGGCGGGCGGCGAGGAGGCCGATCCCGGCGAGGAGCAGAAGGATGCCGCAGGCGACCGCGTACCAGGGCAACGCGTCCGGGATGTCGAGCGTCACGAGCGCCCCGAGCACGCGGGAGAGCACCCACGGCAGCGGCTCGAGGTCGTCGTGCCACGCAAGGAGCGCCTGCTCGAGCCCGACGAAGCCGAGGATCGTGGCAGTGATACCGAGTCCCGCGCCCGCGGCGGCGAGCACGGCGCCCGTCGCACGGCGCACGCCCATCTGCTGCGACAGCGCCCACCCCGCGGCGACGAACGTCCACGCGAACACGGCGAGACCGACGGACACGTAGGCGACGCGGACGAGCGGCGAACTCCAGACCGACAGCGCGGGGTTCTCGGACTCCGCGAACGACAGCTCCAGAAGCGTGAGGATGCAGCGGAACATCACGACCCCGCCGATCGCCGCCGCGACGGGGTAGGGCGAACGTTCGTGGTCGATGAGCAGGCGGAGCACGATGAGGAAGACGAGCCACCCGCCGGCGACGACGGCGACATAGGTCCACGACAGCAGAGCGGTCTCCGCGAGGAGGGTCGCGAGGAGAAGGCCCCCCGGCACGCCCACGAGGAGCAGTCGATCCAGCCGCAGCATCCCGAGAGTCGATTCGCGCGCTCGCCACGGCCGCGTCGAGCCGAGCCACGTCGCGCGGGCGGCCGCCGCACCCGGCCGGCGGACGAGCCGCGTGCGGGTCGCGATGATCCCGATGAGGACCCAGGCCAGTGCGAGGAACAGAAGAACACGCGATACCCATGCGGCGGGCTGCACGCGATCGACGGGATCCATCCGCACGGGGCGACCGTTCACTTCGCCCAGCAGGATGCCGACGGCAGCCGAGCAGAGGAGCAGCACGGCGACGGTGACCGCAGCGAGGATGCCTCGCCGTGTCGCCGTCGCCATGCTCCTGAGCCTAGACCTCCGGAGGGCCCGCATTTTCCGCGCGGAGGCCCGGCTCCCGGCATTCGTCAGCTGCTGCGGCGCATCGAACGGATGCCGACCGACAGGCCCACGAGCGCCAGTGCGACCGCCGCGACCCACCCCCACAGCACGGTGACGTTCGCGAAATCGCCCGCGAAGAGCGCGCGCTCGGCCTGGACCACCCAGTTGACGGGGTTGACGGTCGCGACGGCGCGCATCCAGCCGGGACCCTCGTCGAGCGGCAGAAGCATGCCCGACAGGATGAGGAGCGGGAAGATGAGCGTCTGCTGCACACCCCAGAACAGCCACTCGCGATCCTTCGTCGCGAGGGCGAGCGAGTAGGAGAGCGACCCGAGTCCGATCCCGAAGACGGCGAGCAGCGCGAGGCCGACGATGAGCCCCATCCCGTGGATCGTGAAGCCGAACGGCCACGCGATCAGGACGATGATGAGCGCCTGCACGACGATGGGAGCCACCTCTTTCAGCGCGCGCCCGACGAGCAGCGACGAGCGCGAGAGCGGTGCGACGAGCGTCCGTTCGTGGGAGCCCGTCATCATCTCGTACTGGAGGTTGGAGCCCACCGCGCCGGTTCCGAAGAGGACGATCATGACGAGCACGCCCGGAACGAACCACTGCAGCGTCTCACCGACGGGCTGACCGGACGAGCCGACCAGCAGCGGGGCGAACAGCCCGAGGAAGACGAGCGGCTGCACGAGGCTGAAGATGAGGGTGAAGGGATCACGCAGGACGGGCCTGAGTTCGCGCGTGAGGACGTTCCAGGTGTCGCGTGCGGGGTTCGCCGTGACGGCGGTGTCGGTGGTGGTCATCGCTGGGCTCCTGTCGTGCGGGTGTCGTCTGCGGTCGCTCCTGTGTCGGCGGGTTCCGCCACGGCATCCTCTTCGTCAGCGGCCCCCTCTCCCGCCTCGCGGAGTGTGCGTCCCGTGAGGGCGAGGAAGACGTCGTCGAGCGTCGGCGGGACGCCCGTGGCCCGTTCGACGCGGAGGCCCGCCGCGTCGAGTCGACGGACCGCCTCGGGGAGGAGCACATCGCCGTCGGGCGCCGTCACGGTGATGACGTCTCCGTCGGCGCGGACGGCACGGTCGGTCAGCGCGCCGACCACCGCGAGACCGCGTTCAGCGTCGCCGGAAGACGCGAACCCGAGCGTCAGCACGTCGCCCGCGAGGTCGGCCTTGAGCCGTGCCGCGGTGTCATCGGCGATGACACGTCCGCGGTCCATCACCATGACGCGCTCGGCGTAGCGGTCGGCCTCCTCGAGGTAGTGCGTCGTGAGGAAGACCGTCGTGCCGTGCTCACGTCGCAGATCGAGGATGTGCTGCCACAGATTCGCGCGGCTCTGCGGGTCGAGACCCGTCGACGGCTCGTCGAGGAAGATGAGGGGCGGCGCGTGCATGAGCCCGAGCGCGATGTCCAGGCGCCTCTTCTGTCCGCCCGACAACTGCTGGACCGAACGGGTCGCGAACGATGTCAGATCGAGCGAATCGATCAGTTGGTCGGCGCGCACACGCGATGCCGCGGGCGAGATCCCGTAGAAGGCCCCTTGGCTCAGCAGCTCGTCGCGGACGCGCTGCGAGAAGCTGCCGCTCGTGAGCTGTCCGACGTACCCGATGCGCGCCCGCACGTCGGCGGACTGACGCAGGATGTCGTGACCGACGACACGCGCCGTTCCCGACGACGGTGGGATGAGGGTCGTGAGCATGCGCAGGCTCGTGGACTTGCCCGCGCCGTTGGGGCCCAGGAACGCGACGAGCTCGCCGCGCGCGACCCGGAAGGTGAGGTCCGTGACCGCCTCGACGGTCTTCTTCTTCACGGTGAAGCGCTTCGTGAGTCCGATCGCTTCGATGATGGTGTCGTTCGGCATGCCCCGACGGTAGAAGGGGACCCGGACAGATCCGGTCCGCATCCCCCACCGGATCTCACCCGACGGGCACGCGCTCCTGCCGGCTCGCGACCTGGTCCTCGAGCGCGCTCGGCCGGCACGCGACGAAGCCGCTCACGAGCATGACGGCGAGGCTCACGAACAGCACGACGTAGGAGCTCGTCCACGAGCCGGATGCCTCGTACAGCAGTCCGATGCAGAGCGGGCCGATGCACGCGATGCCGTAGCCGATCCCCTGCATCGCCCCCGAGAGGGCCGTCGAACCCTCCGTCGTTCGTGTGCGGACGTTGACGAGAGTGAGGCACAGCGGGAACGTGCTGACGCCGAGGCCCAGCAGCACGACCCACGCGACGACGCCGTCGCCGGGAGCGACCAGCAGCCCGATGTATCCGGCGGCCATGAGCGCGACGCACACCACGACGATGCCGAAGGGGTTCCGCAAGCGGATCGTGAGGGGCGGCACGATGAAGGCCGCGAGAAGCCCGAACACCGAGAACAGCGACAGGAGCGCGCCACCCGAGGTGGGGTCGGCACCCGCATCGACCAGGATGGCGGGGAGCCACGTGATGATCGCGTAGACGTTGAGACTTGTCATCCCGAGCAGCAGCACCATCGCCCACAGGAGCGGCGTCCGCCACGCGCCGCGGAGGCGCGGGGGCGCCGCGGTCTCGGGCGCCCGCTCGCCCCTCGCCCGCACCGCGAGGAGCGCCCACAGCACGACGGCGATCGCCGTGAGGATCGCCCACATGCCGATCGCCCAGCGCCAGCCGACGGCAAGGGCGATGGGCACCGCGATGAGAGGCGCGACGAACTGCCCGACCTGGAGGAGAGCGATGTACAGCGAGCTCATCGACTTGAGCCGCGAGGCGAAGTACTTCTTCACGAGCGGAATCACGAGCACATTGGATGCTCCGACCCCGACCGACGCGATGACGGTAGAGAGCACGAGCATCCCGGCGTCGGGCGACAGGGCACGCAGGACGATGCCGGCCGTCGTCAGGAAGACCGCGAGCGTGAGGGCGCGCTCCAGGCCGATCCGCCGGGCGACCGTCGCGGCGAGGAGGCCGAAGACGGCGAAGGAGGCCGTGACGATCGTTCCGAGCACCCCGAAGAGCGACGGCCCGAACCCGAGATCGGCGCCGATCATCTCGAGCAGCGGTGTGAACCCCGTGACGGCCGTACGCAGGTTCAGCGCCGTCAGGATGATGGCGACGAGAGGCAGCAGCGCACCTCGGCGGGAAGACATCGTCACGAGAACTCCGGATAGGTAGGATGATGGGATGAATTCGCTCGACTCTAGCGCGATGCGCCCGCCCGTGGGAACGCCGATGAGCACGGCGGAGTGGGTGACCGACCTCTTCCACGATGAGATCGCCTCGGGTCGCTGGCGAGTCGGAGAGCGCATCCCGACCGAGACCGAGCTCATGGCTTGGGTCGGGGCGGGCCGCAACACCGTGCGGGAGGCCATCCAGTCGCTCGTGCAGGCGGGGCTCGTCAGCAAACAGCAGGGTCGCGGAACGTTCGTCATCGCGGGGTCCGAACTCGTGCGATCGGTCACACGGCGAGCGTCGCGAGCTCGGCGGCGCGACGGCCTCGAGTTGCGCGCGGCGATCGACGGCGCGGCATCCGCTCTGGCCGCCCGTCGGCGCACCGACGCCGACATCGAACAGCTCCGCGCCCTGCTCGCCGCGCGGACAGAGGCGTGGGCATCGGGCCGCGCCGACGACCGGATCGACGCAGACATCGCGCTTCACCGAGCCATCATCACCGCGACGCACAACGAGCTGTTCGCCGATCTCTACGACGGACTTGCGCCGCTGTTCGAGCGTGTGCTCGTCGATGACGTGACCCACGACGAAGACCCGCATGCCGAGCAGCACATCCGCCTCATCGAGGCGATCATCGCGCAGGATGCCACCGGCGCCGAAGCCGTCGTCAGCGAGCTGCTCGCTCCGCTCGTCGCCGCGGCATCCGATCCGGAGTGATCCAACGCGGACACGATCTGTCCGCGTTGGATGGGATGCTGGCGGCATGTCCGATACGACCACCCGGGCGCTGTCCCTCCTCAATCTCCTCCAGACGCACCGTCACTGGCCCGGATCGGAGATCGCCGCGCGGCTCGGCGTCACGGAGCGCACGGTGCGGCGAGACGTCGAGCGGCTCCGTGATCTCGGCTACCGCATCGAGTCGACCCCCGGAGCCGCGGGGGGCTATCGACTCGAAGCCGGAAGCGCCGTGCCCCCTCTTCTCCTCACCGACGACGAAGCCGTCGCGATGGCGATCGGGCTGCGGGTCGCGGCATCCCAACGACTCGTTTCGGGTCCTGAGACGACGATCACGGCGCTCGCGAAACTCGAGCAGGTCCTGCCCGCTCCCCTGCGTCGCCGCGTGGCGGCCCTCGTCGAGTCCGTACAGCCGGCCGGCATCAACGCAGGAGCCGCCGTCTCGAGCGAAATCCTCGGCGAGCTAGCGCTCGCGTGCCGCGACCACGAACGCGTGCGCTTCTCGTACGAGGCCGCGTCGGGCGAGGTGACGAGGCGTCGGGTCGAGCCGCACGCGCTCGCGCCCGCCGAGCGCCACTGGTACCTGCTGTGTTGGGACCTCGACAAAGCGGACTGGCGCACCTTCCGCGTCGATCGCCTCAGCGCCGTCGAGCACACACGCGTGCTGTTCGAGCCGCGTCCCCTGACGCCGGAGCAGATCGAGGAGTTCATCCTCGTCGCGCGTTCGTGGGTGCGTCAGGCCGTCGAAGCGGATGCCGTCATGGAGCTCCCGATCGACGACATGCGCGCCGCCTTCGGCCAATGGGGCCAGGGCGCGACCGCTGAGGACGCGTCGCATACGCGCTGGCCGGTGGGCGGCGCGGACTTCCGCGAGACCATGTACGGCCTGTCGTGGATCCCCGCGGGCGTGGAGTACACGACGAACCTCGCCGAGCCCGCCCGCTCCGACCTGCGTGAGACCCTCGAACGCATGCTCCGTGCCCTCTCCGCCTGACCCGCCCCCGCGAGCGGCCGCAGCCCCACCCCGCTGACCCACCCCCGCGCAGCGGCCCCACCCGCTGGTCGAGTAGCCGCGCAGCGGCGTATCGAGACCCGAGACCGGGCATCTCGCCGACCCGAGGCCGCACACCACCCGGTCTCGGCGGGATGCCATGCCTCGGCGCGCGATGACATGCGCCGACTCTCAGCGAAACCCTGCGTCACGCATAGTGCACCCGAAAAGCAGCCGGGCTAGCGTGGGGTCATCGCGGCGATCCGGGCGGTCCCGGGCACCGGCTCATACCCGGGAGCGTTGCGGGTTCGACTCCCGCCGTCGCGTCCACTTCCGACGCACGTGCGCGGGTTCAGCTCGTACGCGTGAAGACGCCGAGCCCGTTCGGTTCCTGACCAGGCCCGGGGAAGACATTGAAGTACGTCAGGGTGACGCCCGTGATCTGATCGCCCTCGCGGACGAAGACCGCCGACGAGAGCGACCCGGGGAGCGCGTTCTCCCCCGTCGGCACGAACGACAGCGTGTCCCCGTTCCACGGATCGATCTCGAACGTGTAGCCGCCATCGGGTCCGAGCGCCCCCGTGAGCGTTCCGTTCTCCTCGCTCACGACGAAGTCGCCGAAGTAGGGGCTCGCGTATGTGCCGACGTAGTCCGCCGCCGGACCTGCTGCCGCGGCATCCGCGGGAGGGTCTTCCCCGACGAGGTCGCCCGCCGGGTCGGCGAAAGGCGCGAAGATGGGTGACCAGAAGTCCAACCAGGGTCGCGTCTCTTCACCGAACTGCACGAGGTCGAGGAACTCCGAGACGATCGCCTCGGGAACTCCCGCGGGGGCACCGTTGGTGAGCACCACGATGCCGAGGTTCAGGTCGGGGATCATCGTGGCGTTCGTGGATGCGCCCCACCCGAATGCGCCGGAGTGGTTGATGTTCACACGGCCGGTCACAGTGGTGCCGACGTTCGTGCCGAACCCGTAGTGCGACGTGCGCGATGTCAGGTTCTTGGCGTCGCCGCCAGTGATCGAATGGGCGGAATAGGTCTTTGCGAGCACGAGCGGATCGATGAACTCCACGCCGTCGACCTCTCCGTCGGCGAGCACCATCGTCATCCACTTCGCGATGTCGCCGGCAGTCGAGGCGACACCACCGGCCGGAGCCTCGGCATCCGCGTTCCGGTCGAACAATTGCTCGTACTGGCCTTCCCCGGTTCGCGCGTGCATCGCCGCGCGGTCGTCCGCGGCGAGGTAGTCGTCGTGAACGGTGGTCGTCGACGTCATTCCGAGCGGCACGAACAGCAGTTCCTCCGCGGTCTCCGCCCACGTCTGCCCGCGCGAGGCGGCGACCGCTTCGCCGCCGACCGTGAGTCCGAAGTTGGAGTACTGGTAGGTGTCACGGAACGACGCGAGAGGGATCTGGTCCATGTGGGCCATGATGTAGTCGACATCGAAGCCGATGTCCTCGAGGTCATCGCCGGATCCGGTCGGGAGACCGGTGCGGTGAGAGAAGTAGTCGGCGATCTTGCCGTGCTCGGTCACGTACGGATCGTTGAGCGCGAACGCGGGAAGGTAGTCGACGACCGGATCGTCCCACGAGAGCCCGGCATCTTCGGTGATCGCCTTCGCCACGATGCTCGACGACAAGGGCTTCGAAAGAGACGCGATCTGGAACACGGTGTCCACGGTGACGGGTTCCTCCGTCGTCAGGTCGCGTACGCCGTATCCCTCTTCGAACACGACCTCACCGTCCGAGACGACTGCGACCGCTGCGCCGGGGACTCCCGTCTGTTCGAGCGCCTCCTCGATGTAGTCCGGCAGCGCATCGACGGCCGCCGACACCGCGGTGTCGCGATCCGTGTAGAGGTCCACGACGTCTTGGCCGGGCGCGTCGCCGAGTGCGACGGCGGGCCCGGAGGAGGATGCCGGTTCGGCGGATGTGTCCACCGTGCAGGCCGTGGCCCCCAGCGCGAGCGCGATCACCGTCGGCACAGTGGCAGCGCGTACAAGGCCCGATCTTGTCCTGCTCATGTCACTGGCTCCCGTTCGCTACGTGGCTGCGGGCCACGGCATCCCCCCGCGCCGATGAAACTCCGCGCGAGGAATCCCCCGCCCCTCAGTGTGGGTGGACAGAAGCGGACAGAACAACCTCCGCTTCCGGCCACGTCCTCAAGAGGGCGTCCGGATGCGGTCACGTGCGCCATGATGGTCTCGACACGCAGGGAGGCGGACGTGGACGACAGGGCACTGCTCGAGCTCATCTACCGCAGTCGCCCGAGAACCGTGGCAGAGCTCGCCACCACGGCGCACGCGGATGCGGACGAGGTCGCCGACGCCCTCGCCCGTCTCGCACCGACGGGCGTCGTCTCGGTCCGCGAGGGCACGATCGGTTACGCGCCCCCGGCGACGTGGACAGCCGAGGTCCTCGCGGGCGAAGCGCAGACGATGCGCCAGACGGCGAACGAGGCCGCCTCACGAATCGAGGCACTCGTCGCAGACCTCCCGGTCCTGCTGCGACACTGGGCCTTCGGCGAAGCATCCGGCGATCTCGTTCCCGTCTTCGTGCGGCACGGGCCGAGAGCGGCGGAGGATCTCTGGTACGACATCGCAAGCGACCAGAGCGACTCCGCGTGGGGAGCGCTCCCCGATCTCGGACGCTATCTGCAGAGCGACCCCGCGCGCGCCAGCCGCTTCGCCGAGGTGTTCGCCGGCAAGCACTCCGTGCGAGCTCTCGTCCCGCGGTCGATCGCGGACGACCCTCGACTCGTCGCGATCGCCGAGCGCTACGCCGCCGTCGGGGTCGAGTTCCGCCTTCTCGGCGACCTTCCGAGCTGGTTCTGGATCGACGGCGACGTGCTCGCGCTGCCCATCGAATGGGGCGAGGGGTGGCCGACCAGTGTGATCGGCGTGCGCAGCGCAGCCCTCGCCGACCTGGGTCGGAGCCTGTATCGCGAACTCTGGCACCGCGCCGAACCGATCGGAGGTGTCGACCAGCCGTGGGCGCCGCTCCTCATGCTGATGAAGCAGGGCGTCACGCTCGACGCGGCATCTCACAGGCTCGGGATCAACCCACGAACGGGTCGTCGCCGCGTTGCGGCCGCGATGGAGCAGTACGGCGTCTCGACGCTGTTCGCCTTGGGGGTCGCGTGGGCCGCCGACGGGAAGCCGACGGCACGCTGAGCCGCGGTGGCGCTGATTCTCGGCGTCCCATCCGGTCAGACGGCGAGGTCGGCGTCTCCGTGTCGGGCGTTTCGTAGCGGGGACACCGCAACGACGAGCGCGGCGATCGCGAAGACGGATGCCGCGACCCCGAGCGTCACGTGATAGCCGAGGTACGTCGCGAGCACGCCCGCGAGCAGCGCGCCGAAGAAGAAGATGACGCGGTTCGTCGTGCGGATGGTCGAGTTCATTCGGCCCTGGATCTCGTCGGGCGCAACCGCCTGCCGGTAGCCGATGTCATTGGCATCCTCGATCCCCATCGACAGCCCGTACACGAACTGCGCGCTCGAGACGACGACGATGAGAACGCCGAGGCTCGTCTCCGCGTCGATGGGCAACACCGCGAGCGCGAGCCAGGGAAAGACGACGAGCGCCCGCCCCAGGAGGATCGCTCGACCTGCGCCGAACCGGTCGCCGATCCGCGGCGCGAAGACGGCACCGAGGAAGCCGCCGAGACCGGCGCACGCCAGAGCGATACCGAATGCCCACGCAGGAAGGTGCAGTTCACGAAGGACGAACACCGCGAACACGGTCACCACGATGCTGTTCGCGAGGAACCAGACGTGCACCGACAGCGCGAGCGGAAGAAGCATCCGGTGCCGATAGGTGTACCGCATCCCTTCGACGATCTCGCGTCCGAGGTGGCGGCCCTGAACACGACGCGGCGCTGCGGTCTCCGTCACCCTGATGCGGGCCTGCAGCACCGCTGCGACCGCGCTGATGACGGCGTCGATGGCGAACAGGATCGGGGCTCCGAGGAGGTTGAACAGCGCCCCGCCGAGCGCGGGTCCGGCCGTCGCGGCGACGGTTTCGCTCTGTCCGAGCCGCGCGTTGGCTCGCACGAGAGAGCGGCGGGGGACGACATGAGGCAGGAAGGGCTGGGCAGCCGAATCAGCGAAGAGCGTCAAGACACCGAGAACGAGGATCGCGGCCCCCAGCGACCAGATCGTGAGCGCGTCGAGGAGCACCAGGGCGGCGATCGATCCGAGGGCGATCGCGCGTCCGACACTCGTGAGCACGAGCGTGCGCTGTCGCCGCCATCGGTCCATCAGCGCGCCGACGACCAGGCCGAGGAAGAGATAGGGCACGACGCTGAGCGCGCTGAGCACACTGATCTCGACCGGCGTCGCCTGCAGGACCGTCACCATGAGGACCTGTACCCCGACCCCCGCGATGGTCGTGCCGAACATGCGGAGCGTGGCGGCACTCCAGAAGAGCGCGAAGGAGGGGACGCGCAGCACGTCGCCGGTGGACGTCACAACACCCGATCGCCGGAGTCCATGTCGCGCATTCGCTCAGTGTAGAGCGGGGTCATTCGCTCCGGGCAGGTGCGGCGACTCGAATGTCCCCGGTGATCTCGCACGCGGCGGCGAGGGTGTTGTACACGGTGGGCTGCCAGCTGGCGTCGAATCGGACGAGTTCCGTACCGACATCTGCTGTCGCGCTTCCGCCCGGCGCCGAGCCCGCTCGAACCCGGTACACCGTCGACGACGGCAGCGTGGGCACACTCTCGCTCATGCCCTCAGCATCCACCGCGCACCGCGCCCGAGGCGGGCCTTAGGTCCCGGCCGAGGGGTCACCCCCCATCTGCCGAGAAGACCCGAACTGCGCAGATTCCGGCCTTGCGCGAGCAGTTCGGGTCTTCTCGGCAGGCGGCGCGGCAGGCGGCGCGGCGGGGCGGGGTGCACCGGATGCTTCGCGTCAAGCCCCCGTGTGAGCCCCGGGGCCGCGGGTACCGTCGGGGCCATGAACGCAGACGACAAGATGCGGTTCGCCGCGGGTGAGACGGACGGACTTCCTCCCGCTCCCCCGACGAAGACGACCTCCGAATCCGACGCTCGCCGGGCGGACACGGCCGACACTCCCGCGAGTGAGAGGGAGACCGCGGAGAAGCAGAACACCGAAGGCCTTCCCGACACGATCGACGACGACATCGACCCCGACGACGTCCGTGTCGTACCCGGCGCCGGCGGACCCGACGACGTCGGCGACGTGGACGTCGACCCCGACGATCTCCACCTCCCCGGCCAGGACTGAGGCTCTCGGCTCGGCCCCCTTTCTCCGGCGAGAAGACCCGAACTGCGCAGATTTCGGTCCACGCCGAGCAGTTCGGGTCTTCTCGGCGAATGGGGCCTCGGCCCGACAGCGGAGCGCGGGTCGAGATGCCCCCGCGGGTCGCGACTCGGGCGCGGGGCGACGCGGACGGACGGCAAGGATCGGCGCGGCGGGCGGGCCGCGGGACGTTCGACCCAACGGCGCGCGCGAGGGTGGCGGAGACTCACGGTGACGGCGCCGTCGGCAGAGCGGGCGGGCGCCGACGTTCCCTGAGACAGGATGGTTCCCCATGTCCGACGTGCTCCGATTCGGCGAAACGACGATGTCCGACGTGCCACAGGTCGGAGGCAAGAACGCGTCGCTCGGCGAGATGGTGTCCGGGCTCGCGAGCGTCGGCGTGCGGGTGCCCGACGGGTTCGCCACGACCGCCGACGCGCATCGCGGCTTCCTTGCGCACGGAGACCTGGGATCCCGCATCCGATCCGCCCTCCGGCCCGTCGACCTGAGCGACGTCCGCGAGCTCGCGCGGGTCGCCGCCGAGATCCGCGCGTGGGTCGAGCAGCAGCCGTTCCCGTCGTCGCTCGAGCAGTCCATCCGCTCCTCCTATGAGGAACTGCTCGCCGAGCAACCAGATCCCGAACGCGTCACGTGGGCGGTGCGCTCGTCCGCGACCGCGGAGGATCTTCCGGATGCCTCCTTCGCCGGGCAACAGGAGACCTTCCTCAACATCTCCGGCATCGACAACCTCCTGGATGCCATCAGGAAGGTCTTCGCGTCGCTCTATACCGACCGGGCGATCGTCTACCGGGCCCAGCACGGCTTCCGCGAAGACGACGTCGCCATCTCGGCGGGCGTCCAGCTCATGGTCCGCTCCGACGTCGGGGCTTCGGGGGTCATGTTCACCGTCGACACCGAGTCGGGATTCGACCAGGTCGTCTTCATCACGAGCGCCTACGGGCTCGGGGAGACGGTGGTGCAGGGCACGGTCAATCCCGACGAGTTCTACGTCTACAAGCCGTCCCTCCGAGCAGGCAAGCCCTCCATCCTGCGGCGGGAGGTCGGCACGAAGGCCGTGGCCCTCAGATACGGCGAGGGAAGCGGCACCGACGACAGCACGATCCTCACCGACGTGCCGGCGAGCGAGCGCGCGCGTTTCAGCATCACCGACGAGCAGGTCGAGGAGCTCGCGCGGAGCGCGCTCACGATCGAAGCCCACTACGGGCGCGCGATGGACATCGAATGGGCGCTCGACGGCATCGACGGCAGGCTGTACATCGTCCAGGCCCGACCCGAGACCGTCGTGGCACGACGCGACGGGACGGTCGTGCGGCGCTACACACTGAGGGAGCACGGCGGCGAGGTCCTCGCGACCGGCCGTGCGGTCGGCGAGAGGATCGGGGCCGGACGCGTGCGCGTCATGCACGACCTCGCGCAGATGCACCTGTTCCAGACGGGCGACGTGCTCGTCGCCGACCGCACCGACCCCGACTGGGAGCCGATCATGAGGCGTGCGTCCGCGATCGTCACCGACAGCGGCGGCCGCACATGCCACGCGGCCATCGTGGCGCGCGAACTCGGCATCCCCGCCGTCGTCGGAACCGAGACGGGAACACATGCCCTGACCGACGGAGCCGACGTCACCGTGTGCTGCGCGGAAGGAGACGACGGCGTCGTCTATCGCGGCATCCGGGACTTCACGATCGACGAGACGCCACTCGACGTCCTCCCCGACCTCCCCGTCGATCTCATGCTGAACGTCGGGGTCCCCGACCAGGCGTTCGCGCTCGCGGAACTCCCGAACCACGGAGTGGGTCTTGCCCGACTGGAGTTCATCGTCGGGAGCACCATCGGCATCCACCCCCGCGCGTTGCTGGAGTTCGACACCCTGCCGGAGCCGCTCAAGACGCAGATCGCCGAGCGCACGGCTGCGTACCCGACGCCGCGCGACTACTTCGTCCGACGCCTCGCCGAGGGGATCTCCACGATCGCCGCCGCGTTCGCCCCTCATCCGGTGATCGTCCGCATGAGCGACTTCAAGACGAACGAGTACGCGACTCTTCTCGGCGGCGAGGCCTTCGAACCGCACGAAGAGAACCCGATGCTGGGATGGCGCGGCGCGGCGCGGTACACCACCCCGAGTTTCCGGGGGTGCTTCGATCTGGAGTGCGAAGCCCTCCGTCACGTGCGCGACCTGATGGGCCTGACGAACGTCAAGATCATGATTCCCTTCGTCCGGACCGTGGATGAGGCGGCCGCCGTCGTCGCTCTCCTCGCGGAGAACGGCTTGCGCCGCGGTGACAACGGACTCGAGATCGTCATGATGTGCGAGATCCCCTCCAATGCGCTCCTGGCGGACGCGTTCCTCGATCACTTCGACGGGTTCTCCATCGGCTCCAACGACCTCACGCAGCTCACGCTGGGCGTCGATCGTGATTCCGCCGCCGTTGCGAGCGCGTTCGACGAACGGAATCCCGCCGTGCTCGCCCTCCTCGAGCTCGCCATCGACGCGTGCAATCGCCGCGGCGCGTACATCGGCATCTGCGGGCAGGGCCCCTCCGACCATCCGGAACTGGCCGAGTGGCTGCTCGCCCGCGGCATCCGTTCGATGTCGCTCAACGCCGACGCGATCGCCGGAACCTGGATGCGGTTGGCGAGCGCGGCAACAGCGCACGCGTGAGTGTGCGCGGTTGCCGCGATATTCAGCTGTCGCGCGTCGATGCGACGTAGCGCGACGGTTCGGGCCCGCGGTCGAAGCGGCGCCCCGTGAGCGAGGCCGGGGTGATGCGGACCCACCGGTACTTGAGCGTCGGAATCCATGACCGAAGCGGAAGTGCATCGGCCGCGTCGATCTCGCGCTGCAGGTCCAGGCGCTGAGCGACGCCCTTCATGATGACGCTCGCCGCCGTCGTGTCGTCGTACTCCTCCACTTCGAACGCGACGCGCGGGTTCGCCGAGAGGTCGGTGAGCTTCGACCCGGGCGCCGTTCGGAAGAGGAGTCGAGGTCCGTCGAGGACGTAGTTCACGGGGTAGATCTCGGGCTCGCCGTCGACGCACACCGCCAGCCGTCCGAGCTCGCCCCGTTCGAGCAGGCTCCAGCACTCCTCGTCGTTCAGCACGGATACGACCGCGTCGTCCATCCCACTCATGACGTCACCTCCCCGTGACAGGGCCGCTCCGCGGCTCCTCCCCTCCACCGAAGCCCACGCCGTCGCCCGGAGCGGGGACGAAGGTCCCGCGAAAGCTCACCCCCCTCTCCGCCGAGAAGACTCGAACTGCGCGGATTTCGGCCTCGGGCAAGCAGTTCGAGTCTTCTCGGCGACCAGGGCCTCGGGGCTACGACCAGGGCCTCGGGCCTGCGACAGGGGCTCGGGCCTGCGCCAGGGCCTCGGGCCTGCGACAGCGCACGGGCCCGCGTGGCATGATGGATTCATCAACTCATCATCCAGACCGGATGCCGCGAAGGGACGAGGTGCCATGGACGGTCCCCTGAGCCACGACGGCCCGCTCTACGAAGTGAAAGCCAACCTCTTCAAGGGACTCGCGCACCCCGTACGGGTCCGGATCCTCGAGATCCTCATCGCGGCCGACGAAGTCGCCGTCGGCACCCTCATCGATGAGCTGCGGATCGAGGCATCCCACTTGTCTCAACATCTCGCCGTGCTTCGACGGCACCGCCTCGTCGTCTCCGAGCGACGGGGAAGCCAGGTCTTCTACCGTCCGGCGTTCCCCGAAGTGGCCACCCTGCTCCACACGGCGCGGAAGCTCCTCGGCGACATCCTGACCCAAGCGCAGCAGCACATGCGCGACGCGAAGGACCTCCCCGTCCTTCCCGAGCGGGTCACGGACTCGCGGTGAACGTTCGCGGCTACGTCGCGCCCCTCCTTCCCGGTCTCTCGGACTACCGCGGTATCGGACGCACCTGGCGCGGGGATCTCGTGGCCGGCATCACTGTCGGGATCGTGGCTCTCCCGCTCGCTCTCGCCTTCGGTGTCAGCTCCGGCGTCGGCGCTGACGTCGGACTCGTCACCGCGATCGTCGCGGGCATCGTCGCCGCCGTATTCGGCGGCTCGAACGTGCAGGTGTCCGGACCCACGGGCGCGATGGTGGTGGTGCTCGGCCCCATCGTCGCGACCCAGGGGCCCGAGGTCGTTCCGCTTCTGAGCCTCATGGCGGGACTCTTCGTGCTCGTCGCGGGGGTCCTCAAAGTCGGGCGTGTCGTGTCGTACATCCCGTGGCCCGTCATCGAGGGCTTCACACTCGGGATCGCCGTCATCATCTTCGTGCAGCAGATCCCTGCGGCCCTCGGGGCGACGCCGGGCCCGAGCACCAACACGCTCGTGGCGGCGGCCCAGGCACTCCCGACGGTGTCGTGGCCGGAAACGGGATGGTCGCTCGCCATCGCGCTCGGGGTCGCGGCGATCATGCTCGCCCTCCCCCGTTGGAACCGGCACATTCCGGCATCCCTTGTGGCGATCGTCGTACTGACGGCCGTTGCGACGCTGACGCACCTGCCGATCGCCCGGATCGGCGAGCTTCCGTCCAGCCTGCCCGCCCCCGCGCTACCGACCGTGACACTGCCCCTTCTGGCCGCGCTGGCGGGGCCTGCGCTGACGGTCGCGGCTCTCGCGGCGATCGAGTCGCTGCTCTCGGCACGCGTTGCGGCGTCGATCTCGAACACGGGACCGTACGATGCCGACCGCGAACTCGTCGGCCAGGGTCTGGCATCCGTGGCATCCGGTCTCTTCGGTGGGATGCCGGCGACCGGCGCCATCGCACGGACCGCCGTCAACCTCCGCTCGGGCGCCCGGACACGGCTCGCCGCGGTGGTCCACTCGCTCGTCCTGATCGCTGTCGTGTATCTCGCGGCGACGGCCGTGTCGCAGATTCCGCTCGCCGCGCTGGCCGGAGTGCTCATGATCACGGCGACGCGCATGATCTCCCGCTCGACGGTGCGGAGCGTCGTCAGCGCCAGCAGGTCCGACGCCGCTGTCTTCATCGGGACCGCCGTCGTGACGGTGTCCTTCGACCTCATCATCGCGGTCGGCATCGGGATCGCCGCCGCCGCGTTCTTCGCGCTCCGCACCCTCGCGGCATCCGGTGGCGTGCACCGCGAGGACATCCCCGGACCATCCCAGCCGACGGACGACGAGATCGCCCTGTTCCGCCTCGACGGCGCTCTGTTCTTCGGGGCCGCGGACCGGATGATCGACGAAGTCAACCGGATCCGCAACGTGACGGTCGTCATCCTGCGACTGTCTCAGCTGCAGGTCCTGGATGCCACGGGGGCCCGCGTCATCACGGAGCTCATCCAATCCCTCGAGCGGAGGAACATCACCGTGCTGATCAAGGGGATTCAGGAGCGCCATCTGCTCCTCGCGACCCGGGTGGGTGTCATCTCGTCGCTCCGTCATCAGAATCACCTCTTCGCGGATCTCCCCTCGGCCGTCGAGCATGCCCGCAGCCACGTCCGCCGCGCCCACGAGCACGACAGCCCCCACTCCGGCGCCGACCCCGGCCCGGGCCCCGACTCCGCCGAGAAGACCTGAACTGCGCGAATTCCGGCCCGAAACGAACGGTTCGGGTCTTCTCGGCGGACAGGCGTCGGCCCAGCGCGGGGCGGCGGGCCAGCGGACAGGCGCCGGCCCAGCGCGGGGCCGCGGGAAGCACACCGCCCGGGTGCAGCGGCGCGTTCACGGGAGGGAAACACACGGCACTGAGCGCGAAACATGCGAAGGCTAGCGTCGAGGCACCGCCTTCTCAGGGACGAGCAAATGAGCCAGCCCGCACCACCTCCCACGATCTCGCACACGCCCGCGTTAGCCTGGCAGCGTGCCTCCTGCCGCCGCGAGCTCCCGCGACGCACTGCTCGACGCCGCGGAGGAGCTCCTCGCCTCGGCCCCCTCCGAGCCGCTGTCGGTTCGCGCGGTCTGTGCGCGCGCGGGGGTGCAGTTCCCCACGCTCTATCACTTCTTCGTCAACAAGCAGGGCCTCGTGGATGCCGTCGCAGACCGCGGCTTCGTCTCTCTCGCCTCCGAGATCGAGAACTCGACGGCAGCCGATCCGCGGTCGATGCTCGGCGAGATCTGGAACGCGCACATCCGAGCGGCCCTCGCCACTCCCGCCCGGTACGCGCTGATGTACGGCTCGACGACGGTCGGCGAGGTCGCGGCGGGGGCGCACCGCGTCGAGCGGGTCGCAGCATCCCGACTCACGTCGATCGCCGCCGGCGGCCAATTGACGACGACGACGGCGTCGGCGGCCGTCTGGCGGCTTTCGACCGCCGCGATCGGGGCCTGCCTCGCGATCATCGCGGACCCCACGTTGCATCCCTCCTCGACGGATGCCGCACGCTCGGGCATCGTCGATTCACTCCTCCACGCGAAGGCGACGCCCGCCGCGAACACAACGCTCCGCGCTCGAGCCGCCGCATTGCATGCGGCACTGGCCGACGCTGCGACGCCCGACCTGCCGCTCGGCAATGAGGAGGCGGCACTGCTCGCGAGGTGGCTCCACCGTCTCGCGGAGGATGACTGAGCCGAGTCCGGCGCGCGCGATCCGGGATGCCACTCCCCCTGCCGTTGCATGGCTCAACGCCCTCGCGGGCGCCGACAGGGCGCGCATTTCCGGCCTCCTGCACCCCGACGTCGTGCTCATCGATGCGAACACCCAGTACGTCAACGGCGCCGAGTCGGTTCTCCGACGACTCCGCGCTGACGACGTCTTCCACGGCGCTCAGGTCCGCATCGGCGACCTCCACCACGCCGAGAACTCGATGAACGGCGACACTCTGACGGTCGCCGAGGTTCACCTGCACCTCCCCGTCTCCGCCGACGCGACGGCCGAGTATCGCCTCGTGATGGCACTCTCCGCCGATGCGGGGGTCGTTCGACGGATCGTCATCGACTCCGAGAATCTCTGACGCAGCGGCGAAAACGCCGCACCGGTAAATTCCGCGTTACCGGGGTGTAACGCGGCTATAGACATCTCTATAACATCGTTAGCCTCGCGAAGGGAGCCGATCCCGGTTCTCGTTCCGAGCGGTGCGCCCGAACGCACTGCGTCCATCTCTGCATCGGAGTCTCGTGCGAACTCACTCACCCCTGCGCGCGCGCATAGCCGTCGTCACGACGGCGCTCATCGCGCCCGCGCTTCTCTTCAGCTCCGCCCCCGCGGCATCCGCCGTCGCGCCCACTGACGGAGTCGTCGCCTCCGGTGACGACTGGACCGTCACCACCGCCCCGGGCGGCTACCTCGTCACGTTCCAGCTCGACGAGGCACTGCCGATCGTCAGCGATGCCCCCACGATCGTCGTCGACGGCGAGACCATCGGCCTCGCGACGGAATCCGCCGACGGCCTGTCGCTCTCGGTCGTCACGGCCGACCCGAGCGTCGCCACCGCGCGCGACGTCGAGAAGGGATGGGCCTCGGGAGACGAAGAGAAGGCCGCCGAGTCGCCGTCCGTCGAGACGACCACGGAGGAGACGAACGACGTCCTTCTCCGCCAGATGAGCCGCCTCGCTCCCTTCGCCGCGACGGAGGACCCCAGCGACCTCGGAGAGTTCACCGTCACCGAGGCCGAGTACGACTTCGGCGACCGCGCCGTCGCACTCGCCGGAATCGGCGGCATCCGTGGCGAGATGACCGGAAAGATGTACCTCACGAGCGCATCCGGCGAGCGCCCGACGGTCATCTTGCTGCACGGACGCCACGGCTCGTGCGCCACCGGCACGTCCAACCCCCTGCGGTGGCCCTGTGGACCCAACCAGGTCAACGTCCGCTCGTACCAGGGCTACGAGGGCACCGGACGCGCGCTCGCATCGCGCGGCTACAACGTGCTGTCGATCGCCGCGAACGCCGTCAACTCCAACGACAACCAGCTCGCGCTCGACTACGGCGCGAAGGCACGTGGGCAGCTCATCCTCGACACGCTGTCGATGCTGGATGCCGCCAACTCCGCCAAGCCCGTCGCCTTCGACGACATCAGCTGGCCCGCCGCCGACGGCACCGTGACGAGCGTCACGCGCACGCTCGACGAAGCCCTCACCTACGCCACGAAGCGCACCGACGCGCCGGCCGCCGCTGCCGGTGTGACGGCCGCGAGCCTTGCGGGCCGCTTCGATCTCGACAACGTCGGCATCATGGGGCACTCCCGCGGTGGCGAAGGGGCGACCTCGGCTGTCACGCTCAACCAGGCACTGGAAGACCCGTTCGGCATCGTCTCGGTACTGCCGCTCGCTCCCGTCGACTTCGGGCGCATGACGATCCCCGACGTGCCGATGGCCGTCTTCCTCCCCTACTGCGACGGCGACGTGTCGAACCAGCAGGGACAGCACATGATCGACGACTCGCGTCACGCCTTCGGGGATGACGTCCTGCGTTCGGCCGTGTGGATCATGGGCGCCAACCACAACTTCTTCAACACCGTGTGGACCCCCGGCCTGTACCCGTACTCGACGAGCGACGACTGGACGACGAGCGACACGACCTCGAGCTGTGCACGAGCGGATGCCACGCGCATGAGCCCCGAGCAGCAGTATCAGGTGGGCGTGTCGTACATGACCGGCTTCTTCCGCCTCACGATGGGCGGCGAAACGCAGTTCCAGTCGCTGTTCGACGGTTCGGCGACTCCGACCACGCCGCGGACCTCGTACGCCGACGTCCGCGTGATGGCCAGCCAGCCGGCATCCGCCACGACACTCGTCACCGACTTCGCTGGCGCGAGCAGCCTCATCCGCACGAGCGGTGCCGCATCGGCTCAGGTGTGCGCGAACGCCGAGACGAGCAGCTCGATCGCTCCGCCCATGCCGTACTGCACCCTGCAGGACATCGGCACATCGCGGGTTCCGCACTGGACCCCCGTGCGCTTCGGCCTGAACGTCACGGCGACCCCCGTGACGCGCGTGCTGTGGACCGGCGGATCCAACCCGGCGGCACCCAGCACCGGTGAGCTGCGCGTCTCCGTGCCGCAGGGCCAGCGCGACGTCTCGTCACGATCGCAGCTGACGGTCAAGATGGCTCCGGACCGCACGGTGCCCCTCGGCACCGACGTGACGATCAGCGTCATCGACGGGGCAGGACAGACCTTCAGCCGCAAGGTGTCGGAGATCAACCCGCTCGCCATCAACCGGATGCCCGGCGGCACCAACACGCGGCTCAACAAGATCGTGCTGCAGCAGGTGACCATCCCGGTTTCGGAGATGTCCGGCATCAACCTCGCGGATGTGCGCGAAGTGCGCTTCACGGCCGGGGTGGGCGCCGACGGTACGGGAGCGGGCGGGCTCTACCTGTCCGACCTCGCGTTCGACACCCCCACGAGTGCGCCCGCCGTCGTGCAGACGCGGACCGCGGTCAACATCGCCTCGACGACGATCGAGGAAGGCTCCGGCCCCGGCACCGCCGATGTCGCCGTCTACCTCAATCGCGCCGAGACGGCACCCGTCACCGCGTTCGTCAGCGTCCTCGGGTCGGCAACGGTCGCCTCGGCCGTGCAGCAGGTGACGTTCGCCCCCGGACAGACCTGCGTCACTGTCACGATTCCGACGGGCGGAGACAGCGCCGCATCGGCCAACCCGACGAGCGCGTTCACGGTGAGCGCGACCAACTCGACTCACGCCGTCATGGGTACGGACGCCTTCGGCCGTCTCATCGTGCGCGAAGACGACGGCGTGACCGGTGCGCTGCCCGAGGCGCCGACCGTCGGAGTGCAGGGTGACGCGTGTGCGGAGCTCGCAGCTTCGACGACGCCCGGTGAGCTCCTGACTTCCGCCGAGGATGTCGCCCCGGGCGAGCCCCTGACACTGACCGGCACGGGATTCCGCGCCGGTGAGACCGTCGCGTTCTCGATGGGCGACGAGATCGTCGAATCCGCGGTCGCCGACGCCGATGGCGTTGCCGAGGTCGAGGTCACGAGCGCCGAGGACGCCGAGCTCGGCGCCTACACGGCGTCGGCCCTGGGACTCGGATCGGGTCGCGTGCTCGAGGCGACCGTCTCGCTGCTCGCACCCACGTCGGTCGACATCGCCCTCAGCGAGGACAGCAGCCTCATCGAGGGCGAGCCGCTCACGGTCATCGCGACTGTGACGGGCGAGGTCACCGACGGCACGGTCTCCGTGATCCAGGTGTCGGATGCTCGGGCCCGGTTCGCCGCAGCGGAAGCCGCGGAAGACGTCGTGCTGGGAACGGCCGAGGTCGTCGACGGTGTCGCGACGGTGACGCTCGCCGAGGGTCTCGACGCGGGCTCGTACGCGATCGCCGCCCGCTTCGAGCGGACCGAGGTGGCTTCGGCATCCGTGTCGGACACACTCGAGTTCACGATCGTCGTCGCATCCGACGGCAGCGGCGGCGGCTCGGGCACCGGCGGCACCCCGGCAGCGGGCGGGTCGAGCGGCCCCCTCGCCATGACGGGAGGCACCGGCATGCTCGGCTTCCTCCTCGCGGGTCTCACGATCCTGGGTGGTGGCATCGCCGCACTGATCGTCCGACGCCGCCGCGTCGCGTCGATCGGCTGACCGGCACGCGCTGAGCCGAGCGGATAACGGGGAGGGTCGCCGAATCGGCGGCCCTCCCCTTCGTCCGTCCGCGGTGTCCCCGCCCATGTCGCGAGAAGACCCGAACTGCGCGTTTCGCGGCTGCAGACGCGCAGTTCGGGTCTTCTCGGCGGACGGGGCGCAGTACTCAGGCGAGGAGTAAACGGCCTGTGAAGCAGGATCGGGCCCTGATGTCGGACGCGGCGGTTAGCCTGAAGCAGATGGATACGGACCAAGATGACTGATATCGCCGACGCTCTCTGGGCCCGCGTAGATGAAGGGTTCTACGTCGGGAGCCACAACGGAACATTCCTCGGATGCATCGAGGTGTTATCCGACGGACGATTCGCCGCCCTCGACGCACACACACGCCCGCTCAGCACGCACACGCGCCTCGACGAAGCAATGCACGCGGTGGCGTCTACGGGAGCCGACGGGTCGCGCGAATGACGCGCTCCGCTCGCGACAGCACACTCTTCTCGCTCGTCTATGCGAGTACGGCGACTTCGCCGCTCGACGACGACGCCCTCGCGGCGTTGCTGCACCACGCCCGTGAGAGCAACGCCGCGAATGACATCACGGGTCTCCTGCTGTACCGGAGTGGACGGTTCGTCCAGTTCCTCGAGGGCCCGGAGCACAGCATCCGCACCCTCTACGGCAAGATCGCGCAGGATCCGCGTCACAGCGGCATGCGAACGCTTGACGAAGGCAAACCGACCGCACGACAGTTCGCGGACTGGACGATGGCGTATCAGCCCGTCGCAGATCCCTCGACCCCGCTTCCCCCGGGGTTTCGCAGCACGTTCGACGATCTCGACAGCGCGAACGACGCCGACAATGTCCTCCGCGCGACGCGCGAGCTCAGTCTCTGGTTCCGGGTTCGCAATCGCCCGATCGCCCCGGCCTGACGTCACGTTCCCGCGAGGGCCGAGGCCGGCGCCGGCGCCACCTGCATCCGTCGCTTCTCGTGAGCTTCCCCCTCACGCCGTCGCGCGCACATGCGGCCGCGCTGGAGTCCCACGTCTTCTCGGTGCCGCGTGTCACGGCCCTGCCCGAGAACGGGTCGCGTCTTCTCGCCGACCGGGCGTCGACCCCGGGCGAGGCCCGGCCCCCACTGCCGAGAAGACCCGAACCGTCCGCTGAGGAGCGGAATTGCGACGGTTCGGGTCTTCTCGGCAAACGGGGCCGGGGCCTCAGGAGGCGCAGCCTCCCGCGGGAAGCGGGGCCACGAGGGAACGCTCGACCTCGGCTCCGTCGACGACACCGGTCAGCGCGAGGCCGATCTCGCCCGCGGGGATCGACGCCATCCGAGAGTTGAGCGCCACCGACACGCGCTTGCCGGGGGCGAGGTCGCTGAACGACTTCGTTCCGTAAGGCGTGGTAGCCGTGATGTCCACCGGCACGTCGCTCGTGTTCGTCAGCGTCATCGTGACGTACGCCTTTCCGGCGATGCATCGGATGCTCGATGCCACGGTCGCCTCGAGAAGCGGCGGCTCCTCACGGCTGAACGTCACGGTGTACGTCCGCGTCGCACCGCCCGGCGCAGTGACCGTCACCGTCGCGACGGGATCGGCCTCACTCGCCTGCGCGATGGAGACGCTCGCGTTCCGATCGACGGGCACCGCGCGCACCACGGGGAGCGCGACACCCGCCCACGACGCCTCGTACTCGGCACGGTCGGGCGTGAATCCCTCGAGCCCAGCCCCGTCGAGCGTGAGCGCGGCGAGATCGGCGACGTCCGCTGTGCCGGCAGCGGCCGCGTAGATCTCGACCTCCGAGACGATCATGTGCGTCGCGGGATACGCCGTGAGCACGACGCGCACCTGGTCGGCCTGCACACCCGCCAAGGGGACATCGACGACGGGCGCCGTCCCGTTCCCGGGCGTCGGTACCGTGACGATGCCGGTCGGCGTCCACGCACCGGTACCGGTCCGGGTCTCGACCGTGAGGGTCTGCGCCCAGCTCGTGCTCGATCCGTCCTTGTAGAAGTGGATCTTCACGTGCTCGACGCGCTCCCGCTCGGCGAGCGCATACGTCAGGGTGTCGGTGGCGTTCTTCGTACCGGAGCGCCAGTTCGACCATCCCTTGTCGCTCGTGATGCCGTTCTTGGTGCGGTCGACGCTGTAGGACGAACTCTCCGTGAAGCTCGCCGTCGCCGTGCTCGCCGGAGCGACGTTGGCTTCGCCGGGCGTCGTGAGGATGACCGCGAGAGACGCTCCCAGCGTCGGGTTCGCGGGGTCCGAGGTCGTCGCCGTCCCCGTGACCCGCACGACACCCGTCGATGCGAACGACGCGTCGCTCAGGCCAGCCCAGTCCCACTCGACGGGCAGTTCGCTCGCCGCGTCACCGACGCGCACCGTGACGGTCGTCGGCGCATCGGACACGACGCGGTCGAGATCGACGCCCGCGTAGGTCGTCAGCGACGTCGGCTCGGTCGCGCGGTAGGAGCCCACCTCGACCGTCACGACCGCCTCGAACTCGGCCCCGAAGAGATCCGTACCGGTGCCGGTCACCGTCTTCGTCCCGGCGGTCGACCAATCGACACCGGAGGCGTCCCACTGGACCGCGGCCCGGCGCTCGACACCGCCGCGGTAGTTCAGCGTGACCTGTCCGGGAAGCGTCGCCGCGACACCCGTCGGGGTCGTCGTCGACACGGGAGAGACACTCGTGATCCCCGTGTCGGCGAGCGTCCAGCGCTGATTGTCGGCATCGCTCGTCGTCCACAGACCCACGCGCGACCCGTTGGCGGTGCTCTGACCGTTCACGTCGAGAACGCGCTGATCGGCGACGCTGAGCAGCGAGTACGTCTTCCCGTCACCCGTCGAGGCGATCCACTGGAGGGACGGATCGGATGCCGCGGCCTCGACCGCCGCACTCGAGAGCACGGCGTCTCCCCCGGCGACGCCGAGGAGGCGCCCATCGCCGGCCTGGAGTGCGAACCTGTGACGGTTCGTCCCCTCGCCGTCGATCGTGCGGACCGTCCAGGTCTGCGCCACGGCCGTCGCAGGCGTCGTCGCCCCCGTCCGGATGACGAGCGTCGACGGGTCCGCCGCGAGCGCGAGCCCGCTCTGGACGCCGAACAGCTGGTAGCTGTGACCGTCGCGGAGGGCGGGGGCGTCATCCGACACCTCCGACACTCCACTGATGACGAGGGTCGCGACCGACTTCGCCGGCACCGAGACGACAGCCTGTCCGCGCGCTGCGTCGACGGGCACCGGGGTGCCGGCCACGAGGGCGTTCGCGGTCGGGTCCGCAGCGGGCGACTCCGTCGTGATGATCGGCGTGACGGTCGCGCCCGGTGCGATGGAGCCGAACTTCGAGAGGTCGATCGTGAGGTCGCGCGCTGTCGTGTCGGTGTTGATGTGCACGAGCGTGACGTCGTCGGCGTCACTCGAGATCGCCGCGGTCGTCTGCGTGTTGTCGGTCTGGATCAGGCGGTCGCCGGGGTGGATGTAGTGCGTGTAGTTGCGGATGGTGTTGTACTTCGCGTTCGTGAGGACCTTGCACGAGGGGTCGGCGTCACCGTCGGCGAGCCGGCGCAGCGAGTTGCCGTCCGCGTCGCAGTCGAAGTCGATGAAGACGCTCCCCCAGTTCAGACGCTCGACCTTCTCCATGTTGTAGAGGTCTTCGACCGGCTGCCACAGCACCCACGCGGTCGGTTCGAGTTCACGCAGGTCGTCGGTGATGCGCGAGGCGATGCCGAGTCCGTTGTCTATGTTGGTCTGGTTGAACCCGACGCCCGACGTGTCCCAGTTGCCCTCGATCTCGCTCATCCACAGGGGCTTGTCGGCGCTCTTGGCGATGTCTCGCACGGCGACACGGCCGGAGGTCCCGTACGTGTGCACGTTGAGCTGCGACACGGCGTTCTTGGCCTCGGTGCTCCATCCGTTCCAGTTGGTCACGAAAGTGCCGGGGTTCGTCTCGTCCATCGCCGAGATCTCGACGTCGGTCGTGGCGGTCTCGAGCCGCGCCTGCAGCGCCTTGATCATCGCGTCCTGACGAGCGGGCCCGATGTGGGCGCCCTCTTGGCGGCTCGCCGTCGTGGGCCAGCCGTCCTCACCGATCCGCGTCGACCAGTAGTTGGTGTTGGGCTCGTTGAACGGGTCGAGAGTCTCGAACTCGATGCCGTGCGTCTCCTCGAGGTACTCGACGACGTTGACGAGGTAGGAAGCGAACGCGTCCATGTCTTCGGTCGCGAGCTGCTCGGACGTGGCGCTGTCGATCCCGCCCGACACGAAGCCGCTCTCCGTGAGGAAGTACGGCGGGGAGTTGCTGAACGCCTCCCACTTCGTGATCTTGTCGGCGAGGGCATCGATCCACCACCGCTGCGTCTCGTCGGCGCTGAAGTCGTAGTGCTCGGGGTTCTCACCGTCCCACGCGGCGGCGTAGCGATCGCGATCGGCGTACGTCGAGGTGATGGGACCCTCGGCGTCGGACTCGCCCAGCTCGGCCGCCCACCACCCGTCGACCGCCCCGCCGGGGCGCAAGTACGACGGTACGTCCGTCGCGTTCCCGCCGCCGATGTTGTAGCGCGCGATGTTGAGGTTGAGCCCGTCCTCGCCGAACACCTTCTGGAACAGGTCTTCGCGGACGTCTTCGGGGTAGCCGCCGGTCGCGTTGGCGAACCAGACGAGGCTCGTCCCCCATCCCTCGAAGGGATCCGAGGCATATGCGGGGTTGGGGGTGATCGTGACGGGGGTTCCCGCCGCGACGGCCGCCTGCGGAGCGCCCGCGAGCGCACCGGCCAGCAGGGCCGTCGTCGTAACCGCAGCGAGGATCTTCGCTTTACGTGACTTCATCGTCATCCGTTCCAGACGGCCATCGTGGTCGTCGATCGTGGTTTCCAGGAATTGTTTACGCAAACAATTAGCGGTAACACGGAGCATAGAACGCTGCCGGATGCTGCGCAACCGGCATCCCGGCCCCGGATTTCCGCCTTAAAACTCGGTATGCCCGAGATCGGGCTCCGAGACGAACCGCACGTGCGCCGGTGCCGCCTGGAGCTCGAAGATGATCAGTTCGTTCTCCCCCGCCCGGACGGCTGGTGCAGGGACGTACAGCGTGTGCTGGGGTCCGCGCGACCAGTACCGACCGAGGGGGAATCCGTTGATCCACGCGACGCCTTTGCCCCACGTGGACGTGTCGAGGTAGAGATCGGCCGGGGCATCCACCTCGAACCGCACGCGCGCGAACGCGGGCCCCACGACCGCGGCTCCGGGAGCGGAGGCTCCCTCCAGCGCAGTCCGGACGGGGTCGATCGACGAGACGTCGAACGTCAGGACGTCCCACTGCTCGACGGGTCGGCCGTCGACGCGGACGTCTCCGACGAGCCCCTTCGGCTCCCCGATGCGCGGGCCGTAGTTGACGCGCCCCTGGTCCTCCACGAGGAGCTGGAGCAGACCGGATGCATCGACGGGAAGCGCCAGCGCATGATCGTGGTGGTCGCGGGCGAGCACGCCGACGGGCACACCGTCGACGGAGACGAGAGCACGATCGCGTACCTCGTCGACCTCGAGCGCAGCGGACCCTTCGACATCGATTCGCGACCGGTACACCGCGAAGCCGGTGAAGGCGCCGAGCTCGTCCATCGTCGGCACGTGGGCGAACGACCGCCACTCGCCGAGCCGGTCGACGACCTCGGCGAGCGGCACCGCCTCGCCGATCGTCGCGGTCGGCGTCGGCGCCGGGCCGCGCGCGGAAGGGACATCGTCCTCCGCGAGGTCGGTGTACTTCGCGAGCACCTCGCGGAACGCCCAGTACTTCTCGGTGGGCGCTCCGGATTCGTCGAGCGGTGCGTCGTAGTCGTAGCTCGTGACGAGCGGCTGATACACGCCCTTGTCGTTCGCGCCGTTCGTGAAGCCGAAGTTCGTGCCGCCGTGGAACATGTAGAGGTTCACCGATGCGCCCGCGGCGAGCAGATCGTCGAGATCGCGTGCCGACTCCGCGACAGAGGTCGTGTGGTGGTGGGCTCCCCAGTGGTCGAACCACCCGTTCCAGAACTCCGAGCACATGAGCGGTCCGGTGGGCTGATGGCGCCGCAGGGTCGCGAGCCTCTCGATCGAACGGGAGCCGAACGACGCAGTCTTGTGGAGTTCCGGGAGACTGCCGTTCTCGAGCATCTCCGGTGTGGGCTGATCGACGGTCGTGAGCGGCACGGAGATTCCCACCCCGCGGTTGATCTCGATGAGACGCTGGAGATAGTCGCGGTCGGCGCCGTACGCGCCGTACTCGTTCTCGATCTGGACGAGGATGATGGGTCCGCCCCGATCGATCTGCCGCGGGACCAGCACGGGCGCGAGCTGGGCCATATATCGCTCGATCGCCGCGAGGTACTGCGGCTCGTTGCGCCGGACGCCCACGGTGCCCGACCGGAACAGCCATCCCGGCAGCCCGCCGTTGTCCCACTCGGCGCAGATGTACGGGCCGGGGCGGACGATCGCGTGCATTCCCTCGGCCGCGACATCGTCGAGGAAGCGTCCGAGATCCAGTCGACCGGTGAGATCGAACTCGTCGGCGCTCGGCGCGTGCGCGTTCCACGCGACGTAGGTCTCGATCGTGTTGAGCCCCATCTGCCGCGCCTTGCGGATGCGATCACGCCAGAGGTCCGGGTGCACGCGGAAGTAGTGCAGCGCGCCGGAGAGGATCTGGAAGGGGCGGCCGTCGAGTTCGAAGTTCTCGTCGCCGATGCGGAAGTCAGACAAGCGAGTCCTCCTCGGTCGCGGCCAGGTCGAGAACCGACCAGGACAGGGCGGGCACGGTCACCGAGACGACGCTCGATGCGCCGTCGTGCGTCACGTCGACCGCGGTGAGCGGAGCCATACCGACCGGCTGCGACGACACGGAGTTGGTGGCGTGGCGGTCTCCGCCGTCGGGCGTCGTCAGCGTCTCCGCATCGATCAGCACGGCCCCCGCCGCCGCCAGGTCGATCGTCAGTTCGGCAGCGTCGGTGGTCGATCGGTTGGTGATGAAGACACGGATCGACCCGCCGTCGACGGTGGCGACCGCATCCACGAGCGGGGCTCCCCCCACGAGCGCGGTGTCGTGAGTCGGCGCATCCACGACGGGGACAACGACGCGTCCCTTCGCGAGAGCGGCCGTCCGCTGGAAAGGGAAGAAGGTGGTCTGCCGCCACGCCGGGCCGCCGGGCTCGCACCGGATCGGTGCGATGACGTTGACGAGCTGCGCCTGATTGGCCATCGTCACTCGATCGGCGTGACGCAGGAGCGACGCGAGCAGGGAGCCGACGACGACGGCATCCGTGACCGAGTACTCGTCCTCGATGAGACGCGGATGCTCGGGCCACGCGCCCGTCAGCACGCGCGGCTTGTCGACCTCGTTCCAGCGCGTCTGGTACCAGACGTTCCACTCGTCGACGCTGATGCCGACGGGATGCGCGGAGTCGGGGCCCGCGCCCGCCTCGTCGATGATGGACGCGACGGTCTCGATGTACCGATCGAGCGCGGTGCCGGATGCCAGGAAGCTGTCGACGTCGCCGTCGCGCTCCTCGTAGTAGGCGTGGAGGGAGATGTGCTGGACGAGTCCCGCCGTGTGCCGGAGCACGGTCCGCTCCCACTCGCCGAACGTCGGCATCTCGGCGTTGGAGCTCCCCGCGGCGACGAGCTCGACCTCCGGATCGATGAAGCGCATCATGCGGGCCGTCTCCGCGGCGAGCCGTCCGTACTCGTCGGCGGTCTTATGACCGATCTGCCAGGGGCCGTCCATCTCGTTGCCGAGGCACCACAACCGGATTCCGAGCGGGGCGTCGGCGCCATGGGCGCGGCGGAGGTCCGACAGCGCGGTGCCACCGGGATGATTCGCGTACTCCAACACATCGGCAGCGGCCTCGATGCCGCGCGTGCCGAGGTTCACGGCGTACATCAGCTCGAGCCCGGCGTCGCGGGCCCAGTCGGCGAACTCGTGGAGCCCGACCTCGTTCGTCTCGCGGCTGTGCCACGCGGCATCCAGCCTCGCGGGACGCGCGTCGCGCGGCCCGACGCCGTCCTCCCAGCGATAGCCCGACACGAAGTTGCCGCCGGGATACCGCACGGTCGTCGCGCCCAGCTCGACGACGAGGTCCCGCACATCGGTGCGGAAGCCATCGGCATCCGCTGAGGGATGCCCGGGCTCGTAGATGCCCTCGTAGACGCAGCGCCCCATGTGCTCGACGAACGTGCCGAACAGACGGCGCGGCACGTCCGCGAGAGTGGCGCGCGGATCGATGGCCAGGCGGGCCGTGAACATCGGAGGACCTTTCGAAGAGTGGCGCGAAGGGATGCAAGGCGAGGGATGCGACGACCGTGCGGGCCGCCGCATCCCCCTCCTCACGGGGTTCAGTCGACGGTGAAGCCCTGCTGGTTGCCGTAGTCGACCAGCTGGTCCTGCCACTCCATGAGGCCGTCGTTGAGGTCGCCGGCGTTCAGGTACGACTGCCCGACGGTGTCACCGAAGATGCTGTTCGCGTAGACCTGGTAGGGCAGGTACTGCCAGCCGCTCGGAACGTTCCCCGCGGCGTCGACGAGCACCTCGTTGATCTTCTGACCGCCGAAGTACTCCGACTCGGCGTTGAGGAACTCCTCGGACTCCAGGTCGGCCGTCGTCGCCGGGAAGCCGCCCGATGCGAGGAAGACCTCGATGGATGCCGGGTCGGAGTTGAGCCACTTGAGGAAGGCCGCCGCGAGCGCGGGGTTCTCACTCTGCTTGAGGACGACCTGGCCGCCGCCGCCGTTCTCGGCCGACACGGGCGTCCCGTCGTAGGTCGGCATGGGCGCGACGCGCCAGTCGCCCGCACCGTCGGGGATGGAGGATTCGAACACACCGGGCATCCAGGCGCCGGTCAGCAGCGTCGCGATCGTGCCGTCGCCGAGGCCGCGGTACCACTCGTCGCTCCAGGCCGGGATGGTGGAGAGGAGGTCGCCTTCGACGAGGCGGTTCCAGTTGTCGGCCCACTTCTTGGAGCCCTCGTCCTGGAGGTCGATCGTGACGTCGGTGCCGTCGGCACTGAACGGCTGGCCACCTGCCTGCCAGATCATGCTCGTCGTGAAGCCGGCGTCACCCGTGTCGGCGGCGATGTACGCGTCGGGATTGGCGGCGTGCAGCTGCTCGGCCGCAGCGACGTACTCGTCGTACGTCGTGGGGACCTCGATGCCGTACTCGTCGAAGACGCTCGCGTTGTAGAACATGGCCATGGGACCGGAGTCCTGGGGCAGTCCGTAGACGGCGTCGCCGACCGTGACGGCGCCCCACGGTCCGGGGGTGTACTGATCCTCGAGGTCGCCGAACCCGTAGGGGGTGAGGTCGACGAGCGCGTCGGCGAGGGCGAACTGCGGGATCGCGTAGTACTCGACCTGCGCGACATCCGGGGCGCCCGAGCCCGCCGTGATGGCGTTCTGGAGCTTCGTGTACTCCTCGGTGTTGGTGCCGGCGTTGACGAGGTTGACGGTGACGTTCGGGTACTCCTCCTCGAACGCGGCGACCTGCGCCTCGGCGGACGGCGTCCAGCTCCAGTACGTGATCTCGCCGCCGGCCTCGAGCGCTGCCTCGAGCTCGTCGGCGCTGCCGCCGCCCCCGGCGGAACCGCCGTCCGATGAGCAGCCGGCGAGCGTCAAGCCGAGCGCGAAGACGGATGCTGTGGCCACGGCGACTGTGCGCAGGCGCCGTGAGGTGGTGATTGTCGACATCGGGTTTTCCTTTCGTGAGTTCACTTCGTTGTGCAGGGAGTGGGCGGGTGCCCGGGGAAGAAGGAAGGGCGTGGAGCGGTCGCCGTCAGGGTCACTGCTTGACGCTTCCCGCGCTGAGGCCCGACTGCCAGAACCGCTGGAGGAACAGGAAGGCCACGACGATGGGCACGATCGTGAGCAGCGACCCCGTGATGACGAGGTTGTAGATCGGCTGCGCGGCCACCCCCGAGGCCTGCGCGCTCCACTGGCTGAGGCCGACGGTGAGGGGGTACCAGGTCGGCTCGCTCAGCATGATGAGCGGGAGGAAGTAGTTGTTCCAGGTCGCGACGACGGCGAACAGCAGCACCGTGACGATGCCGGGGGCGAGAAGCCGCAGGGAGATCGTGAAGAACGTCCGGAACTCCCCCGATCCGTCCATCCGCGCCGCTTCGAGAAGCTCGGTGGGCACCGCGTCGACGGCATACGTCCAGATGAGATACAGACCGAACGGGCTGATGAGCGAGGGCAGGATGACGGCCCACGGCGTGTTCGTGAGGCCCAGCTGGCTGAACATCAGGAACGTGGGAACCGCGAGGGCCGTCCCGGGGATCGCGATCGCGCCGAGCACGACCGCGAAGACCGCCCGACGCCCGGGGAAGTCGTACTTCGCCATGCCGTAGCCCGCGACGGTCGCGAGGAGCGTCGCACCGCCCGCGCCGACGACGACGTAGAGCAGTGTGTTGCCGAACCACTGCACGAAGATCCCGTTGCGGTACGTGAGGGTGTCGACGATGTTCTGCCACAGGTTGAAGTCCGACCCGAACCACAGCCCGAAGGTCGAGAAGAGGTCGCCCTGGTCCTTCGTGGCGTTGATGAGCAACCACGCGAGAGGAACGATCGAGTAGATGATGAAGACGGTCATGACGATCGTGAGGACGATCGACTTCCGCTGCCGCGGCGGCGTGCGGCGGATGTAGTTGGGCCGACGCCGGAACGCCCTCGCGGGCGCCTGGACGATGGCCTCGGTCGAGTCGGCGGTGTTCGCTGCCTGGACGCTCATCTCAGCGCACCTCCTGTCGGGAGCCGCGCAATTGCACGATGTATGCGATCGCGGCCGTGATGATCCCCATCACGATGGCGACCGTCGCGGAGTAGTTGAACTGCTGGCCCGCGAAGGAGAGGTTGTACGCGTACATGTTGGGCGTGAAGTAGCTCGAGATCACGTTGGGGGCGAGGTTCTTGAGGAGGTTGGGCTCGTTGAACAGCTGGAAGCTCCCGATGATCGAGAAGATCGTGGCGATGACGAGAGATCCGCGCAGAGCCGGGATCTTGATGCCCGAGATGATGCGGAACTGATCGGCGCCGTCGATCTCGGCCGCTTCGTACAGCTCGGTGGGGATGACCTTGAGCGCCGAGTAGAAGATGAGCATGTTGTAGCCCAGGAACTCCCACGTGACGATGTTGCCGATGGAGGCGAGGATCCACTCGCTGCTGAAGGGCTGCAGCAGGTCGAATCCGATGAGGTCGTTGATCGAGCCCGACAGTCCGAACTGATTGCCGTAGATGAAGCCCCAGATGAGGGCCGCGACGACGCCGGGGACGGCATACGGCAGGAAGATCGCGATGCGGAAGAAGCCGCTGCCGTGGAGCCTCGCACTGTCGATGGCGAGAGCGGCGACGAGCGAAAGCGCCAGCATGATCGGCACCTGCACGACGAGGAACAGCGTGACGCGGAAGAGCGACTCCCAGAACTTCGGGTCTTGGAAGAGCGCCGCGTAGTTCTCCAGTCCGACGAAGGCGTTGCCGCCGACGAGCTGCTGGCGGAAAAGCGTGAGGATGAGCGCATACACGACCGGCGCCACGAGCACGGCGACGAAGACGATCATGAAGGGGCCGATGAACGCCCATCCGCGCCAGTCCCTGCGAGGACGAGCGGACCGGCGGACGAGCGGCTGAGCCGCGGGCGGTGCTGACGCCGTCGTCATAGTCCAATTCCTTCGTTGAAATCGATCCCGGATGTTTACGCGAACATCTCGGATCGTGAGCATAACATGTTTGCGTAACCATGCACACGATAGGCTTCAACGAAGACGGGGAACAGGGAGCGATGACGCTGATGGGCACCGACAGATCACGACGACGCGCGGCATCCATGGCCGACGTCGCTCGACACGCAGGCGTGTCGTCGCAGACGGTGTCCCGCGTGGCGAACGGTCTGAACAACGTCGACCAGTCGACCCGCGAGAAGGTGCTCGCGTCGATGCGGGCCGTGGGATACCGGCCGAACGGCGCAGCACGAGCCTTGAAGTACGGGCGTTTCCACACGATCGGCGTCATCATGTTCACCCTCGAGACGCTCGGGAACGTGCGGACCCTCGACGCGATCGCGACGGAGGCAGGGGCCGCCGACTACACGCTCACCCTCATGCCCGTCCCCGACCCGACGATGGGGGCGGTCTCCGGCGCCTATCGCCGACTCACCGAGCAGGCCGTCGACGGCATCATCATCGTGTTCGAGGCGTCGCTGCTCGACCGTGTGGAGATCACCCTGCCGCCGGGCCTTCCCGTCGTCGTCATCGACTCCAATGCGGGATCGGGTCTCGCCGTCGTCGATACGGATCAGGCGCTCGGCGCGCGCCAGGCCACCGAGCACCTGCTCGGGCTGGGCCACCGCAACGTGTGGCATATCGCCGGACCCACGTCGTCGTTCTCCGCCTCGCACCGCGCCGAGTCGTGGCGCGCGACACTCGAGCGCGCGGGGATCGAGCCTCCCGAGATGCACCACGGCGACTGGACGACCGAGGGCGGGTATCGCATCGGCCTCGAGCTCGGTCGCCGCCCCGAGGTGACCGCCGTGTTCGCCGCGAACGATCAGATGGCGCTCGGCGCGATGAAGGCGTTCCACGAGCTGGGGCGCGATATCCCCGGTGACGTCAGCGTCGTCGGCTTCGACGACATGGACGAGGCCCGCGCCTTCTGGCCGCCGCTGACGTCCGTGCGGCAGAACTTCCGCGAGGTCGGCAGGATCGCGATGGAGAACCTGCTCGCCCAGATGGCCGACCCCGACCGCGCCCCCGACATCACCCTCATCCCGACGGAACTCATCGTCCGCGAGAGCAGCGGCCCCCCGCGCCCCCGCGCCTGACCCCGGCATTCCCCCACCCCGGCCCGCCGCGCTCCGGTCCGCATCGCGCTCCGGCCCGCCGCGGCATCCGCTCGCCCGGTCCGCATCGCGCCCCGGTCCGCCGCGGCATCGGCTCGCCCGATCCGCCGAGAAGACCCAAACCGCGCCGAAATCGGCCCGGATACAACCGTTCGAGTCTTCTCGACGACGCGAGGCAGCCCCGACCGAAGACCCCGGGCCCTTCGCCGAGAAGACCCGAACTGCTCCCGAGAGAGCGAATTGGCGACGGTTTGAGTCTTCTCGGCAACGGGCGGGAGGGAGGCGCGGGGCGGACGAGTCAGAGCGCTCGGGCGAGGAGGAGCCCGAGAGCTGCGGCGAGCACCGTCACCAGCACCGTTGCCAGGGCGTTCGCGAGCGCGCTCCCCCAGGCACGGCGTTCGACGAGCAGCACGGTGTCCACGATCGCGGTGCTGAACGTCGTGTAGCCGCCGAGCACACCGGCCCCGAGGACGAAGAGCCACGCGGCCTCCCCCTCCGCGAGGCCCGTCACGAACCCGAGGAGGAGCGAACCCGTCGTGTTGACGACGAGAATCCCCCACGGGAACCGGGTTCCCAGCATCCGCGTGACGGCGGCATCGACGACGAACCGCGCCGCCGCACCGATGCCTCCCCCGAGCGCTGCCAGCACGAAGACGAGGGCGTTCATGGTGCGGCATCCGTCGTCGTGGGATGCCGCGGCGGCAAGCGCCTCCCGAGAACGAGCCCGATCGCGGCCAGCACCAGGCCGCCCGCGACACTGCCCACGGCATAGAGAACGCCCACCCCCGGCTCGGACTGGAGGAGGAGCGCCGTGTCCGTCGCGAGCGCGCTGTACGTCGTGAACCCGCCGATGGCGCCCGTTCCGACGAAGAGCCGCATCTCGCGCCGTCGCGGCGTCTCCTCGCGACGACCCAGGGCCCCGATGAGCAGGCCGAGTGCCAGTGACCCGACGAGGTTCACGGTGAGCACTCCCCACGGGATGCCACCCTCCCCCGCCGCCGTGAGCACGACCGCCTCGCGGGCCGCCGTGCCGATCACGCCGCCCGCGAACACGAGGAGCACGAGCCGCAGGGGAGGCCTCACGGACCCTCCCGGAAGAATCCGACGCCGAGATCCGGATGGTCGACGAAAACGCCGTCCACACCGGCATCCCGGATCACGCCCCACTCTCCCTGCCAGTCGCCGAAGGCGCCGGGCGAACGAGACGACCGGAACTGGCCGATGAGGAACGTATTCTCGGGGCGGCATGTCCACGTGAAGACCCGTAGCCCGCGCGCATGCGCGTCGGCGACGATCGGGGTCGGTCCCGTCAGCCGGCCGAGCTTGTCGGGGGCGAGGATCATCCTCTTGTCGACGCTGATCCCGTCGACGAGGCCGACGAGCGCGTCGAGGCCCGCGGGCGCCGCGGTCTCGCGGTACGTGGGCGCCCCCTTGCCCTTCCGAACCACAAGGTCGTACGGGCGCCCCGCGGCCTCCAGCAGGTAGATGTACAGCGCAGGGATGCCGCGTTCCCGCAGGCGCAGCAGCACGGTCGATTCGAACGCCTCGATCGTGAGCGGCAGCTGCCCGCGGCTCCAGCCGGCGGCATCGAGCTCCGCGTGGACGAGGTCGGCGACGTCCCACCCGAGGCTCTCGAAGTAGGTCGCGTGCTTGATCTCCAGCACGACGCCGACTTCGCGTCCCTGTTCGAGCGAGCCCGCGCGCACGAGGTCGAGGACGTCCCGGAGTCGCAGCACCGGCTGCTCGTCATCGAAGGAAGAACTCGAGGGACGCACCTGGGGAAGCCGCTCACGGCACCGCAGCCTCGCGAGTTCGTCCCACGTGAAGTCCTCCGTGAACCAGCCGGTGAGCTCTTTCCCGTCGATCGTCTTCGTCGCCCGTCGACCGGCGAACTCGGGACGCTCGGCGACATCCGTCGTCCCGGAGATCTCGTTCTCGTGACGCACGACGAGCACGCCGTCCTTCGAGACGACGACGTCGGGTTCGACGGCGTCCACACCCATCGCCAGCGCGAGGTCGTACGACGAGCGCGAGTGCTCGGGCCGATACCCGGGGGCGCCCCGGTGGCCGATGACGAGCGGATGGCGGCGCGGCACCGTCCCAGGCTAGTGCGCGCACCCCGTCGCATCCGTGTCACGCGGCCGCGTGAACGGCGCTCATAGCCCACTCACAGTCGTCGTCAGGGAGCCGTGGGGCACCCGTCCGGTATCGTTGACGCCAGTACAGCACAGCGCTGGCAACCCCGACTTTGGAGTGTGAGAGCAGTGGCCCTCAACAACCCCGCATTCAACAACCCGGCCTTCCAGGACCCGAAGGCCGTCCGCACGTACCCCGGCGGCTCGCAGGCGGCCAACCTGGGCGGCAACACGCAGTTCGCGACCGCCCAGCGAGCCGGCACCGACGCCGCCGCGCAGGCCCACCTCGAGGGCATGTACGCAGCCCCTTCGGCGGGCGCGGTCGAGACCGACCGCATGTCGTACGAAGACACCATTTGGAAGACGGTAGGCCTCTTCGGCATCCTTCTCGTCGGCGCCGTCGCGGGCTGGATCTGGACGATGGCACCCGTCGCCGAGACCGGCGCACCCACGATCCTTCCCTGGATCATCGGCGCGCTCGTCGGGTTCGTGCTCTCGATGGTCATCATCTTCACGTCGCGCAAGAAGATCCGCCCCGCGCTGATCTTCGCGTACGCCGCGTTCGAGGGACTCTTCGTCGGAGGCATCTCGGCCTTCTTCGAGATGATGTTCGAGGGCATCGTCCTGCAGGCGACGCTCGCGACCCTCTCGGTCGTCGGCGTGACCCTCGCGCTCTTCGCGAGCGGCAAGATCCGCGCGTCGAAGCGGGCGACGAAGATCTTCCTCATCGCGATGTTCGGCTACCTGGCCTTCTCGCTCGTGAACGTCCTGCTCATGGTCTTCAACGCTCCGATCGCGGGTGGCCCCTTCGGCCTGCTGAGCCAGGAGGGCCCGCTCGGCATCCCGTGGGGCGTCATCATCGGCGTGTTCGTCGTCATCATGGCCGCCTACTCGCTCGTGCTCGACTTCGATTCGATCCAGCGCGGCGTCCGCAACGGCGCCCCGCGTCAGTACGGCTGGCTCGGCGGCTTCGGCATCATGGTCACCGTCGTCTGGCTCTACGTCGAGATCCTGCGCATCATCGCGATCGTCCGCGGCAGCAACTAGTCTCCGCGTCAGCGTTCGCACGAAGGGTCGCCTGCGGGCGGCCCTTCGTCGTTCCCGCACGGCCGGTTTCTCGTCGCCGCTTATAGTGTCGGGATGAGTGCGTCGCGGCATCCGTTCACGAAACTGCTCGCGAGGACCCTCGTCGTAGCCGCTCTCACGGGAGCCTTCTCTCTCACGGATGCCGGTTCGCCTTCGCGCGCCACAGCAGCTCCCGTCCCTGCTCCCGCCGCGACGTACGACGTGGACGAGTGCGTCGAGGAACTCCCCCTCGCCTACCGCGACCGCGTGCGGTGCGGCACCTTGACCGTGCCGGAGCGTCGCGGCGACGGTGCCGACCCCGAGCGCACGCTCGAGCTTCCGGTCACGATCATCGAAAGCAATTCGGCCGATCCTGCCGCCGATCCGCTCGTCATCCCCACGGGCGGTCCGGATGGGGTGACGACCGGGGAACTGCCGTCCTTCCTCGCGGACGCCGAGTGGGCGACGGACGGGCGCGACCTCATCCTGATCGAGCAGCGCGGCGGGCTGCGGGCGGAGCCCTCGCTCGCGTGCCCCGAGCTGTCGCTGACGCAGTTCATCGATGACGGCACGCTCCTCTCCGGGGACGCTGCCGACGTCCGGCGCGTGCGGCAGATCGAGCGATGCCGTGATCGCCTCACGGAAGACGGCGTCGACCTCGGCGCATACACGAGCGCCGCGACAGCCGCGGACCTCGCCGAGCTTCGCGCCGTGCTCGGCTACGACGCCTGGAATCTCTACGCGCGTTCCTACAGTTCCCGCCTCGCGCTGACGACGATGCGCGACCGCCCCGATGGACTGCGCGCGGTCATCCTCGACGGCGCCTATCCGCCTCAGCTGAACCGCTACGAAGCCGCGCCCGCGGCGACCCTCGACGCCCTTTCGGCACTTCTGGCCCGGTGCGAGAGTGTCGAGCGCTGCCGGACGGCCTACCCGGAGTTGAGGGAGAGTCTGGAGGACGTCCTCGATCGTGCCGCCGACGCGCCGATCACGATCGAGGCGACGGCGCCGGTGGAGCGATCCGCGCTCCGCGTCGAGTTGACGGATGCCGCGGTGCTCGACGGCCTCACCTCGGCGCTTCGCGACCCGCGCTCGGCGCGCATTCTGCCGTTCGTGATCGATCAGCTCTCCGCAGGCAACGACGACGTCATCCTCCCGTTGGTCGAAGCGAACCTCGCGGGGTTCGAAGCGAGAACGGGTCTTGAACTCTCACTCGAGTGTGCCGAGGAGGTGCCGTTCAACGACGACGCGCGCATTCAGGAGGCTCTCGGCGCGGACCCCCTGCTCGATCATCTCCGCGTGCCTCCCGTGAGGGAGGAGTGCGAGGCCTGGGGTGTCGCGGCGCTCGGAGATAACGAGAGGGCGGCCGTGACCAGCGGCATCCCGACACTCATCGCCACGGGCGGCCTCGATCCTCAGACGCCGCCCAGCTGGGCCGCCACCGCCGCCGAGGGGCTCTCGCAGGGATTCGTCGTCGACTTCGCGAACATGGGCCAGGGCGCCGTGTGGCGGGCGGACTTCGACGCGTGCGCGGCATCCGTCGCGGCGGCTTTCCTGCGCGACCCGACCGTCGCTCCCAGCGCGCCGTGCATCGGGCGCGCCGCGAGCACCGCCTTCCTCACGACGGCGGACATCGACCCCTCCTCGGCGATGTACCGTCTGGACCGCGATCTCGCCCGCGACCGCGACCCCGTTCAGCTCGGGCTCGCGGCGGTGCTCCTCCTCGCGCTCGGCGCGACCCTCGTCTACGGCATGTCCTACGGCGTGATGTGGCTCGCGCGGCGACGCGGCCCGGCGCCGGAGGGTGCCGTCCTCGCCGCGTCTGTCGCGGCTGCGGCGAACCTCGCGTATGCGGGGGCGCTCGCGGCGATCGCGATCCGCGCCGATCCCGTCCTTCTCGACTTCGGACTGCCCGCGGGCGCATGGCCTCTCGTCCTGCTGCCGTTCGTCGGGATCGCGTCCACGATCGTGCTCGTCGTCCTGCTCGTTCGCGCGTGGCGCGGCGGAGACGGCACGAGCGGGCATCGGGTCGCACTCTCGCTCGCTGCGGTCGCGTCCATCGTGTTCGCCGTGTGGCTTCTCGCCCGCGGGTTCCTCTCACTGTGACGTCGGCCGACACGGCGTTCTGCCGTGAGCGGAACCTCCCGACGCGATCGCCGTGGCTCACGTACCGTATGGCCATGGCCGAGCTCATCCCGATGCCGACGAAGAGCGCTCCGACACCGGAACCCTTGTGGCGGGAGCTCGTGGGTGAGCGCCTGCGGCACCTGCGGCACGAGCGCGGCGAGCGACTCACCGACACGGCCGAGCGCGCCGGGGTGTCACCGCAGTATCTGTCCGAGGTCGAGCGCGGCTTGAAGGAACCCTCGAGCGAGATGGTCGCCGCGATCGCCGGCGCCCTCGATCAGTCGCTGCTCGACCTGGCCGCGGGCGTCGTCGAGGATCTCCGCGACCGCTCCCGTGCCACCGCCGAGCCCGCGCGCCGCACCCCCTTCGCCCTCTCCGCCTGATCCGCTCCCCCGCCCCGCCCCGCCGCAACCCGGCACCCGGCCCGCCGGCGTGAACCCGAGCCCCTGTCGCCGAGAAGACCCGAACCGTCCGATTTCGGCGTCCGCGCCAGCAGTTCGAGTCTTCTCGGCATCCGTACCCTCACCGTGCCGGGCCGACCCTCGCGCCGCGCCGCCGCCCGGCGCCCCGCTGCCGAGAAGACCCGAACTGCGCGATTCCGCGGCGAAAGGCCGCAGTTCGGGTCTTCTCGGCGGACAGGAGCCCGAGCCGGGCCGGAGCCGGGCCGAGGGGGTAGCGTGAGCGGGGTGAGCGCGCGCAAGGAAGTGTTCCTCGACGTCGGCGGCCACGAGGTGCGTATCTCGAGCCCCGACAAGGTCGTGTTCCCCGAGCCCGGGCTGACGAAGCTCGACATCGTCGAGTACTACCTCTCGGTATCGGACGCCGCGCTGCGCGGCGCGGGCGGACGCCCCATGGTCCTCAAGCGCTTCGTGAAGGGCATCGCCGAAGAGGCGTTCTTCCAGAAGCGCGTGCCCGAGAACCACCCCGACTTCATCGACACCGCGACGCTCCACTACGCGCGAGGCACCTCCGCGGAGGAGGCCGTCATCAGGGATGCCGCGGGCCTGGCCTGGATCGTCAACCTCGGGTGCCTCGACCTCAACCCCCACCCGGTGCGCGCCGAGGACCTCGATCACCCCGACGAGCTGCGCATCGACCTCGACCCGATGCCCGGCGTCGACTGGTCGCAGATCGTCGACGTCGCCTTCGTGGCACGCGAGGTGCTCGACGACGTCGGGCTCGTCGGCTGGCCGAAGACGAGCGGATCGCGCGGCCTCCACATCCTCGTCCGCATCGCCCCGCGGTGGGACTTCCGCGACGTCCGTCTCGCCGCGGAAACCCTCGCCCGCGAAGTCGAGAACCGCGCACCCGGTTTGGCGACGGCGCGATGGTGGAAAGAGGAACGCGGCGAGAGCGTCTTCGTCGACTTCAATCAGAACGCCAAGGATCGCACGGTCGCCTCCGCCTACTCCGTGCGACCGCTTCCGGATGCCCGCGTGTCGACGCCGCTCGAATGGGACGAGGTCCGCGTGCGACGTCCCGAGGAGTTCACCGTCCGCACCGTCCCGGCCCGCTACGCCGACATCGGCGATCCGCACGAAGGGATCGATGCCGCGCCGGGAACCCTCGACGGCCTCCTCCAGCTCGCCGCCGACCTCGGCCCCGCGGAGAAGCCCCCGCGTGGGACGGACGGGTCGGGACGCCGCGCATCGACGATGCCGCTCATCGAGATCGCGCGTACGAAAACGAAGCCCGAAGCCGTTGCGGCGCTGACGCAATGGAAGGCGCAGCATCCCGCCGCCGCCGCGCAGCTTCATCCCGCTGACGAACTGGTGGACGGAATGCGGGGTTCGTCGTCGCTCTGGTACCGCGTGCGCGTGAACCTGCAGCACGTGCCCGAGGCGGAGAGGCCCCCGCAAGAGAAACTGCTCGCCGATTACGACCCGTGGGCGGGCAAGACCTGGCCGGGTCGCTGACAAGACGGATACCGCAAGCCGGCGTGCCATAACTCCACCTCAGGTGCCCCTTGCGTCCCGGTCAGGGTGCCGCAGCCCCCGCTCAGACGGAGTTATGACACACGGCCCGTGTCAGCGGCGGCGGCTCGGGCGTCCGAGAACGTCGCGCGCGGCCTGCGCGAGCGCCGCCATGGCGTGTGCGGGGTCGACCGCTCGCGCCGACTGCACGGCTTCGACGGCCAGGCGGTGGTGCAGGTCCGGGTCGCTCAGCACGCTGACGATCGCGTCTGCGAGCGCGGGGACGTCACCGTCGGGAACGAGCACGCCACCGCCGCGGCCGAGGAGCTCCCGCGGGCCGTACGGCGCGTCGTACGACACGACGGGGCATCCGTCGGCGAGCGCCTCCACGATCGCGAGGCCCTGGCCTTCGTACGCGGACGTCGAGAGGTAGGCCGCCGCTTCACGCAGCACCCGACCCGGCTGCTCGGTCGAGCCCCGCAGCACGACGCGCGCTTCGAGGCCGAGCTCGTCGATGAGCGCCTGCACGGCAGCCTTCTCGGGGCCGTCACCGTAGATGTCGAGCGTCGCGTCGGGCACGCGCGCGACGACGTCGGCGAACGCCCGAACGGCGTGATCGAGCCGTTTTCCAGGCGCGAGCCGGTTGAGCATCACGACGCGGCCGTGCACCCTCTCAGACGAGGAAGGGACGGATGCCGCGGCCTCGACGCCGTGCGGCACGACAAGGTGCACGCCGGTGTCTGCGAAGCGGTCGGTCACGTCGGCCCGTTGGGCTTCCGTGGGCCACAGGACGGCGTCGAACCTCTCCGCGAGTGAGAACCACCGCTCCCACAGGGCATTGACGGGAGCGTCGGGCGTGTACGGCGGCTCCAGGTGGACCGTGTGCACGGTGTGCAGCAGTCGGACGGACTCGTCGTCCCACCCCGCGATGAGCTCGCCGAGCTGACGGGACTCGCAGATCACGATGACGGGCCGGTCCGCGGCATCCGCTCGAAGTCCCTCGACGACGGCGGCGAGCCATGCGCGATACAGGGCGCCGAAGCCGTCGACGACACCGGCGACGCGTCCGGAAGAGTCGTAGGCGACGACCGGGGCGTCGCTGATGTGCCAGTCGGGATCACCCGCGATGACGGGGAGCCCGACGGCCGGGCCTCCCGAAGCGTCGGCGACGACGCGGTACTCCAGGGCAGGATCAGGATCCCCCGGATGCACCGCGTCGAGGAGCCATCCGGCGGCACCGCCGTTGTCCGCGGCCGCCTCGTCGAAGAGGTTGCGCATGCGGTCGGGAGACGTGATGAGGTCGCGTCCGTCGAACGCCGCGCGGTGGCGGGCGTGATCAGCCGGGGTGCCGGGATCGACGGTCAGGAGCAGCGGCCCTCGCCCTCCGTGCACTCCCGCCGCCGCCATCTGACGGGCTCGAGCCAGGGTGGCGAGGGTGTATCCGCCGTCCATGTCGGGGATGAGCCGACTGGAGAGGATGACGTACTCCGCCTCGGGGAACTCAGCCATCAGGATGCCGCCACGATGCGGAAGACCGGGAAATCGGGCGCGATCTCGCGCAGACGCTCGTCGGGCGATGACGCGTCGACACCCTCGAAGAAGCGCCCCACCTCCCACGCCCATGCCGTGAGGTAGGCGCGCAGGATCGGCGGCTTCTCGGCGTCGGGCACTTCGTCGATACGGATCTCCTCGATGCGGCGCCCACTCGCGAGGCGTCCCTCACGGGAGACGCGGATGTTCCGGACCCACTGCGTATGACCGCGCGGCGAGACGAGATATCGTTCGCCGCCGACGCGGAGCGGATTGACGGGCGTCGATCGCCACTCCCCACTCGATCGACCGCGGACCGACAGCACGCGACTGCCGGCGAGCGGCAGCCCGATCTTCGTCAGCCATCCCACGACGCCGTTGAAGACTCCGTCGATTCCGGTCGGCTTGACGTAGCGACGTGTCATCGCGCCATCATCCCACGGGGCGCGTCTGTGTCGCCCGTCGTCACTCCCACTCGATGGTGCCGGGGGGCTTCGACGTGACGTCGAGCACGACGCGGTTCACTTCGCGGACCTCGTTCGTGATGCGGTTGGAGATGCGCGAGAGCACGTCGTAGGGAAGACGAGTCCAGTCGGCGGTCATTGCGTCTTCCGACGACACGGGGCGCAGCACGATGGGATGCCCGTACGTGCGGCCGTCGCCCTGCACGCCGACGGAACGCACGTCTGCGAGGAGCACGACGGGGCACTGCCAGATCTCTCCGTCGAGCCCCGCCTTGGTCAGCTCTTCGCGGGCGATGGCGTCGGCGTCACGCAGAATCTCGAGGCGGTCAGCGGTGACCTCACCGACGATCCGGATGCCGAGGCCGGGCCCCGGAAAGGGCTGGCGGCCCACGATCGCTTCGGGGAGTCCGAGTTCGCGGCCGATGGCGCGCACTTCGTCCTTGAAGAGGGTCCGCAGCGGCTCGACGAGTTCGAACTGAAGGTCTTCGGGAAGACCGCCGACGTTGTGGTGCGACTTGATGTTGGCTGTTCCGCTTCCGCCACCGGACTCCACCACATCGGGGTAGAGCGTCCCCTGCACGAGGAAGCGCATCGGCTCGCCCTCGGCGGCGGCTTCCGCGATGAGATCGGCCTGGACCTTCTCGAACGAGCGGATGAACTCGCGGCCGATGATCTTGCGCTTCTGCTCGGGGTCGCTGACGCCCGCGAGTGCGTTCAAGAACTGCTCGCGCGCGTCGACCGTCACGAGGCGCACACCCGTCGAAGCGACGTAGTCGTTCTCGACCTGCTCGCGCTCACCCTTGCGGAGGAGCCCGTGGTCGACGAAGACCGCGACGAGCTGATCGCCGACGGCCTCGTGGACGAGCGCCGTCGACACGGCCGAGTCCACGCCGCCCGAGAGCGCCGACAGCACGCGACCCGATCCGACCTGTTCGCGGATCCGCGCGACCTGCTCGGCGATCACGTTGCCGCTGTTCCAATCGGCGGGGAGGCCGGCGGCCTTGTGCAGGAAGTTCTCGATGACCTTCTGTCCGTGGTCGGTGTGCTTGACCTCGGGATGCCACTGGACACCGTACAGACGCTTCTCATCGCTCCCGAACGCCGCGACGGGTGTCGCCGCCGTCGAGGCGAGTACGTCGAAGCCCTCCGGTGCGCGTGCGACCTGGTCGCCGTGACTCATCCACACGTTCTGCGCGGTGGGCTGATCGGCGAGGAGCACCCCGCCGTCGTTGGCGACGACGGCATCCGTCGCACCGTATTCGCGAAGACCCGTGTGCGCGACCTCGCCGCCGAGGGCCTGCGCCATGACCTGGAAGCCGTAGCAGATGCCGAGCGTCGGGACGCCGAGCTCGAAGACGCCGCTGTCGAGCGACGGGGCACCGGGCTCGTACACCGACGACGGACCGCCGGACAGGATGATGCCGACGGGGTTCTTCGCGGCGATCTCGGCGGCCGAGGCCGTGTGGGGGACGATCTCGCTGTAGACGCCCGCCTCTCGGACGCGTCGGGCGATCAGCTGCGCATACTGCGCGCCGAAGTCGACGACGAGGACGGGGCGCTGCGACGTTTCGGTCTGCTCGGTCAACGGGAACCTTCCGCTGCGGGGATCGTGTCGGGGGATGCTTCGGCCGCTTCACGTGCTGCGAGATACCCGCGCACCTCGCGGGCGACGCGTGCTTCCATGAAGAAGGAGAGGAGGGGGACGATGCCGCCGAGCGCCAGGACCACGAGCCGCGGGAACGGCCAGCGCATGAGGCTCCAGACGCGGAAGCACGAGATCAGGTAGACGACGTAGAACCAGCCGTGGGCGACCAGGATGAACAGCGAGATGTTGAAGCCGTCTCCGACGGAGATCATCTCGCAGTCGTTGGTCATCGGGAGGAAGAGCGACCACCACTCGCATCCGGGACCCGCGATGACGGGAGCGAACCAGAGAAACCCGCCAGAACCGCCCGCGAAGAGCTCGACGTGCAGCGGCGTGTACTTGAGGATCATCTCGGCGACGAGCAGAAGCAGGCCGACGCCCGTGATGGTGGAGCAGATCTCGTAGAACCGCGTCGCTCCGCGGATCGCCGGGAAAGAGGCGAGCTTGGGGGCACGGGGCATGACGCCCATTCTACCCGGGGGCACTGACCCGACCGCGCCGACGGCGAACCGCCGCCTCACCCGAGCGAGCGGGGTGAGACGGCGGTTCGTGAACGCTCAGCCGGCGGCGGGGAGCGTCACCTGGATGAGACCGGCGGGGAACCGGTCACGCGCCGACACGTACAGCAGGTCGCGCTCGGCGTCGATGGAGACGCCGTAGACCTTGTTGCCGTACGCGTGGGCGCTGAGGCGCTGCACGAGCGACAGGTCGGCCGTCGAGTACACGCTCGCACCCGACGCGTCGAACGTGATGCCCTGGTGCCCGACGACGACGATGCCGGCTTCCGCGTCGACCGCGATCGAGCGGAAGTCCGCGTTCGGGTGCGCGAGGCGGTCGAGGAGCGCGTAGTCCGCTCCCCCGTAGACCCGGATGCCCTCCGTCGAGCCGGCCGCGTCGCTGTTGCTGACGTAGATCCGGTCGTTCACCGCGTCGTAGGCGACACCGTGGGTGCTCCACGCTCCGCCGTCCGCGGGGCCGGCGACCGTGCGGATGAGCTCGCCCGTCGTGGCATCCATGACGTCGAAGCCACCGCCGCGGACGGCGCCGAACACGCGACCGTTGACGAGGTCGACGTCCATCCCGCGCACGCCGCCCGTGAAGGCGAACGGACCACGGACGCGCTCGCCCGTCTCGGCATCCATGACGACCCAATTGCTCCCGAAGGCGACGTAGAGGTGGCCGTTGGCGGCGTCGTAGGCGATGTCGCGCAGGCCGTCCTGAACAGGATCTGCCGTGGGAGCGGAGATCGTGCGCACGACGGCATCCGTCGCCGGGTCGACGACGTGGACGCGCGCGGGGCGCATCTCGTCGGCGAGGTAGACGAACCCGGTCTCGGGATCGACCGCCGACCCGACGGGCCGCACCTCGGGCTCGGTCGCCTCCGTCGGGATCGCCGCGAGCGCTCGCGCGATCCACGGCTCGACCGGCTCCTCCGCCTTGGGCAGTTCGGCCGGAAGGGCGACCCGCACGATCCCCGCCGGGAACCGGTCGCGCGCCGAGACGTACAGCATGTGGGATGCCGGATCGATCGAGACTCCGTACACCTTGTTGCCGTACTTGTGCGCCGACAGACGCTCCACGAGCGTCAGGTCGCTCGCACGGTAGACGGACGCGCCGGATGCATCGAACGTGATCCCCTGGTGACCGACCACGACCGTTCCCGTCGCCGGGTCGACCGCGATCGAGCGGAAGTCCGCACCGCCGATGGCGAGCGTGTCCAGCAGGGCGTAGTCCGCACTGCTGTAGACGCGGATGCCCTGTGTCGATCCCTCTGCGTCGCTGTTGCTGACGTAGATCAAGTCGTTCGCCGCGTCGTAGGCGACGCCGTGCGTGCGCCATGCACCACCGTCGGCGGGACCGTCGACGGTCCGGATGAGAGCGCCCGTCGCGGCATCACGGACCTCGAAGCCGGAGCCTCGGAGTCCGCCGAACACACGACCGCCCGTGAAGTCGGCGTCGAGTCCTCGCACGCCGCCCGAGAAGGCGAACGGACCCGCCACCTTGGCGCCGGTCTCGGCATCCATGACGACCCAGTTGCTGCCGAACGCCACCGTGATGTTTCCCGTCGCGGCGTCGAACGCGAGGTCGCGCAGTCCGTCCTGGACCGGATCGGTCGTGGGCGCCGAAAGGGTGCGCACGACCTTGTCGGTCTTCGGATCGATGACGTGCACGCGAGCGGGACGCATCTCGTCGGCGAGGTAGAGCAGACCCGTCTCGGGGTCCACCGCCGAGCCGACGGGACGGATCTCATCGGCTCCCTCGGGCGTCTCGGTCGGGATCGCCGTGAGTGCGGTCGCCGTGTAGGGCTCCTCGACCGGATCGGTCGGGTCCGTCGGATCGGTCGGGTCGGTCGGGTCCGTGGGATCGGTCGGGTCCGTCGGGTCGTCGTCACCCGTGCGGATGCTGACCGTCACAGCCTTCGCGTCCAGTTCCTCGCCCGGAGGGTTCAGGCGGAAGTCGCGGTTGGCGACGAACACGCGCTGGTGCTCCTCATCAACCGTGATGCCATAGCCGTCCTTGCCGAACTCCGGTCCGACCTGGTCGACGAGGAGCGCACCAGTCTCGAGGGCGTGCACCGAGAAGCCGCCGCGATCCGCCGCCGTGCCGGTGTACCCGACGTAGAGAAGGCCGCGTTCGCTGTCGATGTCGACCTGGCGGGCACCCGCGCGCACTTCCTTCTCCCAGAGGAGGCGGAAGCCGTCGTTCGCGGCGAAGGCCTGGAGGTCGGGAGTACCCGGAACACCCTGGAACTTCGTCGTCACGACGGTGCCGGTCGCGGGATCGGCGGCGACGTAGTACGCATCCGCCGTCCCGTTGATGACACCGAGCGACTCACCCGTCGAGGCCCGGAAGACCTCGACACCGCGGGCAGGGACCGCCTGATAGACGAAGTCGTTGACGGGGTCGACATCCATCGAGCGCTGCGATTCGATGATGGGATACGGCCCGCGGACGACCTGCCCGAATGTCGCGTCGGCGATCGACACGACGACCCAGTTGCGGTTCTGCTGACCGACGTAGAGAAGCTCCTTCTCCTCGTCGACGCCGAGGTCGCGGATGTTCTCGGGGAGGGTCATCTCACGCAGCACGGCATCCGTGTCCGGATCGATCTCGAACACCTTCCGCCCGTTCTGGTCGCCCAGATACAGGACGTCGCGACTCTGGTGGTACGCGACTCCCGCCGGGAGCGCCGCTGTGTGGGCACCGCCGACACTGTTCGGCATGACCGAGTCGAGGTGCGTCAGGTGCTCGTACGCATACGCCTCCGCCGGCGGTGCGACGACGCGCGTGCTCTCGGTGACGGCGTACGGAACGAGCTCTTCGCCGGGAGGGTTCAGGCGGAAGTCGCGGTTGGCGACGAACACGCGCTGCTGCTCCTCGTCCACGACGATGCCGTAGCCGTCCTTGCCGAACTCCGGTCCGACCTGGTCGGCCAGCAGGGCGCCGCTCGCGAGCGAGTGCACCGAGAAGCCACCGGCGTCCGCGCCCGTGCCGGTGTATCCGACATAGAGGAGACCCTGCTCGCTGTCGATGTCGACCTGACGCGCACCGGCGCGCGCTTCCTTCTCCCACAGGAGGCGGAAGCCGTCGTTCGCGGCGAAGGCCTGGAGGTCGGGAGTACCCGGAACACCCTGGAACTTCGTCGTCACGATCGTGCCCGTCGCGGAGTCGGCCGCGACGTAGTACGCATCCGCCGTCCCGTTGATGACACCGAGCGACACGCCCGTCGACGCCCGGAAGACCTCGACGCCACGCGCGGGAACCGCGACGTACACGAAGTCGTTGACGGGGTCGACATCGATCGACCGCTGCGATTCGATGATCGGGTACGGTCCGCGCACGATCTCACCGAACGTCGCGTCGGCGATCGAGACGACGACCCAGTTGCGGTTCTGCTGGCCGACATAGAGAAGCTGGTTCTCTTCGTCGATCCCGAGGTCGCGGATGTTCTCCGGAAGGGTCATCTCGCGCAGCACGGCATCCGTGTCGGGATCGATCTCGAAGATCTTCTTCCCGTTCTGGTCGCCCAGGTATAGCACATCGCGCCCCTGGTCGTACGTAACGCCCGCGGGGAGCGCCGCCGTGTGGTCGCCGCCGACGCTGTTGGGCATGACGGCGTCGAGCTGAGCCGTCTGCTCGTACACGAAGTCGCCGGTCGGCTCCTCGGGATCGGTCGGATCGGTCGGGTCGGGATTGGGCTCGCAGCCGAGGCAGGGAGCAGGCGTTCCCGGGTCGATGACCTGGGGCTCGACGCCGTCGACGACGAGCTTCTTCCCGTCCTTCTTCGTGATCGTGAACCCGTCGAGGAACGATCCGTCCGCCGTGCGCGACTCGAACCGCAGAGTGCCGTTCGCGACATCGACGACCTGGTAGGTCTGCATCCCGGCGACGAGGCGGCGCAGATGAGCGTCGTTCTCGTTCCAGTGGCGCGGACCGGTCTCGTAGAACTTCGATCCGACGCTCGACGACACGTAGACGGGCCCCGTGTGGCTCAGCTCGGGATCCGCACCCTCGGGCAGGTTCTGCTCGTTGGCGAGGAGGTTGCCCCGCCCGTAGGCGTGGTCGTGCCCCGACAGCACGAGGTCGACATTGTGCTTTTCGAGGATGGGTCCCCACGCCTGACGGATGCCGAGATTGTTGCGGCCCTCGTCGAGCGAGTAGACCGGGTGGTGGAAGTAGACGACCGCCCACTCACCAGGGTTCTCGGCGAGGACGGTGTCCAGCCACGCCCCCTGGATCGCGAGCGCCTCGGTGCTCACGATGTTGCTGTTGAGCGACACGAAGCGCACGCCCTGGTGATCGGTGAAGTACACCGATCCTTCGAGGTCGTCGTAGATCTCGCCCTCGCCGGAGGGTCCGTTGTCGGGGTACGTGAACTGGTTCTGCCACTGCTGCGACAGGCGGCCCTCGTATTCGTGGTTGCCCGGCGTCGTGAGGAACTGCTGCGTGCCGAGCGTGTACGAGAACGCGTCGTACAGCTCACCCCACTGCGCATCCGACTCGGCGTCGTTCACGAGGTCGCCGATCTGCAGCACGAGGTCGGCGTTCGGCCGGTCGCGGAAGGCGTTGCGCACCACGCGCGACGCATCCGAGTGGATGCCGTTCTGGATGTCACCCAGATAGATGAACGAGAAGTTGTCCGCCGCGGCCGACGCCGTCTCGAAGTCCTGCCATTCGCTGTAGTTCGTGCCGTCGCCGACGCGATACATGTAGGCGACGCCGGGCTGCAGAGCCGACAGTGTCGCGGTATGAATGGCCTGCGTGTAACCGAGATCGGTGGTCTGCTCGACCCTCGACTGCGCGAGCGTCTTCTGCACCCCGGCCGGGTAGGGCGCGGGAGTGAGCGAGCGGAACTCGACGAAACCATCCTTGACCTCAGTCGATGAACGCCACGAGATCACCTGCTGCGTCGTCGGGTCTTCACCCGGCACGAGAGTAATGCGGTCGGGCACGCGGATGGGTGCGTAGCGCTCTTCAGCGGGAACGGATGCCGCCTGGGCCGGCGTCGCGACGAGCGCGCCACCCGCCAGGGCGACGGCGACAGCGATGCCGCCGGCCACGAGGCGCGGGAATGTGCGATGACGAGCCATCGTCATGCCGCCTTTCGGTTGCGGAGGAACGTGCGGGAAAGGACGATGCCGCCGCCCGCGGTGAGGAGGGCGCCGAGGGCGATGAGGCCGATCGGCAGCGCGCCGCCCGTGGCGGGGAGCGCGGCGGTGGGGGCACCGGGTGCGCGGGTCACGACGATGTCGACGCGAGCCGTCAGCCCGGACTCGAGGCCGCGCACGACGATCGAGTGTTCACCGGGCGCCGTGTCCTGAGGGATCGTGACGGTTGCCGAGATCGCGCCGGTGTCGGTCGCGGTCGACAGCGCGAGCGTCACGGGGGTCGAGTGCAACTCGACGGCGACGCGCTCACCCCCGCCGAACCCGGCACCCGATACGGTCAGCTGCCCACCGGGAGCGACCGACGTGTCGCTGAGCGACAGGGTCGGCTGTTCCTCGCCCGGATCGGTCGGGTCGGTGGGATCCGTCGGATCGGTCGGGTCCGTGGGATCGGTGGGGTCCGTCGGCAGCGCGGGAGGCGCGATGCCCTCGCGCGTCGAACCGGGACCGCCGGCCCACGCCACGTCATCCGTCACGACCTTGCCGTCGGCGGTCTTTGTGATGGTGAAGGAATCGAACAGCGCGCCGTCGACCGTGCGCGCTTCGAGGTGCATACGCCCGTCATCGGTGACGTCGACGGTTTGGAAGAGCTGCACGTCACGTCCCATGACGCGGAGGTTCGCGCCGTTCGTGATCCAGTTGTTGGTCTCGGCGGGATCGGGCACGTACATCTTCGGCCCCGCGACGCTCACGAGGTAGACGGGACCCGTGTGGCTCGTCTCGGGGTCGACCCCCTCGGGGAGATCCTGCTCGTTGGCGATCAGGTTTCCGCGACCGTAGGCGTGATCGTGACCCTGGACAACGAGGTCGACGTCGTACTTCTCGAAGATCGGAAGCCACGACTCCCGGAGCCCGGCGTTGTCGCGACCGCTCGTGACCGAGAAGATCGGGTGGTGGAACGTGACGACCGTCCACTCATTCGGGTTGTCGGCGAGGACGCCTTCGAGCCACGCCGTCTGGGCCGCGCGGTTCGCCGTGTTCATGGCTTGCATGCTGTCGAGGCTGATGAAGCGCACGCCCTGGTAGTCCACGAAATAGACCGTCTCGGCAAGCGTCGGCTGCCCCTCCGGTCCGTTCAGGGGATACGCGAACTGGGCGCCCCAGTACCGCGAAAGGTCAGGACCCGGGTAGTACTCGTGGTTGCCCGTCGAGGCGATCACGTTGAGGTACTGATTGGCGAAAGCGGCAGCCTCGTGCCACTCGCCCCATTCGGAGTCGCTCGTCTCGGTGTCGATGAGGTCGCCCGCGTGCACGACGGCACGTGCGTAGGGGCGCGCCTCGAACGCCGCTCGGAACGCGCGCGACGTGTACGCCTTGTTGTCGTTCTGCGCGTCGCCCTGGGCGAGGAAGCTGAACCCTCCGACGGCGTCTGCCGCGGTGGTGAACTCGAGCCATTCCGACCAGGTCTCACCGTCGCCGACCCGATACACGTATGTCGTGTCGGGTTCGAGTCCCTCGATCCTCGCGGTGTGGTGCGCGACGTCGTAGCCGAGGTTCGCCTCGAACTCGATCGTCGATGTCGCCGTCACGGTCTGCTGACCCGAGATGACACTCGGGCCGCTCAGCGCCCACTGCACCTGCGGGGTGGTGACGGCATCCGACGTGCGCCACGTCACCGACTGGCTGGTCTCCGGGGTCACCGTCGGCGTCAGGATGACGCGATCGGGAACCGCCGTCGGAGTGTGAACGATGGCGGGATCGATGGCGGGTGGCGCCAGGCCGCCTCCGGGGGTGGACGCCGCAACGGCGACACCCCCCGCCATGCTGGTCAGACCGAGGATCGCGACAGTTGCTGCTGCCGTGATCATCGCGGGACGGCCGAATCGGGGCACGCGGAATCACCTCTTGGAAACACCGGCTCGGGTGCCGGCTCGACGAGCGCCGGGGGGCGCGGCACGTCACGGAACGACGCGCTCGATTCAGAGTCTGGCGAGCGGGCGCGGCATCCTGAGGCGACTTCTTCCGCTCTTTGCCGAGTGTTCATTCAGCCGCATGAGACCAGCGTTCTCGAGGAGCGGGCACGAGAAAGGCAGCACTGACCGAACAGGCGTAGACAACCGCCCGTTCATCTCCCGGCCACGCGCCTCTGAACCAGCCGGCCGGGGTCAGGAACTCGCGGCGGCTTCGTCTTCGAGGTCTTCGAGCTCCTTCTCCCACGCGTCCTTGGCAAGGCGGTACCAGAGGTAGAAGGCGAAGCCCGCGAAGACGGCCCACTCGGCGGCGTAGAAGATGTTGAGCCAGTTGACGGGGTTCTGCTCGGCGGGCGGCGGCGATGAGATGTCGTCGAGGGATGCCGCCGCGGTCTGCGACGCGATGTAGGAGCGGTAGACGTCGAGCCCCTCGGTGTCGTGCCATCTGCTCAGCAGAGCGGCCGGTGACATCCGGCTCATCGCGAAGGGATCGGCGCCGCGTCCGGGGACGAAGGGACCTTCGTCGGAGATCAGGCGACCCGTCACCGTGACGGGTGCGCCGGCCTCGTCGTCGAGTTCTGCGGCAGCCGACTCCGCCGCGTCGAGCGTCGGCGCCCATCCGATCGCGACCGCGACCGAGGTCGGGACGAGGACGTCGGCGATCCGCAACTGCCCGGTCACCCAGTAGCCCTCGACGCCGTCGTTGAAGCGGGACTCGACGATGAGGAAGTCGCCGGGAACCCACGAGCCCGACACCTCGACGCGCTGACCGACGAGCGGCTCCGGGAGGTACTCGCCCGGGCCGGCCACGTCGGCGAGAGGACGGACGTCCTCCGTCGCCCCCGGCGGCGCGGGGTTCGTGTCGATCGCCCGCCCGAGCTGCCACTGCCCGAGCCACGCGAAGACACCCGCGACGACGAGACACAGCAGCAGCATCGCGATCCACTGCGGCCGCAGCATGACCTCGCGCAGCGTCGGCGGAAAGACCTCGGGCGGTTCCTCCGGCGCGGACACGTCAGACATGACGGACGTCATCGCGTGCTGTACGGCGCGACGACCACCTCGACGCGCTGGAATTCCTTCAGGTCGGAGTAGCCCGTCGTCGCCATCGACTTGCGGAGAGCCCCGATGAGGTTCGCGGTGCCGTCGGCGACGGGCGCCGGCCCGTAGAGGATCTCCTCGAGCGGCGCGACCTGCTCGACGCGAACGCGGCGTCCGCGCGGGAGCCGCGCGTGGTGCGCTTCCGGACCCCAGTGGTATCCCTGACCAGGCGCATCCGTCGCCCGAGCGAGCGCGACGCCGAGCATGACGGCATCCGCTCCCATGGCGAGGGCTTTGACGATGTCACCCGACGTGCCCACTCCACCGTCGGCGATGACGTGGACGTAGCGGCCACCCGACTCATCGAGATAGTCGCGACGCGCGCCGGCGACATCGGCGACGGCCGTCGCCATCGGAGCGTGGAGACCGAGGGTCGCCCGTGTCGTCGATGCCGCTCCCCCGCCGAAGCCGACGAGCACGCCCGCCGCGCCGGTGCGCATGAGGTGGAGGGCGGCCGTGTAGGTGGCGGCGCCGCCCACGATGACCGGCACGTCGAGGTCGTAGATGAACTTCTTGAGGTTGAGCGGCTGGTCGACGCTCGAGACGTGCTCGGCCGAGACGGTCGTTCCCCGGATGACGAAGAGGTCGACACCGGCCGCGACGACGGTCTCGTAGAGGTCCTGCGTGCGCTGAGGGGTGAGGGCACCGGCGACAGTGACACCGGCCGCGCGGATCTCGGCGAGGCGGTCGCGCACGAGCTCGGGCTTGATCGGCTCGGTGTAGAGCTCCTGCATCCGTCCTGTCGCGTCGCCCTTGTCCATGCCCGCGATCTCGGCGAGCAGGGGCTCGGGGTCGTCGTAGCGGGTCCAGAGGCCCTCGAGGTCGAGGACGCCGAGCCCGCCGAGCTGCCCGAGCATGATCGCGGTGCGGGGGCTCACGACGGAGTCCATCGGAGCCCCGAGTACCGGGATGTCGAAGCTGAAGGCGTCGATCGACCACGTGGTCGAGACGTCTTCCGGATTGCGCGTGCGCCGCGAGGGCACGACCGCGATGTCGTCGAACGTGTAGGCGCGACGCGCGCGCTTGGCGCGACCGAGTTCGATGTCCATGCTCACCCGATCAGCCTACTCGGGGCCACCCCCTACCCGCCGAGAAGACCCGAACTGCGTACTTTCGGACCCAAACCCGACGCTCTGCGTCTTCTCGGCAACCGGGCGCCGGGCCTCGGGCACCGGGCTCAGGCCGAACCTCGGGATCCGAGAAGACCCGAACTGCGCGGAATTGGGCCCGAGAACGACGTTCTGCGTCTTCTCGGCAACCGGACACCGGATGCCGGCGGTGGCAGCGCGCCTTCAGGCGGCGTAGCGGCCGGCCTTGATGGCGCGGGCCTTGCCCTTGGCCGCCTCTTCTTCGCGGTTCTTCGGCGGCGCGTTCGTCACGAGCGCGTCGAGGAGGTGCTGCGTCGCGTGCGAGATCTCGTGGACGGCGCGGTCGAAGGCCTCCTGATTGACCTTCGACGGCTTCGTCGTGCCCGCGATCTTGCGGACGTACTGCAGGGCGGCGGCGTGGATCTCCTCGGACGTCGCGGCCGGCTCGAAGTTGTGGAGAGTGTGGATGCTGCGGCACATGCCCCAGACGATACGCCGGGGCGCGGCATCCGTCAGCCCCCGGAATGCCCGGTCGACTCGACCCGCCCCGCACCACGTCGTCGGATCACCGCAGAGAGCGGCGCGTTGAAGACGTAGGCGAGGAACGCCCACGATCCGATCCAGGGGGCCAGGACGATCGTCACCGCGCCGCACGCGAGCGCGACGAGTCCGTCGCTTCCCCCCGCGGCAGCTTCCGCCTTGGCATCGTCCTTGAGCAGGTGCCCGTTCTTCGCGGCGGCCCACGTCCACGTGGCGACGCCCATCGCCGTCGCGAGGAAGAAGTTGATCGGCAGCAGGATGCGGCCCGCGAGGTACTCGGAGTACTCGTCGACGAGGCTCGTGGTGAAGGGGATCAGCACGATGAAGAGCAGTCGGCCGTTGTTGAGCCACAGCAGCACGGCATCCGCGCGCGCGATGAGTCGGAACTGCGTCATGTGGATGACCCACAGGCCGCTCAGCAGCGCGAAGCTGATGGCGAACGAGAGGAAGTTCGGCCACATCCCGCCGAGGGCTGCCCACAGGGATGCATCGGAGTCGACGGTGCCGAGCGCCGTCGTCGTGAGGTCGAGCACGAGAAGCGTCGCCGCGATCGCGATGACGGCATCCGTGTACGACTCGACGCGCGCGGCCGAGTAGAAGACAGGTCTCTGCTCGCGTGCCATGCCGCTCAGACTAGCGAGAGATATCTCTCCCGCAGCCGGTCAGCGCTTGTAGTTGGGCGCCTCGACCACGATCTGCACGTCGTGCGGGTGCGACTCCTTGAGGCCCGCCGCCGTGATCCGCACGAACTTGCCCTTCGCCTTGAGCTCGTCGATCGTGCGGGCGCCGACATAGAACATCGACTGCCGAAGACCTCCGACCAGCTGGTAGGCGACGGCCGAGACGGGTCCGCGATACGCGACCTGACCCTCGATGCCCTCGGGGATGAGCTTGTCGTCGTTGGGAACGTCGGCCTGGAAGTACCGGTCCTTGGAGTACGACGTCTTCTTGCCACGCGTCTGGAGCGCCCCGAGCGATCCCATGCCGCGGTACTGCTTGAACTGCTTGCCACCCTGGAAGACGATCTCGCCGGGCGATTCGTCGGTGCCCGCGAAGAGCGAGCCGATCATGACGGCATCCGCCCCCGCGACGAGCGCCTTCGCGATGTCGCCCGAGTACTGCAGTCCACCGTCGGCGATGACGGGAACGCCCGCTTCGCGCGCGGCGAGGGATGCCTCGTAGACGGCGGTCACCTGCGGGACGCCGACGCCCGCGACGACGCGCGTCGTGCAGATCGATCCCGGCCCGACGCCCACCTTGACGGCGTCGACTCCCGCGTCGATGAGCGCCTGAGCGCCCTCGCGCGTCGCGACGTTCCCGCCGATGACATCGATGTGTGCGAACGAGTCGTCGGCCTTGATCCGGCGGACGATGTCGATGACACCCGCGGACTGCCCGTTGGCCGTGTCCACGACCAGGACATCGACCCCCGCGTCGCGCAGCGCCTCGGCGCGCTCCCACGCGTCGCCGAAGAAGCCGATCGCGGCGCCCACGCGGAGTCGTCCGTGCTCGTCCTTCGTCGCGAGGGGATACTTCTCGCTCTTGTCGAAGTCCTTGATGGTGATGAGTCCCGCGAGCTTGCCGTCGTCGTCGATGAGGGGCAGCTTCTCGACGCGGTGACGTGCGAAGAGGGCGATGACGTCGTTCGCACCGATCCCGACGTGACCGGTCACGAGACCCTCGGTCGTCATGACGTCGCGAACGACGGTGGTCTGTCGTTCGAAGCCCGAGACGAAGCGCATGTCGCGGTTCGTGATGATGCCGACGAGACGCCCGTCATCGTCGATGACGGGGAGACCCGAGATGCGGTACTCGCCGCACAGGGCGTCGACCTCTTCGATCGTCGCGTCCGGCGTCGTCGTGATGGGGTCGGTGATCATGCCGGACTCGCTGCGCTTGACCCGGTCCACCATCGCCGCCTGGTCGGCGATCGAGAGGTTGCGATGGATGATGCCGAGCCCACCTTCGCGCGCGACGGCAATGGCCATGCGGGCCTCGGTCACGGTGTCCATGGCGCTGGAGATGAGGGGTGTCGCGACGGTGATGCGACGCGTCACGCGGGAGGAGGTGTCCGCCTCGCTCGGGATGACGTCGGTGTGCCCCGGAAGGAGCAGCACGTCGTCGTAGGTCAGACCGACGATTCCGAACGGGTCGTTGTACTCCATGTGATCTCCTGCGGCGGGGTGTGATCGGCCCAGGGGCCGCCCACGGGTAGCAAATTCGGGGTGATCTTGATTCTAAGCGGCGCGCTTGCCGATTTGTTCCCGCGTGACCACGAGATCCGCGCAGTTCGCGCGGTCGGGGTTCCGATGGCCGTGCAAGACGCGAAACTTGCCGTTTTGATTCGTCATCGTGCTCACCCTCGCGCACTTCGCGTGGTTCCGATTCGGTCACGGCTACAGAAAGAGAGGTGTGCGAAACACTCATGACACATTAGGGTCGTACCGTCGTTCATCACGGCCGATTGCGACCCGAGCTTCGGTGCGCGTGGTGCTGGCTTGGAGGTTCTGTGGGTCCTACGACTGTGATCGCTAGGCGACCGCGGCGATGGCTGCTTGTCGTCGCCGCCGCGCTGTTCGCGGCAATGATGCTTTTTCTCCAGGCGCCGCAGGGTGCCTGGGCGGATAGCGACGATCCCCCCGAAGAACAGGAAGTCACCGACTTCTACTTCGGCGGCATCGTCACGAACGATGATGAGCCCGTCGCGGGCGTCACCATGACGATCGAAGGCAACGGTTTCGACGCCGAGACCGTGACGGATGCCGAGGGGCGCTGGCGCCTCTACGTCCCCGAGAAGGAGACGTACGTCCTCACGATCGACGAGTCGACGCTCCCGGATGGGGTCATCGTCGACCCCACGCTTCTCGCCGAGGGCATCCAGCCCATGCAGGGGACGTCGGGCTCGTTCGAGGTCGAGTTCGGCCTGACCGGTTCCAAGATCATCAACCTGTTCTTGGGGGCGGGTGAGCGCGTGACGACGTCGTTCTTCGATCAGTTCGTCGAACGTGTCATCAACGGCCTCAACTTCGGTCTGCTGCTGGCCCTCGCATCGATCGGCGTCTCGCTGATCTTCGGAACGACGGGCCTGACGAACTTCGCGCACGCCGAGATGGTGACGTTCGGCGCCATCATCGCGGTCGCGCTCGGCGTGGGCCTGCAGATTCCGATGTGGTTGACGATCCCGATCGTCATCATCGTCGGCGGCGCGTTCGGCTGGGCTTTGGATGCCGGACTGTGGAAACCGCTCAGGCGCAAGGGCATCGGTCTCGTCCAGCTCATGATCGTGAGCATCGGACTCTCTCTCGCGGTGCGCTACCTCTACCAGTTCCTCATGGGCGGCGGCACGGTGCAGCTCCCCGACGCCGGGGCTCCCAAGATCCAGATCCTGGGACCCATCCGGCTGTCGGTCATCGACATGATGTCGATGGGCATCAGCATCGTCGTGATCGTCGCCGTGGCGTTCTGGCTCCTGCGGACTCGCGTCGGAAAGGCCACACGCGCCATCTCCGACAACCCGGGCCTCGCCGCAGCATCCGGAATCAATGTCGACGGTGTCATTCGCACGGTCTGGATCATCTCCGCAGCGCTGGCGGCCCTCGCTGGCATCCTGTGGGGCTACTTCCGTCCGGGCGTCCGCTGGGACATGGGTGTGCACATCCTGCTGCTCATCTTCGCCGCGGTCACCCTCGGTGGCCTCGGAACAGCGTTCGGCGCGCTCATCGGCTCGATCATCGTCGGCCTGCTCGTGGAGGTCTCGACCCTCTGGATGCCGTCCGACCTCAAGTACGTGGGTGCGCTCGCCGTGCTCATTCTCATTCTGCTCGTCAGGCCACAGGGAATCCTGGGCCGCAAAGAGAGACTCGGTTAGGAGGCGACCATGGATTGGGGAGGCATTCTCAACAACACCGCGGGTTGGCTGTTCAGCCCGACGACGATCGCCTATGCACTGGCGGCGACCGGACTTGCGGTTCACTTCGGCTATACCGGCCTTCTGAACTTCGGTATGGCGGGCTTCATGGCGATCGGCGCGTACAGCTACGCGATCTCGATCCTGTCGTTCGGGCTGCCCTGGTGGCTCGGCATCATCATCGGAATGGCGGGCGCAGCGGTCTTCGCGCTCATCCTCGGTATCCCGACGCTGCGACTGCGAGCGGACTATCTCGCCATCGTGACGATCGCCGCGGCCGAAATCGTGCGCCTCATGTTCACCACGACGGTGTTCGACGAGTGGACGAACTCGGCCGACGGGCTCGGCGGATACCACGAGGGATTCCGCGCGGCGAACCCGTTCCCGCCCGGAACGTATGGATTCGGCCCGTGGGTGTTCTCGGAGACGGCCCTGTGGGTGCGTGTCTTCGGACTCATCCTTCTGGCGATCGCAGTCTTCATCGTCTGGTCCGTCATGCGCAGCCCGTGGGGTCGCGTGCTGAAGGGCATCCGTGAAGACGAGGATGCCGTGCGCTCGCTCGGCAAGAACGTCTTCGCCTACAAGATGCAGTCGCTCGTGCTCGGTGGCATCTTCGGAGCCCTCGGTGGCGTCGTGTTCGCACTGCCGTCCGCAGTGGTCCCGGCCACGTACACGACGAGCCTGACGTTCTTCATCTGGACGATCCTGCTCCTCGGTGGCGCTGCCACGGTGTTCGGCCCCGCTCTCGGTGCCGTCATCTTCTGGGTGATCATGGCCTTCCTCGACGGCGTGCTCCCGGCACTCGCGTCGTCGGGCATCCTGCCGATCTCGCCCATCCAGGCGGGCACACTGCGCTTCGTCCTCGTCGGCGTCGCGCTCATGCTGCTCGTCATCTTCCGCCCACAGGGCATCCTCGGAAACAAGAGGGAGCTGACCTTTGTCAAGTAACAGCACTCCCCCCGACGCCGGCACTCCGCCGACGACAGGGAGCATCCGCCGCCCCAAGACCGAAGGTCTTGCCAAGGGCGCACCCGTCCCCGGGGTGGCGAAGTTCGACCCGATCCTCGTCGTCGACAAGGTCACGCGCCGCTTCGGCGGCCTCACGGCCGTCGACGTCGACCACCTCGAGGTGCCGCGAAACGCCATCACGGCGCTCATCGGCCCCAACGGTGCCGGCAAGACGACGCTCTTCAACCTGCTGTGCGGCTTCGACAAGCCGAACACGGGCACCTGGAGCTTCGACGGCAAAGACCTGAGCGGCATCCCGTCGTTCAAGGTCGCCCGCATGGGTCAGGTGCGCACCTTCCAGCTCACGAAGGCACTGTCGCTGCTGACAGTGCTCGAGAACATGAAGCTCGGCGCCCCGCACCAGAAGGGCGAGCGGTTCTGGTCGAGCATGATCCCGGCGATCTGGCGCAAGCAGGACACCGAGATCGAAGAGAAGGCACACGGCCTTCTCAAGCGGTTCAAGCTCGACGCGAAGTCCGAGGACTACGCCGCATCGCTCTCGGGCGGTCAGCGCAAGCTCCTCGAGATGGCCCGTGCGCTCATGAACGACCCGACGCTCGTCATGCTCGACGAGCCGATGGCCGGGGTCAACCCGGCCCTCACGGAGTCGCTGCTCGACCACATCCTCGATCTGAAGGATCTCGGTATGACCGTGCTCTTCGTCGAGCACGACATGCACATGGTCCGTCACATCGCCGACTGGGTCGTCGTGATGGCTGAGGGCCGCATCGTCGCGGAAGGGCCGCCCGACACCGTCATGCAGGACCAGGCCGTCATCGACGCGTACCTCGGTGCGCACCAGGACGTCGACCTCGGTGTCGTCACGGGTCGCGTCGAGGGTGAGCTGAACACCTCGGCGATCGAACTGCTGGAAGAGATCGACGAGGCCGAGGCCGACGATCTCGCCCAGGCTGAGGAGGAGAACAAATGAGCCAGCCATCGACAGGCTCGGTACCCGCCTCGGGTTCGAGCGATTCGCGCACCCGCTCGGGTGACGCTCCCCTGGGTGAGGGCGCCAAGAGCGACCGTGTCGTCGTCGAGGTGAAGAACCTCGACGCGGGCTACCTTCCCGGCATCAACATCATCAACAGTGCCAACCTGATCGCTCACAAGGGGGAGCTGATCGGCATCATCGGACCGAACGGCGCCGGCAAGTCGACGCTTCTGAAGTCCATCTTCGGCATGGTGAAGGTGCGCGGCGGCGAGATCACCGTCAACGGCGAGAGCATCGTCGGACTCAAGTCCGACAAGCTCGTCAAGCGCGGCGTCGGGTTCGTCCCGCAGACGAACAACGTGTTCCCGTCGCTCACGATCGAAGAGAACCTGCAGATGGGTCTGTATCAGCGGCCCAAGGCGTACTCCGAGCGCTTGGAGTTCGTCACGGGCATCTTCGCGGAGCTGGGCAAGCGCCTCAAGCAGCGCGCGGGTTCGCTCTCCGGCGGTGAGCGTCAGATGGTGGCGATGTCGCGGGCGCTCATGATGGACCCCGCCGTCCTGCTCCTCGACGAGCCGTCCGCGGGTCTGTCGCCGGTGCGTCAGGACGATGCGTTCATTCGCGTCTCCGACATCAACAAGGCGGGCGTGACGACGATCATGGTCGAGCAGAACGCGCGCCGCTGCCTGCAGATCTGCGACCGCGGTTACGTGCTCGACCAGGGCCGCGATGCCTACCACGGCACGGGCCGCGAGCTCTTGAACGACCCCAAGGTGATCGGCCTGTACCTGGGTTCGCTCGGTCAAGAGGACTGACACCGACAGAACGAGGGAGGGGGCGGATGCTGCGGCATCCGCCCCCTCCCTCGTTCTATGCCCGCTCCAGCTCTTTCGCTTGCCTCAAAGGGCGGGCTGCGCGGGGTTGTGACCGCCCTTTGAGACAAGTGAACCGCGGGATGCGAGGAGGTGCCGCTTTGCTGCCGCTGAGCCCCGCCGTGCCGCACTGACGCTGACGCTCGGACCTCTTCCCGCTCACTTGTCTCAAAGGGCGGCCTGCGCGGCGTTGTGACCGCCCTTTGAGGCAAGTGAACCGAGGGATGCCGCGGCGAGGACAGCTGCACAGCCCCTCCTACTCATGGGCTCGGCCGCACGCACAGGGCCTCCTGTTCACTTGTCTCAAAGGGCGGGCTACGCGGCGTCGTGACCGCCCTTTGAGACAAGTGAACCGCGGAGTGGCGTCCTCCCCACGGCAGAAGGCCCCGGTTCCTCGCGGAACCGGGGCCTCCTTAGCTAACGAATCAGCTGATCAGAGATCAGTTGATGCGAACGTAGTTGTTGCCGTCCTCGTACTGGTAGACACCGATCGTCGCTTCGGTCGGGTCGCCGGCCTCGTCGAACGCGACGCCACCGGAGTAGCCGTCGTAGTCCGCGACGCCGCCGCCGAGGATGATGTCGGCGCAGTCGGCGAACGTGTCGCACTTCTCGCCCTCACCAGAACCACCGGAGACCTCCTGGAGGCTGCCCGCGATGTCGGCCGGAGTGGTCGAGTTCGCCGCGAGAGCCGCGAGAGCGAGGAGGACCACAGCGTCGTAGGACTCGCCCGCGTACGAGAAGTCCTCGAGCTCCGACCCGTCACCCTGCTCGAGCCACTGAGCCGAGACGCGCTCCTGGAAGTCATCTGCGAGCTTCGGTCCGGGCAGCGTGCCCTTCGAGCCGGCGATGTCGACGGGCATGTCGGCACCCCACTGCGACAGGTTTCCGTCGACGAAGTAGAACTTGTCGCCGGCGAAGCCGCTCGAGACGAACGTCGGGACGATCGTCGACGTCTCCTCGAACCCGATGACCGCGATCGCGTCGGGGTTCTGGGCGAGGATCGACGAGACCTGAGCCGAGAAGTTCGTGTCACCGGCGTTGTAGGACTCGCTGGCGACGACCGATCCACCCGTGCTCTCGAACGTCTCGGTCAGCGCGGCCTCGAGGCCCGTGCCGTACGCGTCGTTGAGGTAGATGATGCCGAGCGACGAGTTGCCGTCTTCGGCGATGAGGTTTCCGAGGACCTCGCCCTGGAGCAGGTCGGACGGAGCCGTGCGCCAGTACAGGTTGTCGTCGTCCCACGTGGTGAAGTCGGGCGAGGTGTTGGCGGGCGAGAAGGTGATGACGCCCGCGCCGACCGCCTGGTCGAGGAAGAGCTTCGTGACACCCGAGGATGCCGCACCGATGAGCGCCTGCACGCCGTTGCCGAGGAGACGGGGAACCGTCGTCTCGTATGCCTTGTTGTCGGTGTCACCCGAGTCGCCGTACTCGACCTCGACGGTGATGCCCTTGGCGGCCTCGTTGATCTCGGCGACGGCCAGGCCGACACCGGCTTCCTCGGGCGGGCCGAGGAAGGCGAGCGAACCGGTCTGGGGCAGAACCGTTCCGATGCTCAGCGTGAGGTCACGCTCTTCGGTCGCGGGGGGTGCGCTGGTCTCGCCGCCCGTGCCGCCGCCGGCACAGCCGGCGAGGACGAGGGCGCTGGCGCCGGCGAGCGCAATGCCACCGAGAACGGTGGTCTTGCGCGAGCGGGTGAAGACGCTCATGTTTCTCCTTGTTTGAGTGAACACGGGCTCGGCTCGGGCGCCGACCCAGTAGCTCATAACCTAACGGCGCGCGGGTCTCTGCAATGTTGCCGTTCGTTAACGATGTGTAACGCGACCCAATCGTTATCAATCTGCACACTGCATTGAGAGAATTTCGAGCACGGAATACCCCTCGGGAGTATTCTGTTGGAGAATCACGTACCCCGGTAGGGTATGCGGGAAGACGCTTCGCGTTGGCGACGAGAGGGATGACGATGACGGAAATCAGCGAATACCGAGTGACGGGCATGACCTGCGGCCACTGCGAGGCCTCCGTGCGCCGTGAAGTCACCCAGATCGCAGGGATCGAACGCGTCGATGTGAGCGCACAGACCGGAGCGCTGATCGTCGAGTCCACGACGCCCGTGACGGATGCCGCGATCCTCGCCGCCGTCGACGAAGCGGGCTACGAGGCGGTGCGCGTCTAGTGGCATCCCCGACCTCCGCCTCCGACGCCCGGATCGAGCTGGACATCGGCGGCATGACGTGCGCGTCGTGTGCGAACCGCATCGAGAAGAAGCTCAACCGCATCGACGGAGTCGAGGCATCCGTCAACTATGCGACCGAGAAGGCGCTCGTCCGGGCGCCCGCCGGGTTCGACCCCGCCGTCCTCGTCGCGGAGGTCGAGAAGACCGGATACACCGCGCACGTGCCGCAGCCGCCATCCGCCGACGAAGACGAGTCGGCCGACCCCGAGCTGACCGGTCTGCGTCAGCGACTCATCGGCGCCGTCATCCTCAGCGTGCCCGTCATCGTGCTCGCGATGATCCCGGCGCTGCAGTTCACGTACTGGCAGTGGGCGTCCCTCGCCCTCACCGCCCCCGTCGTCGTCTGGGGTGCGTGGCCTTTCCATCGCGCTGCCTGGATCAACCTGCGCCACGGCGCCGCGACGATGGACACCCTCATCTCGCTCGGCGTCTCCGCAGCCTTCCTGTGGTCTCTCTACGCGCTGTTCCTCGGGCATGCCGGGATGCCGGGCATGACCCACGGCTTCGAGTGGACGGTGAGCCCGGGCGACGGCGCCGGCCAGATCTACCTCGAGGTCGCCGCGGGAGTGACGATGTTCGTCCTCGCCGGCCGCTATGTCGAAGTGCGCTCGAAGCGCCGCGCGGGGGCCGCCCTGCGTGCACTGCTCGAGCTCGGCGCGAAAGACGTCGCGGTGCTCCGGGACGGTACCGAGCGTCGGATCCCGATCGCCGAGCTGCGCACCGGCGACGAGTTCGTGGTTCGCCCGGGCGAGAAGGTCGCGACGGACGGCGTCGTCGTCAGCGGCGTTTCCGCGATCGACGCTTCTCTCGTGACCGGCGAGTCGGTGCCGGTCGAAGCGCGTGCCGGCGACTCCGTCATCGGGGCGACGCTCAACGCGGGCGGACGACTCGTCGTGCGCGCGACGCGAGTCGGCGCCGACACGCAGCTCGCGCAGATGGCACGCCTGGTCGAAGAGGCGCAGTCCGGGAAGGCGCGCGCACAACGGCTCGCCGACCGCATCTCGGGCGTCTTCGTCCCGATCGTGCTCGTGCTCGCCGTCGGAACTCTCGGCGCATGGCTCGCGCTGGGGTTCGACGCGGCATCCGCCTTCACCGCCGCCGTCGCGGTGCTCATCATCGCGTGCCCGTGCGCCCTCGGACTCGCGACACCGACGGCGCTGCTGGTCGGCACGGGGCGCGGAGCCCAGCTCGGCATCCTCATCAAGGGGCCGGACGTGCTCGAGCAGTCTCGCGCGCTCGACACGATCGTGCTTGACAAGACGGGCACCGTGACGTCGGGGCGCATGGCGCTCACCGACGTCCTGCCCGCGGAAGGGGTCGACCGCGCCGAGCTCATCCGCCTCGTGGGCGCTGTCGAGCACGCGTCCGAGCACCCCCTCGCCGTTGCGATCTCCCGGGCGGCCGAGGACGAGCTCGGACCACTCCCTTCCGTCGAGAGCTTCCAGAGCGTCGCCGGCGCAGGCGTTTCCGGCGTCGTCGACGGTCACGCGATCATCGCCGGGCGTCGCACGCTGCTCGCGGACTGGTCCGTCCCGCTCCCCGCGGCGCTCGAGGCAGCGATGTCCGCGGCGGAGGAGAAGGGCCGCACGGCGATCGTCGTCGCGTGGGACGGCGAAGCCCGCGGCATCCTGGTCCTCGCCGACACGGTCAAGCCCACGAGTCGTGCGGCCGTCGCTCAGCTCCGCTCACTGGGGCTCACTCCCGTGCTGCTGACGGGCGACAACCCTCGCGCCGCGCACGCGGTCGCCGAGGAGGTCGGGATTGAGATCGTGCACGCCGGAGTCCTGCCGGCCGAGAAGGTGGCGATCGTCGCGGGCCTCCAGAGCGAGGGTCACTCGGTCGCGATGGTCGGCGACGGTGTCAACGATGCCGCGGCGCTCGCGCAGGCCGACCTCGGCATCGCGATGGGGACGGGAACGGATGCCGCGATCGAGGCCGCCGACATCACCCTCGTGCGCGGAGACCTCGGCGCCGCCGTCGACGCCATCCGCCTGTCGCGTTCGACGCTGCGGACCATCCGCGGCAACCTCTTCTGGGCGTTCGCGTACAACGTCGCGGCGCTCCCCCTCGCAGCCCTCGGGCTGCTCAACCCGATGATCGCGGGGGCTGCGATGGCTCTGTCGAGCGTCTTCGTCGTCGGCAACAGCCTGCGTCTGCGATCGTTCCGCTCTCACACCGCGGATGCCGCAACCCGACCCACTCGGAGGACACCATGATCGACTTCCCCACCGATGCCCCGACCACCGACACCGATGCCACAGACGTCCATGCCTCGCACGGGTACATCACCGACAAGGAGAAGTACCTCAATCGGCTCAAGCGGATCGAGGGTCAAGCCCGCGGCATCCACAAGATGGTCGACGACGAGAAGTACTGCATCGACATCCTGACGCAGATCAGCGCCCTGACGTCGGCGCTCGAAGCGGTCGCACTGGGTCTCCTCGACGATCACCTCCGCCACTGCGTCGTCGATGCCGCACGGCTCGGCGGTACCGAGGCCGACGAGAAGATCACCGAAGCGACGCAGGCGATCGCGCGCCTCGTGCGCTGAGGATCACCGGCGAGCGCGCGACCGTCGCACGTGCACCAGTGAGTCGACGGTCAGCACGAGGAGCGCGATCCACACGAGCCCGAACCCGATCCACCGCTCGAGGGGCATCGGCTCGCCCAGGATGTAGGCGCCGGTGATGAACTGCAGGATCGGGGCGATGAACTGCAGCAAACCGATGACGGTGAGCGTCGTGCGACGCGCGCCCGCGGCGAAGAAGAGGAGCGGGATGGCGGTGATGGCGCCCGCGAGCGACAGCAGGATCGTGTGCTGCACGCTGACCGTCCCCATGGTCAGGCCCGTCGTCGCCCCCACGACGGTGAGCAGGACTCCCGCGACGGGAAGCAGCCACAGCGATTCCAACGTCAGACCGCTCACAGCGTCGACGGACGGGCCCACACGCTTCTTCACGAGGCCGTAGAGACTGAAGCTCGTCGCGAGGGTGAGGGCGATCCACGGGAACGACCGGTAGCCGACGATGATGACGACGACGGCGGCCGCCGCGAAGCCGATGGCGATCCACTGGGTCGTGCGCAGCTTCTCGCGCAGGACGAACACGCCCAGCAGCACCGTTGCGATCGGGTTGATGAAGTATCCGAGGCTCGTCTCGATGACATGACCGGTGAGTGCCCCGATCATGAACACCTGCCAGTTGACGTAGATGAGTGCGCCGGCGAGCGCCGTGAGCCCGAGAAGGCGCGGCTGCCGCATGATCCGGAGCAGGGCGCTCCACGAGCGCGTCACGGTGAGCAGAAGCGCGCAGAAGGCGAGCGACAGGAAGATGCGCCATGCCACGAGCTCCCACGGCCCCGTGGGAGCGAGCAGGACGAAGTACAGCGGCAGGAACCCCCACAGGAAGTACGCCGAGAAGGCGTAGACACCGCCGAGCGTCCGCTCTCGTGCCGCGAGAGCGATCGCTCCCGTATCGGTGACGGGGACGCCGCCCTCGGCTTCCGCCGCCGCGCCGATCCGGTCGAGCACCGAATCGCTCGTCGGGGATGTCGGGTCGGTCTCGCGGGTCACCGCACCAGCCTAGGACCGCACGCCCACACGACGGCGCGTCCTGCGTCGGCGGGACTGCCGTCCACCGAGCGATGTCTGCCAGAAGAGGGACGCTGCAGGCCGATACGACGAAGGACCGGATGCCGAAGCATCCGGTCCTTCGTGAAAGGGGTGTCAGCGAACGACGACCGCGAGCACGTCGCGTGCCGAGAGCACGAGGTACTCGTCGGCGCCGAACTTGACCTCGGTGCCGCCGTACTTGCTGTAGAGAACGCGGTCGCCGACGGAGACGTCGATCGGAACGCGGTTGCCGTTGTCGTCGATGCGACCGGGGCCGACGGCCACGACCTCGCCCTCCTGCGGCTTCTCCTTGGCGGTGTCGGGGATGACGAGACCACTCGCGGTGGTCTGCTCTGCCTCGACCTGCTTGATGACGATGCGGTCCTCGAGCGGCTTGATGGAAACCGACACGGTTTACCTCTTCTTTCTTGAGACTGAAGACTCGTTAGCACTCTGACGTCGAGAGTGCTGATGCAAGTCTAGGGACGAGTTGGCACTCCCGCAACGTGAGTGCCAACCCTGTGTCGTCGCGTGTCGGTCGTAGGCTGGCCGGATGCTGATGGCCGAGCTCACCGCCCTGCTCACACCCGAGGGACTCCGACTGCTCGACGCCGTCGACTCCGTCGACTCGACGGACGATGTCGCCCGCCTCGTCTCGGGCCTTCGCGCGTCGGGCCACTCCCCCGAGCTCGTGACCGCCGTCGTGACGCAGGCGCGCCTGCGCACGCGCGGCAGGGCGAAGTTCGGCGAGCTGGCCGACCGCATGCTCTTCACGCGCGCCGGTCTCGAACAGGCGACGCGCCTCGGCGTCGCCGTGCGCCACGCGGCCCGCTTCCGCAACGCAGGACTCGAGCGCGTGGCCGACCTCGGCTGTGGAATCGGCGGCGACGCCCTCGGTCTTGCTGGCCTCGGACTGCACGTCGACGCCGTCGATGTGGACGACGTGACTGCGGCCATCGCGGCATACAACCTCGCGCCCTTCGGCCAGGACGCGACCGTGCGTCAGGGAACAGCAGAGGACAGCGACCTGTCGGCCGTCGACGCGGTCTGGCTCGATCCGGCCCGACGGACCGCCGGCCACGGTGACACGAGCCGCACGCGCGCCGAGGACTGGTCTCCGTCGCTCGACTGGAGTTTCGAGCTGTCCACCCGGATGCCGACCGGCATCAAGCTCGGCCCGGGCCTCGACCGCACGAGCATCCCGGACCATGTCGAGGCCCAGTGGGTGAGCGCCGAGGGCTCGACGATAGAGCTCGTGCTGTGGTCAGGCGCCCTCGCGCGCGAGGGGGTTCGGCGAGCGGCACTCGTGATCCGGGGCGAGGCGGCGCACGAACTGACGGCGAGCGCGGATGCCGCGGACGAGCCGCCGCGCGCACTCGGCACCTACCTGCACGAGCCCGACGGAGCGGTCATCCGGGCACGCCTCATCGGCGACGTGGCGCGGTCTCTCGAGGCGGGCGTCCTCGACGAGAAGATCGCCTACCTGACGTCGGATGCCGCGGTGACGTCCCCGTTCGTGCAGTCGTTCCGCGTGCGCGAGACGCTGCCCGCCGACGCGAAGAAGCTCGGCCAGGCACTGCGGTCGCGCGGGATCGGGCGGCTCGAGATCAAGAAGCGGGGCGTCGACATCGACCCGGCGGTGCTGCGGCGGACGCTCAAGCTCAAGGGCGAGGAGGAGGCGACGCTCATCCTGACGCGCGTCGGGGCGAAGCGGATCGCGATTCTCGCCGACCGCGTGTGAGCTGAGCTTCCGCGCCCCGATCGAACAGGCGCCGCTCAGACGAAGAGGGTGCCGGTGCTGGACGCCCAGAGCAGCCAGCCAGCGCTGTACAGGAGCGACACCGCCGCCAGCGCGAGCGACCAGATCGCGAGGGCGCGGCTCTCACCGGGTCGGCGCAGGGACACGATCCCGACGATGAGTCCGATCAGCCCAAGGGGGAATCCCCAGCCCACGACGAGCGACACGGCCAGTCCCGCGATGGCGAAGGCGAGCGCCCAGCCGGCGAGGCCGCGCGTCGGGCGCGGCTCGGGCATGATCCACTCCACGGGGCGATCCTCCGTACCGGGCTCCGCGGGGGCCGACTCGACCGTGAGGCCGACGGGTTCGGTCGGAAGCCGCTGGAAGCCGCCTCGGTGCACCCCCGGCAGGACGGTCGCCTGACCCAGCTCGACGTCCGGCGAGGGCTGCTCGATGACGGGAGCAGGCGGGCGGGGAGGAAGCGGAGGCGAGTCGCCGGGGTCGACGGTCGCGCGGCGGCGCAGTCCTCCCGTGACCCCCGCATCGGAGCCGGCGGTTGCGGCATCCGCGGCCTTCGTCGGGGAGTCGGTCACCGGGCGCACGTCGGGCGCGGTGTTCGAGCGGCGCGTCGCGGGAGTGGCATCCGTCGTCTCCGGCTCACGGGGCCGACCGACGTCGTCGTTCATGCGACCCCCTCGGCGACCTGGATCTCGGTGACGGGAAGCGTCGAATCGGCTCCGAACGCGAGGGTCGACGGGCGACGGCCCGAGCGGATGAGGTCCGCCGCGAGGGCGGCGATCATCGCACCGTTGTCGGTGCAGAGCGAGAGCGGAGGGATCCGCACGGCGACCCCGGCCGCAGCCGCCCGTTCGAGGGCGACGTCGCGCAGCCGCCGGTTGGCGATGACGCCTCCGCCGAGCAGCAGGCGGGGAACGCCGTGATCGGCGCACGCGGCGAGGGCTTTCGTCACGAGGACGTCGACGACCGCTTCGCGGAAGGATGCCGCGACGTCGGCGACCGGAATCTCCTCGCCCGCAGCCTGCCGCTGTTCGATCCACCGCGCGACGGCGGTCTTGAGTCCCGAGAACGAGAAGTCGTAGCGGTGCGCGGCCATGTCCGACGCGCGGGAGAGCCCACGCGGGAAGCGGATCGCCGTCGGATCACCCTCTGCTGCCGCGCGATCGATCTCGGGGCCGCCGGGGTACGGCAGGCCGAGCACGCGCGCGACCTTGTCGAACGCTTCGCCCGCGGCGTCGTCGACCGTCTCGCCGAGCAGCTCGACATCGCTCGTCAGGTCGCGCACGAGAAGGAGCGACGTGTGTCCGCCCGAGACGAGCAGTGCGACCGTCGGATACTCGACGTCGTCGCCCGTCAGGATGTCCGCCGCGATGTGCCCCACGAGGTGGTTGACGGCGTAGAGGGGCCGGTCGAGCGAGACGGCGAGCGCCTTGGCCGCTCCGACGCCGACCATGAGCGCACCGGCGAGTCCGGGTCCGCTCGTCACCGCGACGGCGTCGAGATCGGACAGCGACACGGATGCCTCGGCGAGCGCCGCCCGGATGGCGGGCTGCAGCGCCTCGAGGTGGGCGCGCGCGGCGACCTCGGGGACGACCCCGCCGTAGCGCGCGTGCTCGTCCATGGAACTCGCGATCGTGTTGGACAGCAGCGTGCGTCCTCGAACGATCCCGATGCCGGTTTCGTCGCAGCTCGTCTCGATGCCGAGCACGAGAGGCTCGGTCGTGTTCATGTGCACCACCCCGTCCCGGGCAGGGCGCGGTCCTGAGGCGATCCGCCATCGTGAGGCGGTTCTGCCGCCCCAGCATCCTCAGAACCGCGGATCTCCTCGGCACCGCGCGGGTCGGCAGCGCCGCGGTGAGCGTGCCACCCCGACAGGTCGAGCTTCATGACGACGGCGTCGACGTCATCGGGCTGGTAGTAGTGCGGGCGGCGGGCGATCTCGAGGAACCCCTCCGAGGCGTAGAGCGACTGCGCGACGGGGTTGTCGGCCCGGACTTCGAGGAACACCTCGCGCACCCGACGACGCGCGGCCTCTTGGAGCAGGGCTCCGAGCAGGGCGCGCCCTCTCCCCCGACCCCGCGCGGCGTCGGCGATCGTGATGGTCTGCACATCGGCATCCTTCGCCGCCGCTGCGGCGCGGAGACCGGCGTAGCCGACCGTGCGATCGGCCAGGACGTCGACGATGTAGTAGCCGTGCGGCGACTGAAGCTCTTCGCGCATCATCGCGTCGGACCACGCGTCGGTGGGGAACGACGCGCGCTCGATCGCCATGATGGCGTCGAGGTCGGCGGATGTGGCGCGGCGGATCGTCACACGCCCACCTTCTTGGGTCCTGCCGAGAGGGTGACGTCGGGCGCGCGGAGGTAGAGCGCGTCTTCCGGCGCGACGACGCGGTCGGCGGCGAGGGCGCGGGCGGCGACGAGTGCGACCATGGCGGCCGAGACGGATGCCGCATCGCGGCGCTCCACGCCGAGTCGGCCGAGCAGGGCGTCGAGCTCGTCGCGGGGCACGAGCGCAGGTTCGGCGGTCCGCACGGGGAGTCCGTCGTCGTCGAGGCCGTCGTAGACCGTGTACGCGAACTCGCGGCGGCGTGCGTCGGTGACCACGGCGAAGCCGAGCGCGTCGGGGTCGGCGAGCAGGATCGACAGCGCGACGGCATCGTGGCTCACGACGGGGACGACCGGGATGCCGCGACCCATCGCGAACGCGCGGGCGGCGGCGATCCCGACCCGGAGGCCCGTGAAGGGCCCCGGCCCCATGCCCGCTGCGACATGCGTGAGGGTCACGGGGGTCGGGGCGACGGTGGCTCCGATCGGACCCAGTCCCGCGTCGGCGAGCGCTTCGACGAGGAGGTCGCCGATGACTTCGGCGTGTCCGAGCGGATTCGCGCTCGAGGACTCGGCGCGGATGAGCCCATCGGCCTCGACGACCGCGACGGCGGTGCCGAGAGACGTGTCGATGCCGAGGATCACGTCGTCCAGGCTACCGGCCCGCTTCCGCGGCATCGCGGCGCGAGATCGTCACGAGACGCGGCGTCTCGGCGTCGAGGTCCTCTCCGTGGCCGAATCCACCGCACGCCGTGTCGACGCCGCGGCCATTCCACTCGCGGTCGATCTCGACCTCCCACCACCGGTCGGCGACGGCCGCGGCGAACGGAGCACCCCATTCGGCGACGACGACCGACCCGGGGAAGTCGATGTCGAGGTCGTCGAGCTCGGCGCCCGACCCCAGCCGGTACGCGTCGACGTGAACGAGCGGCGGCCCGTCGACGAGCGAGGGGTGCGTGCGGGCGATGACGAACGTCGGGCTCTGGACGGGTCCGCGAACGCCCAGTCCTGCGGCGATCCCGCGCGTGAGGGTCGTTTTCCCGGCGCCGAGCGGCCCCGTCAGGATCACGAGGTCGCCGGGGCGGAGCATCCGTCCCATCTCTTCGCCGAGCTGCTCCATCTGCTGCGACGAGGTGATCTCGCGGGCTCCCGCGAGCGTGTCGAATTCTGTCGTGCTCACGCTTCCTCCAACGCTCGGACGCTCTGTTTCATGCCGGGAGATGCCGCCGGGGCGTCATGCCTGCATGTGCCGCCGGGGCACCCTGGGGCCGATGCGCGTGACGATCTCGTAGTCGATCGTGCCGGCGGCATCCGCCCAGTCCTTCGCCGCAGGCGCACCGAGCGTCGGATCGCCGAACAGGACGACCGCGTCGCCCACTCCGACGGGATGGTCGCCCACGTCGACGACGAACTGGTCCATCGCGATGCGCCCCGCGACCGCGAAGTCGCGGCCGCCGATGCGCACGGGTCCGCGCGACGAGGCCTGCCGCGGCACCCCGTCGGCGTAGCCGAGCGGCACGAGCACGAGGGTCGTCTCCCGATCGGTGCGGTGCGTGTATCCGTACGAGACGCCCGTGCCCGCGGGCACGCGGCGCACGGCGGCGACCGACGCCCGGAGGGTCATGGCGGGGCGGAGGCCGAGATCCGCCGACGAGCGATCCGCGAAGGGCGAGAGCCCGTAGATGCCGATCCCGACGCGCACGGCATCGAGCCGCGCCTCGGGGAGGTCGATCGCGGCGTGAGTGGCCGCGAGGTGGCGGATCGGGGGGCGCAGACCCACGGATGCCGCCTGGCCGACACCTTCCATGAACGCATGGAGGGCCGCTCTGTCGTCGTCGGGGGTCGTGTTGGAGAGGTGGCTGAAGATGCCGACGACGCGGAGCCTCCCGATGCGCTCGAGGCGCGCGGCCTCGGCGAAGACGATGCGATAGTCGGCGGGGGCGATGCCGTTCCGCGAGAGTCCCGTCTCGATCTTGAGGTGGACCGTGACGGGATGGTCTCCGGATGCCGCGGCCGCGGCGCGCGTGAGCTGGTCGTACGACGAGATGCCGAGCTCGATGCCCGCCCCTGCGGCTTCGCGGAAGTCGGCGCCGGGGGCGTGGAGCCACGCCACGACGGGCGCGACGATCCCTCCCCGTCGGAGGGCGAGTGCCTCGCCGATGTCGGCGACGCCGAGTCGCGCGGCTCCCCCGGCGAGCGCCGCGGCCGCTGCACGGACGGCGCCGTGGCCGTAGCCGTCGGCCTTCACGACGGCGAGCACCTCGACGCCCGTGAGCCGACGGAAGTGGCGGACGTTCGCCTCGATCGCGCCGAGGTCGATCGTCGCCTCGCGCATCGTGCCGGCCGGGAGCCCGCTCATACGCCGCTCCCGTCGTCGGCCCGGTCGGAGATTCGCGCGTTCGTCAGAGCATCCGGGCCAGATCCTCCGACCTCGGCAGGCTTATCCGACGCCTCGGTCGCGCCGGACACAGAGTCTCCGACCGACTCCGCGACGACATACGCCGTCGCGAGACCCGCATCGTGCGACATCGACAGGTGAAGGGCGGTGATGCCACGACCCGCGACCACGGCGGCGGTCGAGCCCGAGAGCGTGAAGCGTGGGCGCCCGGACGGCTCGGGGGTGACGTCGATCTCCGTCCAGTGCACGCCGTCCGACCCGCCGAGTGCCTTGATGAGCGCCTCCTTCGCGGCGTAGCGCGCAGCGAGCGAGCGCGGTGCCAGCGGCCGCTCCCCGGGCGTGAAAAGGCGGTCGAGCAGACGCGGCGTGCGCGCGAGGGAACGCTCGAATCGCGCGATGTCGACCAGGTCGATCCCGATCCCGACGATCATGTGGTCCTCCGCGGCGTCCGGTGCGCGCGGTCTGTCACCCGCAGTGTTCCCTGCGTGGGGGGCGACGGGACGCGGCATCCGTCACTTTATCGCTCTACTCGACGGTGACCGACTTCGCGAGGTTGCGCGGCTGGTCGACGTCGAGGCCCTTGGCCGTCGCGAGGCCCATTGCGAAGATGTGCAGCGGGACGACCGTGAGGAGAGCTTGGACCATGGGGCTCGACAGCGGGATGCGCAGCACCTCATCCGAGATCGGCAGCACGGCGGCGTCGCCCTCCTCGGCGATCGCAATGACGCGCGCACCGCGAGCGTGGATCTCGCGGATGTTCGAGACGACCTTGGAGTGGAGAAGCGGCGATTCGCGCGGCGACGGGACGATCACGAAGACGGGCTGCCCCGGCTCGATGAGCGCGATCGGACCGTGCTTGAGCTCACCCGCCGCGAAGCCCTCGGCGTGGATGTAGGAGATCTCCTTGAGCTTGAGCGCACCTTCGAGAGCGATCGGGTATCCGACGTGGCGCCCGAGGAAGAGCACCGAGCGCGTGTCCGCCATCCAGTGCGCGAACTGCTCGATGCGCTCCTGCTCGACGTCGAGGATGTGCTGGATCTTCTCGGGAGCGGATTCGAGCTCGAGGACGTGCTGCGCGACTTCGGTCGACGAAAGCTCGCCGCGAATGAAGCCGATGTGCAGTGCGAGGAGGAACTGCGCCGTGATCTGCGCCACGAAGGCCTTAGTGGATGCCACGGCGACTTCGGGCCCCGCGTGGGTGTAGACGATGGCATCCGATTCGCGGGGAATCGTCGCGCCCTGCGTGTTGCAGATCGACAGTGTCTTGGCACCCCGCTCGCGCGCGTACTTGACGGCCATGAGGGTGTCCATCGTCTCGCCGGACTGGCTGATCGACACGACGAGCGTGTTCGGGCCGATGACGGGGTCGCGGTAGTGGAACTCGTGGGCCAGTTCGACGTCGACCGGAACACGCGCCCAGGCCTCGAGGGCGTACTTGCCCACCATGCCGGCGTACGCCGCGGTGCCCGCCGCGATCACGACGATGCGGGTGATGTCGCGGAAGAGGTCGTCGAGTCCGTCGAGCTCCGGGATGGCGACGACGCCGTCGCGGACGCGGCCGCGGAGGGTGTTGGCGACGGCCTCGGGCTCTTCCGAGACCTCCTTGGCCATGAAGCTCGACCATCCGCCCTTCTCGGCGGCGGACGCATCCCACGTCACTTCGAACGGCTCGACCTCGACCGGGTTTCCCGTGAAGTCGGTGACCTCGACACCCGCAGGAGTGATCGCGACGATCTCGTCCTGTCCGATCGCGAGGGCATTCCGGGTGTGCTCGACGAACGCGGCGACGTCGGAGCCGAGGAAGTTCTCGCCCTCGCCGAGCCCGATGACGAGCGGCGAGTTGCGGCGCGCGCCCACGACGAGTCCGGGGTGGTCTTCGTGGACGGCGAGGAGCGTGAAAGCCCCCTCGAGCCGGTTGACGGTGGAGCGGAACGCCTCGACGAGGTCGCCGCCGTTCGCGCGGTACTCGCGTCCGAGGAGGACTGCCGCCACCTCGGTGTCGGTCTCGCTGCGGAACTCGTGGCCTTCGCTGACGAGGTCGGCTTTCAGGTCGGCGTAGTTCTCGACGATGCCGTTGTGGATGACGGCGAGCTTGTCGTCGTCCGCGAGGTGCGGGTGCGCGTTGGCATCCGTGGGTCCGCCGTGCGTCGCCCACCGGGTGTGGCCGATCCCGGTCGTGCCGCCGGCGAGTTCGTGAGCCTCGAGGTCGTCACGCAGCACTTGGAGCTTGCCGGCGCGCTTTCGCATGACGAGGTCGCCATCCGTGTCGATGACGGCGATACCGGCCGAGTCATAGCCGCGGTACTCGAGTCGGGCGAGGCCCGCGAGCAGGATGGGCCGACTGTCGCGGGGGCCTACGTATCCGACGATTCCACACATGGCGACAATCGTACGATCGTTGGTTTGCGAGGAGGCTGAACGAGCGTGTCGCGGCGCGGCGCGGTGCCTCAGCGGGGATGCCGCTGGCTACAGCTTGCGCAGGAGAACTCGTTCTACGGCATGGTTCGCCGCCTTCTGCAGCACGAGGGTCGCGCGGTGCCGCGTGGGGAGCACGTTCTCCACCAGGTTCGGCAGGTTGATCGTGTTCCAGAAGTACAGGGCGCGCTCGACGGCTTCGTCGTCGGTCAGGCTCGCGAGGCGGTTGAAGAACGAGTTCGGGTTGCTGAACGCCGCACGCCGCAGCGCGAGGAAGCGATCGATGTACCACTGCGTGATGTGCTCGGCGTCCGCGTCGACGTAGATGGAGAAGTCGAACAGGTCGCTCACCGCGACGTCGTTGGGTGTCGGCGGCGGCTGCAGCACGTTGAGTCCCTCGACGATGACGACGTCGGGGCGTCTCACGGTGACGTGAGCATCGGGGACGATGTCGTATCGCATGTGCGAGTAGAACGGCGCACGGGCTTCCGGGGCACCGCTCTTGACGTCGGTCAGGAACTCGACGAGAGCCCGCCGGTCGTACGACTCAGGAAAGCCCTTGCGGTCCATGAGGCCGCGGCGTTCCAGCTCAGCGTTGGAGTAGAGGAATCCGTCCGTCGTGACGAGCTCCACTCGGGGTGTTCCCGGCCAGCGGCTCATGAGTTCGCGCAAGAGCCGCGCGATGGTCGACTTGCCGACGGCCACCGATCCGGCGACCCCCACGATGAAGGGCGTTGTCGTGTCGGGCTCACCGAGGAACGCGGATGTCTCTGCCCCGAGCCGTTTGGTCGACTCCGCGTAGAGCGAGAGCATGCGCGACAGCGGAAGGTGCACCTGAGCGACTTCGGCCATGTCGAGCCGGTCGCCGAGTCCACGGATCTGGACGATCTCGGTCTCGGACAGGGGCTGGGCCATCCCCGACGCGAGTCGAGCCCACTCCGCGCGGGGGATCTCGCGGTAGAGCGAGTCGGCACGGGTGGTCTCGGTCGCAGCGTCGGCAGACATCGCGCCCATCGTAGCGGGCAGTGCGGCGGGAACGGCCGGGCCGGCGGGGGTGTGCCATAACTCCGCCTGTGCGGGTAGGGTCACGCGGTTCAGCCGCGCGATGGCGGGATTCTCCGCGACTGCCGCGTCGGATCAGGCGGAGTTGTGGCACGGGCAGCCCCGATAACCTGAACTCGTGCGCCTCGGAGTCCTCGACATCGGATCCAATACCGTCCATCTTCTCGTCGCGGATGTCCGCCCCGGCGGTCGTCCGTTGGCGACGACCAGCAAGCGCACGGTCTTGCGGCTCATGCGATACCTCGCTCCGGACGGTTCGATCACGGAAGAGGGAGTCGCCGCGCTCGTGTCGGCGGTATCGGCAGCGCGTGCCGTCGCGGCATCCGAGAAGGTCGACGAGCTGCTCGCGACGGCGACGTCTGCCGTGCGGGAGGCGACGAACGGTGCCGACGTGATCGCCCGTGCCGAAGAGGCACTCGGTCAGCCGCTCCAGGTCCTCGGGGGTGAGACGGAGGCGCGCTACACCTTCCTGGCCGTGCGCCGTTGGTTCGGTTGGGCGGCGGGCCAGATCCTGCTGTTCGATATCGGTGGCGGTTCACTCGAGCTGGCGGCGGGGTCTGATGAGTTGCCGGATGCCGCGGCGTCGGTGCCGCTGGGGGCCGGCCGCACGACGATCCAGTTCCTCCCCGTGGACCCTCCGGGCGAGGAGGATGTCGAGCGGCTTCGCGAGCATGCGCGGGAGACGCTCGCCCCGGTCGTGCAGTCGTTCTCGTCGCAGCCTCGTCCGGATCATGTGGTCGGGTCGTCGAAGGCGATCCGCTCCCTCGCGAAGCTCGTCGGATATCCGGTACCGGGATGGTCGGGGATCGAGCGGATGCTGCTTCCCCGTGCCTCCCTCGGCTCGTGGATTCCGCGACTCGCGCGCATCCCCGCGGATGCACGGCAGGAGCTTCCCGGAATCACGGCGGACCGTACCTTCCAGATCGTGGCAGCGGCGGTCGTCCTGCACACCGCGATGACGGCGATGGACGTGGATGAACTCGAAGTGTCGCCATGGGCCCTGCGCGAAGGTGTCCTGCTGCGGTACATCGAGTCGCTGTCCTGGAGCGCGCCCAGCGTTTAGCCCTGCGCGTCTCGCAGCACGTCTGCGAACGTCTTCCCTACGTGAAACCGGGTTCGCATCCCGCGCAACGGTGCCACCGTCCGCCATCCGCGCAACGGTGTCACCCTCCGCCATCCGCGCAACGGTGTCACCCTCCGCCATCCGCGCAACGGTGCCACCCTCCGCCATCCGCGCAACGGTGCCACCCTCCGCCATCCGCGCAACGGTGCCACCGTCCGCCATCCGCGCAACGGTGTCGCCGTCTGCCATCCGTGCATCGGTGCCACTGGACGCTCCACGCGCGCACGGCGAACGCGTAGCTCAAGCTATGCCGATCGCCGCGTCGAACTCACAGCAGCCCGATCTTCTTCCGCAGGGCCCGAATGGCGCTGCGCCCGTATGGCATCAGCGTCACGCCACCCCTTCCGCTCCGGCGGGGGCGGGAACCTCCAGGCCCATGACCACGACGCCTTCTCGGGTAGCGCTTGCGACGGGATGCCGCTCCCCGGCGGGCCGTGCAGCACGAACGCCTCCCGCCCGTGCCTCGTGATCTTCCAACCGTTGTTGTGAAGAAGCATGTGATGGTGTCGGCACAGGAGGATGCCACGGTCGATGTCGGTGCGACCGTGATCGGCACCCCAATGGTCGCTGTGATGGGCCTCGGTGTAGGACGCGGGACGATCGCACCCGGGCCATCGGCATCCGCCATCGCGAATCGCGAGCATGACCCTCTGCGAGCGACTGAAGAGTCGCTGTTCGCGGCCGAGCTCGAGCGGGTTGCCTTCGCCGTCGACGTGCGCCGCGACGGTACCCGTCTCGCACACCGCGCGATCGATGAGTGAGCCGGGAACTGCCACGCCCCGGTCCTCGGTGTACCCGGTGGCGAGGAGCCGGTCGTAGAGGTCGCGCTGCGAGGAGCCGTCACTGACCACCACGAGGCGGACGCCGGGCTGGCGCGCGCCGAAGACGTCTTCGGCGCTGGCAAGCGACCCGGCGCGAAGCACATCGAAGACGAGGTCATACGCGAGCTGCTCGTTCGAGCGCCCGTCTGACGCCAGCGCGTCGGCCTGAGCCTTCGCTTCGGAGTCGACGAACCGGGGCCCACCGCGACGCGGCCTGAGCGCGGCATCGATGATGGACTGGACCCACGCCGCCGCATCGTCGTCGAACACGAGATGACCGTGGTGCTGACCTGCCCGATCGGTCCACATGCGAAACGACCTCGCCTGATACCGGTCGGCGAAGCGTTGTTCGGCGCCGGCGGGGTCGAGGGCGTCACGTACGGCCCGTGATCGCGCGCGCAACTCTTCGACAGAGATGCCCGGCGCCTCGGCCAGCAGCTGCGATGCCGCGATAGACCAGACATGGACCGCTTCGTCGGCGGATTCTGCGTCGCCGGTCGGCGGCTCACCGAGACCGCCGCGGATCGCCTCGTGCTGATCGAGAGTGATCCGACCGCGCAGAAGACGGGCCCCCAGCGACGCATGCCACGGTTCGGGGACGCCGCGGTCAGTGGTCGACTCCGCAGCATCCGACAACTCCTCGGCGCCGGATGCCGGCTGCGCCACCGGCGTCACGGGCGTGGGGAGCAGCGACTCTCCCGCCTGCACAGCCTTTCTCGCATCGGCCGCCGTGCCACCCGTCAAGGATTGGATCATCGCTACCGGGGTGCGATGGCCCCGCGTGCCGGCGAGCCCGCGGTAGCCACGGTCACGGTGCGAGCGACGCGCGGCGACACCGGCAGCGATGATCGACAGGCGCTCCACGCTCGTGCGCAGAGCTGCCGATCGCTCGAGCACCGCGACGAGATCGTCGTCGCCCAGCGACTCGACTGCCGCGACCAATCCGTCAGCCTCGACATCGAGGCACGGCACCTCCCCCAGGCGACGGAGGAGTCGCTCGAGATCGGTCAGAAATGCCATACGTCAAGCATGCCAGGCGCATCAGTATCGTATTTTGGTTCGACGCGATCTGTGGATAAGTTCCTGCGCGGCGCGGGTCTCGATACGTCGGCTGCGCCGACTACTCGACCAGCGGGAACGCGGCAGACCCAACGGAATCAACCAGCGGCAACGCGGCAGACCCAACATAAGCAACCAGCGGCAACCCGGCAGACCCAACAGAAGCAACCAGCGGCAACCCGGCAGACCCAACAGAAGCAACCAGCGGCAACCCGGCCGACCCAACGGAATCACCCCGCGGGAACCCCGCCCCACCCACGGGGAACCTACTCCGCACCCCGCCCCGAACGGACGAACCGAGCGTCAGAGCGCCAGTCGGGCCCGGACGACGTCGGCGAGCCGGTCGGCGATCTCCTGGGCCTTGAGCGCGTCGGCCGCTTCGACCATGACCCGCACGAGCTGCTCGGTGCCCGACGCGCGCAGCAGAACGCGCCCCGTATCTCCGAGCTCCGCCTGGGCCTCCGCGACGGCCTCGCTCACGCCGGAGTCGTCGACGCGAGTGCGGTCGACGTCCTTGACGTTGACAAGCACCTGCGGGAAGACCGTCATGACGGATGCCAGTTGAGCCAGGGTCTTGCCCGTCCGTGCCATCTCGCTGACGAGGTGAAGGCCCGTCAGCAGACCGTCGCCGGTCGTGGCGTAGTCGCTCATGATCACGTGGCCGGACTGCTCGCCGCCGAGCGAGTAGCCGCCCGCTGTCATCCGCTCGAGAACGTACCGGTCGCCGACACCCGTCTGTTCGACGTGGATGCCCTGCTCGGCCATCGCGCGGTGAAGCCCGAGGTTGCTCATGACGGTGGTGACGAGGGTGTCGTCGACGAGGCGTCCGCGTTCCTTCATCGACACCGCGAGGATGGCCATGATCTGGTCGCCGTCGACGATCTTGCCGTTCGCGTCCACCGCGAGGCACCGGTCGGCGTCGCCGTCGTGCGCAATGCCGACGTCGGCGCCAACGCGCACGACGTGCGCGGCGAGCTGCTCGAGGTGGGTCGACCCGACACCTTCGTTGATGTTGAGGCCGTCAGGATCCGCCCCGATGAGCGTGACCTGAGCTCCCGCGTCACGGAACGTCTCCGGCGAGACTCCGGATGCCGCGCCGTGCGCGCAATCGAGCACGACGTGAATTCCGTCGAGACGGTGATCGAGCGAACCGAGCAGGTGGATGACGTAGCGGTCCTCGGCGTCGGCGAAGCGACGGATGCGACCGACCTCAGCGCCCACGGGCTGGAGCTTCGGCGCGTCGAGGGCGGCTTCGATCCGCTGCTCGACGACGTCAGGGAGCTTGACTCCGCCACGGGCGAAGATCTTGATGCCGTTGTCGGGCGCAGGGTTGTGGGATGCCGACACCATGACGCCGAAGTCGGCGTCGATGTCGGCGATCAGGAACGCCGCCGCCGGCGTCGGCAGGACACCCGCGTCGTAGACGTCGACCCCCGACGAAGCGAGGCCCGCCTCGACGGCGGCGGAGAGGAACTCTCCCGAGATACGCGGATCGCGTGCAACGACGGCGGTGAGTCGTCGCCCTGCTGCTTTCCGCGCCTCGGCAGAGCGGCCCTGGCCCAGGACGACAGCAGTCGCCTGGGCCAGGTTGAGAGCGAGATCCGCCGTGAGGGGGCCGTTGGCCAGCCCCCGCACGCCGTCCGTGCCGAAAAGCGGCATCGGATGCGAACCGATCAGCGCTTCGAGTACTGAGGCGCCTTGCGGGCCTTCTTGAGACCGGCCTTCTTGCGCTCCTTGACGCGAGCGTCGCGCGAGAGGAAGCCCGCCTTCTTCAGCGTCGGGCGGTTGTTCTCGAGGTCGATCTCGTTGAGCGCACGGGCGATGCCGAGGCGGAGCGCGCCGGCCTGACCCGAGGGGCCACCACCCGAGATGCGGGCGACGACGTCGTACGCGTCGGTGAGGTTGAGCACCGTGAAGGGGTCGGTCACGAGCTGCTGGTGCAGCTTGTTGGGGAAGTAGTCCTCGAACGTGCGGCCGTTGATCGTGATCGTGCCGGAGCCGGGGACGACGCGCACGCGCGCGATGGCCTCCTTGCGACGGCCGACGGCTGCGCCCGAGACGGAGAGCACGGGGCGCTCTGCCGCCACGACGGTCTGGTCGACGGGGGTCTCGGTCGAGTAGTTGCTGGTGTCTTCGATGTTCGCCACGAGTATGTCCTTAATAGTGGGCGGCGCTTACTGGGCGACCTGGTCGAGGGTGTACGTCGTCGGCTGCTGGGCACCGTGGGGGTGCTCGGCGCCGCGGTAGACCTTGAGCTTGCGCAGCTGCTGCGCACCCAGGCTGTTCTTCGGGAGCATTCCGCGAACGGCCTTCTCGACGGCGCGGACGGGGTTCTTCTCGAGCAGCTCGGCGTAGGTGACCGACGACAGACCGCCCGGGTAACCCGAGTGGCGGTAGGCCTTCTTCTGCTGGAGCTTCTGACCGGTCAGGGCGACCTTCTCGGCGTTGATGATGATGACGAAGTCACCGGAGTCCATGTGGTTGGCGAAGGTCGCCTTGTGCTTGCCACGGAGGAGAGCCGCCGTGTGCGAGGCGAGACGGCCCAGAACGACGTCGGTCGCGTCGATGATGAGCCACTCGCGCTGGACTTCGCCAGCCTTGGGGGTGAAAGTGCGCGTCACAGTAGTGCTGCTTTCTTGATTCGAACGGAGAGGTTCGTGAATCCCGCTCCGGGGCGCTTCGTCGATCGAGGATCGGGAAGGGCGCCAGTGGAGGGCTCACGTTCGCGGTGGCAGTCAGCAAGACCGCACACCAAAGGTTTAGCTTACGGCATCCGGCTCTCTGCCCCAAACCGGAGAGATCTGAGACGGACGGCGAGCCCCTCCCCCGGTGCATCGCCGTCCGTCTCAGACAAGGAGGAGCCCGACGCCGATCGCGTTGAAGACGACGTGGGCAAGCAGAGCAGAGGCGAGTCGCCTCGTGACGAGAAGAAGGATGCCGCAGGCCACGCTGACGAGCAGTGGCCCGAGGAGCGTGGCCATGGTCGTCGCCGCGCCGAGGCTCACCGCGTGGAGGAGCACGAACACGACGGTGGAGAGAGTGATCGCCAGGATGCCGGCGAGCGTGCGTCCGAGACCGCGGAGAGAGTCGGCGAGCGCCGCGACGATGACGCCGCGGAAGAACAGCTCTTCGACGATCGGCGTCACGAGCGCGGCGCCGAGCACGAGCACGACGAGATCGGTCATCGACAGTTCGACCAATCCCGCCTGCAGCGATCCCATGGTCGGCGCGACGAGTTCGACGAGCGCACGGAGAAGGAGGCCCACGGCGAGGCCGAGGCCGATGTCGCTCCAGCGCCAGATGAAGAGGACGCTCCGCACGCGGCCGGGTCCCGCCCAGACGGATGCCACGACGACGGCCGCGATCAGGGGAGCGGAGAACGCGGCGATGGAGACGAGCGACGCGAGCCAGTATGGCCATTCCGGCGGCGTGCGAAGGGCGAGCACGACGAAGGTGCTCGCGACGACGGCCGCGAGCGCGACGACGAGGGTGCGCGCGGGCCGCAGATAGAACGACGATGACCCCGGGCGGGTGCCCGAGGTCATCGTCAGTTGGTCGTTCAGGTCAGCCGTCAGCTCTTCTGGGTGCGACGACGGGCAGCAGCGGCTGCGGCGGCGATACCACCGAGGCCGACAGCGCCGACGCCTGCCCAGATGGCTGCGGCCGGAACCGCTCCACCTGTGGCGGGCAGTGCCGCACCGCTCGAGGGGCTCGGCGACGCCGCTGCGGCGACGGCAACGACGGTCGTGCCGAGGACGGTTCCGTCAGGCGCGGCCACCGAGACGGTGTACGAACCCGGGACCGTCGGCGTCAGCTGCGCCGAAGCGGTGCCGTTGACGACGGGCTTGGTCACGCTCGCACCGGGCGCGGAAGCGACCAGCACGATCGACGCGAGGGTCGCACCCGTGGGCGGGTTGACGGTGAAGGTCACGAACTCGTAGTCGCCGAGGCCGGTGGCGGTGATCGTGACGGGGGTTCCCGGCGTGACGGTGTTATCCGACGCGGTCACGGGAGCGGAGGGCGGGTACGTGTCGGCGAGCGCCGCAGAAGCGCTGCCGAAGATCAGCAGACCGGCGATGCCGGCAGCCGCAAGTGTCTTCTTCAGCATGTGTATATTCCTCACAGATTGGAGCATGGAGTTCGGTACGAGGGGGGCGGCGACGCTGGCAAATGAAATTCCCTGTCAGCCGACTCTAAACGACTCGCGAGGGCAATTCCAGGTTCCTAAGTTACCAGCAGGTAACAGCTTTCCCACGCGTGTCCGCCATTCGGGGGACGCCCGATCTGGAACATTAGACGGTGCTAATGTAGGCCGTTAGGGGGACAAATCCGCCCTATTTGTCATCCGTTTGGGGGACACGAAAGCGTCGATTCTCCGATTTTGTCCCCTCTTCGGGGGACACGCCTCGGCAACCCGCTGTGTTTCGGTGTGTGCCGGGTTGTTTCAGGAAAGAACAGCCTGCGCAGCGGCGAGCACGAGGTATGTGGCATTGAAGCCGACGTGCACGAGCACGGCTCCCCAGATACGGCCCGTGAGAACGACGAGGGCGCCGCACACGAGTCCGAGCAGGAGCACCGATACCGCCGCGGTGAGGTCCATGTCGCGAAGGAGCGCGTGGGTGAGAACGAAGAGTCCCGTACTGGCGAGGACCGCGGCGATCCCCGCGGCGAGCTCTCCGAAGCGGCGACGGAGGAGCCCGTAGACCGTCACCAGGATGACGGCTCGGAAGAAGAACTCTTCGACGACGGGAGCGATCGCGACGGCTCCGACGGCGTCTGTCAGCACCCACTCGGGGCTCGGTCGCCCATCCACGAGCGGCACCGACGGGAAAACCGCCGCTCCGTACTCGGCGGCTTCGACCCACCCCTGGATGATGCGCAGCGCGAGCGCCAGGCCAGCCGCGTAGAGCAGGTCCAACGCGCGGAATCGCAGGAGTCCGACGGGTCGAGACCGAACCAGCGCATAGATCGCCACGCCCCCGAACGCCACCCACAGGACGGCGAGCGACACCACGCCCGACTGCGGCGATTGCCACAACATGTCGATCAAAGTGGCCGCGCCCAGAGCGACCGCGAGAGCGAGAAGCGCAACGGCGAGGAGGCCCTCCCGCCACTGGCGCAGGGTGCGCGAACCGAGCCGCCAATCCGTGCGTGCCGGACGAGAGCGTCGCCGACGAGGTGCTCCAGAGTCGTCCATCGCGTCGGACGCAGCCGCTTCGCCGGGCGCAGGGATCGCGAAGGCGTCGAGCGTCGCGGCATCCGTCTCCGGACTCCCGCTGTGATGCGCTTGGGACGCGTCTCGTCGCCCCGTGCGATCGCTAGAGTGGTCAGCCACGCGACCACGTTAGCGTGCCCCGGAAAGGCGGCCGATGTTCCAGATCCTCACGGTCTGCACCGGGAACATCTGTCGCTCCCCCCTCGCCGAACAGCTCTTGCGAGCACGTCTGGGCGACCTGGGTGCCGTCGTCTCCAGCGCCGGAACCCGCGGTCTGGCGTCGTGGCAGATGACTCCGGAAGCGCAGCATCTCGCGGTTCATCTGGGAATTCCTGCGGCCGATGCCGACGCCCACAGGTCGCGCTTCCTCACCGAGCAGCATCTCGAGACACCCGACCTCATCCTCACGATGACGCGTGAGCACCGCCGCGCTGTGGCCGAGCTGGCGCCGGCGCGTCTGCGGTCGACGTTCACCATCCGGGAGTTCGCGCGCGTCGCGGCTGTCGTGCCCGCGGCCGAGATCGTGGCGGCCGCCGACGAGGGCGGGACGGATGCCGCGGCACGAGTGCGTTCGGCCGTGTCGGCGCTCGCCGCAGCCCGGGGTCTCAGCATCCCTCCGAGCGACCCGCTCGACGACGATGTGATCGACCCTTTCCGCCAGCCGTGGGAGGTCTACCAGCAGTCAGCAGCTCAGCTTCTACCTGCGATCGAGGCGGTCGCAGAGGTCGTGAGAGTGGCTGTTACCAGGTAGCTCCCGAAACATTCCGGCAACAGGACGTTGTGGTGGCTGTGTCAGGATGGGCCGCGAATGATGCGACACCGAGAGGCACCATGGAGCTCACCGACTACATCCGGATCCTTCGCAAGAACTGGATCATCATCGTCGTGGCGACGCTGCTCGGAGTCGCGGTCGCGGCCGGCTACTCGCTGACCCGCACGCCCCAGTACGAGGCCCAGAGCACGGTGTTCGTCTCGAGTCAGACGGGCGCCACGATCGGCGAACTGCAGCAGGGATCGAGCTTCACCCAGTCGCGCGTCACGACCTACGCCAACCTCGTGACGACCCCCATCGTGACCAACCCGGTGATCGCAGAGCTGGGCCTCGGGATGACGGCCAACGCCCTCGCATCGAAGGTGGAGGCGTCGAGCGCCGTCAACACGACGCTCATCACGATCACCGTCACGGACGACGATCCGGTGCTCGCCGCGGACATTGCGAACGCGCTCGGGGCGAGCCTCACGGCTGCCGTCGAGTCGATCGAGACGGTCGGCGAGACGGGGAGCCCCGTGCGCCTGACACGCGTGCGCGACGCGTTGCCGCCGCTCAGCTCGTCGAGCCCCAACGTTCCGCTCAACCTTGCGCTCGGTGGCCTCCTCGGGCTTGCCGCGGGCCTCGGCATCGCGGTACTTCGAGCGATTCTTGACACCCGTATTCGGACGGCACGCGACATCGAGCAGGTGACCGATCGTCCGATCATCGGTGCGATCGCCTTCGACCCGAAGGCGAAGGATCGTCCGCTCATCGTGCACGCAGATCCGCTCAGTCCGCGTGCGGAGTCCTTCCGCGGGCTGCGGACCAACCTGCAGTTCCTCGATATGGGCGGCCGATCCTCGTTCGTCATCACATCGAGCGTCCCGAGCGAGGGAAAGTCGACGTCGACCATCAACCTCGCGATCGCCCTCGCCGATGCGGGCAAGCGCGTCGCTCTGCTCGATACCGACCTCCGCAAGCCCAAAGTTGCGGAGTACCTCGGGATCGAGGGTGGGGCTGGTCTCACCGACGTTCTGATCGGACGCGCGCAAGTGAGCGATGTCATGCAGGTGTGGGGACAGCGCAGCCTCTACGTCCTCCCCGCAGGCAAGGTGCCGCCTAACCCCAGCGAGCTCCTCGGCTCTTCGCAGATGCGGTCACTTCTGGAACTCCTCGAGCGGGAGTTCGACGTCGTGCTCTGCGACGCGCCTCCGCTTCTGCCCGTCACGGATGCCGCGATCCTCGCGAAGGCAACGAGCGGTGCTCTTGTAATCGTTTCGGCGGGACGCACCAACCGGCACCAGCTGTCTGGCGCGGTCGAAGCTCTGGGCACCGTCGGCGCAAAGATCGCCGGAATCGTCCTCACGATGGTCCCGATGCGCGGCCCGGACTCGTACTACAACTACGGATACGGGTACGGCTACGGGTACGGCTACGGGCAGGAGAAGACCGCCTCAGAGCGTAAGCGCGCGCGAAAGGGACGCTCCGCGCCCATCGCCACCGTGCCCGCACTCGACGATTCCCCCGCAAGCGTGGACGTGCAGTCCATCCCCGCTCCTGCCCCCGGACCTGGCACGACGGCGGCGAACGGGGACTGGCTGGATTCCACCTTTGGTGACTCGGATTCCCCGCCGCCGACCGAACGCGGGCGCACGTCCCGTCGGTAGCTCCCGCGCCCCGGTGACCACGAAGTGTTCACCGGGGCGACCTACCGATGCCACAGGCGCCATTCATCCGCGAGAAACACAGATTCCGGCTCGCTGCGCGATTCCCACGGCCTCCAGGCTGCAGGGGACACCATCACAGTCGTCTGCGTCGGGCGCGCTCTCGCTCTCATCGACGCCGGATGGTGGACCTCGCCGTCGATCGGGCGTCGTCGCGGTTGCGCCTATGAGTCAGCAGATCACCGTCGCGGCACTGACTGACAACTGCGCGGGAGTCGAGTTGTTTCGCGAAACGCCGGGCGATCCGGCGTCGCAATCGCTGGCGTGCGTGCAGACCGATTCCACAGAGATCGCTCTGACCGTTTCACCGCCCGATTCGGGAATTGTGCTGTGGACGGATGATGTGGTCGCGAGGGTGCGCTGAGACAATTCGGCAGCCGCCCACGGCGCGCGCTGCGGATAGTTTCGGATGACGCTTCCGATAAATCACTGTTACGGGCAGCGAAGATTGTGCGCGCGCGGGTCCAACATTTGGTAACGTCACATTCATCGTCATCGTCGTGACATCACCCGAGATATCCGCGCGGCGTTGACCAAGTGATTCACCGAGTCGGCGAGGACTCCCGATCCAGAAGGGTGTACCTCCGGCAGTGGATATCTCGATCTCCGACGTGGCTCCGAAGTCTGCGGAGCATTCGCCGAACCGCGAAGTGAAGAGGGACGCAAGCGTTCCCCCGGCCGAACGAGCTCCGCGCGCGAGAGTCGGGTGGCGTCGGCGGTACGCACGCCGCTTGTTCATCACTGACTCTCTCGCGCTCGCGTGGGTCGTGTATGGGACGCAGTTGCTCTGGCTCGGCAACGACTCGCCTGAGGTGCGCGGCCTGACGATGGTCTCGTACTGGATGTTCTCCGCAGGGCTCGTCGTGGCCTGGATGATCGCGCTCGCGCTCGCCGACACGCGCAGTGACCGCGTCATCGGCGTCGGCAATACCGAGTATGTGCGTGTCGCCGACGCCAGCTTCCGCCTCTTCGGGTTGGTCGCGATCCTCGCCTTCCTCTTCCAGGTCGAGGTCGCCCGAGGCTACCTGCTCATCAGCCTGCCCCTCGGCATCGCTGTACTGGTTCTCGCGAGATGGCTGTGGCGAGGATGGTTGGGGGCACAGCGCACGATGGGCGAGTACGCAGCCCGAGTGCTTCTTGTCGGATCCTTGGAGTCCGTGACGCAGATCGCGAGCGAACTTGCTCGCACACCGAATGCCGGGTATCGCGTCGTCGGTGCCTGCGTGCCGTCTGGCAAGGTTGCCGACACGATTCCCGGAACGGCCATTCCGATCATGGGCAACGTCAACGCTGTCGAGAGCGCGATCGAGGTCACGGGAGCGGACACCGTCGCCGTGACGAGCACCGACGATCTCCCGCCGCAGAAGGTGAAGGAGATCTCGTGGGGTCTCGAGGCCGGGCGCCAGCACCTCGTGCTCGCGCCCAACATCACCGACATCGCCGGCCCGCGCATCCACACGCGACCGGTCGCCGGCCTTCCTCTGATCCACGTGGAGACTCCCCGCTTCTCCCGCGGCCAGCGAGTCGTGAAGCGTACCTTCGACATCGCGAGCTCGTCCGTTCTCATCGTGCTCCTGTCTCCCGTTCTCATCGCCGTCGCACTCGCCGTCAAGCTGACGAGCAAGGGGCCACTCCTGTTCAGCCACGAGCGGGTGGGCATCAACGGTCAGCCGTTCCACATGCACAAGTTCCGCTCGATGCGCGTCGGCGCCGACGCCGAGCTCGCAGCACTCTTGAAGCAGCAGGGAACCTCCGCCCAGCCGCTGTTCAAGATCCAGAACGACCCCCGGATCACGCCGATCGGCCGTGTCATCCGGAAATACTCGCTGGATGAACTGCCGCAGCTCTTCAACGTGTTGGGAGGCTCGATGAGCCTCGTCGGGCCCCGCCCACAGGTCGCCGCGGAGGTCGCGCTGTACTCGGACGCCGCTCGACGACGCCTCCTCGCTCGGCCAGGCATCACGGGGCTCTGGCAAGTCAGTGGGCGCTCGACGCTCGACTGGGACCAGACCGTACGCCTGGACCTCTACTACGTCGAGAACTGGTCGCTCCTCGGCGACATCGCAATTCTCGTGAAGACCGTCAAGACCGTCGTCTCCCCAGGGGAGACAGCACATTGAGATTGGGAAGTCGGCCGTGACCAGGGTTCTTCACGTCGTCGAGTGTTACGATGCGGGCGTAGGCCGCGCGGTCGATCGATGGATCACGCTTTCCCCGCAGCACGAGCACCACCTCCTCTGGGAGGGGCTGCAGTCTCCGGATGACGTGGAAGGCGTTATGTCTCATCTACGAATGCCGGCCGGCTTTCTCGCCCGCATCCGCGCGGTGCGGCAGATGGTCAACGGTATCCATCCCGACGTTGTCGTCGCCCATTCGAGCTGGGCGGGCGTATACACACGCGCGCGATCCGTCGACGCGCCAGTGCTGTACGCGCCTCATGCCTACAAGTTCGAGGACCCGTTGCAGCATCCACTTTTACGCGCTGCATATCGAGGTGCCGAGGGGATACTGGCGAAACGCACATATGCGACCATCACGCTGACCCCCCGGGAGGACGCTCTCGCGCGGTCGCTCGATCAGCAGGCACGTACCCTCCGGGTTCCCAACGCATCGACCTTGGCGCCAGGGGCGAGTCATCGTCCGAGTGATCGTGTCGACAACACCATCGCCATGATCGGTCGGATCTCTCCCCAGAAGTCCCCAGACTTCTTCCTCGAGGTTGCGTCGCGAGTTCGCGAACAGAACACTGACGCCCACTTCGTGTGGGCTGGTGACGGCGACGTTGGACTGCGCAATCAGCTGGAGGCCTCGGGTGTCGAAGTGACGGGGTGGCTAAAGGGCAAGCAGTTGCGCGACTTCCTCGAACGGCCATTCGTCTACTTTCATTCTGCCGGCTACGAGGGGTTCCCGCTCAGTGTCCTTGACGCCGCGGCGTTCGGGCACCCCGTCATCGTCCGTGACATACCGGCTTTCGATGGCCTCGACCTCTGGCGTTGCGAGTCGACCTCGTCGGCTGCGCGCGCGATTCTGTCCGTCCTCGAAAGGGGAAGCGGGCATCGCCGCGCCGCGTCGGCGGCTGAATCACTCGTCAAGCACATGAACGAAGAGGTGCAGGCAGCTGCAGTGGACGCCGTGCTGAGCGAGTTTCACAATCGATCGGCACGACGTCACGAACTCACGTCGGGTAGGCCCGAATGACTGGAGAGGCACCCACGTCCGCGCAATCTCGGCGCCTGATAATCGTCGATCACAGCGGCGCACCCGGAGGCGGACAACTTGGCCTCGCGCGGTACCTCGCCCAGCCCAGCGAGTACGAGCGCACCGCCATCTTCATTTCAGGCGGTGAGATCGCCGAGCGGGTATCGCTCGCTGGAGTGGAGACGATCGTCCTCGATCCTCAGCGGTCACACAGCCGTATGGGTTTGCTTCGAGCAATACCTCGCCTCAGGTCGACACTTCGAGCCATCGACGATGACGCCATCATCGTGTCAAACAGTGGATACGCCTCGCTCGCCCTGGCACTCTCACGCCTTCCGCATCGGCGGCTCGTGGCGTACCTGCGCACAGAGCCGACGCCCCCCGACTCTCACCCGGTAAAGAAGTGGTTTGACACCACCGTCGTCTACTCGCGATTCGCTGGCTACTTGGCAAACAGCAACTGGACGAAGGCTGCCATTCCGCCCAAACTAGCGAAGCGACCGTCGAGGGTCGCCTACCCCCTCTCTGGTCTGCGCGCGTCAGACAGTGCCGGGCGGAGGCCACCTCTCGCCGACAGCAGTCAAGTCCGGATCGCCTCCTTCAGCCGACTCGACCGCTGGAAGGGCCTCGACACACTGCTGGATGCAGCCGACCTACTCCACGGCGACGGGCTCTTGGGTCGTGAGCTTTCCGTGGACATCTTCGGCGGCAGTCACGACACCGACGGGTCGTACGCTGACGCTCTTCGAGCGCGGGCATCGAGCGCCGCATACCCAGTGACCGTGCACGGTCATATCTCCGACGTCTCCCCGCGGATGCGCGAGGCGGATATCGTGGTCGTTCCGTCATTGCACCCGGAACCGTTCGGGCAGGTCATCGCTCAAGCGATCTCGCATGGCTGTGTGGTCATCGTGTCGGATCAGGGCGGCGCCGTGGAGCAAGTGACAGACGGACACAACGGACTGACGTTCCGAGCCGGAGACGCTCTCTCGCTCGCTGATGCTATTCAGCGAGTCGTCCGAACACCTGGCTTGAGCGGGTCTTTGTCAACTCACGCCGCTCACTACGGTGAGCGGATGAGCGACTCTGCACTCGCATCCCATTTCGATCACGCCGTCTCGGACCTCGTCAGCGAGATAGGTGTGTGATGACGGTCGCCGCACCTGATTCGCGGAAGCGCCCCCTGGGACGATCCGCGCGGACTCCCGATCCAACCGGGATGGACAACGCTGTCGAGATTCCCGTGCTGATGCACTGGACATGGTCGCCCCTGGGACTTCTGCTTGTCATTCCGCTTCCGTCTCTCATCGGGTCGCTGCTGATCCCGGGCCGAGACTTCCGCAGCATGTGGGGCCAGCCTTCGCTTCTGTCCGGTGACTTCGCGCTGGCCTTGCTCGTTCTCGTCCTGGTCATCGGACTGCTCTTCGCTGCAGCGGGGCCCCTGTACCTCGGACGAACAACCATCCGGATGACGCAACGGCAGGTCACCTGGCTCTCGCACTCCGTCGTGGTCATCGCGACAGTGACATTCGCCGCATACGCCGTCTGGCTGGGACTAGGGGTCATTCGCGGCCTCTCCCCGTCGGTTCTCATCGGTGCGCTCAATGGCGAGTTCGGCGTGATGAGCACGATCAAGAACCGGTTCCTAGCCCCAGTGTCCGGAGTCACAACGTGGATGCACCTGGGAGTGCTCCTCGGACCACTTCTCATACTTCGAAAGCGGGCGACGGGCAAGAGCATCGCCGCTCCACTCCTGGTTCTGTTCGCGTTGGCTGCCTTCCGCGCTTTCTTCGTGAGCGAGCGCCTGGCGCTGGTTGAACTCGGCGCCGCCACTCTCGTGGCCTTCCTCATGGTTCGGGAGCGACCGCCCTGGCTCCTCGCACGCCTCCCCCGCGCCATTGCCTCCTTCGCTCTTGCCTGGGGGGTGCTTGTCGTCTTCTTCGCTGCTCTCGAGTACAACCGATCCTGGCTCAACTACTACGCCGAACAAGACAATGACGGATTGCTCGCGTTCGCTTGGAACCGTCTGCTGGGTTACTACGCCACTGCCGTGAACAACGGCGTTTTGTATGGGCAGGCCAGCCCGCCGGACTACAACTTCGCGTCACTGGTCCCCGGCGTGAGCGAGATTCCGCTCGTTGCGGGATCGAGCCGCTTCCGGCAGTACGAGCTCCTGCTCGAGTCGACCTCGAATCCGGAGTTCAACAACATCTCAGGGCTCACGGTTCCCCTCGCTGCGCTCGGTGTGTGGGGAGGGGCGGCGTTCTTCGGAGTTCTGGCGATACTGATCGTCACGCTGGCGCGCGGCGTCCGACGCGGGAGCGTCCTCAGCTTCCTGACGTACTCGGTCATAGCCATCGGGATACTCGAGCTCAGCAGGATCTACTACTACAGCTCATCGAGGTTCCTCGTCATCGCTCTGGGACTCGTTGCTCTCTGGCTCACCTACCCACGTCGACGACTCCCTACCCGAAGCGTCGCCCTCTCTCCGCCCAACCTCGCCGATTCGACACGACTCTCGAGAACTCTAGAAGGAGCCTGATGCGTCGAACTGGAACTCCCCTGACCGTCGTCCATGTGCTTCCGGACCCAGAAAAGTACCCGGGTCCTGTCGAGAACCCCTATACCGCCCTCGTCGTCAAGAATCTGGATCCGGCGACCATCCGTAGCGAGTACTTCCAGTGGACCCGCGTGTTCTGGACCAGGTTCGACATCGTGCACTTCCACTGGCCCGAGTACATGACCCGACACCGCCGCAAGTCGCTCGCTTTCGTGAAGTGCATGCTGCTCTGGGCCTTCATCCTTCGTGCACGCCTGACGAGATCAGCCGTTGTCAGGACGGTGCACAACGTCCGGCCTCATGAGCAGGGGACTCGGCTCGAGTCGATCGTTCAGGCAGCATTGGATCGAGCGACCACCCTCTGGATCGTGCTGAACCCAACAACGGTTACTACGGACGCGGGGCGAACTCGGCTCATTCCCCACGGCCACTATCGCGACTGGTATACGATGCCTTCCGAGACGGCTATGTCCGGCCAGGTCCTGACATTCGGTATGCAGCGCTCGTATAAAGGGACCGGCGCCCTCATCAGCGCCTTTCGAGAGCTCGACAGCGCCGAGCAGTGGCTGAAGGTCTGCGGAAAGCCGGCGACCGAACAAGACAAGCGCGACCTCGAGCACCTTGCGGCAGGGGCGTCCACGGTCTCAATTGACCTGAGATTTCTCGATGACGACGAACTGACCCGCGAGATCGCGCGGTCCGAAGTCATCGTGCTTCCTTATCAGGGCATCCATAACTCTGGCGCAGCGCTCCTGGCCCTTTCTCTAAATCGCCCCATCGTGGTACCACGGTCGGCGTCGACCGAGTTGCTCTCCGTCGAGTTCGGCCAGAACTGGGTACATCTTTATGACGGGCCACTCACCGCGAGCAGTCTCGCCGAGTCACTCGCGCATGTCCGGGGCGCCGACCGCGAAGACGAACTCGACATGTCCTCGAGGGACTGGGATCATCTCGCGAGGCAGCTCGAGGACGCGTACATTGAGGCCGCAGCTTTGGTGAAGTCGGGACATCGTTGATGCCTGTGTCCGCACCGATCTGGGTGAACGCGCGCTTCTTGACTCAACCTGCCACGGGCGTCCAGCGTTTCGCAGATCAGATCTCCAGGGAGCTCTTTCAGCTTGATCCTCGGATCGCGTTCGTCGCACCCCCGGAGTCCTCGCGTCCAGACTGGATTCCTGAGGAGAACTTCATAGTCGTCGGTCGTCGGCGAGGCCACGCTTGGGAACAGATCGACCTGCCTCGAGCGTTGCGGAGGGCGGGAAGACCGGTATTGCTGAATCTCGCCAGCACGGCGCCGATGAGCTACTCAAACCAGATAGCCACTCATCACGACATCACCTACGTTCGCTACCCGACGAGCTTCTCCCGTCCGTTCCGAGTCCTTTACCGCTTGATCGTGCCAAGATTCCTGAAGTCCAGCCGAGCACTCATCACGGTGAGCGAGTTCTCGAAGCGGGAGATCGCCTCTCACTATCGCATCGACCCCGACAAGATCGAGGTCGTGCCGAACGCGGTCGACAGCAGATTCAAGCAGGGAGAGCCGTCGTCCCCTCGACAGCCCTACATCCTCGCTGTGTCCTCACCGAACGAGCACAAGAACTTCGCGCGACTGCTGGCCGCATACGATTCGGTTGCGGATTCGATCTCATCTGATCTCCTCATCATCGGAAAGCAGACCTCGAGCTTCTCCGCGCAGGACTATGCCGCGAAGGAATCGGATCGGGTCCGGTTTACGGGTCGCGTGTCCGACGCGGAACTCATCGAGCTCTACCAGGGAGCCCACGCTTTCGTGTTCCCGTCCCTCTACGAAGGCTTCGGGATCCCGCCGATCGAGGCTCAGCGGTGCGGGGTGCCCGTCGCATCATCTGACGCGGCATCGCTTCCGGAGGTTCTAGGAGAGAGTGTCCTGTATTTCAACCCTCTCGACACCGAGTCGATCGCGAGTGCACTCGTCGAGATCGACTCGGACACGCAACTGCGTGCCGCTCTTCGCCAGTTCGGATTCGCGAACGCCGATCGATACAGCTGGCGTAGGTCGGCAGAACGGGTCCTGCGTGTCGCGAACGGGCTCTCTTCATCCGCGAGGCCACCCGCAACTGTCGACTGACTAGCCCCGACGACGAAGTCGAGCGGTGACAGAGCCTGCCGCGGACCGCATCAGGTTCCGGTTCTCGACTCCTGCAAGCACCCATAGCAATGCCGAATAGAGCGTAAGGCCGGCGACGCCAACCGGCACAGCGAAGGTCCAGAATGCATTCGATGCCACGGCCCACGGCGTGAACTGCAACGCGAGGATCGCTCCAAGCGGAAGGACCGCCGCAAGAGCGCACCGCCCGATCTGAAGCAGATACTTCCCGATGTGAATGCCAACGGCGCGCCGGAGGACGACGAGGCGAACCGGCCATGTGACGAACCGTGCAAGGCGAGAGAACGCCACTCCAAGGACCCCGAATGGCGCGAACGCGAATACTAGAAGCACGCTGACGACGTTCTGCAGGACAGCAAGCCAGAGCGCGGAGGCCGCTTTTCCCGTGGCGAGAAGCGCGTTCCGATCGAAGTACATCACTGCTCCGAGGGCCCAGCCCGGGGCGAGGATCCAGAGGATTGGCACAGCATCTCCCCACCCGGGCCCGAAAAGCGCGGGAACGATCTGCGCAGCGAGCACCGCAACCAGGCCGAATATGCCGACACTTACTGCGGAGGCCGCGAACGTGAGCTGACGGAAGATGCGGTTGAGGCGAACCGGGTCGTCCTGAACACGCGAGAAGGTGGTGAGCGAAACGCGAGCGATGACGGACGTCACCAGTTCGATGAGTATCGTGCCGAGTCGTTGAGCAAGGAAGTAGTACCCAAGCTCAGTCGGGGTGAAGAGGGCTCCGATCACGATCTTGTCGATGTTCGCCTGAATGGCGTCCATCAAGTCGACACCCAGGATCGCCCCGCCTACCTTCCAGAGCGCTCGGAGTGAAGTCCACGAGTACTGGAAGCTAGGCCGCCATTCCGTCGATGCCCACAGAGCGATGACCGCTGCCAGCGCTGCGACGAGCGTCTGCGCCACGAGGGCCCACACTCCCCATCCGACCAATGCCAGGGGGATCGAGACAAGCGCGCCGCAGAGCGCGCCGACGAACTGTCGAATCGAGAGCGGTTTGAAGTCGAGGTTGCGTTCCAGCAATGCCGCGGGCACCTGCGAAAGTGCGCTGATCGGGAGGGCGAGACTCAACACTTGCAGAATTGGTGCCAGTGTCGGAGCCGAAAGCAGAGACGCGATGAGCGGAGCGGATGCGGCAAGTGCGACGGCGAGCACGAGTGCGATCACCAGTGAAGTCCAGAACGCTGTCGATGCGTCACGATCGTCCAGTGACTTGCGTTGGACCAGCGCCCGACTGAAGCCAGAGTCACTGACGACCTGGAGAACAGCGGTGACGGACGTTGCGAGCGCCAGCAGTCCGAAATCGGCAGGCGTAAGCACCCTCGAAAGGATGACCAGCACGAGCAATGAGATCAGGCGAACTGACCACCGCTCGAGAACGACCCACCCAATGGAACGAGTCGCGCGGCCGCGCAGGTCGTCACTCATGCCGCGATGCCAAGCCGTGTCACGACGCGGAGCGGGAGACTTTGCGAGACAGGCGGGCAGCCACACGGCGCGTGGTGTCGAGGAACGCCCGCGGCCCAAGAGCAGCGAGGAAGCGCGAGGTCGGTGTCCCGGGGGCTCGAACGCCAAACTCAGACTCGAAACGCCGCCCCGCAGGACGGGAGATGCCTGTCAGGGCCTTGCCTGAGTGGTTCTCGCCCGTGTCCACGTTGTAGACCGCGCCGTGGAACGGCAACGGCAACAAGCTCCACCCCTCCCCGCTCAACCATGTGCGAGCGTCGCGATGGGCCCCGAGGATGCGGGGCAGTCGTTCGCCGTACGCTGCCGCGATTTCATCCTGGCTGGCGTCAAGCGTCAGACCGGCCGGTATCGCGTAAGCGTCAACGCTCACGATATGGCACGTTCCGCAGGTTCGATGGAACTCCCGAACCTGACGATACACACCAGCGGAATGCGAGTAGATCCAGCCCCGCTCGATCACCCAACCCGCCTGACCCGGGTTGGCCTTAGTGAAGCTTACGAGCCGGCTGCTCACATAGTCGTCGGCATCGAAGATCATGATGTAATCGGGTGCGTGATCCTGGGCCGCAATCAACCCGAGGCCGATCTTCGTACCTTTATCCCACACGAAGGACTTGAGGTCCGTCTGCGGCCCTGAGGGCGGCGCGGGCGCGGGGAAGTCAACCTGCACGAACTCAACGTGAGGGGGAAGAGCAAAGGACGGTCGCCGGTTGCCGACGATGATCACCACAAAGTCGTCGTCGTCCTGGGCGCAGACGGAGGCCAGGGTCTCCTCGAGGAGCGACTCGACCTTGCCGTAGTCAGCGGAATTCTGCGGATGACGCAGGGATGTTACGAACGCAATCATGAAACAGCTGCCGCCAGCAAGGAGCGTGCTTCATCAAGATCTGACACGAGATGCGCTGTCGAGAACGCGCCCGAGTAGTCACGCATGATCTGACTCACCTTCTGGTAATTATTGTCGAGCACGACGTGCGGAATCCCCATGAGAGCGGCCAGGACATGCGCGTGAAGACGATCTGTTGTGACCATCGAAGCGGAGCTATAGAGGTCGACCGCTGAAGCGATGTTGACGGAGTTTATCGATGAGATGATCGAGTGAGCGATGCGATTCGGTATCACAACAGGCATGAAGCGCAGACGTTTGCGGCCCTTCGAATAGAACCGGGTGACCATCGATGCGGATCGGTACAGACGCCAAGACCTCGAACTGTCCATCAAAGCGACCCAGTCCGTAACCGTGATGTCGGCACCGGGGAGCCAGGCGTCGGTGACCGACGCCAGGCCGGAGGACGCTTCCTTATCTGCTCGCGCGATGACGATGACTCGGCCGGGCTCCGCTTCAGACCGCTCGATCGCGGGCGCGTCCCAACCGAGGGCCATGTCAGGGCAGAAGGACACGCCGACGTCCGGCAACTGTTGCGCGGCCCTCTCCATCGAGAGAGAGTCCCGGATCAGAACGTGAAAGTCGGGGTGGGCACCAATGATCTCGTTGGCACTCGCGGCGCGATCCTCGTCGCCGAAAAGGATCGATTGTGGCAGCTGGATCACCTTGTAATCGACAAGATCCCGCGCGACCTTCTCACGAAGTATCTGGTGCCCGGGCCACAGGTCTCCGAAGTTCCCGCCTCCGTGCAACAGCACGACGCCTTCGGGCATCGCCCGGCGAAGCGCATCAGGATCGTACGACCAGAGGTCGCAAATGTAGCGAATCCTGAGCCCGAGGCGTTCGAAGTATGCAACCTCGCCCGCCCAAATCAATGAGTCGCCGATGTTTCGCTGATTCGGTGCATCGATCAGCGCAACGTCTGTGACGCCGCCTAGTTGCGCGGAAAGCGCATCCATCGTCGTCTTTCGCACGTTCTGAAGGTGCTGAAGGTCCTCGGGAGCTAGCAACGTCCGCCCTTTCTGACGGTTCAAAGATGATGCGAGCTCCCCCAGGTCGGGCAACGCAAGCGACGCCGAACGGCTGTGCCGACAGTGCCCGTAGCCCGCCATCACTCTAGGGCATAGGTGACGGCCACCACGGCCAGAAGCGATCAGAATTCACGTGATCGTAGCCAAAGGTCACGCGGAAACGCGTCCAGCAACGGCTGCGGATCCCAATCGAGACGGGGCGCGCGAGCGTCGAGGGCGTCCGAAACGGATTGACTGAACGTCGGCAGCGACCGCCCGGTGCCTTCGTAATAGTCCTCATACTTGAACATCGATTCGGCTCCCGGGCGTACGGGAGAGACAGCGACACCAAGTGCATCAGCGATCACGATCCCGTGAAGCGAAGACGTGACAACAACCCGGGAGGCCGCGATCGTGCGCATCACTGTCATGAAGTCGCGGCGAGGACTGAGAAGTCCCGGCGCTCCCTGCCAGGACGCGAAGTCGTGCAGATTCGGCAGGCTCGTGACTTCGATCGTCGGACTTTCCGCACGAACAACCCCGAAGAGAGACGGGGCCAGCAAACCCGGGTCACCGAAGACCGCTGGAGCGACGATCCCCCGAGCCATGAGGGCTTCCGCCGTCAAGGGACCGCGCACCGCACGCACGTCTATATCTCGGGACCCGACGAGTTCTCCCGACACCTTGCCGTTGACTCCCGACCCCCAGATGACATCGCCGTCTTGAGCGAAGTGCAACACGCTGCCTACGGACAGAAGACGGACTCGTCGCGCTGCCGAGGGCTCTTTCGGCGCGAGCGCTGCGGCTACCGCGGGACCGAGCATGTCGCCGAAGTTGTTCACTGGTCGGCGAACAGGCAGAAGGCGCCCGAGGGGCCCGCGAACGACGGGGCGCTGTGGGTTCCAATGGAAGAGCTCTACTCCGCCGATGTCTGTCACTGACTCTCCACACTCCTCTGATCGTGTCGACGCCGCCGACCGGTGCGACCCTATCGTGCTCGCGTGTCTGGCATGTTCCGAGACGTGACGCCCACGAGGACGGCGCCGAATGCGGCGCCCAGAACGTTCGCAACGACGTCCAGCAGGCTCGCGGTCCGCTGCGTGAGGAACAGCGCCTGGCCGACCTCGATGACCCCGCTTGCAGCCAACGCCAGCGGCACGGCAAGAATCCACCGCCGACGAAGGATGAGCCCGGCGAGGATGCCGAGCGGCACGAACATTGCCACGTTCGCACCAAACTCGATACGCGGGTAGGTGAGCCATGGCACCGCCTCGCTGATCGCGCGCAAAAGTCGCGCGATTCCGCGATCTATCGGCACAGGCCAGAATGCGATGGCGGCGAGCGCGAGAGCATAGAGACCAAGCAGAACTGCAGCGATCGGTCTCCTGCGAGAAGAATCGGTGTCGCGGATAGACGTTGCTGACGCGTTGGTATCCACCGGGAACTCCCCTCTTGGGACGCTGCCACGGTGCCGCGCAATGACTGCGACGATAGCGCCTCGTGTGTGCCCGTGCACGCACATCGCCCGACTTCCCAAGGACGACCGTTTATGGTGGACGGGTGACCGAGTCCGCGACCACCCGGCCCATGCGTATCGCGGGCCGCGTTTTCGCGTGGGCGCTCGGCGCCTTTCTCGTTCTGATGCTCATCGGTGCACTGTGGGTCGCGGCACGCGGTGCGCTCGCATACGGCCACTTGCGCGCTGTGCAGGAGGACGCTGCGACGGCGCGTGAGCAGCTCGCCGACCCGGCCGCGGCGGCATCCGTCATCGAGTCGATCTCGCGCGAGACGTCGGCTGCCCGCGGCCTCACGAGCGATCCCGTGTGGTCGCTCGCTGAGGGGCTTCCGTGGGTCGGTCCGCAGCTCGCTGCCGTCTCGACGATCGCGGCCGCGGCTGATGACGTGGCGAGCACAGCACTCACTCCACTCGTCGATGTGGCGGCGTCGTTCTCGATCGACGCGCTGCGCCCCCAGGGCGGGCGAATCGACCTGAGCGGGTTCGTCGAGATGCAGGATGCCGCGCAAGCGGCCGCCCGCGGGCTCGGCGGCGCGTCGCAGGCTGTGGACGCCCTCGACCGGCCTGCACTGCTCTCCCCCCTGCGCGACGCCGTCGACGAGGTCGCGGGCCTGCTCGACGAGAGCCTCGTCGCCGCCGACGCCGCCGCTCGCACGACCGCGTTGCTACCGGCGATGCTCGGCGCCGACGGCCCTCGCGACTACCTCGTGCTCTTCCAGAACAACGCCGAGTGGCGGTCGCTGGGCGGAATCCCCGGTGCGATGGCTCTCATCCACACCGACAACGGCACCCTGACGCTCGCGGCTCAGGACTCGACGGAGGGCTTCCCGCGCTACGACGAGCCCGTGCTCGATCTCGGCCCCGAGGTGACCGCGATCTACGGCGAGCGCCCGGGTCGCTGGATGCAGAACGTTACGCAGGTGCCCGACTTCAGCGTCTCGGCAGCGCTTGCCCGCGAGATGTGGCTGCGTGAGCACGGTCAAGAGGTCGACGGCGTCATCTCGATCGACCCCGTTTCTCTGTCCTACCTGCTCACCGCGACGGGACCCGTGACCCTCGCGGGTGGCGACGTCCTCACGTCCGAGAACGCTGTCAGCATGCTCCTCAACGAGGTGTACCTGCGCTACCCCGACCCGGCCGACCAGGACGCCTACTTCGCGAGCGCCGCTGCCGCGGTCTTCGGCGCGTTGGCGTCAGGGCAGGCCGAGCCAGCTCCGCTCGTCGAAGCCCTCACGCGAGCCGCCGACGAGCGCCGCCTCATGCTGTGGAGCGCGCACGAGGCCGATCAGTCGCTGCTCGCCGACACGACACTCGCCGCCGGACTTCCGGTGAGCGACCGCACGGCCTCTCGTTTCGGCGTCTACCTCAACGACGGCACGGGCTCCAAGATGGACTACTACCAGCGTGCGACGTCCACGATCGAGTGGCAGTCGTGCGCGACCGGCGCGTCAGGCACGACGGGCGAAGCGAACCTGACCGTGACGCTCGCCAACGAGGCTCCCGCGGATGCGGCATCCCTCCCCCGCTACATCACGGGCGGCGGCAACTACGACGTCCCCGCGGGAACGGCGCGCACGATCACGTACGTGTACCTTCCCGAGGGCTTCGACCTGATCGGATCCGAGCTGACGACGGGTGCCGGATTCGGTGGCGGAACGCACAACGGCCACCGCGTCGTGAGCTTCACCGTCGACCTCGCACCGGGCGAGAGCGCGACCGCCGTTCTGACGGCACGCACGACCGAGCCTTCTGCTTCGACGCTCATCGTCGACGGCACCCCGACCACCTCGTCGGTCGACGCGGTTGCCGCATCCTGCGACACTCCGTAGACTTCACCGCAGGCGCCGTCGCTTTTCTAGCGACCGGCGCCTTGTTTCGGGGGGAACAAAGCTATGCATGCACGACCTTGGTACACCGCGTCAGCCCTTGCGCTGACCGCGACGATCCTCGCGGTGCCCGCCGCGGCGTCCGCCACGACCATCTATCCTCCGTCGGGTTCGTGCACCACATCGCCTGCCGCGGTGGGTCCGGGTGAGACCCTGCAGTTCGCCTGCCAGGCGGCTACCTTCTCGTCGAATGAGACGGTCACGATCACGGTGACCGGAGAGAACGGCGCCGGAGCACGCATCGGAATGGTGCGTTTCGCCATCACGACCGCGAGCGGCACCGCCGAGGCCTCGGCGGACGGCTCGCTTCGTTCCGTCCCGATCACGCTCCCGTCTGACGCAAGCGGCACTTACAACATCGCTGCGCTCTCGGCGACGTCGGTGGGCGGCACCGCCGCCGCCACGATCGCCACGGCAGACGGCGCCCTGCCGGTCACCGGACTCGGAGGCAGTGCAACGCTCGGCATCCTCGTCGGCGGAGGCGCCCTCGTCGCTGCCGGACTCGCGCTCGGAGTCGCCGCTGTCATGCGGCGCCGCGCGCACGCCGACTGACTCGCGCACCGAGAAAGACCCGGGCGCCGCGAGCTGCGGCATCCGCCTCAGGAGGCGATAACCGCCTGCGCGGTGACCGTTCGACTGATCCCTGGCTCGGGGTGCGCTGTCACGAGGATCGGCAGGTGGTCGCTGCGGCCCTGCGGCAGGGTCCGCACGCGGTCGATCTCGAACCCCACCGAGGTCGCGAAGTCGTAGTGCCCTCGGAAGAACCGGTAGCGAGTGTAGGTGCGCGAGTCGCTGAGGTTGAGTTCGTATCCCTGCGCCCGAACCGTCTGCCCGAGGTTCTCTTTGAACACCGGGTAGTTGTAGTCGCCCACCATGAGCGCGGGAACACCCTCGCCCAGCTGCTGCAGTTCCGCCAGTGCGGTGCGGATCTGGTGTCGCCGGAGTGAATTGAGCGCCGTGAGCGGGGCGGCGTGGAACGACGCCACGATCACTTCGCGGTTGTGGTCGATGTCGTGCAGCCTCACGCCGAGCAGTCGTTCCTCGGCGGGCTTGAGCACGCGGTCGTGCAGCGACTTCTTGAGCGCGAGAGAGCGGACCTCCAGCGGACGGAAAGTGCTCTCGCTGTAGTACACCGCGAGTCCGAGTCGGTTACGCTGCGTCGAATCGGCGAGCTTCAGCCCCGAGATGTCGTCGGGGATGTCGGTCGTGTCGACCTCTTGGAGGCACAGCACATCCGCCGAGTAGCGCTCCACGAGGGCGGCGAGCTCGCCGGCGGCGCGGTGCTTGCGCAGGTTGTACGAAATGACCTTCATGACGAGACAACAATACGAGCGCTCGCGCGCGAGGGCGAGACACGCAGGCGACCATCAGGACACTCAAAGGCGAACACGGGGTATCAACGCTTCGGGAACTGTGCCGATAGAGTCCCCCCGTGACGACACCTCGACAGCGCCGTTCGCTCATCCGCCCGCAACTCCTCTGGGTCGTGGGTGGCGCGGTCGTCGTTGTCGGGGCGATCATCGCACTCGCCGTGACCCTCTGGCCGGCCGTCTCGGCGGCAGGAGCGCCCGGCCCCGGCACGAAGATCCTCGCCTCCGCTCACTCGAAAGCGAGCCTTGCGGCCGAGGAGCTCCCCGAGGGCATCGAGCGTGAGGCGGCGCAGTTTCTCTCCGAGCAGCCGACGGCGTACTGGCTGACCCCCGAAGCCGAGCCCCTCGAGAGGGTCACGCAGCGCATCGCGAGCCTGGCCGACGAGGCCCGCGCGCAATCGGCACGCCTCGCCGTCGTCGTCTACGGCCTTCCGGGTCGCGACTGCGGCAACTTCTCGGCGGGCGGTCTCGCTCCCGCCGACTACGAGGAGTGGACGGGCGCTATCGGGAAGGCGCTGACGGATGCCGCAGACGTCGAGCCGATCGTGATCCTGGAGCCCGACAGCCTCGCCCTCGCCCCCGAGTGCGGGAACGTCGAGGAGCGGGTGGCACAGCTCACGAACGCGGTGGAGGCCCTGGCATCCGATTCGACGTGGATCTACCTCGACGGCGGCCATTCGAACTGGCTTCCCGTGAGCGAGATGGCCGCCCTCATCCGGCAGGTGGGCAATCAGGATGCCGTGCGGGGATTCGCGACCAATGTCTCCAACTTCAACGCGACAGACGACGAGATCGGGTACGCCCACTCCCTGTCGGCGCGCACCGGAGACCTGCACGCGATCATCGACACCTCCCGCAACGGCGCGGGCTCGAACGGTGAATGGTGCAACCCGCAGGGGCGTCTGACGGGAGAACCCGGCGGCACGATCGGCGACGACATCGTCGACACGAACCTCTGGATCAAGCCGCCCGGCGAGAGCGACGGCACGTGCAACGGCGGTCCAGCCGCGGGGCAATGGTGGCCGGAAGGGGCGCTCGAGCTGACCCAAGCGGCGCCTCACCGCTGACAGACACGCCCGGAGGGTTTGAGGGGTCGCCCATTCTCGCGATATCCTCAGGTCACGCGTGGAATTCCACTGGGGTCGGGCACCGCGCAGGTTTGCATCCGTGAGAGAAGGCACCTGCACATGAACCCCTCTGGCGACGACCAGCTCAAAACCGCCGTCATCATCGAAGACGACCCCGAGATCCGCCATGTTCTCGCAGAGGTCCTGGAGTCGGCGGGGTTCTCGACGGTGTCGGTCGGCAACGGTCTCGATGGCGTCCGCGCCGTCCTGAAGTACCAGCCCATGCTCACGACCCTCGACGTCAACATGCCCGGGATCGACGGCTTCGAAGCCGCCCGCCGCATCCGGGCCCAGTCCGACACCTACATCATCATGCTGACGGGACTGTCGGACGAGGCCGACGTCGTGACCGGACTCGGAGCCGGCGCCGACGACTACCTCCTCAAGCCGTTCCGGCCGCGCGAACTGCGCGCGCGCGTCGAGGCGCTCATGCGCCGCACCCGCATCACCGACGGACTCCCCGCGGCCCCTGTGGCCCCGAGCCAAGGCCGCGTCGGCCCATCGTTCCCCGGCGCTCGCCCCGTGACGAGCACGATTCCCACGATTCGCGAGACACCCGTCGATCGCATCGACCGTTCCGTGCCGTTCGACTCGGCCGTCCGCGTCGGCGGGCCCGCGCGCGGACCTCAAGAGATCGTTCGACTCACCGAGACGGGATCCGACGTCGCGACGCTCCCCGCCGACACCGGGTGGTTGACGCACCGCGACCTGCACCTGGACCCCGACAGCAGGACCGTCCGGCGCGGCGGCGATGACGTCGAGCTGACCCGGACCGAGTTCGACCTGCTCGCGACGCTCCTCGAATCGAAGCGTCGCGTGCGCAGCAAAGCCGATCTCACGCTCGTCCTGCGCGGCGAGTCCTATGTGACGAGCTACTACGTGGGGGATGCCGACAAGCGAGCCGTCGAGGCTCACATGACGAATCTGCGCCGGAAGATCGGCGACAACCCCACCAATCCGCGCTACATCGAGACCGTCAGAGGCGTCGGATACCGCCTCACGTCTGAGAGCAGCGGAACATGAAGGGACGACCGGGACACCCTCCCCAGAGGATGCCCCGATCGTTCTCTCCCCCTTTTCTCGGGGCGGGCCCACGCACGCTGGATCGGATTCGGGTTCCTTTCCACCGCTCCCAGACGCGGGAGCCCCAAGCCTGTGACCTCCGTACCTCAGACCTTGTAGCCGTGTTGGCGTCGGATGAGTTTGAAGAACATCGACAGTGTCTGCAGGACCGTGACGGCACCCACGATCGGCCAGCCGATCCACAGGATCGTCGACTGCACCATGGGTCCGAGCATCGACCAGATCACCGCGAGCGCGACGACCACCGCGACGACTACGATGAGCGGCGTCCAGTGGCCGAGACCGGCCCCGCGCTCGGCCTTCGCCTGCATCGCCCAGTTGTCGACCTTCTTGTGCGACAGGAAGCGCGTCCACGACCGAGCGAAGTAGCTGAGCCGCAACCACATGTAGACCTCTGCGGGCAGCAGCGTCACCGCGAACAGGATGTCGCGGGCGTTGCGGTTCTTCATCGTCATCGCCATGCGGAGGTTCAGCAGCATCGCCATCCCGATGGGAATGAGCCACCACGCCGAGAAGACGAACGCGTTGATCGAGAGCGACCCCGCGAGCAGCGTCACGAACGCGACACGCACGAAGAGGTTCGTCAGCATCCCGAGGTTCTCGAGCCAGCGCACGCGCAGGTTCGGGTGGAACGGCTGGCCCTTCGTGTCGCCGCGCTGACCCGGCCACATGAGCTCGATAGCACCGTAGGTCCACTTGACCTGCTGAGCGTCGAGGGCCCGGAGCGTCGTCATTCCGCCGACGTCGGCGCGCGCGTAGGGGCTGATCTTCGTGAGGTAGCCGGCGCTCTTGATCTGGAGAGACAGGAGCGAATCCTCGACCTCGCTGTCCTTCACCCACGGAGTGGACTGGTGGTTCTCCTTCATGACCTCGCGGAGAGCCTGCGTCGAGAAGATCGAGAACTGCCCGCCGAGCACGGCCATGTTGCGGCCGCGCAGCAGGTTGTGCATGTTGAACGCGGCGAACTGCGAGCGCTGACCCGTGATGAGGAACTTGGAGATGAAGCCCTTGATGGGCCGGTCGTCGATCGAGTAGATGGCGGAGATGCCGCCGATGCGGGTGTCCGAGACCGCCTCGGCCTCGAGGTACTCGACAGCCTTCGCGTCGGCGACCGTGTCACCGTCGACTCCGAGCAGGTAGTCGTAGCCCTCGACGAGCGTGTAGCCGTAGTTGAGCGCGCCGACCTTCTTGTCGGGGTTCTTGCCGATGTCGTGCACGAAGACCTCGGTGAACTGCTCACCGAGCTCGGTGACGAGCTCATGCGGCCCCGCGAACTGCGACGCGAGCTTGACCGTCGCGTCGGAGGTGTTGTTGACCACCACGTGGATGACGTCCGGGACGCGCGTCTGCCCGAGGAGGCCTCGGATGACATCCGCGATCGACTCCTCCTCGTTGTAGGCCGGGATGATGCATCCGATCGTCGAACGGTGGACCGACGTGTCATCGAGCACCGCCTGGAAGTCCTCGGCGAACCCGGCCGAGCGCACGGGGATCAGCTCTCCCGCGGTCTCGTGCTCCGTGATGCGCTCCATGCGACTGTCCTATCCGATCGGAGGTGTTCGTTCTGATGAGGAAGACTCTGCCGGACCTGACGCAAGCTCCCCCTGTCGAACCCATGACATCGCCGCAAGGTTTCCGCAAGATCGCCGCAACGCTCGAATCGGGCGCGATACCGACGGCGGCACCCGGAAGCCTCGAGCGCCCCGACTCACGGACCCGCTCCATCTGGCTGACGCAGCTCATGCTCACGATGGCGATCGTCATCATCACGGTCCTCGTCCTGATCGCGCATCCCGAGACGGCGGACCAGTGGAATTTCGGTGTGGGCGTTCTCACAATCATCGTCCTCACGATCGTGACCCTCGCCGTGCCGTGGAGCCGATTGCCACGGAACTACGTGCTCGCGGTTCCGTACATCGACGCACTCGCCGTCGGCCTCATCGCCGCCAACACGGATCTGCGATTCGGGTACATCTGGGTGCTTCCCGTCATGTGGGTCGCGATGCACTTCGGAGCCGACGCGCTGGCAGGACTCCTCGCGACCATCTGCGCCATCCTGATCGTCCTCGTCGGAGGCAATCCGTCGCCCGAAGCGGGCCTGCGCCTGGTCGTCGTCGTCCTCTCGCTGTCGTTCATCGGGATCACGGCGCACCTCGCCACGCGACGGGCGCGCGCACTCCGGGCGCTTCTGCGCCGTCAGGCCGTTCGCCTCAACCGCACGGTCGAGCGCCGGTCCGACCAGGATCGCCGCACGACCGAGATCCTCAACGGCATCGACACGGCGGTCGCGCGCATCACCCTCTCGGGGCGCGTACTCGCGATCAACAACGCCTATGCGGAGCTGTACTCCATCGATGCGGCCGACACCTCGGCACCCGCGCGATCCGTCGAGTACGACGGCCTGCGCGGCATGCCGATCCCTCCCTCGGAGCGCCCGCTCGCGCGTGCCGGCCGGGGCGAGATCTTCACCGACGCACGCGTCTGGCTGTTCACCCCCGGCGGCGAATGGCGGGTGCTCTCCGTCACCTCGAAGCGGCTCGCCGCGAACGAGAGCGAAGGCACGACGATGCTGCTCCTCGCCCAGGACGTCACGGCGATCACCCACGCGCAGCGGGAGCGCGAGCGGCTCACCGCCATCGCATCGCACGAGCTCAAGCATCCCCTGACGGTCCTCATCAGCACGGCCGATCTCGCCCTCGAGAGCGACGAACTGACCCCGCGCATCCGCGAGCGCATCGAGACGATGCTCCACGCGAGCGAGCGGATGCTGGACATGACGACGAGCATGCTCCGCACGTCGCGCACGGCGTTCTCGGCGCGCGATGCGCAGGACGACATCGACGTGCGCCAGCTGCTGTGGGACTCCGTCGACTCCTTCCGCCCGACCGCTGCGACCCACGACGTCGAGTTGCGGCTCATCGCCGACGAGCCGCTCCTCGTCGTCGCAGACGGATTCCGGCTCCGGCAGGTGATCGACAATCTCGTCAGCAACGCGATCAAGTACACCCCCGCCAACGGCGGAGTCAGAGTCGAAGGGCACGTCGACGGCGAGCACGTCTCGCTCGTCTTCGCCGACACCGGGATCGGCATCTCGAAAGCCGACATCTCCCGCATCACGACGCCGTACTTCCGCACGGAAGAGGCGAAGGACACCGCGGGGGGAACCGGCCTCGGACTCAGCATCGCGAAGGAGATCGTGACGGCTCACGGCGGCTCCCTCGCGATCGAGAGCACCCTCGGCGGAGGAACCAAGATCGAAGTACGCCTGCCCCGCGGACGACACACGACTGTCGGCGCTTCGACGAGGGAGGAACGGCGATGATCGTCCCACCCGCTGTCGACACGGCGATCGTGCTGACCCTGGCGGCAGTGACGACGCTCGCGACCATCGCGACGGTCGGACTCGGATTCCTCTCGCGCCCAGGGCGACCGACGCTGCTGTGGTCGATCGGGTTCGCCGTCGCCATGACCGGCACCTTCGCCGTCGCCGCAGGGCACCTGAACGGCGACGAGATTCTTCGCCGCGCGGGACTCGGGATCCTCATGGGCGCACCAGCCCTCCTCTGGTCGGGCTTCCGCGCGCACTGGGGGCTGCGCCCCTGTGCGTGGTTCGGGCCCATCGTCACGGCGGCATCCGTCATCCTCCTCACCCTTCCGCCGCTCCAGCCTTACTTCCCCGAGCTCTACCGGTGCGTGTTCTTCCTCGCGGCGCTGTTCGCGGGACTCTTCGTCGTGGATTGGGCGCGTGTCGGGTCGCGGACACGCGATCCCCTCACCGCACCCCTCGCCGCGGCGTCCATTGCCTTCGTCGCCGTCGGGATCGGTGTCGCGGCCAGCTGGATCTCCGACGCCCCCGGCATGCGCGACTTGGAACTGGCGCGCGTCACCTCATCGATCGGGATGCTGGTCTACGTCTCGTGCGCCACGGCAGCGGTCGTCGCCATCTCCACCCGTCACGCACGCGCGGCGCGACGGGATGCGGCCGTCGGCGATTGGGACGCCTTTCGAGAACTCGCGGGCGTGCACTCCCGCGAGGCGATACGTCGTGGCGAACCGCTCTCGGCCATCTACCTTCAGCTCGACGACCTGGACGACATCCGCCGCGCGGAAGGTCCGGGACTCGTCCTCCGCCTGACCCGGCTGTTCGTCGACGAGGTTCGCGAGGTCTTCCCGACCAGCGCGCTGATCGACTCGCCGAGCCCCGGTTCTGCTGTCGCGCTCGTGAGCCTCGGCGACTCCGCCGTCCGAAGCCGATTGCGCACGCTGCTCGAGCGGATATCCACGCTGGACACGGGCGGCCGGCTGCCGATCCACCCCTCGGCAAGCGCCGGGTGGGCACCTTCCTCGATCGTCGGCTACGAAGTCGACGCGCTGCTCTACATGGCGCGCGAAGCGGCTGTCGTCGCATCGCAGGACGGCGGCGACCGGTGGGAGCGCGTCGGCGTCACGGTCACCGATCGGATCCTCAGCCGCTCAGCGCAACCGTAAGCGTGTCGCTCACGGTCTGCTTCGCGTACTCGGTCGATGTCGGCGTCGTCTGCACGAGGAAGTCATAGGTGAACTGCAGCGTCACATGCGTCGCTTCGGCCGGGACCGGTCCGACGTTGAACGTCTGCGAGTAGCTGTACGGAGACAACACGAGGTATCCGGGCGCGACCGTCGCGGTGTCCGTCTGAGGTTCGAGCGCCGCGAGCGTCGCATCGCCCGTGCCGGGGACGGCGAGCATCTGCGCACGCTGCAGGTACACCTTCTGGCCGTCGGCGGGGGTCACGGTCGTGGTCATGCTGATGCTGACGGGCTTGATGGCATCCGCTGTCCACCGATCCATCGACAGGCTCGACCAGTAGTCGACCGTCGCCGCCACGGCACCGGCCGTCAGATCGCGCTGCGTCGCACCGGTCGAAAGGTCGTTGGGCACGGGCGTCGGGACCGACGTCGACGTGCTCGTCGAGGTCGGTGACGCCGAAGAACTGGGGTCCCAGGGCGCGGGACCGCACGCCGCAAGGCCCGCGACGGCGAGGAGGGCGAGGGCGGCGAGAGAAGAGCGACGGACGGCGTGCATAGGTCTCCGATTCGACGGATCCCGCGACGGCAGGACGTGCCGCAAGTCTATCGACGCACCGGACCGCTACTCGGCGTCGCGACGGGCGCGCGTCTGCTCGGCTCGTGCGGCGAGGAGATCCTCGGCGGGATAGCCGACCTCGGTGAGAGTGAGTCCCCGTGCCGCGAGCACCTTCACTTCGGGCACGCGCTCACCGGCATCGCGAATGGATACCACGTCGTCGACGTCGAGCTTTCCCTCACCGACCGCGACGCACGCTCCGACGAGTGCACGCACCATGCTGTGGCAGAAGGCATCCGCCTTGACGTTCGCGACGAGAACTCCCCGGTCATCGCGCCGCCAATCGAACTCCAGAAGAGTGCGGATGGTCGTGGCCTCGTCGCGTGGTTTGCAGTAGGCGGCGAAGTCGTGGAGTCCTCGCAGCGAGCGCGCCGCGGCATCCATCGCGTCGACGTCGAGTCGTGAGCGCACAGACGTCGTCCGCAGCCGCTCGAGCGGATCGTATCCGGTCACCTCGTCGGCGAGACGGTACTCATACCGTCTCCACACGGCCGAGAAGCGCGCGTCGAAACCGGCGGGCGCCTCCGTCACGCGTCGGACGGCCACGTCGGAGTACGTCCCCGTGGCACCCGTCACCCGCGCGGCGAGTGCGTCGACGGCGGATGCCGGTGCGCGCCGGGCTTCGAGCCGCGCCCGCTGGGTGTCGTCGAGATCGAGGTGGGCGACTTGACCGGCCGCATGCACACCCGCGTCCGTACGCCCCGCGACGACGAGTCGAGGCTCCCCGCCGAGGATGCGCGTGAGCGCATGCTCGAGCGTTCCCTGCACGGTACGCAAGCCGGGCTGGCGTGCCCATCCGCGGAAGTTCGTGCCGTCGTAGGCGATGTCGAGCCGGATCCGCACCCACCCAGCGTACTGAGACTGACGTGTCGGCGGCGCGGGGTGTCCGCGTGCGACGCTCGTCGTCGTCGCTTCCGCGCGGGATCAGTGGAGTGTCGGGGCCGCGACATAGACTGTCGGTCGCCCACGCCGAAGATCAGGACTCCCCGTGCCCACGACCCCGACTCCCCGCTATGCGGGTCTCGACGGTCTCCGGGCGATCGCCGTCGGGCTGGTCGTGGTGTACCACCTCTTCCCGCCCTTCGTGCTCGCCGGCGGGTTCATCGGCGTCGACGTGTTCTTCGTCATCAGCGGATTCCTCATCACGACCCTCCTGCTTCGGGAGCACGCGGCGACAGGGAGGATCCGGCTGGGTCAGTTCTGGCTCCGCCGCGCACGACGCCTCCTTCCCGCACTCGCGCTCGTCGTGACCGTGTGCGCGACCGCCGCCTGGATCATCGGCGGCGACATCCTCGTGCGCCTGGGCGAGCAGGTGCTCGGCGCATTCACGTTCAGCTACAACTGGCTGTCGGTCGCCGCCGGCGCCGACTACTTCTCCGGGACAGCGCCCGAACTCTTCCGCAACTTCTGGTCACTCGCCGTCGAAGAGCAGTTCTATGTGCTGTGGCCGCTCGTGCTGCCGCTGTTCCTTCTCGTCCGCGGGCGTTGGGCGCGGGTCACGGCTCTTGCGGGACTCGCCGCGGCATCCGCTGTCTGGATGGGAGTCGTGACGGCGTCGGGCGGGATCACCCGCGGCTACTTCGGCACCGACACTCATGCGTTCGGGATCCTGCTCGGAGTCGCGGCGGCGTTCGCCCTGGAGCCCGTCCTGACTCGCGCCGCATCGACGACGCCCGTCGTGGTGCTTTCGGGTGGGTGGAAGGTCGTCGCCCCGCATGCCGACCCCGCTCGCGCACGACTGCGCACGACGACGACCTCCGTAGGCGTGACGGCTCTCGCCGTCATTCTCGCCGTGGCCTTGATCCCCGCGACGCCGACGCCCGCGACCTTCCCGGGAGCCGTGCTGCTCGCGAGCCTCGCGGCGGTCGCCGCTGTCGCCGCCGCCGTCTGGCCGGGGTCGGCATTCGGTCCCGCTCTCGACAACCGCCTCATGCGCTGGATCGGCGACCGCTCGTACGGCATCTATTTGTGGCACTGGCCCCTCCTCGTCCTGGCGGTCGCGGCCTTCCAGCGGTCGGGACCGGAAGCGGGATTCTCCCCCGTGCTCGGCGTCTGCGTGCTCGTCGTCACGCTTGTCGTCGCCGAGCTGTCGTACCGTCTGCTCGAAATGCCGATCCGACGACTCGGCTTCCGAGGTGCCGGTCGCGCACTCGTCCGTCGCCTGCGCGGAAACCCCGTGCGACGTCTCGGCGCCGTCACCGTCATCACGGCAGCCGTCCTCGCTGTCGGGGGAACGTCGGCCGCGATCGCTGCGGCACCGGATGCCGGAAGCGCCCAAGCCGTCGTCCAGGCCGGCGTCGACGCCCTCGAAGAGGCCGACCGCGCGTACACGGCGACGCCCGTGCCGAGCTCCCCTCCCGCTGAGCCGAGCGCCGCACCCCCCGCCCCGTCGGGGGCACCATCGGCTCCTGCGCCCCGCGAGACGATGCGCGGCCCCTTGACGTCGGTCCCCGCCCCGACCCTCGAACCCGTCGTGGTGACCGGCGACCAGGTCACGGCGATCGGCGACTCGGTCATGCTGGCGTCGGCGCCCGCGCTTCTCGAGAGGCTCCCCGGGATCTCGGTGGATGCCGCGGTGTCTCGGTCGTCCTGGGCCGGACCGGGGATGCTCGAGTCGCTCGACGCCGCCGGCGCGCTCCGGCGCTATGTGGTCATCGCCCTCGGCACCAACGGGCCCGTCGATGCCGGTTCGCTCGAGCGGATGATCGAGATCGCGGGCCGCGACCGTCTCGTCGTCCTGGTCAACGCGTACGCACCGCGCAACTGGATCGACGGCGTCAACGCCGACCTCGCGGCTGCGGCAGAGCGGCATCCGAACGTCGTCGTCGCCGATTGGGCGGGTGCGATCGGCGGCCAGACCGACCTTCTCGCCGGCGATCGGATCCACCCCGGCAGTGCGGGTGGCCGGGTCTTCGCCGACCTGGTGGCCGACACCATCGAGGATGCCGAGAACGAGCGAGCCGAACGGCGCTACGACCTCCAGGCCCGTCTCTACGAGAACCTGCGGACTCGGCCGGTGCCGGAGGCCGAGTAGTCCGCATCCTTGCCCCTGAGGCAACGAAAGAGGCCCGCGTCCTTTTCGGACGCGGGCCTCTTTCGTATCGTGCGTGTCTTCGCTTACGCCTTGTCGCTCTTGACGGCGTCCTCGGCGTCAGCCTCGGCAGCAGCGCCCTCTTCCGGCGACTCAGCACCGGCGTCGGCCGCGTTGTCCTCGGCGGGAGCGTCCTCGACAGGAGCGTCCTCGACGGTCTCCTCCGCGGGCTCTTCGGCGGCGGGAGCGGCGGGCGCCTCCGCAGCAGACTTCTTCGCCGACTTCGGCTTCTTCGTCACGGGCTCGAGAACGAGCTCGATGACGGCCATGGGGGCGTTGTCGCCCTTGCGGTTTCCGACCTTCGTGATGCGGGTGTAGCCACCCTCGCGGTCGGCGACGAGCGGCGCGATCTCGGTGAAGAGAACGTGCACGACGTCCTTGTCACCGATGACCGACAGCACCCGACGGCGCGCGTGCAGGTCGCCGCGCTTGCCGAACGTCACGAGACGCTCGGCGAGCGGGCGAAGCCGCTTGGCCTTGGTCTCGGTCGTCTTGATGGACTTGTGCGTGAACAGAGCTGCCGCGAGGTTCGCGAGCATCAGGCGTTCGTGGGCAGGACCGCCGCCGAGACGGGGACCCTTCGTGGGCTTGGGCATTATCAATTACTCCAGTGTCAAAGTCGATCGAAAGATCAGACGGTCTCGTCGTCGTAGCCGCCGTAGAAGTGCGCACCGTCGAACCCGGGAACCGAGTCCTTCAGGGACAGACCGAGCGAGACGAGCTTGTCGCGCACCTCGTCGACCGACTTCTGGCCGAAGTTGCGGATGTTCATGAGCTGCGTCTCCGAAAGGGCGACGAGCTCAGACACCGTGTTGATTCCCTCACGCTTGAGGCAGTTGTACGAGCGGACCGAGAGATCGAGGTCTTCGATCGGCATCGACAGCTCGTTGGAGAGAACGGTCTCGACCGGCGCGGGGCCGATCTCGATGCCCTCAGCCTCGACGTTCAGCTCGCGGGCGAGACCGAACAGCTCCGTCAGCGTGCGACCGGCCGAAGCGACCGCGTCACGGGGAGCGATGCTCGACTTCGTCTCGACGTCAAGCACGAGCTTGTCGAAGTCGGTGCGCTCTCCTGCACGCGTCGCGTCGACGCGGTACGAGACCTTGAGCACGGGCGAGTAGATCGAGTCGATCGGGATCTGACCCGCCTCGGCGTACTCGTTGCGGTTCTGCGTCGCCGAGACGTAGCCGCGGCCACGCTCGATCGTGAGCTCGAGCTCGAAACGCGCCGTGTCGTTGAGCGTCGCGATCACGAGCTCGGGGTTGTGCACCTCGACACCCGCGGGAGCGGAGATGTCGGCAGCGGTGACTTCACCCGCACCCGTCTTGCGCAGGTACGCCGTGATGGGCTCGTCGCGCTCGGACGAGACGACGAGCTGCTTGATGTTGAGGATGATCTCGGTGACATCCTCCTTGACACCCGGGATGGTGCTGAACTCGTGCAGGACGCCGTCGATGCGAATCGACGTGACGGCTGCGCCGGGGATCGACGACAGGAGGCTGCGACGCAGCGCGTTTCCGATCGTGTAACCGAAGCCGGGCTCGAGCGGCTCGATGACGAAACGGCTGCGGAACTCCCCGTTCTTCTCCTCGGTCAGAGTGGGACGCTGTGCGATGAGCACTATGTGTTCCTTTCGATCACGTGCCCGCTATATGACACGTGCGGTGGGTGAGGTGTTGAGTTTTTCTCGTGGGATGCCCGGGACCGAGCATCCGAGTCTCGATACGGCCGGCGCGCTCTCCGCAGCGGATGATGCCGGGGAGCGACGCGAGACCGTGCGGAAAGTGCTTAGACGCGGCGGCGCTTGGGCGGACGGCAGCCGTTGTGCGCCTGCGGCGTCACATCGCTGATCGAACCGACCTCGAGGCCCGCAGCCTGGAGCGAGCGGATCGCCGTCTCACGACCCGAACCCGGGCCCTTCACGAAGACGTCGACCTTCTTGACGCCGTGCTCCTGCGCCTGGCGTGCAGCGGACTCCGCGGCCATGCCGGCGGCGTACGGCGTCGACTTGCGAGAGCCCTTGAAGCCCACGCCACCCGAAGACGCCCAGCTGATGACGGCGCCCGACGGGTCGGTGATCGAAACGATCGTGTTGTTGAACGTCGACTTGATGTGGGCGTGGCCCAGCGCGATGTTCTTCTTCTCCTTGCGGCGCGGCTTGCGCGCGGCGGACTTGGCCTGTGCCATTGCTCTGTTCTCCTAAACCCTGGGGACCGCGCCTTAGCGCGCCTTCTTCTTGCCGGCGACCGTGCGCTTCGGGCCCTTGCGGGTACGCGCGTTCGTCTTCGTACGCTGACCGCGCACGGGAAGGCCGCGGCGGTGGCGCAGACCCTCGTAGGAACCGATCTCGACCTTGCGGCGGATGTCGGCGGCCACTTCGCGGCGGAGGTCACCCTCCACCTTGTAGGTGCCTTCGATGTAGTCGCGGAGAGCGACGAGCTGGTCGTCGGTGAGGTCCTTGACGCGGAGGTTCTCGTCGACCTCGGTCGCGGCGAGGATCTCGTTCGAGCGGGTACGGCCGATGCCGTAGATGTACGTGAGTGCGATCACCACGCGCTTGTCGCGCGGGATGTCTACGCCGGCAAGACGTGCCATGCGAATCTCCTAGGAGTTGTGGAGGTGTGGAGCATCATCGGTGCCCGGGCCTCCGCCCGAGGTGTCCCCCGCTCGCGCGGGATCTGATGGTGCCGTTGTCGTATTGAGTTGTATGTCGGGGCGGATGCCGGAGCATCCGCCACCGATCAGCCCTGACGCTGCTTGTGACGCGGGTTCGACTTGCAGATGATCATGACGCGACCGTTGCGGCGGATGACCTTGCAGTGGTCGCAGATGGGCTTGACTGAGGGCTTGACCTTCATGGTGTTTTCCTGTTTCGCTGTCTTCACCGGCATCCGGATCCGGCACGCCGCGGTTCGCGGCATCCGTTCCCGGACGGGGTGTTACTTCTCGACCGGTCTAGCGGTAGCGGTAGACGATGCGCCCGCGCGTGAGGTCGTAGGGCGAAAGCTCCACGACGACGCGGTCTTCGGGGATGATGCGGATGTAGTTCTGCCGCATCTTTCCGGAAATCGTCGCGAGGACCTTGTGACCGTTGCTGAGCTCAACGCGGAACATCGCGTTGGGCAGCGCCTCGGAGATCACGCCCTCGATCTCGATGACTCCGTCTTTCTTCGCCATACGCTCGCTAACACTCGAGCAGACCGGTCGGTCTGCGGATGGATGGGTTCGGTACTTCGACACGCCAATAAAGGCGCAAGGCACCAAAGATCGACTATACGTGATATCGGACCCACCGGCAAACCACCCCAGCCCCGCAGCGCCCTCCTCCGCCGGCGCATCGCCGAAACGACACTCCCCGCGCGAGCCGATGCTTCTCGTGCGCACATTCCGCATCGGCTCGTGTGCGCCGTGCCGTCTCGCGACGCCGCGCAGCGTCATCCCGGTGGCCGGACGTGGAACGCCGCCAGGCGCTCGCCGAGCCGTTCCGCCGTGACGATGTGCATGCTCCCCCATCGAGGCATCCGTCTGTTCGTCGTGCCCCGGATCCAGTCCTCGCGCATCTTCTCAGCCACCATCACGTCGAGCGGGTCGTGTCCTTCGGGACGCATGGCGGGGTCTCGGTACTTCACCTCGCCGTCGAACTCACCCCAGGCGCGGACGTCGTCGAGTCCGAAGTCGACGTAGTAGTAGCCGCCGAACGGCGCCGCGATCGCCACCTGGAGGCGCGGCGCGGCGAAGCCCAGACGGATGAGCTGCAGCCTGCTGACACTCTCGCCCGGAAGCTGCGCCCGACCGTCCGCCATCGCCAGGATGCGTCGACCACGGCGCACCCCGCGCGCTCCGCGAATACGTTCGAGACGCTCGGTCACGGCATCGGAGAATGCCGCCGCGGCATCCTCGTCGTACTCTCGGGTGCGCTCATCGAAGGCGACCCTTCTCAGCGCGGCGTCAGCGACCGAGACGCCCGCTTCCTCGGGAGCCAGCCGGATCATGTCGGCAACCGTCCGAGCGAGGCCTGTGCACGTGACTCCTTGCACGACGGCACGGTCGGACTCCTCGATATCGGCGTTGTGCCGCGCGACCCCGCTTCGGGCCGAGCTGACATGACCGTCGGCGCTACGCCCCGCGAGATGCACTCGCTCAGGATCAAGCCGGTAGAGAGGCAGCTGCCAGAGGACGGCGGCAGACACGAACGCGTTGATCGGGTCTCCGCCGCGACGCCCCCGGTCGACCGCGACGACGCGAAGGAGGTGACGCGCTTCCGCCTGCGCGGCTCTCCATACCGAGCCGTCGACATAGACGCCGTGGTGCACCCGGACCAGCTCGCCGCCTTCCACGGCCTTCGCCATCTGGCGGCTGGAGAGCCCCCGCTCCTCGAGAACACGTCGAGACAGCAACGCACTCCGGGCAGTGTCGACATCCATGAGCCCAGACTGGCGCTCGGCCGGGTGCGCCCTGCGCACCGAGGTTCGATCGGTGAGGAACTCCTCGATCGCGCAACCTGGGGAGGGGAGGTTGTGCACTCCGTGCGACTCAGGAGGATGCCGCGAACCGACATGCCCTCGCCCGATCAACGCGCTACGTGCGTGCGCATCGTGTCGACTCGCACTCTGCGTAGCGTCTCGCCCATCCAGTCGCCGAGGCCACACGGCGCGTGCCGTCTTCCGTTGGTCTCGGACCCACCGCGCCCACCCCCGCTGGTCCCGGAGCCGCGCAGCGCCCACCCCCGCTGGTCGAGTAGCCGCGCAGCGGCGTATCGCGACCGCCCCGCGATGGAAGCTCGGATCTCGATACGCGCCTGCGGCGCTACTCGATCAGCGGTGGGGGCAGCACCCGGCGATCCCAGATCAGCGGTGGGGGCAGCACCCGTTGCTCCAGGGGACGGGTCAGCCCAGGCGAGCGACGAGGTCGGCCTCGGGGTCGCCCGTCAGCTGGATGAAGTCGCCGTTCAGCACGACCGTCGGAGTCCCCTGACCACCCGTTTCCGGGTTCTCCGGGATCTCGCGGGTCTGGGCATCGACGAAGTCGACGTACTCGCGATCGGTCACGCAGGCGTCGATCCCCGTCGCACCCGCATCGGATGCCGCGGCGATGAGTTCCTCGTCCGTCAATCCCGGTCCCGTGGGATCCGTCGCGAAGATGGCCTGCATGAACGGGTACGCGGCGTCGGGCTCGGCCTCGGCGACGCAGTAGAGCGCGTTCGCCGACCGCTTCGAGAAGTCGGTTCCGGAGGCGGCGTTGAGACTCGCGAGAGCGACGGGGAACAGGTTGACCTGAAGATCCCCCTGCTCCAGCAGATCATCGACGGTCGAACCGTACTCGCGCTCGAAGTCTTGGCAGTGCGGGCAGTAGAAGTCGAACCAGATGTCGAGTTCGTTCGAGCCGCTCCCGACCTCGATCGCCCCCGTCTCGGAGTTGATGCCCGCGCCTGCCGGACGGGGTCCGGGCGCGTTCGCGGAGTTGTTCATCCACACGACGAGGGCGCCCACGAGCACGAGTGCCGCGACGACTCCGACACTGATCCAGATCGCGAACCAGTTCGTCTTCTGTGCTTGTGCCATGACTTCCTCTCCGGCGTCAGCCGATGGGTCGGGGAACGACGCCGAACGGAGCGAGACCCGCAGCGCCGCCATCGTGGGCGGTCAGGACCCAGATACCGCCATCATGCACCGCGACGCTATGTTCCCAATGCGAGCCAACCGTGCCGTCGAGGGACGACACCGTCCACCCGTCGTCTTCGATGAACGTCTCCTGGTCACCGATGACCACCATCGGCTCGATGGCGAGAACGAGCCCCGGCCGAACCTCGGGACCCGAGTCCGCCACACGATAGTTGAAGACCGAGGGCGACTCGTGCATCTTCCGCCCGATACCGTGCCCGACGTAGTCGCGAAGGATGCCGTAGCCGCCTTCCGGTGCGTGCCTAAGGATGTGCCCTTCGATCGCGGCGCCGATCTCGGCGAGATGACGTGCCGACGCGAGCGCCGCGATGCCGGCCCACAGAGAGCCCTCCGTCACCTGCGAGAGACGCTCACGTTCGGCGACGACCTCGGGTCGCGACTCATCCGGGATGACGACGGTGAAGGCCGAATCGCCGTTCCATCCGCGGTACTCCGCACCGGCATCGATCGAGACGATGTCGCCGGGAGCGAGCACGCGGGGCCCGGGAATCCCGTGCACCACCTGTTCGTTGACGGATGCGCAGATCGTGTGGCGGTACCCGCGCACCATCTGGAAGTTCGACACCGCACCACGAGACGTGATGACGGCGGATGCCGCGGCATCCAACTCCAGCGTCGTGACGCCCGGCGCGAGCAGTTCGCGCGCCGCATCGAGTGCCGCGGCGGTGATACGACCGGGTTCGACCATCGCCCGCAGCTGGGCGGGCGTCTTGTAGATCGAACGGCGGAGCACGTCAGACGGCGGCAGGAACGATCCCGCGCGCAGCCAGCGCCGAGAAGATCCGCTCGGTCACTTCGTCGAGGGATCCGACGCCGTCGATCGAATCGACGAGGCCGTGGTCGCGGTACACCTCGAGGATCGGCGCCGTCTCGCGCTCGTAGATCGAGAGACGGTTGGCAATCGCCTCTTCCGTGTCATCGGTTCGACCCTGCTCGAACGCGCGTCGCATGAGCCGGTCCATGCTCACGGCCCGCGGAACACCGAGCTCCAGGACAGCGGTCAGAGGCGCTTCGCGCTCGTCCAGGTACGTATCGAGGAGTCCGAGCTGCCCGAGGTTGCGCGGGAATCCGTCGAGGAGGAAGCCCGTGGCGGCGTCCGGCTGGGTGAGCCGATCGCGCACGACCTCGAAGGTCAGTGCATCCGACACGAGGTCTCCCGCGTCGATGATCGACTTCACCTGGCGGCCGAGGTCGGTCTCGTCCTTGATGTTCTGACGGAAGACGTCGCCCGTCGAGATCGCTGCGATGCGGAACCGCTCTGCGATGCGCTCGGCCTGCGTCCCCTTGCCTGAACCCTGCGGCCCGACGAGGACGAGCCTCGCGGGACGCGGGGCCTCGTGCTGTTCGGCATCCGTCATCGAAGAAGCCCCTCGTAGTGGCGCTGCTGAAGCTGAGCATCGATCTGCTTCACGGTCTCGAGACCGACACCGACGATGATGAGGATCGACGCGCCACCGAACGGGAAGTTCTGGTTGGCACCCACCGTCGCGAGGGCGACGAGCGGGATGAGCGCGATGAGGCCGAGGTAGAGCGAGCCCGGGAGCGTGATGCGCGTCAGCACGTAGTCGAGGTACTCGGCGGTGGGACGACCCGCGCGGATGCCGGGGATGAATCCGCCGTACTTCTTCATGTTGTCGGCGACGTCGACCGGGTTGAAGGTGATCGCGACGTAGAAGTAGGTGAACCCGACGATCAGGAGGAAGTAGATCGCCATGTAGAGCGGGTGATCGCCCGAGACGAGGTACTGCTGGATCCACGCCACCCAGCCGGGAACGTCCTGACCAGGCTGCGGCTGGTTGAACTGCGCGATGAGCGCGGGGATGTACAGCAGCGACGAGGCGAAGATGACGGGCACGACACCGGCCATGTTGACCTTGATGGGGATGTACGTGTTCGTGCCGCCGTACGTGCGGCGTCCGACCATCCGCTTGGCGTACTGGACAGGGATGCGCCTCTGAGACTGCTCGACGAACACGACGAGCGCCACGACGACGATTCCGACGGCGAGGACGAGGAGGAACACCTCGAAGCCGCGGGACTGCCAGATGGCCCACATGGCGCCGGGGAACGTCGCGGCGATCGAGACGAAGATGAGGAGCGACATGCCGTTGCCGACACCGCGCTCGGTCACGAGCTCGGCGAACCACATGATGAGGCCCGTACCGGCCGTCATCGTGACGATCATGAGTAGCTGCGCCCACCACACGTCGTTGGTCAGCAGCTGCTCGCACTCCGGGATACCCGTGGCGCCGAACAGCTGGCCGCTGCGAGCGACCGTGACGAGCGTCGTCGACTGGAGCAGCGCGAGCGCGATCGTCAGGTAGCGCGTGTACTGCGTCAGCTTGCCCTGGCCCGACTGACCCTCCTTGTAGAGGGTCTCGAAGTGCGGGATGACGACGCGCAACAGCTGCACGATGATCGTCGCGGTGATGTACGGCATGACGCCGAGCGCGAAGATCGACAGCTGCAGGAGCGCGCCACCCGAGAACAGGTTGACGAGCGAGAGCAGACCTTCGGTTCCCGCCGAATCCCGCAGACAGGACTGCACGTTCGGGAAGTCGACGAAAGGCGCCGGCACGTGTGCGCCGAAGCGGTAGATCGCGATGATCGCAAGAGTGAATGCGATCTTCCGTCGTAGGTCGGGTGTACGGAAGACCCGCGCAATGGCGCTGAACAAGACGATGCCTCCAGAGGGGGGATGCGGATGCGCACGCGGCACCCGCGAACCCAGATTAGCCCAGCGGGGGCCGGAGGTCGTCCTCCGGCCCCCGCTGAGGCTGCTACTTGACCGTGCCGCCTGCCGCGACGATCTTCTGCTCGGCAGAACCCGAGACCTTGTCGACCGTCACATTGAGCTTGACCGAGACGTCTCCGGTGCCGAGCACCTTGACCTTCTCGTTCTTGCGCACAGCGCCCTTGGCGACGAGATCCGCGATCGTGACATCTCCACCGGCCGGGTAGAGCTCGGCCAGCTTCTCGAGGTTCACGACCTGGTACTCGACGCGGAACGGGTTCTTGAATCCGCGGAGCTTCGGGGTGCGCATGTGCAGCGGCATCTGCCCACCCTCGAAGCCGACCTTGACCTGGTAACGGGCCTTCGTGCCCTTGGTACCGCGGCCTGCGGTCTTACCCTTGGAGCCCTCACCGCGACCGACACGGGTCTTCGCGGTGTTGGATCCGGGGACCGGACGCAGGTGGTGCACCTTCAGCACACCGGGACGCGACGCGGGAGCGTCGTTCTTCGGCGCGGACTTCTTGGGCGCATCCTTGGCCGACTTCTCGGCAGCGGGCTTCTTCGCGGCGGCCGGCTTCTTGGCGGCAGCCTTCTTGGGCGGCGTCGTCTCGACGACGTCGTCCTTCTTCTCAGCCTTCTCGGCCATTAGTCGATCTCCTCAACCTTCACGAGGTGCGCGACGGTCTTGACGTAACCGCGCGTCTGCGCGTCGTCGGGACGGACGACCGAGTCGCCGATCCGCTTGAGACCCAGCGAACGCAGCGTGTCGCGCTGGTTCTGCTTCTCGCTCACCTTGGACTTGACCTGCGTGACCTTCAGACGCTCGGCCATCAGACACCTGCCTTCGCAGCAGCCGCGGCCTCGGCCTCGGCACGGACAAGACGGGCCGGAGCGACCTGATCGAACTCGAGGCCACGACGTGCGGCAACCGCACGGGGCTCCTCGAGCTGCTTCAGCGCCTGGACCGTCGCGTGGACGATGTTGATCGTGTTCGACGAACCGAGCGACTTCGACAGGACATCGTGGATGCCGGCGCACTCGAGCACGGCGCGCACGGGACCACCCGCGATAACACCGGTACCGGCAGCGGCCGGACGCAGCAGCACGACGCCGGCAGCGGCCTCACCCTGCGTGGGGTGCGGGATCGTCGAGCCGACGCGCGGCACACGGAAGAAGTTCCGCTTGGCCTCTTCGACACCCTTCGAGATGGCGAGGGGCACTTCACGGGCCTTGCCGTATCCGACGCCGACGACGCCGTTGCCGTCGCCCACGACGACGAGCGCCGTGAAGCTGAAGCGGCGACCGCCCTTGACGACCTTCGACACACGGTTGATCGTGACGACGCGCTCGAGGAACTGGCTCTCGTTGCGGTCACGACCACCGCGCTCCCCACGGTTGGGGTTGCGCTCGCGACCACCGCGACGGGGCTCGCGCTCCGCGGCGGTCTCGGCGGGAGCCTCGGCCGGAGCCTCAGCAGCTGCCTCTACGGTCACGTTGTTCTCCTTGTTATCCGTCACAGGTTCAGACCTCCCTCGCGGGCGCCGTCGGCGATTGCCGCGACCCGACCCGCATAGCGGTTGCCACCGCGGTCGAAGACGACGTCGGAGACGCCGGCAGCCTTCGCGCGCTCGGCGACGAGTTCGCCGACCTTGCGCGCCTTGGCGGTCTTGTCACCCTCGAAACCGCGCAGGTCGGTCTCGAGCGTGGAGGCGGAGGCGACCGTGTGCCCCTTGCTGTCGTCCACGAGCTGCACGAAGACGTGGCGCGCCGAGCGGGTCACGACGAGGCGCGGACGATCGGCGGTGCCGACGACCTTCTTGCGAAGGCGGGCGTGACGACGCGAACGAGCGTCGGACTTTGACTTGAGAGCCATGGTTACTTACCACTCTTTCCGGCCTTGCGGCGAACGACCTCGCCCGCGTACCGCACACCCTTGCCCTTGTACGGCTCGGGCTTGCGGATCTTGCGGATGTTCGCGGCGGCCTCACCGACGGCCTGCTTGTCGATGCCGCTGACAGTGACCTTGTTGTTGCCCTCGACCGTGAACGTGATGCCGGCGGGGGGCTCGACGAGCACGGGGTGCGAGAAGCCGAGGGCGAACTCGATCGAGCCGCCCTTCTGCGCGACGCGGTAACCCGTTCCGACGACCTCGAGGCCCTTGGTGTAGCCCTGGGTGACACCGACGATGTTGTTGCTGATGAGCGTGCGGGTCAGGCCGTGGAGCGAACGCGACTCGCGCTCGTCGTCGGGACGCGTGACGAGCACCTGCGCCTCTTCGACCTTGACCTCGATGGGGCGGGCCACGGTGAGCGAGAGCTCGCCCTTGGGGCCCTTGACAGCGACGTCCTGGCCGGCGACCGTGACGGTCACTCCGGCGGGGATGTCGATGGGAAGACGTCCGATTCGCGACATGTCAGATCACCACACGTAGGCGAGAACTTCTCCGCCCACGCCCTTCTGCTCGGCCTGACGGTCGGTGAGAAGACCGGAGGAGGTGGACAGGATCGCGACGCCGAGGCCACCGAGGACGGTGGGGATCTCGGTCGACTTTGCGTAGACGCGGAGTCCAGGCTTGGACACGCGCTTGATGCCGGCGATCGACCGCTCGCGGTTCGGGCCGTACTTGAGCGTCAGCGTGAGGGTCTGTCCGACGCGGGCGTCCGAGACCTCCCAGCCGGCGATGTAGCCCTCCTGCTGGAGGATCTCGGCGATGTGGGTCTTGAGCTTGGAGCTCGGCAGCGCGACGGAGTCGTGGTGCGCCGAGTTCGCGTTGCGCAGACGGGTCAGCATGTCTGCGACCGGGTCTGTCATTGTCATGAGTTGCTTCTTTCGTTCATGCGGTTTCGGATGCCGTTACACGACATCCGACCTTCCTGATTCCGACGTCGAGCGGACGGGCGGGAAGCGCCGTCCGCTCGACGAGGGGGTGTTACGCCTGAGCGTCCTCGCCGCGGAACGGGAAGCCGAGGTGGCGCAGGAGTGCGCGGCCCTCGTCGTCCGTCTTGGCGTTGGTGACGATCGTGATGTCGAATCCGCGGACGCGGTCGATCTTGTCCTGGTTGATCTCGTGGAACACAGCCTGCTCCTGGAGACCGAACGTGTAGTTGCCGTGGCCGTCGAACTGCTTGGGCGACAGACCGCGGAAGTCGCGGATGCGGGGCAGCGCGAGGTTCACGAGGCGATCCACGAACTCCCAGGCACGGTCGCCGCGCAGCGTGACGTGCGCGCCGATCGGCTGTCCCTCACGCAGCTTGAACTGCGCGATCGACTTGCGGGCCTTCGTGACGAGGGGCTTCTGCCCCGTGATCTTGGTGAGGTCGTCGACCGCACCATCGATCACCTTGCTGTCACGCGCGGCCTCACCGACACCGGTGTTGACGACGACCTTCACGAGACCGGGGATCTGCATGACGTTCGCGTAGCCGAACTCGTCCTGCAGCTGCTTCTTGATCTCGTTGTGGTACTTCTGCTTCAGGCGCGGCTGGATCTTGCCAGCCGGCGCAGCAGTCGAAGTGCTCATATTCAGAGGTCCTTGCCTGACTTCTTCGCGTAGCGCACACGGACCGTGCGCTTGACGCCGTCCTTCGTCTGCTCCTCGACGCGGTGGCCGACACGGGTCGGCTTCTTGGTCGAGGGGTCGACGAGTGCGACGTTGGAGATGTGGATCGGGGCTTCCATCGTCTCGATGCCGCCCGTCTTGGTGCCGCGCTGGGTCTGGCCGACACGGCTGTGCTTCGTGACGTAGTTGACGCCCTCGACGATCACGCGGTTCTGCTCGGAAAGGACCTCGAGGACCTTGCCCTGCTTGCCGCGGTAACCGCCCTTGTCCTGCTTCTTGCCGTTGATGACCTGAACCAGGTCACCCTTCTTGATCTTGGCCATGGGGTCAGATCACCTCCGGTGCGAGCGAGACGATCTTCATGAACTTCTTGTCGCGAAGCTCACGACCGACCGGGCCGAAGATACGGGTGCCGCGGGGCTCCCCGTCGGTCTTCAGGATGACGGCGGCGTTCTCGTCGAACTTGATGTACGACCCGTCGGGACGGCGGGTCTCCTTCTTGGTACGGACGACGACCGCCTTGACGACGTCGCCCTTCTTGACGTTGCCGCCCGGGATCGCGTCCTTGACCGTGGCGACGATGATGTCACCCAGGCCCGCGTAGCGCCGGTTGGAGCCGCCGAGCACACGGATGGTGAGCAGCTCCTTCGCACCGGTGTTGTCGGCGACCTTGAGGCGGGATTCGTTCTGAATCACTTGTTACTCCTTGGGTTCCAAGAAGGCCGAAGCCTTACTTGGCCTTCTCGAGGATCTCGACCAGGCGCCAACGCTTGGTGGCGCTCAGCGGGCGGGTCTCGTTGATGAGGACGAGGTCGCCGATACCGGCAGTGTTGCCCTCGTCGTGCGCCTTGACCTTGGACGTGCGACGGATGACCTTGCCGTAGAGGGGGTGCTTTACGCGGTCCTCGACCTCGACGACGATCGTCTTGTCCATCTTGTCGCTCACGACGTAGCCACGACGCGACTTGCGGTAACCGCGAGCGGCCTCGTCACGGACGTCGTTCGCCGCGTGCTCGTGGCCCGCGACCGCGGCCTCTTCAGCCTTCTTGGTGGCCATCACTCAGCCTCTTCCTTGGTGGCCTCGTCGGCGGCATCCGCCTTCTTGGCCTTCGTCTTGGTCTTCTTCGTCGCCGTCTCGAGCGGCGCGGGCGTGGCACGGATGCCGAGCTCGCGCTCCCGGATGACGGTGTAGAGCCGCGCGATGTCGCGCTTCACGGCGCGGATGCGGCCGTGGCTCTCGAGCTGGCCGGTGGCCGACTGGAAGCGCAGGTTGAACAGCTCTTCCTTGGCCTTGCGCAGCTCCTCGACGAGACGCTGGTCTTCGAACGTGTCGAGCTCGCTCGGGGCGAGCGTCTTGGTGCCGATCGCCATTACGCGTCGCCCTCCTCGCGCTTGATGATGCGTGCCTTGAGAGGCAGCTTGTGGATTGCACGGGTCAGGGCCTCACGAGCGAGTTCCTCGTTGACGCCGGCGACCTCGAAGAGGACGCGACCCGGCTTGACGTTTGCGACCCACCACTCCGGCGAGCCCTTACCCGAACCCATGCGGGTTTCGGCGGGCTTCTTCGTGAGGGGACGGTCGGGGTAGATGTTAATCCACACCTTGCCGCCACGCTTGATGTGACGCGTCATGGCGATACGAGCGGACTCGATCTGACGGTTCGTCACGTACGCGGGCGTGAGCGCCTGGATGCCGAACTCACCGAACGACACCGTGGTGCCACCGGTGGCCTGACCCGAGCGGCCCGGGTGGTGCTGCTTGCGGTACTTGACCTTGCGGGGAATAAGCATTACGCCGGTGCTCCTTCTGCGACGGGGGCCTCGTTGCGGGGGCCACGGCGCGGGCGGTCGTCACGACGACGGTCCGACTTCGGGGCGTTCGCCTGCTCGCGGGCCAACTCCTTGTTGGTGAGGTCGCCCTTGTAGATCCAGACCTTGACGCCGATACGACCGAAGGTCGTCTTGGCCTCGTAGAAGCCGTAGTCGATGTTCGCGCGCAGCGTGTGCAGCGGCACACGACCCTCGCGGTAGAACTCCGAACGGCTCATCTCGGCGCCGCCGAGGCGGCCCGAGACCTGGATCCGGACGCCCTTGGCGCCGGCGCGCTGCGCGCCCTGCAGGCCCTTGCGCATCGCGCGGCGGAAAGCCACACGAGCGGAAAGCTGCTCGGCGATGCCCTGGGCGACGAGCTGAGCGTCAGCCTCGGGGTTCTTGACCTCGAGGATGTTCAGCTGGATCTGCTTGCCGGTGAGCTTCTCGAGGTCGGAGCGGATGCGCTCGGCCTCGGCGCCGCGGCGGCCGATCACGATGCCCGGGCGGGCAGTGTGGATGTCGACACGCACACGGTCACGCGTGCGCTCGATCTCGATGTTGCTGACGCCGGCACGATCCAGGTTCTTCTGCAGAAGCTTGCGGATCTTGATGTCCTCGGCGACGTAGTCGGCGTAGCGCTGGCCCGGCTTCGTCGAGTCCGAGAACCACCGCGACACGTGGTCCGTGGTAATGCCGAGGCGGAAGCCGTACGGGTTGACTTTCTGGCCCATTACTTGCTCGCCTTCTTGCTCTTAGCGGGGGCAGCGGCCGTCTCGGCCACCTCGGGGGTCGAGAGCACGACCGTGATGTGGCTCGTGCGCTTCTTGATCTGGAACGCCCGACCCTGTGCACGAGGCTGGAAACGCTTGAGCGTCGTTCCCTCGTCGACGTACGCGTTGGCCACGTACAGGTCCTGCTCATCCAGGAACTCGCCGTCCTTGTCGGCCTTCACGCGAGCGTTCGCGATCGCCGCTGCGACGAGCTTGTAGATCGGCTCACTGGCACTCTGGGGTGCGAACTTCAGGATGGCGAGAGCCTCCTGAGCCTGCTTGCCCTTGATGAGAGCGACGACACGGCGAGCCTTCTGAGGGGTCACGCGGATGTGCTTCACGCGTGCGATGGAATCCACCATTGCTTCTCCTCCTATCTCTGCTTCCAGGAACGCCCCCGCGTCAGCGGCGGCGGCCCTTCTTGTCGTCCTTCACGTGGCCGCGGAAGGTGCGGGTGGGGGCGAATTCGCCCAACTTGTGACCGACCATGGTCTCGCTCACGAACACAGGGATGTGCTTGCGACCGTCGTGCACCGCGATCGTGTGGCCGAGCATGGCCGGCACGATCATGGAGCGACGTGACCAGGTCTTGATGACGTTCTTGGAACCGGCTTCGTTCTGGACGACGACCTTGCGAAGCAGGTGCTCGTCGACGAAGGGGCCCTTCTTAAGGCTGCGAGGCATCTTCCTCTACTCCTACTTGCGCTTCTTGCCGGCGTTGCGACGACGGACGATGTACTTGTCGCTTTCCTTGTTGGCGTGGCGGGTGCGACCCTCAGCCTGGCCCCAAGGAGTGACGGGGTGACGGCCACCGGACGTCTTGCCCTCACCACCACCGTGCGGGTGATCGACGGGGTTCATGGCGACACCACGGACGGTCGGGCGGATGCCCTTCCAGCGGTTACGGCCGGCCTTGCCCCAGTTGATGTTGGACTGTTCCGCGTTGCCCACCTCGCCGACGGTCGCGCGGCAGCGCGCGTCGACGTTGCGAATCTCGCCCGAGGGCAGACGCAGCTGGGCGTAGGGGCCGTCCTTCGCCACGAGGCGAACCGACACACCCGCCGAGCGGGCCAGCTTGGCGCCGCCGCCGGGACGGAGCTCGATCGCGTGGATCACGGTACCCGTGGGGATGTTGCGCAGCGGCAGGTTGTTGCCGGGCTTGATGTCAGCACCGGCACCCGACTCGACGATGTCACCCTGCGACAGCTTGTTCGGCGCGATGATGTAGCGCTTCTCGCCGTCCGCGTAGTGCAGGAGCGCGATGCGCGCCGTGCGGTTGGGGTCGTACTCGATGTGAGCGACCTTCGCGTCGATACCGTCCTTGTCGTTGCGACGGAAGTCGATGACGCGGTACTGGCGCTTGTGTCCACCACCGATGTGGCGGGTCGTGATGCGGCCCTGGTTGTTGCGTCCACCGGTCTTGGACAGCGGGCGAAGGAGGGACTTCTCGGGCGTCGATCGGGTGATCTCAGCGAAGTCCGCCACCGACGAGCCGCGGCGACCCGGGGTCGTGGGCTTGTACTTGCGAATAGCCATGTTCTCTAGTCCTCTATCCCGACCGTCAGCCGACTGCCGTGAAGATGTCGATGGTGCCCGACTTGAGCGTCACGATGGCGCGCTTGGTGTCCTTGCGCTTGCCGGTGCCGAAGCGGGTGCGGCGCGCCTTACCGACGCGGTTAATCGTGTTGACCGCAGCGACCTTGACGCCGAAGATCTTCTCGATGGCGAGCTTGATCTCGGTCTTGGACGCGCGCGGGTCAACGAGGAAGGTGTACTTGCCCTCGTCGATCAGTCCGTAGCTCTTCTCGGAGACGACGGGCTTCAGGATGATGTCGCGCGGGTCCTTGTTGACTGCGCTCTGCAGGGCGTTGTCGGCGCTCATGCCGAGACCTCCTCAGTGGCCGCCTTCGACGCGACGAACGCGTCGAACGCAGGCTTGGTGAAGACGATGTCGTCGGAGACGATCACGTCGTAGGCGTTCAGCTGGTCGAAGTACAGCACGTGGACGTACGAGAGGTTGCGGACGCTCAGGATGCTGAGGTCGTCGTCGCGGTCGATGACCACGAGGACGTTCTTGACGGCGCCGAACGCGGTCAGCACGGCCGCTGCGGCCTTCGTCGAAGGAGCGCCCTCGATACCGAAGGAGTCGACGACGTGCAGACGCTCGCCCCGGGCACGATCGCTGAGGGCTCCGAGGAGCGCTGCGGCGATCATCTTCTTGGGGGTGCGCTGCGAGTAGTCGCGCGGCTTGGGGCCGTGGACGATGCCACCACCGGTCATGTGCGGCGCACGGATCGAGCCCTGACGGGCGTTACCCGTGCCCTTCTGCTTGAAGGGCTTGCGGCCGGCACCGGAGACCTCACCGCGACGCTTGGTCGAGTGGGTGCCCTGGCGAGCCGCCGCGCGCTGCGCGACGACGACCTGGTGGATCAGCGGGATGTTCGTCTTGACGTCGAAGAGGGACGCAGGCAGCTGGACGGAACCAGCAGCCGAGCCGTCGGCCTTGCGGACGTCGAGCGCGAGAGTCGAGTCAGCCATGATCAGGCACCCTTCACTGCGTTGCGGACGTAGACGATGCGGCCACGTGCCCCGGGGACGGCGCCCTTGACGAGCAGCAGACCCTTCTCGGCATCGACGGCGTGCACCGTGAGGTTGAGGACGGTCACGCGCTCGCCACCCATACGGCCGGCCATGCGCATGCCCTTGAAGACGCGGCTCGGGGTCGACGATGCGCCGATCGAGCCGGGCTTGCGGTGGTTGCGGTGCGCACCGTGCGAAGCGGAGACGCCCTTGAAGTTGTGGCGCTTCATGACACCCGCGGTGCCCTTGCCCTTGCTGGTGCCGACGACGTCGACGAGCTGGCCGGCTTCGAAGGTCGCATCGACGGTCAGTTCCTGACCGAGCGAGTAGTCACCGGCATCCGCTGTGCGGATCTCGGTGAGGTGACGGCGGGGCGTGACGCCTGCCGCTTCGAAGTGAGCCGTCTGGGGCTTGTTGACCTTGCGGGGGTCGATCTGGCCGTAGGCGACCTGGACGGCGTTGTAGCCGTCCTTCTCGGGGGTACGGACCTGGGTCACGACGTTGGGCGCGACCTCGATCACGGTGACGGGAACGAGCTTGCCGTTCTCATCCCAGACCTGAGTCATGCCGAGCTTCGTGCCGAGGAGGCCCTTGGAAATCTTGGAGTTGATGTCAGCCATGTCGAACCTCAGAGCTTGATCTCGATGTTGACGTCGGCCGGGAGGTCGAGACGCATCAGCGAGTCCACCGCCTTGGGCGTCGGATCGATGATGTCGATCAGACGCTTGTGGGTGCGCATCTCGAAGTGCTCGCGGCTGTCCTTGTACTTGTGGGGGGAACGGATCACGGCGATCACGTTCTTCTCCGTCGGAAGCGGCACGGGGCCGACGACCGTTGCGCCCGCACGGGTCACGGTGTCGACGATCTTCCGTGCCGACGAGTCGATGACCTCGTGGTCGTACGACTTCAGGCGAATGCGGATCTTCTGTCCCGCCATCTGATCACTCTCTTTCCGCGTCATACCTCTCGGGCATCGGACGCACACGGCGCATCGCGTCTGCGATGTGCCTGGGCACTTCGTCCGGGCTCTCACCCGATCTGCTGCACCACTGTTCTCGTGTCAAGCCGGATGCCGCGGCACCCGGTTCCGCGATCCCCCGCGCACGCGGACGTGAGCACCCTTGCGGGTTCGAGGATCTGGAGGTCTTGTTCTGCTGCCCGCGGCCTAGACGCCTGCGCTTTCGCGCCGCCTATGCACTGCCCTGGCAGTGATCCAGCACGCACAATGAAGGCACGCCGGAATGTGGAACCTCAACAGTCTACGTGCAGCCCGGGCGTGTCGCAAACCCGGGCGTGTCGCGCGTCGCGCGGACCACCTCGAGGCGCCTCGAGGTGGATGAGGGCGGGCATTGGGGGACACCGCCCTCATCCACGCTCAGAGCGGTGCCGGAGGGCGGGCGGACGATCGGCGTACGCACGGACCTGCTGCGACGCGCGAGTGCGCGGAACGTCGGCAGCGATCCATGTGCCTTCCCCAGACTCGATACCCGCGCGCATCCCTCTGCACGCCCGGCCGTCCCCCTCGCGTCGATTCGACCCCAGTCGCGACGGAGGATTGCGGCACTACGGCGACGGTAGACCCGGCCTGAGGGGTCGTCAACACCCGCAGACACCACATGGCACAGGTCGGACGACCGCGTCACGGATCGCCTCTCGCGGACGAGCCGCGCCCTGACGCCGGGTCGGTCAGACCGCGCGAGCGAGCAGGACGGCGCGGAGTGCTGCGACGCCGGCCGCGGCATCCGGAAGGTCGACGTGCTCAGCGGGTGAGTGCGACACCCCCGTGACATTGCGGACGAGGATCATGGCGGTGGGGATGCCTGCGAGGGCCATGACTCCGGCGTCGTGGCCGGCGCCGGAGGGCAGCCGCGGAAGGGTCCGCCCGACCGCCGCGTCGATGGACTCCGCGAGTTCCGTGTCGAACGACACGACGGGCGTCCAGCTCTCCTCGATCGCGGGCCGGCCCATGCGTTCCGCGACCTGTCCCGTGAGTGCGCGTACGCGTTCCGCATCGGCACCCCGAGCGTCGACCCACAGTCGCGCGAGCGACGCGATCGCGTTGACCGCGCCCGGCTCGACATCGACGCGACCGACGGTGGCGAGGACGCCGAGTTCTTCGGCCGCCTCGCGCACCGCGACGATCCCCCGCGCCATATGCAGGACGGGATCGCTCCGGTCGGCCAGCGGGGTCGTCCCGGCGTGGTTGGCGACACCCGGAAGGTCGAACCGCCACCGCCCGTGCGGCCAGATCTGCGTCGCGAGACCCAGCGGCTCTCCGAGCGAGATGAGCCCTTCGGCACGCTCGACGTGAGCGACGGGCAGATGCCCCTGTTCGACGTGCACCTCGACGAACTCCCCGATGCGGGCGAGACGATCGCGGTCTGCACCCACGTGTTCGGGCGCATGCCCGTGGGCACGGAGCACTTCGGCGAGCGACGTGCCCGTGGCATCCGTCAGTCCGAGAGCGTGCTGCGGCGCGAGGGTTCCCGTCATGAGTCGCGAGCCCAGGCAGGCCGTTCCGAAGCGCGAGCCCTCCTCGTCGGAGAACGCCACGATCGCGATCGGTCGGCGCGGACGCATGCCGGATGCCACGAGCTCAGCGACGGCGGCGAATGCCGCAGCCACCCCGAGCGGCCCGTCCCACAACCCGCCCTCGGGCACGCTGTCCAGGTGCGAACCGCAGACGAATGCCGTTCCCGGAAGGTCGGCGCGCCACCACGCCCACAGATTGCCGTTCCGGTCGGTCTCCACGTCGAGTCCGATGTCTTCGGCGCGGGCGACGAACCACTCGCGCGCCGCGAGCTCCGCATCCGACCAGGCGAAGCGGTTGTAGCCGCCCGTCGTGCGACTTCGCCCGACGTCAGCCAACTCGGCGAGGATGTCGCGCGGTACTGACGTCGTCGATGTCATCGGCTTCCTTCCGGAGGGACTCGCTCACAAGTCAACCCCGGACACCGCGCCGCTCGACATCCGCCGCCTCCGCCCCCGTCTGGCATCCCAGACATTTGCCGAAGCACTCGCTTGTCGCAAAGGCCGACCTCGCGGCATCCCACCCCACCATTCAAGACACCTGAACGAGAGAAGGGGCGGACCGGCGTCAGCCGGGTCCGCCCCTCGAGATCGGGGTGCTACTTCGCGTCGTTGCCGATGGCCTTGTCGATGTTGTCGCGGACGCCGTCGACGTGCTCGTCGACGCTGTCGGGAGCCACCTTCTTGACGAACTCGGCCGCCGCATCGAGCACCTTGTCGCTGACATCCTCGGCCTGATCGCTCTTCAGCGCGTCACCGATCTTGTCCTTGTTCTGATCGAGGAACTGCTTCCCCTGATTCACGAGATCATCGATGCCCATGTGGTCCCCTTCGTCGCGGTACGGGTAGGCCACCCGCAGCACCATTCTGGAGCGTAGGACCTCATCGTGGTAGGGCGGAAATACAGAACGCCCCCGGCGCAGGGCCGGGGGCGTTCTGATGCGATGGAAAGGAGGTGACGCGTGTGGTCGAGATCTCGATACGCCGCCTGAGGCGGCTACTCGATCTAGAGCCGACTCACATCAACCCCGCTTCGCGGCATTGATCCGAGTCGCCTCTACTTCAGGATCTTCGTGACCGTGCCGGCGCCGACGGTGCGGCCACCCTCACGGATCGCGTAGCCGAGGCCCTCTTCCATAGCGATCGGCTGGATGAGCTCGACCGTCATGTCGGTGGTGTCGCCGGGCATGACCATCTCGGTGCCCTCGGGCAGCGTGATGACGCCGGTGACGTCGGTGGTACGGAAGTAGAACTGCGGACGGTAGTTCGTGAAGAACGGGTTGTGACGGCCGCCCTCTTCCTTGGACAGGATGTACGCCGTGCCCTCGAAGTTGGTGTGCGGGGTGACCGAACCGGGCTTCACGACGACCTGGCCGCGCTCGACGTCGTCACGCTTGGTGCCACGAAGGAGCAGACCACAGTTCTCGCCGGCCCACGCCTCGTCGAGCTGCTTGTGGAACATCTCGATACCGGTGACGATCGTCTTCTGCGTCGGGCGCAGACCCACGATCTCGACCTCCGAGTTGATCGCGAGCGTGCCGCGCTCGGCGCGACCCGTCACGACGGTGCCACGACCGGTGATCGTGAAGACGTCCTCGACGGGCATGAGGAACGGCTTGTCCTTGTCACGCACGGGGTCGGGGATCGACTCGTCGACGGCTTCCATGAGCTCGACGATCTTCTCGACCCACTCGGCGTCGCCCTCGAGAGCCTTGAGGCCCGAGACGCGGACGACGGGAGCGTTGTCGCCATCGAAGTCCTGCGACGACAGAAGCTCGCGAACCTCGAGCTCGACGAGCTCCAGGATCTCTTCGTCGTCGACCATGTCGGACTTGTTCAGCGCGACGAGCAGGTAGGGAACGCCGACCTGCTTGGCGAGCAGAACGTGCTCACGCGTCTGAGCCATCGGGCCGTCAGTGGCCGCGACGACCAGGATTGCGCCGTCCATCTGGGCGGCACCCGTGATCATGTTCTTGATGTAGTCGGCGTGACCGGGCGCATCGACGTGCGCGTAGTGACGCTTGGGGGTCTCGTACTCGACGTGCGAGATGTTGATCGTGATACCGCGCTGACGCTCTTCGGGAGCGGAGTCGATCGACGCGAAGTCGCGCTGAACGTTGGTGGCCGACGGGTACTTGTCGGCGAGCACCTTCGAGATCGCGGCGGTGAGCGTGGTCTTGCCGTGGTCGACGTGACCGATCGTTCCGATGTTCACGTGCGGCTTGGTCCGCTCGAACTTGGCCTTAGCCACTGGGTCCTCCTCAGGACGGTCGTGTAGAAGTTCCGGGCACTGGTTTGCGACCGGTTCTCTACGGGGATTTGTCCAGCTTACTGTCTCGATGCGTCACATACTGCGGCGGCTGTGAGAGACCTGCGCTGGGCTGGTGTCGGTGTGAAGTTGTACTTTTCGGATGCCGGGAGCCGGAGCCCCCGGCATCCTCAGGGCTTACTACTCGCCCTTGGTCTTCTGGACGATTTCGTCCATCACGTTGCGCGGGACCTCGGCGTAGCTGTCGAACTCCATGGAGTAGACGGCGCGGCCGGAGGTCTTCGAACGCAGGTCGCCGATGTAGCCGAACATCTCGGAAAGGGGCACGTTGGCACGCACGACCTTGACGCCGGCGGCGTCCTCCATCGACTGGATCTGTCCACGACGCGAGTTCAGGTCGCCGATGACATCACCCATATACTCCTCGGGCGTACGCACCTCGACGGCCATGATCGGCTCGAGGATGACGGGGTTCGCGCGGCGGACGGCCTCCTTGAAGCCCATCGAACCGGCGATCTTGAACGCCATTTCGGACGAGTCGACGTCGTGCGACGCACCATCGAGCAGGATCGCCTTGACGCCCACCATGGGGTAGCCGGCGAGGACGCCGACGTTCATGGCGTCCTGGAAGCCCTGATCGGTGGGGCTGATGTACTCGCGCGGGATACGGCCACCGGTGACCTTGTTCTCGAACTCGTACGTCTTGTCGGCCGTGACCTCGAGAGGCTCGATCGTGAACTGGATCTTGGCGAACTGACCCGATCCACCCGTCTGCTTCTTGTGGGTGTAATCGTGCTTCTCGACGGCCTTGCGGATCGTCTCGCGGTAGGCCACCTGGGGCTTTCCGACGTTCGCCTCGACCTTGAACTCGCGCTTCATGCGGTCCACGAGGATGTCGAGGTGCAGCTCGCCCATGCCCCGGATGACCGTCTGACCGGTCTCGGAGTTCTGCTCGACGCGGAACGTCGGGTCTTCTTCGGCGAGCTTCTGGATCGCAAGACCCAGCTTCTCCTGGTCGGCCTTCGTCTTGGGCTCGATGGCGACCTCGATGACCGGCTCGGGGAACGTCATCGACTCGAGGACGACCTGGTTCTGCGAGTCGGAGAGCGTGTCACCCGTCGTCGTGTCCTTGAGACCGATGACGGCGTAGATGTGACCCGCCGTGACCGAATCGACCGGCATCTCCTTGTTGGCGTGCATCTGGAAGATCTTCCCGATGCGCTCCTTCTTGCCCTTCGTCGCGTTGACGACCTGGGCACCCGAGTCGAGGTGACCCGAGTAGACGCGGATGTAGGTCAGACGGCCGAAGAACGGGTGCGTCACGATCTTGAACGCGAGGGCCGCGAAGGGCTCTTCACGGTCGGCGTGGCGCTCGATGATGATCTCTTCGTTCTTGGGGTCCTTCGCCTCGATGGCGGGGACGTCGAGCGGCGACGGCAGGTAGTCGACGACCGCGTCGAGCATGGGCTGCACACCGCGGTTCTTGAACGCCGAGCCGCACAGCACGGGGTAGAGCTCCGAGTTGATCGTCATCTTGCGGATGGCGGCCTTGATCTCGGCGACCGTCAGGGGCTCGCCACCGAAGTGCTTCTCGAGAAGCTCTTCGTCGGACTCGGCGACCGTCTCGAGAAGGATCTCGCGGTACTCCGCAGCCTTGTCGGCGAGGTCGGCCGGGATCTCCTGGATCTCGTACTTGGCACCCATCGTGACGTCACCCTTGGCATCGCCGGGCCACACGAGGGCGCGCATCTCGACGAGGTCGACGACGCCGACGAAGTCGCTCTCGGAGCCGATCGGAAGCTGGAGGACGAGCGGCTTGGCCTTCAGGCGGTTGACGATCGTGTCGACAGTGAAGTAGAAGTCGGCACCGAGCTTGTCCATCTTGTTGACGAAGCAGATGCGCGGCACGTCGTACTTGTCGGCCTGACGCCACACGGTCTCGGACTGGGGCTCGACGCCCTCCTTGCCGTCGAAGACCGCGACAGCGCCGTCGAGGACGCGGAGCGAACGCTCGACCTCGACGGTGAAGTCGACGTGGCCGGGGGTGTCGATGATGTTGATCTGGTTCTTGTCCCAGAAGCAGGTCACGGCGGCAGACGTGATCGTGATGCCGCGCTCCTGCTCCTGCTCCATCCAGTCGGTCGTGGCCGCACCGTCGTGCGTCTCACCGATCTTGTGGTTGACGCCCGTGTAGAACAGGATGCGCTCGGTCGTCGTCGTCTTGCCGGCATCGATGTGCGCCATGATGCCGATGTTGCGGACCTTGTTGAGGTCGGTGAGCACTTCTTGTGCCACGGGGTGTCTTCCTTACGTGTGGATTCGGGTGTGCAGCCCTCGACCGGGCTCGGGGTGCGGAGCAGAGTCCGCGCCCCGAGCCGATCGGGAGTCTTACCAGCGGTAGTGAGCGAACGCCCGGTTCGACTCGGCCATCTTGTGGGTGTCTTCACGGCGCTTGACCGCGGCACCCAGGCCGTTCGAGGCGTCGAGGATCTCGTTCTGCAGGCGCTCGGTCATCGTCTTCTCACGACGACCCTTCGCGTAGCTCACGAGCCAGCGGAGCGCCAGCGTGTTGGCGCGGTGAGGCTTGACCTCGACCGGCACCTGGTAGGTGGAGCCACCGACGCGGCGCGACTTGACCTCGAGGGTCGGGCGCACGTTGTCGAGGGCCTTCTTGAGCGTCGCGACGGCGTCCTGGCCGTTCTTCGTCTCGACACCGCGGAGGGCGTCGTAGACGATCGACTCGGCGAGCGACTTCTTGCCGTCGACGAGGATCTTGTTCACGAGCTGCGTGACGATGGGTGCGCCGTAGACCGGGTCGTTGACGACGGGGCGCTTCGGGGCGGGTCCCTTACGAGGCATCTAACTCAACCCTTCTTCGCGCCGTAGCGGCTGCGAGCCTGCTTACGGTTCTTGACAGCCTGCGTGTCGAGCGCACCGCGCACGATCTTGTAGCGGACACCCGGGAGGTCCTTCACACGACCGCCACGGACGAGCACGAGCGAGTGCTCCTGAAGGTTGTGGCCTTCACCGGGGATGTACGCGGTGACCTCGGTGCCGTTGCGGAGCTTGACACGGGCGACCTTGCGCATCGCCGAGTTGGGCTTCTTGGGCGTGGTCGTGTACACGCGGGTGCAGACTCCCGCCTGCTGCGGGTTCGCCTTGAGCGCCGGCGCCTTGGTCTTCGAGACCTTGGGCGAGCGACCCTTGCGAACCAACTGCTGAATGGTTGGCACGTTCTCTCCTTGTTGTTCTGCACGGATTCTCGGTTCCGTACAGGTGCTGCACGGTGACAGCGTTCGTGTCTCCCCCGCCGCATCCGAATCTTTCGATTCGTGACGCCGCGGGCTCACATTCATCCACCGCGCGGAAGAATGATCCGACGCGCTTCGAGTGGTGGATATGCCGTGGGGGTGGACTGTTCGCAGACCGTTCCCTGAGATGGCACGCGTTACGGTGCCGTCATTCGTACCGAGGCACGGCTGACGGCGCGCAATGCGCACACCCGCTCTATGATACGCGGGAATCCGGAGGGCGGCAAACGGCGGCCACCCTCCACCCCCTCGTCACTCCGCGACGACCGGGAGCTGCACCGTGATGTACCGCCCGTTCTCGACGAAGAGGCCGCGCCCCGCAGGGAATTCATGGCGCTGCACCTTGGGGAAGGCGAGCTTGAACAGCGATTCGCCGTCGTAGCTCTCCGGGCGGAGCGCGATGCCGTGGCGGCCCGCCTTGAGTTCGCCGATGAGACCGTACCCGCCCGAGAGCTGCGAGACGTCTCCATCGGCGATGAGGAGGTGATCGCTGCGGTTGATCGCTTGGAACAGCTCCTTGAGCGGCCGTTCGGCGTCGGTGTCGCCGAACTCGGTGACGTTCTCGACGACGATCGCGATACGGGTCGTGAGGGTCTCGTCGGCGACGATGTCCTTCAGCTCCTTCGCGAGCGCACGCGTGTCCTCGATACCCGTGACGGCCCGACGCCACGGACGGAACTCCCGCAGCGCCGCGCGCCTCCCCCCGATGTGGAAGAGCTCCACCGTGGGATCGAACCGCTCGAGCGCCGTGACGAGTCCGCGCACCGCCGTCGTCTTGCCGCTCTGCGGCGGTCCCGCCACGACGAAGGTCCCGATGGGCTCGAAGCCCGTGGGACCGAGGGTGTCGTCGCCGACGCCGAGCACGGGGAGGTCGTTGACCCGATCGGGGAGCTCCGCCTGGGATAGCTCCGTGGGGAGCGAGCCGATGTTCTTCGCCTCGACCGCACCCGCGGCCCTCAGATCGGCGGCGAACGCCTCCGCGGCAGCGTTCTGCTCGGCGACGTTGGTCGTCCCGCCGATGACGGCGACCTGCGTCTCGAGGCCGTCGACGATCGCGCGACCGGGAGCACTCCGCTCGTTGAGCACGTCCTTCGCGACGCCGAGGATCGAGTACGCCCCTTCGTCGGACATCCGCAGCACGATGCGCTTCGTGACGTTGGCGCTCACCGCGGTCGGAACGGCGCCGTAGCGATCGGCGGTCGCCACGACGTGCACACCGAGGGGCCGGCCCTCGCCGAGGATCCGCATGAAGATGGCGTAGTACGCCGCGCGCGCCGACGTCGTCTCCCAGTCCTGCTTGAAGACGCCGAAGCCGTCCAGCAGCAGCAGGATGCGCGGCTCGGACACATCGCCCGTGATCTGCCGGTACTCCGTGATGGACGCCGCGTTGACATCGGAGTAGCGCTTCGCACGGTCGTCCAGGATGCCGCGGAGGGTCCGCAGCAGTCGCTGGACGCGCTCCACGTCGTCGCCCGACACGATCGAGCCGACGTGCGGCATCGTCTCGAGGGAGCGCAGCGCACCCGTGCCGAAGTCGATGCCGTAGACGGCCGCGCGCCCGAGGTCGGGCCGCGCTCCCGCGGCGATCCCGATCGTGCGCAGCGCCGCGCTCTTGCCCGCACCGCTCGTGCCGTAGACGAGCATGTGTCCGTCGGTGTCGGGGAGGAAGGAGACGGCATCCTGCAGCTGCCGCTGAGGGATGTCGGCGAGTCCGATCGGAATGCGCGTGTCGCCGCCGTCGAGCGGCAGCGCGCGCAGATCGATCGTCGCGGCGAGGTCGTCGAGCCACGGGCGCCGGGGGGCGGGGATGCCGGCTTCGTCAGCGCCGCGTACGAGGTTGGCGACGAGCCGCTTCTGGTCGTTCGGGCCGAGGTCCTCATCGTGCGTGTCGGAGTCCGATTCGGTTTCGGACTCCCACAGCGCGACCGAGCCGAAGCGGAGCTCGGCGACGCGCACCTGCGCGCGGTCGGGGTCGTCGGTCGTCCACCCGCCCGCGTAGCCGGACTGGAAGGGGACGAGGCGGCCGGGTCCCGTCTTGGCGATCCCGCGACCGGGGATCGAGGGGTCGAACGTCGAGGCGACGACATCGCCGACGACATCGTTGGAGTCCGCGGCATCCGCCATCCGCAGAGCGACGCGAAGGTTCGTGTTGGCGCGCAGATTGTCCTTGATGACGCCCGCGGGACGCTGCGTCGCCATGATGAGGTGGATGCCGAGTGAGCGCCCGCGCTGCGCGATGTCCACGACGCCGTCGACGAACTCGGGAACTTCCGTCGCGAGGGCGGCGAACTCGTCGATCACGAGGACGAGGGCGGGCGGCGTCTCGGGATCCTGCCGCTTCTCGAGTTCGAGGAGGTCCTTGGCCTTCTTGCGGTTGAACAGGTGCTCGCGGTGATGGAGCTCCGCCCGCAGGCTCGTGAGCGCACGGCGCACGAGGTGCGGACTGAGGTCGGTCACGAGTCCGACGCAGTGCGGCAGCTCGACGCAGTCGGCGAACGCGGATCCTCCCTTGTAGTCGACGAAGAGGAACGTGACCCGATCGGGGCTGTACTCGGCCGCCATTCCGAGCACCCACGCCTGCAGGAACTCCGACTTGCCCGATCCCGTCGTACCGCCGACGAGCGCGTGCGGACCCTGCGTCCGCAGGTCGAGCGACATCGCGTCGGGGCTCCCCTGACCGATGTAGGCCTTGAGCGTCCCGGCGCGCTTGAGGCGCGGCCGGGGCCCCCGGGTGCGGTCGATGATCGAGTTGTTCTGCCGCCACCGCTCGACGACCGCCTGCGGCTCGGCCGCGAGGTCGGGCCCGATGAGCCGCAGGAGCGAGACGCTCGCCGGGAGGTCGGAGGAGTCCGCCGCGACCGAGCTCGAGTCGACGACGGGCGCGAGGCGTTTGGCGAAGATCTCGGCGTACTCGCGGGAGACGCCCTCGATCTCGACGTCGACGGCGCGGTCGCCCGCGCGGACCCACCCGACGTGGGCTTTGTCGAGACCGTCCGTGACGTCGATGAAGGTGCGGCACGCGGCGGGAAGCGACTCGACGGTCGGCGCGACGAAGATCGTGTAGACGCCGGCATCCGGTCCGCGCTCGATGACCTGGGTCAGCCGGGGTCTGTCGACGGGCGCGTCGTGGGTCACGAAGAGCACGAGGGACACATCGCCGACGGTCGAGTCGGCGCCGCCGGCCTGCTCGCCGACGAACTTTCCGAGTGTCATCGAGGCGTCCTTCGCCGAGAGCGGCCCTCTCCGCGTCGCGGAACCCGACAGTCGCTCGAGGATCGTCTCCTCGAGCCCGTTGAGGAGTGCCGTCCCCGCCGACTGGCTGTCGGCGAGCGCCATCTCGGCGAACGGCGATCGCGGACTCGTCGTGTGCGGCAGCCACTTCATCCACTCCATGTCGGCCGTGAACGAGGGGTCGACGATGGCCGCCGTCACGACCTCGTTGGGCGCATGCAGTCCGAACAGCTGCACGCCGAGGCCGCGGACGACGTCGGCTGCGCGGTCGAGGGGGCCGGCGATCCCGATGGCTCCGGCCGAGGGGAGCAGTTCGATGACGGGAACGTCCTCGATCTGGGCGTAGCGCTGGCGCACGACCTCCACCTGCTGCGAGTACTGCGCGATGCCGCGCTGGTCGTTCGCCTCTGCGACGGTGTTGCGGCTCGCGCCCGTGCCGACGCCGAGCCGCAGGCCGAGGAAGTTCCAGTGCTCGGGGCGTCGCGTCCACAGGAGCGGCCCGAGCGTCAGGGCGTTCTCGTACACGGTCGCCGTCGCGGGAGCCTCGGCGCGCCGGCGTTCGCGCTCGACGAGCTCTTCATCGGCGAGCGTGTCGTCGAGCTGCTCGAGCTGCGTCTCGAACGTCTCGATCTCGAGCTTGAGCTTCTTGCCCTGCTGCGTGCGCTGACCCACGAAGTTGCCGAGCATCATGAGGGGGGCCATCGCGACGATGAGGAGCGAGGTCGCGCGCCCCGTCAGCGCGAACATCCCGAAGCCGAGCAGGACGGGCGCCATGATCATGGGCCACGGGAAGATCCGCGGGTCTGCTTCGTTCGGGATGATCGGATGCCGGAACTCGCGTCCTGCGTAGCGGTCCTCGACGCGCGGCGAGCGGTTGAACATGAGCGCGCCGCCGCGCTCGAGGACACGGGAATCGTCCGTCGTGACGCGAGGCGCGAGCGAGAACGCGACATCGGTCGCGCCGATCGTGATGCGCTGCCCGGGGATGACGCGGACGCGCTGCACGAGGCCGCCGTCGACGATGAGACCGTTCGCCGAGTTCAAGTCGACGAGCTCGATCCCCTGGTCGACGTCGACGCGGGCATGGCGCTTCGAGACGAGCGGGTCGTCGAGGAGGACGTGGGACGGCCCGACGCGTCCGATGACGGTGCTCCCCGCCGCGAGCGGCACCGTCTTGCCGGCATCCGGTCCGCTCAGGATGTGCATGAGCGCCGCTGTCGCCGCGCCGTCGCCCGCGGCGGCGACTGCCGGCACGATGGACGCGTCGAACCCCGACCCGATCGCGGCGTCGCCGATCGGCATCGCAGGATCGAGATGCACCGGCTGACCCGCGGGGGACGCCACGAGGAGCGTCGGGACGTCGCTCGCGTTGACGCCGCCGTCGGCGATGAGGGCGTCGCCCTGAGACAGCGCGCGCGCGACGTCCTGCACGGTGGCCGTCGCGTCGGCCGTCACGAGTACGTCGACGGACGAGCCGACTCCTCGCCGCAGACCCAGTTTGAGCTTCACGAATCAGCACCTCTCGCCACGAGCTCGAACGATCGACCGCCCACGTGCGCGGTCCATCCGAGCGGAATCCTTGTGCGCTCCCCCACGGGAACCTCTGTCATCTCGCCGCCGGGACCGCGCAGCTGCGTCCCGTTGCGCGACCCTCTGTCCGTGAGCCAGACGCCGTCGGCATCCTGACCGAACGCCGCGTGCGTCTTCGACATGAGCCGCTCGGGGTCGTCGAGACGCACGAGGGCGTCGACGGCCTCCCCGTCGGCGGGTGCCGGGTCGCGCCCGATGAGGGCGACGGCGGGCACGCGCACGATCGATCCATCGTCGAACCGGACCATCGCCTGCGACCGGCGGCGGGGCGCCGCATCGGGCGTTGCGGCGTTGGGCGAGAGGGCGGGCTGCGCTGCAACGACGGGCTGAGCTGCAACGACGGGCTGCGCTCCAACGACGGGCTGCGCCGGGACCACGTCCGGCTGAGCGGTCGCGGACGGCGCGGCGACCGGGTCGGCGGCGGCGGCCGGCGCGATGGCCACGGTCGGCACGGGATTCGCCGGAGGCGGGACGGATGCCGCGGAGCGAGGGAACCCGGCATCCGTCTCCGCGACGCCCGCGATGACGGGAACGTCCGCGATGACCGGCGCCTCGCTCGACTCCGCGTGCCACTGCGCACCCGTGCTTCCAGGCCCGACGACGCCCGCCCGGGAGCGCGCACCGGGAATGCGCAGCGCCAGCTCGGGGTCGGCACCCGTCGCCATCGAGGGGAGCTCCTCGACGTCGTCGGGGCGGCCTCGCAGCGCTCGACGGGCGTGACGCATCGCCTTCGCGTCGAACGGGTCGATGCCCGCACGGCAGTCGACCAGCCAGCAGCGACCGACGCGGTCCAGGATGCTCCGACCACGCTGCTGCGGATCCCACAGCCCCGAGGCGAACAGGAACGCCGGTCCCGCGACGGGCACGATGCCGCTGACACCGAGCACGAGGGCGCGGAGGACGACGCGCCAGAAGCCGGGACGCCCGTAGTCGGCGACCGAGACCGAACGCAGGCGCAGGGCCGCCTTCCCCGTCGTGACACCTCGACGCCCGTGGAGCAGGAGCTGAACGAGTCCGAAGAGGAGCGCTGCCGCGATCCCGACGATGAGCAGGACGATACTCAGGACGCCGTCCGCTCCCCCCAGGAGCATGAACCCAGCGATGGCAGCCGGTGACGCGAGCGCCAGCCAGATCGCCACGTCGATCGCGAACGCGAGGGAGCGGTAGCCCGGGCCCGCCGCGACGAGGCCGAGCTGCGCAGCGAACTCGGGGGTCGTCTCATCGGGACCGTCACCGGAGAGCGGAGGAGTGGGCTGAGTCATGGTCATCCTTGTGTCGCGCGCCGCGCTAGCGGCACGGTCGCAGCGTGCACGACGACCTCCACATTCTCACGTGACGGCATCGTCACGTGACGGCGCGCTCGCCCGATCGCGACCTGACCGTCAGGCCCAGGTCAGCGTGACGAGCACGAGGAGGACCACCACGAGGACGACCAGAACGACCGCGCCCACGGCGATCGCGACACGGATGCGGCGCCACCGACGCCCCGACCGGCGCGCGCGGCTGACCTCGCGCGTGCCGCGATTCTGGAGCGAGGACGGAGATGACGGCCGCTCGTGGGCCACCGACGGCGGGACAGCGCGTGGGCGGTAGACGGGCGGTGGCGAATCCTCGACCCTCGCGGCGGAAGCCGGAGCGGATTCACCCGTCGAGGATGGCGGTGACGTCACCGACAGGGGGGTGCTTCCCGTCTGCGGCGGAGACGCCGCGCGGCGCCGCGACTCCCTGCGGGCGACGACGGTCGAGCCGTCGTCGGGATCGTGGGCCGGAGAACCCCCGACGGCGCGCCGGCGCACGTGCGTTCGGTCGTCGGGCTCGTCCGCTGACCCACCAGACCGCCGGGACGGCGCCGTCTTCTCGTCGTCGGGGTCGTCGATCACTCGGTGCTCCGGACGAGCCGGATCTCGGCATCGCCCAGCAGGAACCGATCGCCCGCTTCGATCGCGACACCCGGCGTCGCCTCGACCTCCGTACCGAGCAGCGTCGCGAAGACGACGCCGTTGGTGGAGTTCAGATCGGTGACGAACCACTTCTCGTCACGCAGCTCGAGCCGTGCGTGGGTCTTCGACACGGTGCCGTCATCGATCGAGATGAGCTGCGCGCCCGGGTGCGCGGGATCGGCCGTCGGGCGCCGCCCCAGCAGGACGACTTCGGCGCCGATCGCGACGGGTCCGCCCGCGGGGGGAACAAGCGACCAGTCGGTGCGGCGCCGCCGCGCGATGATGGTCTCCTCGATCACGTCGTCGGGGATCTGCGGTCGACGGTTCTGCGCCGACACCGAGGACAGCGCGGAGCGGGGTGACCCGGCATCCGGCGCGCCCGCGATCGCCGACACGGGCCCCGAGGTCTCCGCGAACGAATCAGACTCGGAAGACCGGGACGGCGCCCAGGGTTCCGCCGCGGCGGACCGCGGCTCCGACAGCGGGACTCGCGTGACCGGGGGTAGGAAGAGCGGATCGGCGGACGGCACAGCCGCGAGCGGTGCCGGGGCACCCGTGACGGCGCCCGTCACCTCACCGGTGTCCTCGACGACGTGGAGCGTCGGGTCGTAGGCGCCGCGACGGCGAGCGGGGCCCGCGGCATCCGCATCGTCGTCGACCGCGGCTTCCTCGCTCTGCGCGGGGGCCGCCCAGCCTCCCGCCGGGGGCGGCACGGGCGATCCGGAGCGCACCGCGCGCGGGGGCACGGGGCCCGAGAAGGACTCGGCGGAGGGTGCGGTCGGCGCGAACGGGGTCGGGCGTCCGGGGGCAGGGGCGGGCGGGGCGACGGCCTCGGACGACGTCGAGAAGACGGGATCGGGCGCGCTCACGTGCGTCGAGCGCGCGTGGAAAGGGAGCTCGCCGATCGGTGTGACGGGATCGGGACGCAGGACCGGCTCGGGCGTCGCGGTGGCGGGCTCGGCGGACTCGGCGGACTCTTGCGAGACCGGCTCGACAGGAGGAGCGGTGTCGCCGATTCTGCGCGGACCCGCTTCCTCCTCCTCGCCCACCCAGCGCGACGAGCCGAATCCGAGGACCGACGCCCACACGGGGAAGAGGAGTGCCGCGAGCACCGTCATACCCGGGCCCACCTGGAAATCCCGACCGATGCGATGGCACGCCACGATCTGCACGATCCATACCGCGATGGCACCGAGACCGGGTATAAGAAGCAGCAGGAGCAGCCAGGGCGACTGACCTCCGAGGCGGAAGAGCACGACGGAGTTGAGGATCGGAACCCATGCCTGCCATCCCGCCTCGCCCGACTTGCGGAACACTGCGGCGAGGGCCAGCGCGGTCCAGACGTAGACCGCGGCGAACACGAGGAACGTGACCACGCCGGCCGTGGCGGCGGTGGTGGTGTCTGCGAAGACGTTCATGTCGTCGGGCGCGCGGGCTGGAGGCCCCGGCGCCGCCCCCTCTCGGAGAAGAGCGTGCGGGTGCCCGATGCGGGCGCCAGCGGGCGGATGATCGATCTCAACGATACGGCTGCCCGCAGTCGTCGCCAGGCGGTGTCGTTTCGAAGTATTGCATGTCGTCCGGCCTCGACCAGCGTCCAGTAGGCGGCGGCGTCGTCGGGTCCCACGTCGCCGGAGTCGGCCGCGAACACCGCGCGGTCGGCGATGAGCGCCAACTCCTCGGCGGAACCGGCCTGGAGGGCACGGGCGAACTCGGTGCGCGTCGCAGCCGCCGGAATGTCGCGTCGCGCGTCGATCGCGGCATCCACGTACTCGTCCCACCCGCCCGCGATGCGGTCCGCCGGCGTTCCGACCTCGCGCCGGGACCGGCGGCGGACGGACTTGAGCACGACGATCGCGATGAAGGGACCCACAACCAGCAGGAGCACGAGAAGCACGATCGCCGATACGCGCAGGGCGGGCCACAGCCACGACAGATCCGTCGCCGCCTGCTCGTCGTCGGCGTCGCGGACGAGGGCATCCTGCTGGACGGGTTCGGGCGGAACGATCTCATCGACGACGTCCGGCCGCACTTCGGTGACGACCTCCGGGTCGCGCTGCTGCGTGACCTCGAGGCTCGGCGATTGGGCGTACTGGGGGGTCACATCGACCGGTGTCCATTCGCCGCTCGCCGAACGCACCTCGGTCCACGCCGACAGATCCTGCGCGCGGCAGAGTCCGTCGGCGCACACGGCGACGGACGGATCGTCGGAGGCGAGCCGCGCGCCCACCACGACACGGGAAGGGAAGCCCAGCTCCTGTGCGATGAGGGCGACCGCCACGGCGAACTGCTCGTCGTCACCGACCGCCGCGACGTAGTTGCCCGAACTGTCGGCGCGCGGGTCGTTCTCACGCTCGAGCAACCTCGAGAAGAGCGCGTCCATGCGGGCGAGGGAGTGTCCCGAGACGCTCGGCTGGAACTCGTAGTCGGAGAGCTCCTGCGTCCACGCGGGATCCTCCTCGGCATCCGTGCGGAGACCGTGGCTGAGGTAGCCGCGATCGCGGAGGAGCGTCACGAGTCCCGCGAGCGCGGCACCGTCCGTGCCCTCGGCGTGCTCGGCGACCCAGCGCTCGACGCTCTCCGGAACGACGACGCCTTCGACCGCCCCGGGAGCCTCGAGCGACTCCAGCGGCGATGTCTCCGGCTCCGCGCCCACGAGGCGGATCGAGTCACCCGGTGCAAGACCATTGGCCGCGAGCCCGGCCGCCGCGTCGACGCTGTAGTAGAACCCGTCGGCGAGGACCGCTGCTCTGTCGCCGCGGAACTCGGCGCTCGCGAGCCGACCCGCCGTCGGCATCCACAGCTCCGGCCATTCCCCCATCTGCAGTTCGAGTTCGTAGGGCGTGCCCGACCCTGCATCGAGGGCCGACGGCACGCGTACGAATCGGTCTTCCGCCGCATCGACACGGAAGACCGATCCGTCGTAGTCGGAGAGGGTCGCGATCCTCACCCGCTCGGGGGAGGCATCGCCGGCGGTGTAGGAGAAGAGGACGCGATCGATGGCCTCGTCGGCGAAGAACGATCGGTACTGAGCCAGCGGGCTCAACTCGCGCGACAGCTCGAGATCGGGTCCCGCGGCGCTGCGCAGGACGTCGCGATCCGCCCCCCGCGCCGCGAACGGGACGATGGCGACCGCGGCGATGACGGCGAGCGCCAGCATCCCCACGCCCAGTCCCGCTCGCCTGCGGTCGGCGGGTGTCGCGCGCCGTGAGACGCGCACGCCGCTCGAGACGGCCGCGCGCTTGAGGGCGTGCATCCGCTCGTCGTAGGCGCGCCACGAGAGCCACAGCAGGCATGTGATCATGCTCGCGACGCCGAGCGCCGTCTCGACGGGCGCGTGGACCTCGAGAGGACCGATCGCGAGCGGCGCGCTGACCTCGGACCGGCCGAAGAACAGTCCGAACGAGAGCATCGCGAGGGCGACGGGGAGCGCGAGGTACGCGCGTCGCCCGTCGAGCCACGACAGCAGGAGCACGGCGCACGTGCCGGCGAGGAAGATGACGAGGGCGGGAACGAGGAGGTTCCGGTACGAGCCGACGGGCAGATCGACCGTGAGGAGGTCCTTCCACGCGACCGCGATACCCGCCGTCAGCTCGCCGAGGCCCGTCGCCCAGGCGGCGGGCGAGCCCGCGCGTGACGGAACCGCGAGCGGAATGCCGACGAGGAGGAACGTGCCGAGCACGACGCACGCGACGAGCCACCCGCTCCACCGTCGCACGCGCGCGGCCGCCGAGATGCCCGCGGCCAGGAAGGAGGCGACGACCACGAGGAAGACGAACGACGACGACCGGTAGATCGGCCAGGCCGCGACAGCCGACGTCACGACGATCGCAACGGCGAAGAGCGAGCCGGCGACGATGCTCGGCTGCCATCGGAAGCGCGACGGCGCGGCATCCGCTCGCCTCGTCCCGCGGATCACGTCGACGCTCCCCGCAGCAACAGTCCCGAGAGGTCGTCGATCGTCCCCACCGTCATGACGGTCAGGGCCGAGAGCGTCTGCACGCGCGGGTGGGCCCGCTCATCGCACACGACCGCGACGACGGCGGTGTCCGCCGCGAAGGCGAGCGAGGCCTGCTGCAGCGTCGAGAGCGACACGGTCGAGCCGACCACGACGAACGCGATCGACACGCGTTCGGTCGACTCCGAGGTCAGTCGGCAGACGTCGACGACGTTCATGGTGTTGTCGAACCGCTCGATGGTGCTGCACCCGTCGAGCAGGGTGCGCGGCGAGCCCGCCGGAAGATGCCGGATCGCGCGCATGCGGCTCTTCACGACGCGAGGGATCTCCGAGCCGGTGACGAGAGCGACATCACGGGCCTCGCGGACGGCACGCAGGCCGAGGGATGCCGCGCAGGAGACGGCGAGCTCGAACTCGTCGTCGTCGGCGAACTCGGGCCGCGCCACCCCGAGGACGATCGCCATGTGCGACCGGCGGGACTCCTCGTACTGCCGCACCATGAGGCGTCCGGTCTTGGCGGTCGACTTCCAGTGGATGTGACGCCGGGAATCGCCCGACACGTAGGGACGGATCGCGTGGAAGGACATGTCCGCGTCCACCGTCCGTCGCGTCGCGCTGCCCTCGAGGTCGCGGATGAGGCCCGAACTCGTCGTCGGGAGCGTCACGGTCCGCGGGTGGACGTACACCTCGTGCTCGTCGGCGAAGGCGTGCTCGCGCCGGAACAGGCCGACGGGGTCGCTCCGCACCGTCGTCGCGGGCCCGACGACGACGACTCCGCGCCGGAGGCCGGGAATCTCGAGCGGCTGCGAGACGGTGTGGCCCGGCCTCAAGAGCGGCACTCCGAACTCGACGAGTCCCGCGCCGACGGGGATGTCGATGCGACCCGGGAGGGCGAGGCGCGTCCCGTGGTTGCGGACGACGACTTCTCCCGCGATGTCGTCGCCCGACACGATGCGTTCGTGCTGGAGGACGAGACCGACGTCGTACGAGCGCGAGCCGAAGAGGAACGGGATGCTCGCAGCGAGGAGGACGAGGGATGCCGCGCCGGCGACCATCCATTCGACCCAGCCGAAGAGGATCCCGAAGCCCAGACCCGCCGTGGCACCCAGCACGACGAGGACGCCCGCGGGGCGGACGGTGCGTCGTGCCCACTGAAACGCCCGCGTCGACCATGTCGCAACGGCTCGCCACGCGCGCGTCAGGGCGACCGCCACGCCCACGAGGCGACGCGACGCGACCGAGGTCGACGTGACAGACGTCGCGTGCGTGCGGCCGTCCGTCCCCGACGATGTTGAGGTGCGCGTGAGGCGCGTGTCGGTGAGACTCATTCGTTCTCGCGCCTGGATGGGGGGACGACGTCGAGGAGCACCTGGCCGACGACCGCCTCTTGCGTCACACCGTCGAACTCGGCCTCCGGATGCAGGATCAGGCGGTGCGCGAGCACGGCGACCGCGAGCGCCTTGACGTCGTCTGGAGTCGCATACGTGCGCGACTGCGATGCGGCCCGCGTGCGGACCGAGCGCGTCAGCGCCAGCGCGCCGCGGATGCTGACGCCCAACCGCACTTCGTCGGCCGACCGCGTGGCATCCACGAGTCGGGCGATGTAGTCGAGCACGAGTGCGTCGACGTACACCTGGGCCGCGAGATCGGCCATCCCCACGAGCGCCTCGGGCGTGATGACGGGAGGGAGCTCCTCCGTCGGGACGGCCGCGCCGTCGAGGATCCGCACCGTGGCGGCGTGATCGGGGTAGCCGAGGGACGTCCGCATCATGAAGCGGTCGAGCTGCGCCTCGGGGAGACGGTACGTCCCCGCCTGCTCGATGGGGTTCTGGGTCGCGAGCACGAGGAAGGGAGCACCGACCGGCCGGGAGATGCCGTCGATCGTGACGCGCCCTTCCTCCATGACCTCGAGGAGCGCCGACTGGGTCTTGGGCGACGCGCGGTTGATCTCGTCCGCCAGCACGATGTTGGCGAAGACGGGACCCGCGTGGAACTCGAAGACACCCTGCTTCTGGTCGTAGACGCTGATCCCCGTGATGTCGCCGGGGAGGAGATCGGGAGTGAACTGGATGCGCGTGTTGGTCCCCCTGACGGACTGGGCCATCGCCCGCGCGAGCGATGTCTTGCCCGTCCCGGGGACGTCTTCCAGCAGCACGTGACCGTCGCTGAGCATCGCCGTCAGCACGAGCTCGACGGCGAGGCGCTTGCCCAGCACAGCCCGCTCGACGTTGTCGGCGAGCTGGGCGAACGTCTGAGCGAACCACGTCGCCTGATCGTGGGTGATGGTCATCGCGGCATCCTCGTTCGTTCGAAAGTCGTCAGGTCTGTCATCCGCCGGCCACCGGCGGGGGGATGTTGGGGTTGCACGTCGCCCCGAAGGTCGTCGACGCGGGCGCGAGACCCCACGGCTGCAGCCATTGGACCGATACCGCGATCCCCTCGACGTACACGGCGCCGACGGGGACAGTCCAGGTGTCGGGTTCGTGCGGCAACAGGGCACCGTTGACGTCGTAGTAGAGGAGTGCCTGCGGGCCGAAAGCGATGGTCGCGCCCGAGCCGTCGGGAGCGTTCGACGACGAGCCTCGCGGCACGAGCTGGCCGCCGCCGACGCACGACTCGACGCTCCAGCTCGCCTGCACTTGATACGGCGCGCTTCCGGCCCGTGGGCTGACGGGAGACCAGGGCGTCACCGTCTGCCAGATCTCGTGGACGTAGCGCGCGCGGATGAGCGGATCGGCACCGAAGACGCCTGATGGGAAGCCTTCGAACTGCACGCGATTGCGGTTGGGCGGCGTCTCGGGTGATTGCGGATCGGAACGGATGATCCACTGCGCACGTCCGTCGCCGATGTCCGGCGCGGAGTCGACGACGAATGTGTAGCCTCGCGGCGCGCGGCCCGCCTGCTGGGCCCGGACGCTCGCGGCCGTTTCGGTGCGCCCGAACGAGACGTCGCCGACGAACGACTCGACGCACAGGACGAACCGGTACTCCTCGCCGTCGCGGAGACCCGGGAAGGTCGCCGTCGCTCCGCCCGCCGACACGGTGCACCGCGCGCCGTCCGGAACGATCCCGTAGCGCAGCGAGGATCCGTCTCCACCAGATTGCGCCGTGGCCCGCGCCGACACCGTCGAGGTGCCGTCTCCTTGCGACGATGACTCCAGCACGAGCTGCGGAGACACGGGTGCCCCCACGCCGTTTCCCCGCCCGACGAGCGTCGTGCCCGTCGGAGTACCGCTGAGCCCCGGAGGAAGCTCGAATCTCGAGTAGGGCGTGACGCTGATGGGCGACGACGTGTTCGTCCCGACGCGATACATCGGCACTTCCAGGCGCGGTGTGCCGTTCACCGGGACGCGGACGACTTCGCCGGAGGGACTGGAGATCTCGACGCTCCCCGTCTCGGCGACATCGATGCCCTCGATCGTGAGTGCGACGACGCCGCCGTCGGGGGCCGCGGGAACGGGGCGCGCCGTGACCGACGTCGGTGCCGCGGGCGGATCGTAGGCCCACGCCGCCGTGCGGACGGCGCTCCGGGACGCACCGACGGCGTTGAGCGACGTCACCTCGTAGACGCGTCGCTCCCCGTTGGGCGCAGGGATGGGCGGGCAGGTGCCGTCGGCACTGCAGCGCGCGACCTCGGCGCCGTTCGTGCGCACGACGAAACCGCTGATCGCGGGATAGGCGAGCTGCGCCGATCCGGGGTCCACCCGCAGGGTCAAGGAGCCGTCCGCGTATCCCGTCTGCGCGACGGACGCCGGCGCCTGCGGATATCCCAGCAGATCGAGTGTCAAACGCCCCTCGCGCTCTCCGCCCGTACGGCGTGCTTGCGCGTCCTGGAGCGTGAAGCCCACCGTGCAGGTCGCGCCCGGAGCATCCGGCGCCCACGCTGCGGTCACCGAGCGCGACGACGACACCGTGAACGTCACTCCGACGCAGGCCCCGGCGTCGCGCACCCCGACGACCTGGAGAGGGGTCCGTGGCAGGGGGTTGATCTCGCCCGCGCCGCCGACGACGTCGATCGTGCACGACGCGCCGTTCGCCTGTGAGCATTGCTGAACCACGGCGCCACCCCGCGGAAGCGTCGAGGGGGCGGGACCAACCCGCAGGATGAGCCGCACGGGATCGACGGCGGCGTGGCTCGTGACCGACACGATGCCCGCTTCGTCGGTGCCCGTGACAGCGGCATCCGCTGCCGTGACCGTGACGATCGAGCCCCGGAGCGAGACGTCGAACGACGTGCCCGAGTAGTCGAGCGCGTAGACGAGGTTCTCCCAGTCATCGCGCAGCTGCCACGTCGTGAGGTCGCGCAGCTCGTACGTCGCCGTCTCACCGGGACTCACGGTCAGCGACGCGGCGCGCAGGATCGGCTGCGGGTCGCGCGCCGTCACCTGGATCGGAACGGACAAGAACGTCCAGTCGTCCTGACCCTGGATCCGCACCGGGACGCGGCACGCATCCGTCCACGGCGCACCCGCCCCGGCGTCGTAGCGGACCGTCGTCCCCGACTCGAGCGCGCACGTCGAGTCGGCGCGCGCACCGGATGCCGCGACCTGGTCGCCCACCTCGATGCTGCTGCCGCGGGGTCCGGCGACAAGACGCTGCATGTCGAACGTGATCGACTCGAGCTCGACGGCTTCGGGCGCGACGAAGGAGGAGCGCAGCGCGAGGGTCAGTTCGTCATCTCCCGGGACGCGCAGGAACGCATACGTCGTAACGTCACCGCCCGTCCCCTCGGCCGTCGCGGCGAACGGGATGATGCGCGTCCGCGCGGGGAGCGAGCCGCTCAGCTCCCATCCGTCGACGTCGATGCCGCGGGGATCGCCCCACAGTGACAGCTCGAGGTCGGCCGCGTCTCCGCCGGACCAGGCCACTTTGCCGGTGAGGACGTCGACGCCGGTGGGGAAGTCGTCGCGCGTCTCGGCAGTGAGGATCGTGTCGGATATGACCGGATAGTCGGGGACGCTCTCGCGGACGATCTTGACGACGATGAGACCTCGGCCCGTGTTGCCCGAGGAGGACTCGAGGTCGTACAAGAACGACATCGTTCCAGGGGAGGTGCCCGCTGCAATGACGACGGAGGCGTCGTCGAGCGCACGGATCTGACCCTCGAGCCTCGTGAACTCGGGACTCGCGGTCCCGTCCTCGAGGAACTCGGGGACGTCGGGGCGGACGTCGCCGAGAGTCAAGACGCCACCGACGGGGTCGACGTCGTTCGCGAGCGGGCTCACCCGGATCGTGTTGCCGACCCCCGCCTGCACCTGCACGTAGTCGGTGTAGGTGATGGGGCTCGGATTCGACTGGGCGTCGAGCACCCCGACCCGCACGGTCGCCTCACCCCTCTCGCCGAATTGGTCGATCACGCGATACGTGAACGAATGCTGCCCGCGATCTCCCGGGACGCTCGAGTAGACGATGGAGGCGCCGTCGGCGGACAGCGCCGCCGATCCCCGCTCGGGCTGCGTCACGATGCGGTCGAGCGTCACGACGTCGCCGTCCGGGTCCATCCCGAACGGATCGAACTCGATGACCGTCGATTGCCCGCTCAGGACGCGCCCCTCCAGGGTCTCGGGAAGCGGCGCACGATTGGCCTCGTCGGCGAGGACCTCCACGCGCACGGTCGCGACATCCACCAGTGCAGGGGCACCCGTGGAGTAGACGGCGTACTCGATGGCGTACTCCCCCGGCTCGTCGGGCGCCAGATAACGGAGGAGGTCTCCCGACGCGAAAGCGAGGGCGTCCGGCGTGTCGGCGACGACGCGGGACGGATCGAGTGTCGGTCTTCCCCCCGAGGGCGAGATGTCGTTCTCGAGGACCGGGATGTCGACCTGCGCGCCCGCGCGCACGACGACCGTGTCGTCGACCGCGATGGGTGCCAGCTCGAGAGCGGCGGGAAGGAGGTACACCGTCGCCTCGCCTTCGACGCTCGCGCCTTCGTCCTCGCTCCCGTCGCTCACCGTATAGCGGACGACGCCCAAGCGACCGGGCTCCCCCGTCGCCGTCGCACCGGAGACGCGGAGATGGTGCTGACCGACGGCGTCCACCGACAGTGACGCGCCCGCATCGGGAGTCGAGACGATGTCGCTCAGGAGGAGGACACGTCTCGTGGGGTTGGAGACCGCCGAGAAGACGTCGATCGTGGCATCCTGCTGGGGATGCACGAAGGCGACGACAGGAGCCGTCGCGAGCTGCGGGGGCGCATCCTCGGGGAGCACCGTGATCCGCGTCGTCCCGCTGGCGTCACTGAGGCCGTCGGTCACCGTGAAGTCCACGCGATAAGTACCGGGAGAGCGCGCACTGAAGTCGAACTCGGTCGTGCCCCCCACGACGGTCGCCGACGCCGGTGCGTCGTCGAGCACGCGAACCGACTCGAGCGAGATCGTCCCCGCAGTGCCCGTCACATGCGGAGCGACGTCGACCGTCGTTCCCGCGCCGATGCCATCGACGACGGCGAAGGACTGGACGGACATCGTCGGCTGCGCGGCGACACCGATCACGAGGCGCTCGGTCGTCGTCGCTCCGCGGGTGTCGGCGACCGTGACGGCGATCTCGACGCTCTCGTCCGTGCCCGAGCCGTCGTCGCTGTGCTGGAACACGACGTCGCCGGCCGGGGTCGCCGCCACCTTGCCGTTCCCCGAGGTGCGCACGGCCGACAGCAGGAGGATCGGGTCGCCCTCGGGGTCCACCCAGCCGGGAAGGACCGGCACCGTCACCGTGCCCCCGCGTGCAACCTCGGGCTCGGGCCACTCCAGGAGGCACCTCGGCACGGCGCACCACTGCGGCGCGGAGTTGTCGTTCGCACCAGCCACGGTCAGCGTCACGGTCGTGGGCGGCGATCGGAGGCCGCCTTCCGCCGTCCCGTCGGTTACTGCGTACGCGAGGGTCGCCGTCCCCTGCGCGGCCGGAGCGACGCGGACGGCGAGCCGCTGGCCGTCATCGGTGACGGTCACCGTTCCGAACGCCGGGTCGAGTCCCGTGACGGATGCCGCGTCGATGCTCAGGACGTCTTCGTTCGGGTCGTGGTCGTTCATGAGGACCGGCAGCGCCGCGAGACTTCCCGCTCGCACCCCGAAGGTGTCGGGCTCCGCGATGGGCGGCTTGGGGTCGACCAGGACGGGCAGTTGCTCGTCGCTCGGGATCGCCTCCGACTCGACGCGGTCATCGAGGGACCAGTCCTGACTCGAGGCGACGAGCTCGCCGTCGGGGATGGTCCACGCCCATCCCGAGCGCGTCTCGTTGAGGAGGATCGAGTCGCGCCCCTCGACGAAGGTGGGTCTGCGCTGGTCCCCCAGCTCCGCGTCGCCGTAGTCGAGGTCCTGCGTCGTGCCGCCCTCCCGCCACAGGATGCCGCCGCTGTCGCCGCTCCCGAGCCAGGCCCCGTACACGTCACCGTCGTGAACGACGGGTTTGGCGGGGACACCGGCGGGAAGCGATGTCGTGAAGTCGACCCCGAGCGGACTCCCGTCGCCGGGGATCCGGACGAGCGATCTCTCGTCGGCCGCGTACATCGCTTCGCCCTCCGCGTCGGGCTCGCCGACGACGAGGGCACCCGTGACATCGATGACGCCGGGGGAATCCTGTCCGCGCCGCCAGACCATCCCGTCGGCCGCGTCGACGACAGCCCAGTCGTCACCAGCCGCCGTGATCGCGGGATCCGTCAGATCGCCGACGGACAGTTCGTCACGCGCCACGACCGTCGACGACGCGATGTCCCACCGCATCACAGAGGCGTCCGAGCGCGAGTACGCGAAGAGGATGCCGCGATCGTCGACCGCGATCGCTTCGGCAGTGTACGACGGACCGTCCGTTCCTTCGGCGAACGGGTTGAGCGCGCCGGGGCTCTCATCGGAGAGCCGGCCGGCGAAGACGGTCCCCGCGTCGGTGAGGTACGCCACGAAGTCGCCCGCCGTCGCGACGACGACCGTGCCCGGCGGGGTCGACCGCGACGCGCTGAGCGCTTCGTCGTCGAGATCCACGGGCAGCGACTCATCGATGCGCGTCACTTTGCTGAGACTGTCGCTGAAGAGGTAGGTCGCGTCGGCGCTGTGGGCGATCCGATCGGGGTTGCTGATCGACCGCACGGTGTCGAGTTCACCGATCGCCGTGTTGACGCGCGCGTAGCGTCGCCCTTCGCTCGTCTGAAGCGCCCAGACGGATGCATCGACGGGCGGCGTTTCCTTGGCGTCGAGGCCTGGCCACACGATGCTCGCCGTCGTGACGAGGGTGACGGCGGCGGCCGCAGCGACCAGGCCGACGACCGTGCGCCGACGCATCAGAGCACCCCTGTCGCCACGAGGACCGAGACCACGGCTACCGCGGCGGCCACCATCGAACCCGTCACGATCGCGACGACCACGAGCGGCCGGGGACCACCGGCCGACGACGCGGAGATCGCGGTGTCCTCATCGCGGGCGAGGCCGGCGACCCCCGTCTGCGGCTTCGTCTTGCGGGTCGCGGCGTGCTCGACGCGCGAACGCGCGGGGCCGCGGAGGGTGTCGTCGGCGAAGTCTACGACCGCCGCGGGCGCCGCCCACTGCGTGTCGGGGAGTTCCACGGGTGTCGGCGATCCGCCGAGCTCTACCTGCACGCGCTGCAGCGCGAGGGCGAACTCGCCCGCCGACGCGAAGCGCTGCGCGGGATCGCGCGTCATCGCCCGCGCGAGGACGCGCTGGAGCGACGCAGGGACGTCGGAGCGCGGGATGTCCGTGTAGGTCGACCGTGCGATCCGTCGCCGCAACTGCTCCTTCGTGTTCTGCCCGCGCTCGCGGCGCTCGAACGGAGAGTGGCCCGCGAGGAGCGAGTACACGGTCGCCCCGAGGCTCCACACTTCGCTCGCGACGGTGCCGGCCGTGTGCTCGGCGACGACTTCGGGCGCACTCCACGGAATCGACATCGCGAGCATCTCGTCGGCGGTCTCGCGCGCGAGCGACGACGAGATGCCGAAGTCGGCGAGGACGGGTGCGCCGAAGGTCGTGATGAGGATGTTGCTCGGTTTGACGTCGCGGTGGAGCACTCCCGCGCGATGGGCCGACTCGAGGGCCCCCGCCATCCGGACTCCGATCGTCAAGACCTCGTCGACGGGGATGCGCTCGAGACGGTAGCGGCGGGCCAGCGAACCCGGGCAGTTCTCCATCACGATGTACGGGCGCCCATCGGCGGAGATCCCGGCCTGATACACCGTCACGATCGCCGGATGCGCGGACAGTCGTGCGAGGACGTCGGCCTCGGCGTTGAACATGCGCCGCAGGTCGGCATCGCGCACGTCGCTCGGCAGCACCTTCACGGCGACGTCCCGCCGGGGCATGTCCTGCTCGTAGAGGAAGACATCGGCGAAACCGCCGGATCCGAGCGGCCGGATGTAGGCGAGCCCCGGCAGGATCGGCGGGGCGGAAGGCAGGCGTGTGGCCAACGGATCGCCTCCCCCAGAAATGTGACGCCGATCGATGACGTGCTTCCCGAGCGCGGCTGCGCGCGCGACACGTGCGTGAGTGAGGAAACTCTAACAAAGCCCCCCGCGGGACACTGGATGACGACTGTGGAGAACCTGGGCGCGCCGCGGCTCAGGTCGAGGCGTCACCCGGATCGAAGGGGGCGTCGAGCGAACGCGACAGTTCCTCGAGCATCGCGGCGATCTGGGGCTCGACATACTCCGTGACGGCAGCCTGGATGCGCAGGCGATGGTGGAGGAGCACCGTGCAGACCTCGCGGCCCACCATGTTGGCGTAGTCGTCGGCCAGCCCCACCTCTTGTCGGAGCGCAGCTTTCGCTTCGTCCGACAGCGGCGGAAGGTCGGGAACTCCCTTGTCCGCTTCTTGTGCGAGACCCGCGATCGTGAAGAGGAAGGGGGAGCCGGGGACGGGATCCGGGTCGAGCGGCAAGCCGTCGAACTCGGGCGGGAGTCCTTCGCTCGGCCGATAGCTGCGTGCGCGATTCCGCGCGGCCTGCTGGTCGAGCTCGGCCTGCAGCATCGGGAGGTTGAGCGCCGTGTACGTGGTGACCGCATGATCGACGATCGACTTCATGCGGGTCGAAAGCCCGTGCTGCACACCGTGGGGCACATCGGCGCCCAAGCCGGCCGCCGACAGGATGGGAGAGCCGAAGCACCTCCGGCACGGGGCCACGCGGCCGCGGTGCGTCGCGGGCTCCCAGCGGGGAAGCCACGCGAGCCAGGCGTCCACCGCCTGGCTGACCTGCGTCTCGAGCGACCGCTCCACGGCTCAACGCTAGCCCCTCAGGGCCGCCGACCCGCAGTACGGCGCGGACGGAGTCAGTCCTCGTCCTCTTCCCACGGCCACTGCGGGCGCCGTGAACGCGTGCGCACGAGGGCGATTCCGCCCCACGCGCAGATCGCGCCGGCGGTGACGACGACGAGCCCGACCCAGGATGTCGCGAAGCGTATCGAGACGCCCATCGCGACCCCGAGGCCCGCCCCGCTGAAGACGCCGCCGACACCTGCGCCGACGATGGCGGCGAACGCCGCCGAGATCGCGACCCACGCGGCATTCCAGAACGACGGATGCGGCTGCCGCACGACGCCGAGCAGGGAGAACGCGAAGACGGCGAGGCTCAGCACCATCGCGGCAACCCCGGGGACGGGTCCCAGACCGCGGGTTTCGATGACATCCTCGCCGAGCACGAGGGAGAGCATCCCCCATCCGAAGATGACGAGCGTGACGAAGGCCGTCGTCGCGAAGACGACCGCGAGCCCCGGGCCGACGGCCCCGCCCGACGAGGAGCCGTCGGACGCGTCGCCGCGGGGTGGCGGTGTCATCTACGCACGGACGAGCTGCGGCCCGGCCTCGAGCGTCCGCTCGTACTCGCGCTGCGCCTCGGCATTCAGCTCGGTGACGCGCTTGCCGCGGGCCGCGACCCACGCACCGAACCAGATCGTGAGCTCGCGCCCGAAGACGAAGGCGGCGATCGCGAGCGGTGCGAGCAGCTGGCCCTCGACGAGCTCCGCGCCCTCGCGGGCGGTCAGCAGCCAGAACGGCGCCTGGAACAGTGCGCCGAGGAGATGTCCGGCGTACGCGGCGATGCCGACGAGAAGGCCCGTCACGACCCAGACACCCCAGCGACCGCGGTTGATGATCGCGCCGAGGAACCAGAAGGCGAGGAAGAAGACGACGGTCGGCACCCACAGCGACCACGTCGTGAGGGCGGCGAGCGCATCCGTCCCGACGGTCTCGAGCGTCACGTCGCCCGCGATGGCACCGAAGCCCAGCCACGCACCGAGGTAAAGGATCGCGAAGCTCAGTGCGGCGAGGACGCCGATGGCACCGGCCGCGGCGCGGTTGCCGCGGGGCCGGGGCGCTTCGGGAGCCTGCACGAAGATCGGCTGGGGAGCGACGACGGGCGCTGCCGCGGCACCGGCGACGGCCGCACCGCCCGCAACAGCGGCAGGTTCGTAGGCGGTGGTCGGAGCGTCGTAGGCTGTCGTCTCCTGCTCCACGACGACAGTCTCTTCGACGCGGGTCGGCTCGTCCTCGAGAGGAGCGTCGACGGCCCACGAGGGAGGCTCGGCGGCCCACTCGTTCGCGGCGGACGGCGCCTCGTCGGCGGGTGTGGCGGGCTCGGTCACGACGGTCTCGGACACGACGGTCTCGGAGACGACGGGCTCGGACTCGACGGGGCGGTCGGTCGCTTCTCGTCCGGCTGCCTCGGCATCCGCGAGGCCCTCTTGGGCACGCACGACGACATCGTCGACATGGGTCGGCTCGTCGACGGGATCGCCGTATGAAGACTTGGGGTCACTCATCGGAGGCACTCCTCACGGTGTTGTGGATATCCGCAGGGCGAGGCTAACCCCTCGATGCCTCGCAGCCCCGCAGGCGTGCCGCGATCGCGCGGCGCGGTGTCCGTCCGGAGTTCTCGCGGGCGTGGCGGCCTCGCACGTCGCGGCCTGCGAGATATCTTCGTGCCCATGGCCTCCCTCTTGGCACGCCGGGCCCGCACCGTCGCCCTCGCCTCCGTCGCGCTGATGCTCGCGGGCGGACTGACAGCCTGCGCCGGGGAGCCGGGAACGGCAGAGACCTCGGGCTGGACGATCTCGGGATCGACGGCGACGAGGACGCCCGACCCGACGGCATCCGCTTCGCCATCCGCGACCACGACCTCCGCCGAGCTTCCGACGGACTGCCGCGAGATTCTGAGCGAGGCCGTGCTCGCCGAGCTCGGCGACACCCCGCTCAACGACCCCGCATTCGCACCCAACGGCGTGCAACCGGGCGGGACGCTCATCTGCGTCTGGCGTGATCCGCAGACCGACACGACAGGGCTCGTCACGACGATTTCGCGGATGCTCCGCGGTCCGGCCCTGGACATGTTGAACACTCTCGCCGACGACGAGGGCTTCACGTGCTACACCCCCGACGACGGCACGCGGTGCGAGAAGACGTGGCAGAACGAGACCTATCCCGTGACCGACGGACGCACGCTGTTCTGGCGCGACGACATCCTCATCGACACGCAGTACTCGAACCTCGCGCCGGCCGGGTACACCGACGCGATCGTCGGGAAGCTGTTCGGTTCCTGACCCTGGGCGCGGTCAGGGCCAGATGAAGGTCGTGAGCCGGCCGCTGTAGTCGTCGGGTGACCAGCCGGTCGCGACGTTCGAGAGCCAGAGACCGTCCCGAAGGACGTGCGACTCGGTGTCGCTGCCGCGGGAGCGCGTGCACGTGAGCCCGGCATCGTCGTTCGTGCAGGAGAATCCCTGCGCCGCGAGGGATGCCTCGACGATCGGCCCGGAGTCGGCCGCGACGCTCATGAGGGCCGAGCTGATCGATCCACCGGATCCCAGCGCCCAGGAGCAGCTCAGCCGGACCGTCGGCGCGAGCGCATCGAGCAGCTCGGGGGCAGCGATGGTCGGGCGCGTCGTCCCTTGCGACAGCAGGACGTCACCGTGCCAAATGAGCTCGGCCCACAACTGGTCGGGGTAGAGGTCGCGGCAGTCGAGAGTGCCGTCGACGGCGAGGACCTCGGCCGGGCTCGGCTCGTCGGCGGCTTCATCGGCAGCGACGGCGGTCGCCCGCAGACTGTCGCCGACCCACGCGACGGCGACGGGGATCATAGGCACCGCGAGCCACACGAGGGCTCCGACGACGGCGACGGAAAGGATGCCGACAGGGATCGCGAGCCACAGGCTCCGCCCGGCGATACGCGCCATCATGACCTCCCCTCGTCCACGCTAGACATGTCCTCCTCGCGAACCCTACCGGCACGCGGGGAACGCCGTGGTGCGCGGGGATCCTCCGTATTCGTCGGGAGCGCGCCCCCCGCAACTTACGGCCAGTCGCCCGTGAGGTAGGCCTCGGCGGCGCGGTGGCGGAAGCGGTACTGCGTGCCGCGGCTGATGATGCCACGGACGGTGTCGAGGCGCTGAGACGTCGGGCCGGCGTCGGATGCTCTCTTCAAGCCCAGCTCTTTCGCGATCCGACTGAGTGTGCGCTCGTCTGGGGAAAGACCTGCCATGGCCTCGACGAACTGGCGCTCCCGATCCGGAAGCCGCTGGAGAATCCGCTGGACGTGCGTTTCGGCTTCTGCACGCGCCGATTTCCAGCCCGCCTCGACGTGATCCAGAGTGATGATGTTGGTGCTCGCGGCATACCAGGCACGTTCGCCGGCGAGCTGGAACAGGAACGGCTCGCCGCAGCACAGCTCGATGATCCTGTCGACCGCATCGGGGGTCATGAACACCCGGCTCATCCCGCCGTCGCCGTCGGGGACCTCCCATCCATCGATCAGGAACGGCCGCAGCGCCGAGGCGAGATCCCCGTCGTCGAGCGCCTCAAGTGTGGTCGTCCGGAAGCGTCTCGCGAAGGTCGCTCCGGTGCGCCCTCCGGTCATGTCCGCAAACTCTGGCAGGCCCGTCAGATACACGGCGATCGGCAGCGCACGAGCGACCTGCACGCCGCCCGGAGCAGTCACGAGCTCCTCGTAGACGAGAGCGTCGCCCAGCGCGATGAGCAGCTGCGAGAGCGCGTCGTCGTTGGTGATGTTCTGCATTTCGTCGATGTGAATCAGAACGACGTTGCCCCTCTTGAGGGCGGCGCGGCCTACCTCGATGAGAAGCTCGGTGAGCACGGTGTACGGCTCGGGTCCGGCCTGCTGTCGCAGGGTCAACGAGATTCCGGATGCCGCCACCGCCTGGACGCGCTCGAGGGCGTCCTTGATCTTCTCCTCGCGCGACGTGCTCAGGCCCGCTGCGCTGGCGAGCGTGAGGATGGCGGCCGCGACCAGCTTCAACGGGTCGGCCCCCGAGGGAATCCGTAGCTGCGGGGTGACCCAGTCCCCCGCTTTCGCCGCTTCGCGCGCGATGCGGCGCACCAGGGTGGACTTCCCGAGGCCCGCTTCACCGAGAACGGTCCTGCCTCGTTCGGGGAGACCGGCGATGCGCCTCGGGCGCACCACATCGCGCCAGTCGCCGAGCTGCTCGGTGCGACCGGCCCACACCTCGGGCACCGTGTCCGACCCGGGGCTGAAGGGAGAGTTGAGGGCGGTGCGCATTTCGATAACTTTATCAATGGATCGGAGTGTCGATAAAGTTATCAGCTTCCCGGAACGCCGAAGGCCCCCGAGCAGATGCCGGGGGCCTTCGGTCGTGATCGGATCGGGGTGCGAATCGGGCGGAGATCTCGGTACGCCCGCTGCGCGGGCTACTCGATCTAGACCCGACTCGCGTCAACGCGCGCTACGCGCGCATTGACCCGAGTCGCGTCTAGTTGTAGGACGTGAAGTCGCCGTCGGTGGAGAAGCTGTCGAAGTCGACGTAGCTCAGGTCGGCGTCCGAGAACGCACCGTCCGAGGCGAAGATGCGGTTGGGGTACCGCTCGCTCTTGGCCTCTTCCGTCGCCTCGACCGTGACGTTGCGGTACTTCGCAAGTCCCGTTCCGGCGGGGATGAGCTTTCCGATGATGACGTTCTCCTTGAGGCCGACGAGCGGGTCGCTCTTGCCCTCCATGGCCGCCTGCGTCAGGACGCGGGTGGTCTCCTGGAACGACGCGGCCGACAGCCACGACTCGGTCGCAAGCGACGCCTTCGTGATACCCATCAGCTCGGGACGACCCGACGCGGGGCGCTTGCCCTCGACGACGGCCTCGCGGTTGATCGACTGGTACTTCTTGAAGTCGACCAGCTCACCCGGGAGCAGCGTCGTGTCACCGTGGTCGACGACCGTGACCTTCCGCAGCATCTGACGGACGATGACCTCGATGTGCTTGTCGTGGATCGGCACACCCTGCGAGCGGTACACGCCCTGCACGCCGCCGACGAGGTACTTCTGCACCTCGCGGGCACCCTGCACGCGCATGACCTCCTTGGGGTCGAGCGTTCCGACCTGGAGCTGCTGTCCGACCGTCACGCGCTGACCGTCCTCGACGAGGAGGGTCGCACGCTTGAGCACGGGGTACACGTGCGGCTCGTCGCCGTTGTCGGGCGTCAGGATGAGCTTCTTGGAGCGGTCCGTCTCGTCGATCGTGATGCGGCCATCGGCCTCGGCGATCGGCGATGCACCCTTGGGGGTACGGGCCTCGAAGAGCTCCTGCACACGGGGAAGACCCTGCGTGATGTCGTCCGCCGATGCCGAACCACCCGTGTGGAAGGTACGCATCGTGAGCTGGGTTCCCGGCTCACCGATGGACTGGGCCGCGATGATGCCGACGGCCTCTCCGATGTCGACGATCTTTCCGGTCGCGAGCGAGCGGCCGTAACACTGCGCGCAGACACCCACGGCGGAATCGCACGTGAGGACCGAACGCACCTTGATCGTCTCGACACCCGACTCCACGAGACGGTTGATGAGCACGTCGCCGACGTCGTCACCGGCATCCGCCAGGACTTCACCCGAGGGCGAGACGACCTGCTCGGCGAGGGTACGCGCGAACACCGAGTTCTCGACGTTGGCGTCCTTGACGAGCGTGCCGTCCGTTCCGGGAGCCGCGATGGTGAACTCGAGACCCTTCGTCGTGCCGCAGTCCTCTTCGCGGATGATGACATCCTGCGAGACGTCCACGAGACGACGCGTGAGGTAGCCCGAGTCGGCCGTACGGAGAGCCGTGTCGGCCAGACCCTTACGGGCACCGTGCGTCGCGATGAAGTACTCCGCCACCGACAGACCCTCGCGGTACGAGGAGATGATCGGACGCGGGATGATCTCACCCTTGGGGTTGTTCACGAGGCCACGCATACCCGCGATGTTGCGGATCTGCAGCCAGTTACCACGTGCACCCGACGACACCATGCGGTTGATGGTGTTGTCCTCCGGGAAGTTGTCGCGCATGGCCTTCTGGACCTCATCGGTCGCCTCGGTCCAGATCTTGATGAGCTCCTGACGACGCTCGGCGTCGGTCGTGAGGCCCTTCTCGAACTGTGCCTGAGCCTTCGCGGCGGCCTTCTCGTGCTTCGCGACGATCTCGCCCTTGTTGGGGGGCGTGAGGATGTCGGAGAGCGCGACCGTCACACCCGAGCGCGTGGCCCAGTAGAAGCCGGCGTCCTTGATGCGGTCGAGCGACGCAGCGACCTCGACCTTCGGGTACTCCTCGGCCAGCTTGTTGACGATCTGCGACAGCTTGCCCTTGTCTGCCTGCTCGCGAACGAACGGGTAGCCCTTGGGGAGCGTGTCGTTGAAGATCGCCTGACCGAGCGACGCGTCGACGAGACCGTGGCGCTCGTAGCCCTCGGGGGCATCGCCCTCGAGGAAGCTGAGACCCGGAACGCGGATGCGGACCTTCGCCTGCAGGTCGAGGGTTCCCTCGTCCTTCGCGAGGATCGCCTCGCCGACGGAACCGAAGACGCGGCCCTCACCGGCAGCCCCCGCCTTGACCGTGGTCAGGTGGTGGAGGCCGATGATCATGTCCTGCGACGGCAGGGTCACGGGGCGTCCGTCGGACGGCTTCAGGATGTTGTTCGAGGCGAGCATCAGGATGCGAGCCTCGGCCTGGGCCTCGACCGAGAGCGGCAGGTGGACGGCCATCTGGTCACCGTCGAAGTCCGCGTTGAACGCGGCGCAGACGAGCGGGTGCAGCTGGATCGCCTTGCCCTCGACGAGCTGAGGCTCGAAGGCCTGGATGCCGAGACGGTGAAGCGTAGGCGCGCGGTTGAGCAGCACGGGACGCTCGCGGATGATCTCCTCGAGCACGTCCCAGACCTCGGGACGCGTGCGCTCGACGGCGCGCTTGGCCGCCTTGATGTTCTGCGAGTGACCGAGGTCGATCAGGCGCTTGATGACGAACGGCTTGAACAGCTCGAGAGCCATCTGCTTGGGCAGACCACACTGGTGGAGCTTGAGCTGGGGTCCGACGATGATGACCGAACGACCCGAGTAGTCCACGCGCTTGCCGAGCAGGTTCTGGCGGAAACGACCCTGCTTTCCCTTGAGCATGTCGCTCAGGGACTTGAGGGCACGGTTGCCGGTGCCGGTGACGGGGCGACCACGACGGCCGTTGTCGAACAGTGCGTCAACGGCCTCCTGCAGCATCCGCTTCTCGTTGTTGACGATGATCTCGGGAGCACCGAGGTCGATCAGACGACGAAGACGGTTGTTGCGGTTGATGACGCGGCGGTACAGGTCGTTGAGGTCGGAGGTCGCGAAGCGGCCACCGTCGAGCTGGACCATCGGGCGAAGCTCCGGCGGGATCACCGGAACGACGTCGAGCACCATCGACGCGGGAGACATCCCGGTCTGCAGGAACGAGTTGACGACCTTGAGGCGCTTGATCGCGCGGATCTTGCGCTGACCCTTGCCCTCGGAGATCTGCAGGTGCAGGTTCTCGGACTCGGCTGCGAGGTCGAACGCCTCGAGGCGACGCTTGATCGACTCGGCGCCCATGTAGGCCTCGAAGTACTGACCGAAGCGGTCCTGGAGCTCGTGGAAGATCTCGTCCTCGCCCTTGAGCGAGCCGACCTCGAGGGTGCGGAAGTCTTCCCACACGCGCTCGAGCTTGGCGATCTGGTCGTCAGCGCTCTTGCGCGCCTGGGCCATCTCCTTCTCGGCGGCGTCCTTGACCTTCTTCTTCTGGTCGGCCTTGGCACCCTCCTCCTCGAGCGCGGCGAGCTCCTCCTCCAGCTTCTGGAGGCGAGCTGCGATGCGCGCGTCGCGGCGGTCGCCGATCGTCTTGATCTCGAGACGGATGTTGTTCTCCTGCGTCGCGAGGTCGCGGTGACGCGCATCCTCGTCGACGGAGATCACCATGTACGCGGCGAAGTAGATGACCTTCTCGAGGTCCTTCGGCGCCATGTCGAGCAGGTATCCGAGGCGCGAGGGAACGCCCTTGAAGTACCAGATGTGGGTGACGGGGGCGGCGAGCTCGATGTGGCCCATGCGCTCACGACGGACGGAGGACTTGGTGACCTCCACGCCGCAGCGCTCGCACACGATGCCCTTGAAGCGGACGCGCTTGTACTTGCCGCAAGCGCACTCCCAGTCACGGGAGGGCCCGAAGATCTGCTCTCCGAAGAGACCGTCCTTCTCAGGCTTGAGCGTGCGGTAGTTGATGGTCTCGGGCTTCTTGACCTCGCCATACGACCAACGACGGATGTCGTCGGCGGTGGCGAGACCGATGCGAAGCTGGTCGAACGTGGTTGATTCGAGCACTGATTCTCCTGTGTCGGAATTCTGTCGCTGAGTGGCCGGAGTCAGATCTCGTCGATGGACGAGGACTCGAATCGGCTGGAGATGTTGATGCCGAGCTCTTCCGCTGCGCGGAAGGCGTCATCATCGGTGTCGCGGAGGTTGACCGCGGTGCCGTCGGCCGAGAGAACCTCGACGTTCAGGCAGAGCGACTGCATCTCCTTCATGAGGACCTTGAACGACTCGGGGATGCCGGGCTCCTGGATGTTCTCGCCCTTGACGATCGCCTCGTACACCTTGACGCGGCCGAGGATGTCGTCGGACTTGATCGTGAGGAGCTCCTGCAGCGCGTAGGCGGCACCGTAGGCCTCGAGGGCCCACACCTCCATCTCACCGAATCGCTGGCCACCGAACTGCGCCTTACCACCGAGCGGCTGCTGGGTGATCATCGAGTACGGGCCCGTCGACCGTGCGTGGATCTTGTCGTCCACGAGGTGGTGCAGCTTCAGGATGTACATGTAGCCGACCGAGATGGGAGCCGGGAAGGGCTCGCCGGAGCGTCCGTCGAACAGGAGCGTCTTGCCCGTGCGGTCGATGAGTCGCTCACCGTCGCGCGTCGGCAGCGTCGAGTCGAGGAGACCAGCGATCTCGTCCTCGAACGCACCGTCGAACACGGGGGTGGCGACCTTCGTGCCGGGTGCCGCTTCACGCGCCGCCTCGGGCAGGCTCGCGGCCCACTCGGGGTTGCCCTCGACCTTCCAGCCCTGCTGGGAGATCCAGCCGAGGTGGAGTTCGAGCACCTGTCCGAAGTTCATTCGACCGGGGATGCCGAGCGGGTTGAGGATCACCTGGACGGGCGTGCCGTCCGCGAGGAACGGCATGTCCTCGACGGGGAGGATCTTCGCGATGACGCCCTTGTTGCCGTGACGGCCGGCGAGCTTGTCACCCTCGGTGATCTTGCGCTTCTGGGCGATGTAGACCACGACGCGGCGGTTGACGCCCGAGCCGAGCTCGTCGTCGCCGTCCTCGGCGTTGAACTCCTTGACGGCGATGATCGTGCCCTGCTCACCGTGGGGAACCTTGAGCGACGTGTCGCGCACTTCGCGGCTCTTCTCGTTGAAGATCGCGCGGAGCAGGCGCTCCTCGGCCGACAGCTCGGTCTCGCCCTTCGGCGTGACCTTGCCGACGAGGATGTCGCCGGGGCGCACCTCGGCACCGATGCGGATGATGCCGCGCTCGTCGAGGTCCTTCAGCAGGTCGGGGCTGACGTTGGGGAGATCGCGCGTGATCTCCTCCTTGCCGAGCTTCGTGTCACGGGCATCCACCTCGTACTCCTCGATGTGGATCGAGGAGAGGGTGTCGTCCTTCACGAGGTCCTGGCTGAGGATGATCGCGTCCTCGAAGTTGTGGCCCTCCCACGTCATGAACGCGACGAGGAGGTTCTTGCCGAGCGCGAGCTCGCCGTTCTCCGTCGCCGGTCCGTCGGCGATGACCTCGCCCTTCTCGATGCGGTCGCCCGCCGAGACGATGACGCGCTGGTTGTAGCTCGTGCCCTGGTTGGAGCGGTCGAACTTGCGGAGGTAGTACTCCTGCGTGCCGCCCTCGTCGAGCTGGACCGTCACGACGTCGGCCGAAACCTCGACGACGACACCGGCCTTCTCGGCGGTGACGACGTCGCCAGCGTCGATCGCGGCGTAGCCCTCCATACCGGTTCCGACGACAGGCGAGTCGGAGCGGAGGAGCGGAACAGCCTGACGCTGCATGTTGGCACCCATGAGGGCGCGGTTCGCGTCGTCGTGCTCGAGGAACGGGATGAGCGACGTGGCGACCGAGACCATCTGGCGCGGCGAGACGTCCATGTAGCCGATCTCGTCGGCGTGGAAGAGGTCGACCTCGCCACCCTGACCGCGGCGGGCGAGAACGCGCTCCTGCGCGAAGCTGCCGTCGGGACGGAGCTCGACACCGGCCTGGGCGACGATGTGGTCGCTCTCCTCCGACGCCGTGAGGTAGTCGATCGTCTCGCTGACCTTGCCGTCGATGACGCGGCGGTACGGCGTCTCGATGAAACCGAAGGCGTTGATGCGTGCGAACGACGCGAGCGAGCCGATCAGACCGATGTTCGGGCCTTCCGGCGTCTCGATCGGGCACATGCGGCCGTAGTGCGACGGGTGGACGTCGCGGACCTCGACGCCGGCACGCTCACGCGAAAGACCACCGGGGCCCAGCGCCGACAGGCGGCGCTTGTGGGTCAGACCCGCGAGCGGGTTGTTCTGGTCCATGAACTGCGACAGCTGCGACGTTCCGAAGAACTCCTTGATCGCCGCGACCACGGGACGCACGTTGATGAGCGTCTGGGGCGTGATCGCCTCGATGTCCTGCGTCGTCATGCGCTCGCGGACGACGCGCTCCATGCGCGACAGACCCGTGCGGACCTGGTTCTGGATGAGCTCGCCGACAGCGCGGATACGGCGGTTGCCGAAGTTGTCGATGTCGTCGGTGTCCAGGCGGATCTCGGCGGGCTTGCCGCCACGGATGCCGTCGAACGTGTCGTCACCACGGTGCAGGCGCACGAGGTACTTGATCGTCGCGACGATGTCGGCGGTCGTCAGCACGGAGTCGGACAGCGGGGTGTCCAGGCCGAGCTTCTGGTTGATCTTGTACCGACCGACCTTCGCGAGGTCGTAGCGCTTCGGGTTGAAGTAGAAGTTGTCCAGCAGCGCGCGGGCGGCCTCAGCGGCGACCTGCTCGCCCGGACGCAGCTTGCGGTAGATGTCGCGGAGGGCGTCTTCCTTCGAGAGGATCGTGTCCTTGGACAGCGTCTCTTCGATCGAGTCGAAGCCGGCGAACTCGTTCAGGATCTCTTCGCTCGTCAGGCCCAGGGCCTTGAGGAAGACCGTGACCGACTGCTTGCGCTTGCGGTCGATGCGCACGCCGACCTGGTCGCGCTTGTCGACCTCGAACTCGAGCCAGGCGCCACGGCTCGGGATGATGCGCGCCGAGACGATGTCCTTGTCGGAGGTCTTGTCGGCGGTCTTGTCGAAGTAGACACCGGGCGAACGGACGAGCTGCGACACGACGACACGCTCGGTGCCGTTGATGATGAACGTGCCCTTGCCGGTCTGGAGCGGGAAGTCGCCCATGAAGACCGTCTGCGTCTTGATCTCACCGGTCTGGTGGTTCATGAACTCGGCCTCGACGTAGAGCGGGGCGGCGTAGGTCTTGCCGCGCTCCTTGCACTCGTCGATCGAGTACTTCTCAGGCTCGAGGTACGGGTTCGTGAACGAGAGTTGCATCGTCTCGCTCAGGTCTTCGATCGGGGAGATCTCCTCGAAGATCTCCTCGAGGCCGCTGATCTCGGGCACGTCGGTGCGGCCCTGAGCCTTCGCCTCTGCGACACGAGCCTTCCAGGACTCGTTTCCGACGAGCCAATCGAAGGACTCCGTCTGCAGCGCGAGGAGGTCAGGAACCTCGAGCGTGTCGGAGATCTTGGCGAACGAGAGGCGGGATACTCCGCGACCGCTCTTCATGGTGGTGTGGTTGGATGCGTTGCTCGCAGCAGCCAAGGGGATAACCTCCGTAGACCCGAGGGGCCTGTTTCCTTGTCGTCAGGTGGAGTGCTCCGCCACTTCCCCGAAAGTCCGGCGCCGCACTCCGCATCGCACCGAAGGGCGACAGGGGGGCACGCGGGCACAGCCGACCACCATATGAAGGCAGGGGGAATCGAAGCGCAACTACCGACTATACGTCGTAAATCTCGCTGTGTCCAGTCTGATTCTTGACGAGTCCGTGTCGCTGCGGTATAACCGCGAGACTCGCACGGGAATTCCGCGGCATCCCGTGGAATCTTCGCGCGTGTCGGGCCAAGATGTGGGACATGACTGGGGATCACAGCCCCGTGATTCGCACGCCTGACCAGCGGATCCGGGTGTTCGTGAGTTCGACGCTGCATGAGCTCGCGGCTGAGCGGCGCGCCGTTCGGGCCGCCGTCGAGCGCCTGCGCATGGCACCCGTCATGTTCGAGCTCGGTGCGCGGCCGCATCCGCCGCGCGACCTCTACCGCTCGTATCTCGAGCAGAGCGACGTCTTCGTCGGCATCTACGGAGGCAGCTACGGGTGGGTGGCGCCGGGCGAGGAGATCTCCGGGCTCGAAGACGAGTACCGTCTCGCCCCCGCGACGATGCCGAAGCTCATCTATGTAAAGAGTGCGAAGGAGCGCGACGACAGACTCACGGCGCTCATCGCCCGCATCCAGCGGGACGACACGGCGGCCTATCTGCACTTCCACTCGGAGGACGACCTGGAAGAGCAGGTGGCGAACGACCTCGCGACGCTCCTCGCGGATCGCTTCGACGACGCCCGCACCGTCGCGGGCGCTGCCGCCGATGTCGCCGTGCCGCCGCTCGCCGCGCGGGTCCCCGTGCCGTACACGACCACGATCGGGCGCGACGAGGACATCGCGGCCGTGCGCGGGATGCTCGGGGGCGGCGTCGATCGCGTCGTCAGCCTCATCGGTCCCGGTGGCATCGGCAAGAGCCGACTGGCGATCGAGACGGCCCTCGCCGCAGATGACCTCTTTCCCGACGGGACGTACTTCGTCCCGCTCGAAGGCGTCCTCGAGCCGGGACTCCTCCTTCCCACCCTCTCTTTCGCGCTCGGGATACGGGACAACGGCGAAGCTGCACTGGAAGAGCGGATCGCGCTCGCGCTCGCCGATCGGCGCGTGCTCATCGTTCTCGACAACTTCGAGCAGCTCGTGGCGGCAGCCCCCGTCCTCGTCCGCCTCTACACCGTCGCGCCGACGGCGATGTTCCTCGTGACGAGCCGCATCGTGCTGCACATCCGCGGGGAGCGCGTCTACGAGGTCCCGTCCCTCGCGACCCCCGTCGGAGAGAGCGCTGCGAGCCTCGACAGCGGCACCCGCACCCCCGCCGTCGCGCTGTTCGTCGATCGCGCGCGAGCCCTCAAGCCCGACTTCGACGTCACCCCCGCCAATGCCCGGGACCTCGCCGACATCTGCCGACGCCTGGAGGGCATGCCGCTCGCGATCGAACTCGCCGCCGCCAAGGTGAGGATCCTGGCCCCCGCAGGCATCGCCGACCGGCTCAGCAAGAGCCTCCCGCTCCTCTCGGCATCCGTGCGCGATCTGCCGGAGCGGCACCGCACGATGCGGGCGACGATCGACTGGAGCGTGAGCCTTCTTCCCGAGGTGCAGCGCGATCTGCTCGAAGACCTCGGCGTCTTCGCGACGAGGTTCACCCTCGATGCCGTGGAGGCCCTGGCGAAAGGGCGCTCGTGGGAGGGCAATACCCTCGATGCGCTCACGGCCCTCGTCGACGGTTCGCTCGTGAAGCAGACCGAGCTCGGTCGCCGCTCGGTCTTCTCGCTGCTCGCCGTCGTCCGCGAGTACGCCCTGGAACGCCTCAAGGCGCGTGGCGACGCCGATCGCGCCCGCGCCGCCCACGCCGACTACTACCGCGACCTCGTGCTGCGCCTCGCCCCGGGCCTCGGCGGCAAGGGCCAGGCGGATGCCGTCCTGCAGCTCGGCCTCGAACTGCCGAACCTCCGCGCGGCCGTCCGGCATCTCGTCTACATGAACCGTCTCGACGACGCCGGCGAGTTCGCGTGGCGGCTCCTCATCTACTGGTGGATCTCGGGCTTCTTCGCCGAAGTGCGCCTGTGGATGCTCGAGCTCCTCGAGAAGCAGCACTCCCACCCCATCACTCAGCACACGCGGGCCGTCGCGTGGTTCCTCGCGCTGTGGGGCGAGATGTGGCAGCGGCCGAGCGAACAGGTCGTCGCGGGACTCGGAGAGTGCGTGCGACTCTTCGCCGAGGCGGGTGACGCCGATGCGGCCGCCATGGCACTCGCCGCCCGCGCGACGGCGCGCGTGCAGTTGCAGGATCCGGATGCCGCGAAGGCCGAGGCCGAACTGCGCGACGCCGTGACCCGCCTGCGCGAATTGGGCAATGGATGGGCGGAGGCGATCACCGAGGTGTCGCTCGGTCGACTGGCGTGGTTCCGCGACTCGACGGCCGAAGCGCTCGCGCACTTCGATCGGGCGGCCGAGATCGCCGAGGCCCGCGAGGACCTCTTCACCCGATCCGTCGCCGGCAACCTGCGCTCGCGCCTCAACTTCCAGCTCGGCCACATCGATCTCGCCGAGACCGAATTCGTCGAGACCCTCCTGATCTCGGTCGGGCTGCACTACGAAGAGGGCCTCGCCTACGGGCTCGAAGGCATCTGCGCCGTCGCGGCTGCCCGGGGCGAGGCGTGGCGCGCCGCCGCGCTCGCCGTCGCGGCGGGCGTCATCCGCAGGCGGATCGGGATCTTCGACGTCGAGGCGTTCACGGTGCACACCCCCTATCTCGAGATCCTGCGCGGTCGGGATGCCGCGACCGTCGTGGCGGGCGAGGAGGCGGGCGCCGACCTGTCGATCGCGGAGGCCGTCCGCCTGGCGCTTCCTGACGAGGAATTCGCGCGCGTCTCCGACCTGGTGCGCCACTGGTGATCGGGATGGTTGACGCGATGCGCGGCGTGGCCTCACGATGAGCGGCATGACGACGGGGGTGAAGCTGACGGCTGCCACGATCCGGACACCGGATCAGCGCATCCGGGTCTTCGTGAGTTCGACGCTGCGTGAGCTCGCCGACGAGCGCCTCGCGGTCCGGCGGGCGATCGAGCGGCTGAGGATGGCCCCCGTGATGTTCGAACTCGGGGCCCGTCCGCATCCGCCGCGCGACCTGTACCGCTCGTATCTCGAGCAGAGCGACGTGTTCGTCGGCATCTACGGCGCCAGCTACGGATGGGTCGCTCCCCAGGAGAGCATCTCGGGACTCGAAGACGAGTACCGCCTGACCCCCCGCTCGATGCCTCGCCTCATGTACATCAAGTCGGGCGTCGACCGCGACGCGCGGCTCGACGAACTCATCACACGCATCCAGGCCGACGACACGGCGTCGTACAAGACGTACGAGACCCCCGCCGAACTCGAGGAACTCGTCATGTCGGACCTCGCGATCCTCCTCGCCGAGCGGTTCGACGCGGCGCAGGATACCGCCGCTACGGTGATCACGGCGCCGGTCGCGACGACTCCCCCGCCTTTCACTCCCCTCATCGGGCGAGACGACGCGATCGCACACGTCCGCGACATGCTCGCGGCGGCCGATTCCCGGCTCGTGACCCTCGTGGGGCCGGGCGGAATCGGCAAGAGCCGCCTGGCGATCGCCGTGGCCGGCGAGACAGCCGACCTCTTCCCCGGCGGATCGGTCTTCGTGCCGTTGGAGAACGTGGTCGAGTCCGCGCTGCTGCTCCCCACGATCGGCTACGCCCTGGGCGTGCGCGACGCGGGCGACCTCCCCCTGGAGGAACGACTGCGGATCGCGCTCGCGGGCCGCCGCGTGCTCATCATCCTCGACAACTTCGAGCAGCTCGTCGACTCCGCCGCCACCCTCGTGTCGCTCTACTCCCTCGCGCCCGAAGCGGTGTTCCTCGTCACGAGCCGCACGGTGCTGCGGGTCCGTGGCGAGCGCGTGTTCGACGTTCCCCCGCTCGCGACGGCCGACCCGGCAGCCCCGGACTCCGTGCGGCGCGCACTGGACTCGCCCGCCGTCGCGCTCCTCTCGGCCCGGGCGCGAGCCGTCAAGCCCGACTTCGAGGTCACCGACGCCAATGCGGCAAACGTCGTGGCGATCTGCCGCACGCTCGAGGGCATCCCGCTGTCGATCGAGCTGACGGCAGCGCGGCTGCGGGTGCTCACCCCTGCCGACATCCTGCAGCGACTCGAGCACCAGCTGCCGCTGCTCGTCGCCTCCGCCCGCGACCTGCCCGACCGGCAACGGACCCTCCGCTCGACGATCGAATGGTCGATGAACCTGCTCGACGAAGCCGACCGGCGGATGCTCCGCGATCTCGCGGTGTTCGCACCGGGATTCACGCTCTCCTCGGTGGAGGAGTTCGCCGCGCGTCGCTCCTGGGACCTCGACACCCTCGACGGGATCGAGCGGCTCGTAGACTCCTCTCTCCTACGGCAGGAGGACCTCGACGGCGAAGTGGTGTTCTCGATGCTCGTGACGGTCCGCGAGTTCGGCGTCGAGCTGCTGAAGCGCGACGACGAGGAGCGGTCCGCGCGCGACGCGCATGCCGCCCTCTTCTCGGCGCTGGCGTCCTCCGATGGTCTCGACGGATTCAGTGCGCGTGTCGCCGCCGTCGCGCGACTGAACGTCGAGCGGGGGAATCTCCGCGCCGCCCTGCGACACCTGGCATCCGTGGGCGCGCACGACACCGCCGCGGACATGGCGTGGCGGCTCTTCCTGTACTGGTGGGTCGGTGGATACCTCGCCGAAGTCGCGCTGTGGCTGGAGGGGCTCCTCGCGGCGCCGGATGGCCTGTCGCCGCGGTCGCGCTCGATCGCCGTCTTCTTCGTGGGCTGGCGCGACGTCTGGGTGGAACCGACGCATGACCTCGCGGCCGTGCTCTTGCGCGCTGCCGACGGCTTCGCGGAGGCGGACGACGCCCTCGGCGTCGCGATGGTGACAGCGACGGCGGGCTTGGCCGAAGCCGTCACGCCCGACCCGGACATCCCCTGGGCGACCAGGTGGCTCCGAGAAGGCGCGGAGCGCTTCAATTCCCTCGGCGCGGGCTGGGGCGAATCACTCGCGCAGGTCGCCTTGGGCCGCATCGCACTTCTGACGGACGACCTCGAGGCGGCGACCGAGTGCTTCCGCCACGCTGCGGCAGCGTCGCAAACGTGCGGCGACGACTTCACCGGCACGATCGCGAGGCACCATCTCGCCCGCGTCCTCCTCGCACGCGGACAGTGCGACGAGGCCTGCGATCTGTTCTCCACTGCGATTCGAGGGTCACTGCAGCTCCGGCATGACGAGGGAGTCGCCTACGGGCTCGAGGGGATCTCCGCGATCGCTTCCGTGCGCGGAGATCTCCGCACGGCCGCCGTCCTCACGGGTGCCGCCGAGTCGATCCGGCGCAGGGTGGCCGTCTTCGACGTCCCTGCGTTCATCTTCCACACCCGCTACCTCCAGGAGGCGATCGAGGGAGCGGGACCGGCAGCAGTCACGACCGCCGAAGACGACACGGCGCGGGGCCGCGAGATGGGCACAGCGGAAGCCGCTCGCATCGCCCTCGATGCCGCACGGGCGCTGCGGTCGGCGTAGGCGTCAGAGCGCGACGCGGGCGTGCCGGAAGCGGATGCGCGTGCCCGGCCGAGCCTGCGCGAGCAGGTCGAGCGCGGCATCCGTCACGACCGCGATGACGGGGTAGCCGCCCGTCACGGGGCCGTCGACGCCGAGGATCGTCGGGCGTCCGTCGGGTGGCACCTGGAGAGCTCCCGCGACCATTCCCTCGCTGGGGAGCTCGCCCTCGCGGACGCGTTCGAGCGCCGGCCCTTCGAGCCGCACGCCCACCCGGTCGGCCGCCGAGCCGACGACCCACGTCGACTCGTACAGCGTCGAGAGAGCGGATGCCGCGAACCAGTCGGCCCGCGCCCCCGGAGCGAGATCGAGTTCGAGGTCGTCCGGAGGAGCACCCCACGGCGCGAGGTCGGCGACGGGGACGAGGTCTCGGGGCGGTCCGCCCAGCGGCACGGCGTCGCCCGGCCTCAGCGGCGCGGGTCCGATGCCCGCGAGCAGGTCGGCGGAGAGCGACCCGAGAGCGGTGCGCCCCTCGACGCCCCCGCGCAGCGCGAGGTAGGCGCGGGCACCGTGGGCGAACCAGTCGAGATGCAGTTCCGCGCCCGCCGGCCACACGTGGGCGGCATAGGGATCGACGTCGTGTCCATCGAGGAGGATCCGCCCCCACGCCCCGGCCACAGCGAACCACACGTCTCGCTCTGCGACAGCTCGGAAGCCGCCCATCGTGACTTCGACCCCCGCGGCATCCTCGGGATTGCCCACGAGCCGGTTCGCCGTGCGGAGCGCGCGGCGATCGAAGGCGCCCGAGACCGCGACACCGAGCGCCGCGACGCCGGGGCGCCCGAGGTCCTGCACCGTCGCGAGCAGTCCGGGTTCGGTGACGCGGATGCCGGATCCCTCGGCGCGGTCGGCGCGAGGTCGGGCGGCCTCGCGGGGTCGCGGGGCCGCTGCGGCCGTCGCTCGGCCGGGGACGGGGTGGAACCGCACGCGGGTTCCCGGGACGAGGAGGGCGGGCTCCGCGGCATCCGGATCGAACAGCGTCTCGGGGGTCGTGCCGATGAGCCGCCAGCCGCCGGGCGTCGCCCGGGGATAGGCGCCCGTGAACGGCCCCGCCAACCCGACGGCGCCGACGGGAACGCGCGTCCGCGGCTGACCGAGCCGTGGCACGTCGAACGGCCAGTCCGCGCTGACGAGATAGCCGAAGCCCGGAGCGAAGCCCGTGAAAGCGACCGTCCACTCGGCATTCGCGTGCCGGCGGACGAGCTCGTCGACGTCGAGGCCGAGGAGCTCGGCCGTCTCGTACAGATCGGGCCCGTCGTACGTCATCGCGAGGTCGACGAGGCGGCTCGCCTTGCGATCGCCTCCGTCGCCGTCACCGGGTGCCGACGCCCACGTGCGCGCCGCGGCGAGAGACAGCACGGCGGGATCGACGCGGACGAGGATCGTGCGTGCGGCCGGAACGAGATCGACGATGCCCTCGGGGCGGGAGGTCTCGAGCCGGGCGTGGACGGCGAGCACTTCGTCGAGCGAACCGACCTCGACGAGCAACGCACGCTCCCCCATCGGGCGGATCACCACGGCGCGCGCACCGCCACTCCTCCGGACTCGAGTGCCGCCCGGACGGCGGAAGCCATCGCGACGGCCGCAGGGGAATCGCCGTGGAGGCAGAGCGAGACGGCATCGACCTCGAGCTCGCGCCCCTCGACGGTCACGAGCGTGCCGCGGTGCGCGAGGTCGAGCGCACGCGCCGCCGCGGCATCCGGATCCTGGAGCACGGCACCGGGTTCGCCGCGGGGCACGAGAGTCCCGTCGGGACGGTATCCGCGATCGAGGAACGCCTCTCGCACGAACGGGAGTCCCGCCGCGCGCGCGGCCGCCTCGATCGGGCCCTCCATTCCCAGGAGCGGGAGAGCGCGCCCGAGCCGCTCGGACAGCGCGGCGACGGCGGAGGCGACCGCCGCGGCATCCTCGATCCGCCGCGACACGGCATGGTAGAGGGCACCGTGCGGCTTCACGTAGCGGATGTCGGCGCCCGCCGCGACGAGGCGCGCGAGCTGCCGTGCGACCTCGGTCTCGAGCTCGCCGGACGGCATCCGCACGTCGATGCGCCCGAAGTTCGCCGGATCGGGGAAGGACGGGTGCGCACCGACGGCGACGCCCGTCCGGGCAGCGCGCTCGACGGAGGCGCGCATGGACGCGGCATCCCCCGCGTGTCCGCCGCACGCGATGTTCGCGCTGGAGACGACGGCGAACATGGCATCGTCATCGGCCGTCGGCACACCGTCGACGGTCTCGCCGAGGTCGGCGTTCAGATCGATCGAGGCCACGCCTCCACGGTAGCGCCGCCGCGTCTCGCCAGCGCCGGCCTCGTTCGCTCGTCGTGGTTCACTCGTCGGGGTTCACGCGTCCGGGGTTCACTCGTCCGGGGCTCACTTGTCGCAAAGGGCGGGGTCCCGGCGCGGCATCCCACCATTCGCGACAAGTGAGCTGGGTGAGTCCCCGCTCACTCGTCCGGCGTTCACTTGTCCCAAAGGGCGAGGTCCCGGCGCAGCACCCCACCATTCGCGACAAGTGAGCTGGACGGGTCTCCGTTCACTTGTCTCAAAGGGCGGGGTCCCGGCGCGGCATCCCACCATTCGCGACAAGTGAATGGGGGGATGCCGGGGCGCGAACCTGTTACGGATGCGTAAAGGGTGCACGCAGCGAGTGCGCTCGCGGGACGAAACGGGCAGGATGGTGCAATGGCATACTCCACCGAACGTCCGGCCGCGGGAACACCCCTCCTGCAGGTGCGCGACGTCGCCGTCCAGTTCCAGACCCTCGAAGGCCCCGTGCACGCGGTCGAGGCGGTCGACTTCGACCTCGCCGCGGGCGAGACGCTCGCGATCGTCGGGGAGTCCGGGTCGGGCAAGTCGACGACGGCGATGGCGACGATCGGGCTGCTCCCCGGCAACGGACGCGTCACGCGCGGCAGCATCCTCTTCGAAGGCGAAGACCTCGTCGGAGCCCCCGAGAGCGTCATGCGGTCGATCCGGGGACGGTCCATCGGGCTCGTGCCGCAGGACCCCATGTCGAACCTCAACCCCGTCTCGAAGATCGGCACGCAGATCGCCGAGACGCTCCTCGCGCACGGGCTCGCAACCCGCAAGGACGTCGACCGCCGCGTCGTCGAGACGCTCGCGGCAGCGGGACTCCCGAACGCCGAGGAGCGGGCCAAGCAGTACCCTCACGAGTTCTCCGGCGGGATGCGCCAGCGTGCGCTCATCGCCATCGGCCTCGCCTGCAATCCGCGACTCCTCATCGCCGACGAGCCCACGAGCGCCCTCGACGTGACGGTGCAGAAGACGATCCTCGACCAGCTCGAGCGGATGACGAGCGAGCTCGGCACCGCCGTCATGCTCATCACGCACGACCTCGGCCTCGCCGCGGAGCGCGCCGCCCGCGTCATCGTCATGCACCGCGGACGCATCGTCGAACAGGGGCCGGCGCGCCAGATCCTCGAAGACCCCCAACAGCCCTACACGCAGGCGCTCGTGAGGGCCGCGCCGTCCGTCGCTGCTGTGCGGCTGCGCCCCGAAGCGTTCCGGCGCTCCGACAAGGAGGCCGCGCTTCCATCGGTGCCTGTGCAGGAGAAGGCGGCCGAGCCCGCGGCATCCGTCGACAACGTCGTCGTGATCGAGAACCTCACGAAGATCTTCCCCGTGCGCGGCCAGAAGGAGGACTTCGTCGCCGTCGACGACGTCTCACTCTCGATCCCGCGCGGTGAGACGGTCGCGATCGTGGGCGAGTCGGGGTCGGGCAAGACGACGACGGCCCGGATGCTGCTCAAGGTCATCGAGCCCACGAGTGGCTCCATCCGCTTCGAGGGCGAGGACGTCGTGCGGCTCAAGGGCTCGCAGCTGCGGGAGTTCCGCCAGAAGGTGCAGCCGATCTTCCAGGACCCGTACTCGTCACTGAACCCCATGTTCACGATCGAGCGGATCATCGAGGAGCCCCTCACCTTCTACAAGCGCGGGACTTCGGCGCAGCGGAGCGCACGCGTCCGAAAGCTCCTCGATGACGTCGCCCTGCCGCAGACGATGCTCACGCGGTATCCGTCGGAGCTTTCGGGAGGACAGCGCCAGCGCGTCGCGATCGCCCGTGCGCTCGCGCTCTCGCCCGAGGTCATCGTGTGCGACGAGCCCGTTTCGGCCCTCGACGTGCTCGTCCAGGACCAGGTGCTCACGCTGCTGCGCGACCTGCAGGGCGAGTACGGCCTCAGCTACCTCTTCATCTCGCACGACCTCGCCGTCGTGCGCCTCATCAGCGACTACGTCTGCGTCATGAAGGACGGGAAGCTCGTCGAGGCGGCGACCTCCGAGGAGATCTTCACGAACCCGCGCGACCCGTACACGCGCAAGCTCCTCGCCTCGATCCCCGGCAACGAGCTCGACATCGCCGTCTGACCCCTGCCCGCGGCGGGTGCTCGGTCGGCCGAGACCGAGGATTGCGCCGAGACAGGGTGGCATACCGCTGGGTCTCGGCGGGCACCCCGGTCTCGAGGACGTCGGCGACCGCCGCGCGCGACCCCCGGCCCCCGGCATCCGTTCACGTGTCGCGAATGGTGGGCTCGGCGCGCTAGATGCCGCCCTTTGCGACAAGTGAGCGGAAGGATGCCGCGGCGAGAGCGCGCACGGATGCCGCGGCGCACGGCGCACAGCACACGGCACACGGCAGGCACCTCGAGCCCGGGCATCGCGCCGAGACAGGGTGACGTACCACTGTGTCTCGGCGGGATCCCCGGTCTCGGCGGCGTCGAGCGACCGGATGCCCCGACACGGAGCACGGCGCGCGTGCCGCGGGGCTACCGCTTGCGGGTGCGGGGGTCCATGGCTTCGCGAAGGGCCTCGCCGAAGAGCGTGAACCCCAGGGCCGTGATCGTGATGCACGCGCCGGGAAGGAAGGCGAGCCACGGGGCGATCGCGAGCTCGAGCTGCGCGTACGTCAGCATGCGCCCCCACTCCGCCGTCTGCGGGACGCTTCCACCGAGCCCGAGGTACGACAGCGCGGCGGCCTCGATGACCGCCGTCGCGAGCGAGAGCGTTCCCTGCACGATGACGGGTCCGACCGAGTTCGGCAGGACGTGGCTCATCGTGATCGTCCCGCGGCCGAGACCGAGCGTCTGCGCCGAGAGCACGTAGTCGGCGTTGCGCTGCTGCAGCATCGACGCACGCAGGAGTCGCGCGAAGATCGGCACCTGGACGGCACCGATCGCGATCATGACGGACAGCTGGTTCTGTCCCAGGATCGCCGCGATCGACACGGCGAGGAGGAGGCTCGGGATCGAGAGCAGGATGTCGACGAACCGCATGATGAGCGTGTCGACCCAGCCGCCGAACATGCCGCAGAGGAAGCCGAGGATCATGCCGCCGACGAGTCCGATCGCGGTCGACACAACGCCGATGAGAAGCGTCGCCTGCGCACCCCAGATGAGCTTCGAGAGGACGTCGCCGCCGAAGCGGTCGAGTCCGAGCGGGAACTCGGGGATCTCCCCCGGACCGGGGATGTGCGTCGGCGTGATGAAGCGCTGACCCGGAAGCTCGGTCGGACCGTACGGTGCCAGCAGCGGCGCGAGCGCGGCGATCAGCAGGAACAGCGCGATGATCGCGGCACCCACCCATGCGCTGGGGTTGCGACGCAGGCGACGGAAGACGCCGCTCCAGAAGCCACCGCCGCCGGTCTTGGCCGCCAGCAGTTCGCGGTCGTCGACGGCCGTGTCGTCGACCGGGCCGCCGCCCGGCGCGGGGGGAAGCATCGCCGAGGTCATGAGACCCTCACTCTCGGGTCGATGAAGCTGTAGGAGATATCCACCAGCAGGTTGATCAAGGCGTATCCGATCGCGATGAAGATGATGAAGCCCTGCAGGACGGGATAGTCACGCGTGAAGATCGCCCGGGCGAGGAACGAGCCGATACCCGGATAGGCGAAGACCGTCTCGGTGAGGACCGCGCCGGAGATGAGCAGACCGACCTGCAGACCGATCGTCGTGACGACCGGCAGGAGGGCGTTTCGCAGGATGAAGCGCTGGCGGATCGTGCCGCGCGACACACCCTTCGCGAGACCCGTGCGGACGTAGTCCGAATTCTGCACCTCGAGCACCGACGCCCGAGTGATGCGGACGATGATCGCGAGAGGGATCGATGCGAGCGCGAGGCCCGGCAGGATCAAGTGCAGGAACGCATCCCACGCGGCATCCCACTCCCCTGTGATGATGCCGTCGAATACGTAGAAGCCCGTGTAGTGCGTCGCATCGATGCGTGGGTCCTGGCGTCCTTCCGACGGGAGCCAGCCGAGCTGGACGGCGAAGACCCACTTGAGGATGAACGCGAGGAAGAAGACCGGGATCGTGATTCCCAGAAGGGATGCCGCGACGGTGATGTGGTCGGTCGCCTTGCCGTGCTTCCGCGCCGCGAGGTACCCCAGGGGCACACCGACGCCGACGGCGACGACGATCGCGAAGACCGAGAGCTCGAACGTCGCAGGAAAGCGGCGCAGGAACTCTTCGATGACGGGTGCCCTCGTCTGGATGGACTGGCCGAAGTCGCCCGAGAGCAGACGCCCGGCCCAGATGAAGTACTGCTCGAGAGGTGAACGGTCGAAGCCGTAGAGGCGATTGATCTCCTCGATCGCTTCGGGCGTCGCGCGCTCGCCGAGCAGTGCGACCGCGGGCCCGCCGGGTAGAGCGCGCACCCACAGGAACAGCAGGATCGAAAGGCCGATGAGGGTCGGTATGAGCAGGAGGAGTCTCTTGCCGATAGTGCGTAGCACGGGATGGTTCTCCGGGTGGGTGCGTCAGCGGGGTCTGACAGTGGTGACGGATGCCGCGGCCCGGCCTCGCGGCCAGGTCGCGGCATCCGTCCTCAGCGGATTACTCGCTGAGTTCCACCATGTTGTAGACCTCGTCCTGGACGGGGCTCGCGGGGTACGACGTCACGCGCTCGTTGAACGCGAGCGTCGGAACGGGGTGCGCGAGCGGGATGCCCGGGAGGAACTCCATGATCTGAGCGTTGGCGTCGAGGTACGCAGCCTCCTGCTCCTCGGCCGTCGCCAGACCGCGAGCGGTCGTCAGCGTCGAGAAGAGCTCGGGGTTGTCGAAGCCCCACTCGTTGCTGGGTGCGCCGAAGAACGTGCCCACGAAGTTGTCGGGGTCGTTGTAGTCGCCGGTCCAGCCGAGCAGGTGGATGCCGTGGTCGCTGCTGCCCTGCATGAGGTCGAGGTACTCGCCCCACTCGTTGGACACCGGCGTGAGCTGGATCCCGACCGCTTCGAGCTGGCTCGAGAGGTTGGTGTAGATCTGCTCGGGGTTCGGCATGTACGGACGCGAGACGTTCACGGGGTAATTGAACGTGATCGACAGCGGGTTGGCGTCGGTGTATCCCGCCTCGGCGAGAAGAGCCGTCGCGGCCTCGGGGTCGTACTCGTACTCCGTGACCGAGTCGTTCCAGCCGATGACGCTCGGCGGCATGAACTGCGAAGCGATCTCGGTGCCCTCGGGCAGGACCTGCGTGACGAGCTGCTCCTTGTCGATCGCGTGGGCGATCGCCTGGCGCACCTTGATGTCGGCCAGCGACGGCTGGGCCTGGTTCATCGCCAGGTACAGGACGTTGAACGGATCGCGGTTGACGAGCGTGAAGCCGGCCTCCTCGAGCGCGCCGAGGTCGGCGGGGGCGGCGAGGTCGTAGCCGTCGATCGATCCCGACTCGAGAGCCTGGCGACGAGCGGTCGTGTCGCCGATCACCTGGAAGATGATCTCCTGGACGTCACCCTGCTCGCCCCAGTAGTCCTCGTAGGCGCTGAGCGTCGACGACTCACCCGGCGACCACGAGTCGAACTTGAAGGGACCCGTACCCGTGGGGTGGCCCTGCGCGTACTCGCTGAGGGTCGGTGCCTCGCTCGTGCCGCCGACCTCATCGGCCGCGTACTCCTCGAGAGCCGTGGGGCTCTGGATGGAGAAGGACGGCAGGGAGAGGGCGGGGATGAAACCGGCGAACGGCTCCGTCAGGGTGATCGTCGCCTCGTAGTCGCCGTTCGCTTCGCAACCGCCGTAGATCGAGGTGCCCGTGTCGGCGTAGCCGCGCATGAGCTTGCCCCAGTAGTACGAGAGGCTCTCGGACTGGGCGACGCCGGTGAAGTTGTTCTGGCGGTCGAAGTTGAAGCACACCGCTTCGGCGTTGAAGTCGGTGCCGTCGTGGAACGTGACGCCTTCCTTGAGCTGGAAGGTGTAGGACAGACCGTCTTCGGACTGGTCCCAGCTCTCGGCGAGGAGCGGGGCGGGGTCAGCCGTGCCCGGCTCGGTGCCGACGAGGCCCTCGAACATCTGGCGGGCGACGCGGAACGTCTCGCCGTCGTTCGCGAACGCGGGGTCGAGGCTGGACAGGTCGGCCGACGCACCGAAGACGAACGTCGAGTCGACGTCGCTCGGCTCGGCGGAGTCGCCGCCGTCTTCGCGCTGGCTCGCGCAGGCGGTGAGGACGAGAGCGCCGATGGCGATCGTCGCGGCGCCGGCGAACAGGCGGCGCCTTCTCGAAGTGTGGAGCATGTGCTGTGCACCTTCCATACGGGATTCGGGCCGATCTGGGTTGTCGACCCGTGGGATGTGATTCCCCCGAACCTACCCGCGACCGGCGTTCAGGACCATTGCACAGAAGTATCAATTATGTTTCGGCACGAAGAATCCCTGACGCCTAGGACATATTGCGCATCCTGGATGGTTGACGGGTTACAGAATGTCAACCCGCGTTCGAGGGTCGCAGCCCGATACGGTGGGACGATGGCCCGCGCGACGTACGAGGAACCGCCGCACGCGCGACTGTCGGACGGGACGTTCGCCCGCATCGTGGCATCGCGCATCACGGGCGGATTCGAGCTCGACGTCGACGGCACACCCCAATCGCACGTCGATCTCGACGATCCGACGCATCTCCACTTCGAGTACATCGCGCGCATGGGAGCGGTGATCGATCGACTCCGGATGCCGGGACAGCCCCTCACCGCCGTGCACCTGGGCGCCGGGGCTCTCACGATCCCCCGCTACATCGAGGCCACGAGGCCCGGATCGCGACAGCAGGTCATCGAACTGGAGCCTGCGCTGTGGGATCTCGTGCGGGATCACCTCCCCCTCCCTCGGAGCGCGTCGATTCGCGTCCGCCTGGGGGACGCGCGCATCGGACTCGCCCGACTCCCCCGCGGCCTCGTCGGAGCGGCCGACCTCGTCGTCTCCGACGTCTACTCGGGCGCGCAGACCCCTGCGCACCTGACGACGCTCGAGTTCTACCGCGAAGCCGCCGAGCTCCTCGCCCCCGACGGGGTCCTGCTCATCAACGTCGCCGACGGGTCGGGCCTGCACTTCGCCCGCCGGCAGGTCGCGACCGTGCGCGAGGTGTTCGACCACGTCATCGTCCTCGCCGAGGTGCAGACGCTCAAGGGCCGGCGCTTCGGGAACCTCGTCGTCGCGGCATCCCGTGCCCCCTTGCCGACCGAGTGGCTTCCACGGCTCATGGCCGCCGGCCCGCACCCCGCGAAGGTCGCGGAAGGCGCCGAGATCGAGGAGTTCGCGCGCGGCGCTCGCATCGCGACGGATGCCGACTCCACCGCGTCACCGAAGCCCGCGGCATCCATCTTCGATCGCTGAGCGAGACCAACGCGGCGTGCCGATGCCGGGACCGAGGCCCTCGCGGGTGAGACTGTCAGAGGCATCGAGCGCAGCGGGAGGAGTGTCGTCGTGAGCTACATCAAGGGATTCGACCCCGAGACCCTGCGCGAGGTCATCGACGTCGCCGAGTGCCGCGAGCGCCTCGACGAGATCGGTGAGCAGCGGAGTCTTCCGGCGCTTCTCGAGCGCGTGTGGCTGCTGAAGGTCCTCGGTCGCCTCGACGACTCGCTCGTGCTTTCGGAGCAGTCGGTGCGCGTCGCCCGCATGGCCGGCACGCGAAAGGACCTCTTGCGTGCGCGCATCTTGCACGCGACCGTGCTGCACTTCCGCGGCGCCTATGCCGCCGCCGAGCAGGAGCTGACGATGTGCGCCGACGAGGCGGAGGGTCAGGGATGGTCGGGGATCGCCGCGTTCGCCTACCAGCACCGCGGCAAGGCGCACTTCGAAGCCGGCGACCTCGACGCGGCACGCGCGGACTTCAAGCGCACGCTCTTCCTCCGCCAGGAGGCGGGGGCGACGGAAGACGCGCTCGAATCGACGCTGCTCGCGATCGATGCCGTCGACAGACGACGCGCCGCACGGTCTCTCGCCGTCTGAGTGTCGTAACTCTGTTCTAGTCTCGCTGTCATGTCGGAACTGCAGAGCGTGCGCATCTGGGCAGAAGCGCTCATCACCACCCACCTCGACCCGTCGTGGAGCTTCGCCTTCGACAACGCCAAGCGCCGCGCGGGTCTGTGCGACTACACCCGCAAGCGCATCTCGGTTTCGAGATACCTCGCCGCCCGCTACGACGACGATGACAACCATCAGACGCTGCTGCACGAAGTCGCGCACGCGCTGGCGGGGCCGGGCGCAGGACACGGAGCCCGGTGGCGGAGCATCGCCCGCGAACTCGGCTACGTCGGCGGCACGACCCACCATGGCGAGACAGCGACCGAACTCGCACCGTGGGTGGGCGTCTGCGCGGCGGCGCATACGGCCTACCGCCACCGTCGGCCGACCCGGGCGACCTCGTGCGCATTGTGCGCGCCCCGGTTCGACGAGCGCTTCACCTTCACTTGGACGCGCCGCGTCATCACGCCCGCCACGCGCCTCTCGGCGATGACGCCGCGCTGAGTGTTCCCTTCGCTGCCGCCACCATCCGCGCCCACCCCTGGCGCGCACGAAACCCTCCGGCATCCGCTCACTTGTCGCAAAAGGCGACCTCCGCTCGCCGCACCTCACCACTTGAGACAAGTGAACGAAGCCGCGCCCGCCGCCATCCGCTCACTTGTCGCAAAAGGCGACCTCCGCTCGCCGCACCCCACCACTTGAGACAAGTGAATCCACGTCCCCTCCGCGCGCCGCCGCGGGTGCGACACTGGAGCATGCGCATCCTGCTGAAGTTCGAGATCGACTGCGATCCGGATGCCGCGTGGCGCGCCGTCCACTCCCCCCGGGCCGTCGGCGAGCTCTACGGCCCGCTGCTCGGCATGGAGCCGATGATTCCGGACGGTCTCCCCACGGCGTGGGAGCCCGGAGATGACGTTCCCGTCTCCCTCACCGCCCTCGGGATCTTCCCCGCGGGAACGCAGCTCATGCACATGAGCGAACGTTTCGTCGACGAGCCAGCGGGTCGGGTGCGGATCTTCCGCGACAGCGGCATCCCGCTGACGGGTCCGCTCGCGACCCTCGACGTGTGGGACCACCAGATGGCGATCTCACCGGTCCCGGGGCACCCCGACCGCACTCTGTGGCGCGACCGCCTCGTGATCGGCGGACCGACCGCCGCCGCCCTGTGGCCCGTCCTGTGGGCCACATGGCAGTGGCGGGCAGCCCGGATCCGCGCCCTCGCCCCGTCGTGGGCGCACGATCCGCCGGCATCCGACGACTGACTCGCCCTACTCGGCGAGCGCCTCGACGGGAGCCACGCGCGTCGCGAGACGCGTCGGGGTGACCGCCGCGACGAGCGTCAGCACCGCTGTCGCCACCACGATGGCGACGACCGGCCACACCGGGATCGCCGGCGGCACGAACGTCGGCGTGAGCCACAGCGGCGGTACGGGCACCGAGCCCAGCAGCGACTGCGCTCCCGCCCAGCCGTAGACGATGCCGAGGACGAGGCCCGTGATCGTCGAGGCGATCGTGATGTGCGCCGCTTCGAGGAGCACCATGCGTCGCACCTGGGCGTTCGACACCCCGAGCGCCCGCAGCAGCCCCAGTTCACGCTTGCGCTGCACGACGCCGATCGTCAGAAGGTTCACCAGTCCAACTGCGGCGATGACGGCCGACACTGCGACGAGGCCCATCATGATCCCGGCGAACGAGTCCATGACCGCGGCGAACTCGCTGTCGATCTCACCGCCGCCGGATGCCGCCACGACCGACTTCGTCGACTCGAGAGCGACGGCGAACATCGTCACGAGGGTGACGCCCATGACGACGCCGATCGCCATCCGGCTGGAGCGCTCGGGATACCGCAGCGCGTTCTCCGCCGCGAGGCGGGCCGTCGCGGAGTGTCCGAATCCGCGCCCGACGAGCCGCAGGACGGGCGGCATGATGAGTGTCGCGCCGAGCGAAAGTCCTGTGAACGAGAGGATGCCACCGGCGAAGGCCACGATGACCCCGAGCGGTGTGACGAGTCCCGCCGCGATCCCGAGTCCGAGGAGCACGGCTCCGAGGATCAGGAGCACCGCGGCGGTGACGTTCCGGCCCGAGCGCGCGGCGATCGTCTCGTGGGTCTTCTCGACGGCGCCCCCGAGCGCCTGGAGAGGCGTGACGGACAGCACACGGCGGGACCCCGCCCACGCCGAGACCCACGTCGTGAGCGCGACGATCACCGCGGGCACCACGAGCTCGGGGCGCAGGACCGAGAACTCCAGGTCCTCCAAGCCCAGCAGCGAGCCAGCGAGCCAGACGCCCCCGGCAGCCAGCGCAAGCCCAGCAACGAGCCCGATTCCCGCGCCGAGGAGTCCGACGACGAGTCCCTGGCGGGCGATCTGCACACGCTGTGAGCGCGCCGACGCCCCGATGAGCCGCAGGAGTGCGATGCGTCGCGTGCGGCCGGCGACGACCGTCGCGAAGGTGTTGGCCGTCACGATCGCCGCGACGTAGATCGCGACACCCAGGAGCAGGGCGGAGAGGAGCGCCACGACGAAAGCGAGCGTGTCACTCTCGCCGATGTACGGGTCGGCCGAGAGCATCGCACCGATGTAGGCGGTCGCGGTGAGGAGGAGCACGCCGAAGGCCGTCGAGATCGCCGAGACGAGGATGCTCGCGCCCATGCCGCGCTCGCGGAGCCACCCCAGCGAGCGGCTCGACGTGGGTGCGGCGCTGGCGCGCGGCATCCGCTCGACGACTGTCGCGGTCATGCCGACACCCCCGCACCCTGCTCGGCGCCGTGTCCTGCGCCGAGCTCCGCTGCGAGCATGTAGGCCGCGATCTCCTCGGCGCTCTGGCGTGGCTTGTCGGCGACGATGCGTCCGTCGCCGAGGAAGATCACGCGGTCGGCGTGGCTCGCCGCGACGGGGTCGTGCGTGACCATCGCGATGGACTGCCCGTGCTGCGCGCTCGCATCGGCGAGGAGGCGCAGCACGTCGCGTCCGCTGCGGGAGTCGAGGTTTCCCGTGGGCTCGTCGGCGAACACGAGGTCGGGAGCCGTCGCGAGGGCGCGCGCGATCGCGACGCGCTGCTGCTGTCCGCCCGACAGCTCGTGCGGGCGATGGGAGAGGCGCGCCGTCAGGCCGAGCGTCTCGACGAGGCCGTCGATGCGCGCCCGCTCGATCGCCGACGGCCGGCGTCCGTCGAGGTCGAACGGCAGCATGATGTTCGCGCGGGCATCGAGTGTCGGCACGAGGTTGAACGCCTGGAAGACGAAGCCGACGCGACGGCGGCGCAGGATCGTGAGCTCGAGGTCGGACAGGCCCGTGATGTCGGTGTCACCGATCCACGCACGGCCGGCGGTGGGGGCATCGAGGCCCGCCATGACGTGCATGAGCGTCGACTTGCCGGAGCCCGACGGACCCATGATCGCCGTGAACTCGCCACGGCGGATGCCGACGCTGACCTCGTCGAGCGCACGCACCGTGTTGGCACCCGATCCGTAGGTCTTCGTGAGTTGCTGGACGCGGGCCGCGAGCCCGAGATCTGAAGAGGAGAGTTCCATGCCTTCGACGCTACGAACGAGGGATGCTGCGCCGCGTCGGCCCCGCGACGCATCCGCCTACATCTCGAGGATGATCCGCTGCGCTCGTTTCCGTCGTTCACTTGTCTCAAAGGGCGAGAAAGTCGCAGGAGCAGTCGCCCTTTGAGACAAGTGAGCGGGTGGCGCTCAGACGAGGCCGTGGTCGAACGCGAAGACGACGAGCTGCACGCGGTCGCGGAGCGCGAGCTTCGTCAGGATGCGGCTGATGTGCGTCTTGACGGTCGCCTCGGAGAGGTACTCGCGCGCCGCGATCTCGGAGTTCGACAATCCGCGCGCAGCGAGCGCGAAGATCTCCTTCTCGCGCTCCGTGAGGTCGCCGTAGGACGGAGGCACGGGCCGGGCCGCGGCACCCGCCGCCTGGGCGAAGAGCTCCCGCGTCGCGGAGGCCGCGATGACCGCCGACCCCGCGTGGACGGTGCGGATCGCGGCGAGGAGGAACTCGGGATCGGCGTCCTTCAGAAGGAACCCGCTCGCGCCCTGGCGAATCGCGCGGGCCGCGGCCTCGTCGAGATCGAACGTCGTGAGCATGACGATGCGGGGCGGCGCGGGGTCGCCGAGAAGCTCGGCCGTCGCCGTCAGGCCGTCCATCACCGGCATCCGGATGTCCATGAGCACGACGTCGGGGTTCGTCGCCCGGACGACGTCGATCGCCTCGCGCCCGTCGGCGGCTTCGCCCACGACCTCGAGATCGGGCTGCGACCCGACGAGCATCCGGATGCCGGCGCGGAACAGCGCCTGGTCATCCACCAGCACGACGCGGATCATCGCGGACCACCTCCGATGGGAAGGGCCGCGCTCACGACGAACTCGTCTCCGGAGACCCCCGCATCGAGCGTGCCACCGATGAGCTTGGCGCGCTCGGACATCCCCACGAGTCCATGTCCCGACCCACCCGCGGGGGTCGACCCGACCGCGTTGCGGACGTCGAGGAGAACCCGGTCGGGATGCCACGCGAGCCGCACGCGCACCCCACCCTCACCCTTGTGGCGCAGAGCGTTGGTCAGGGCTTCCTGCAGGATCCGGTAGACCGCGAGCTGCACGGCGGCGGGCGGGACGCCCGGGGGCGCGGGGTCGACGTCGACGGCGAGCGCGACCCCCGCCGCGCGCACCTGCGCGTAGAGCTGTTCGAGGTCGGCGAGGGTTGGCTGGGGGCCGTCGCCCTGGCTGTGTCGCAATTGTGTGAGGAGGAGCCGGACATCGGAGAGGGCCGAGCGGGCCGTCGACGAGATCGTCCCCAGAGCCTCGGTCGCGACGGACGAATCGGATGCCGCGGAGCCCGTCGCCGCGGCATCCGTCGCGCCTGCCGCGAGCGCGTAGCGCGCGCCGTCCGCCTGCGCGACGATGACGGCGAGCGAGTGGGCGACGACATCGTGCATGTCGCGCGCGATCCGCACGCGCTCCTGCTCGGCGATCGCCTCGGCTTCGGCACGCTCTTGCGCACGCTTGTTCTCGCGCGCCCTCACGGCGGTCCGCACGAGGGCGCCGGTCGTCCAGGAGAGCCCCAGCGCGAACGCTGCGGCGACGAGCATGACGAGCGCAATCGGGAGCGTCTGCCACGACAGGCCTCCCGCCGCGAAGACGGGGCCGACCAGCAGGTACACCGTGATGACGACGGCCCCGAGGGTCGCCGACGCGAGTCCTGCCCAGTACACGAGGCGCGTCCCGTAGGCGGCCGTCACGTACAGCACGCCGAAGATCGCGAAGTCGGCGAAGCTCGGCGGACGCCCGAGCGCCATCTGTATGATCGCCCCCACCCATGCCGCGCCGAGCGCGAGACCCGGCGAGAGGCGGCGGATCGCGAGCGCCGCCGAGAACAGGAGGGCGATCGCGACCGCGAGCCCGGTCTCGAGCCCCGGACCGAAACGCGCTGGGAGACCGGTGACGCCCGTCGTCGCCACCTCGAGCGGAGCCGCGACGAGGAAGAAGACGACGCCGATGGAGACATCGACGACGAGCCGGGCAGTCGTCAGGCGGCGGAACACGCCCTCACGTTACGCGAGCGGACTTCGCGCATCATCCGTCTGGAGATGTATCCGCGCGGATCCTCCCGTCGACCATTGCGGCAGGCGACGTGAGGCCTTACTGTCGCGACACGGGCGAACGGCGACGCAGGGGGACGACACATGACAACGGTACGTGCAGCGATCTCGCAGACGACCTGGACGGGCGACAAGGAGTCGATGCTCGACCGCCATGAGACCTTCCTCCGGGATGCCGCGGCGGACGGCGCTCAGGTGATGTGCTTCCAGGAGCTCTTCTACGGCCCCTACTTCGGCATCACGCAGGACAAGAAGTACTACCGCTACGCCGAGCCCGCAGACGGACCCATCGTGCAGCGCTTCGCGTCGATCGCGAAGGAGCTCGGCGTCGTGACGATCCTTCCGATCTACGAGGAGGACCAGACGGGCGTGTACTACAACACGACCGTCGTCGTGGATGCCGACGGGTCGATCCTCGGCAAGTACCGCAAGATCCACCTTCCGCACGTGGAGAAGTTCTGGGAGAAGTTCTACTTCCGCCCGGGGAACCTCGGCTATCCCGTCTTCGAGACCGCCGTCGGCAAGATCGGAACGTACATCTGCTACGACCGGCACTTCCCCGAGGGATGGCGCGAATACGGCCTGCGCGGGGCGCACATCGTGTTCAACCCCAATGCGACCAAGCCCGGCCTGTCGAACCGCCTCTGGGAGGTCGAGGGTCCGTGCGCCGCCGTCGCGAACGGCTACTTCGTGCTGCAGCCCAACCGCGTCGGTCTCGAGGACAACGAGTACGGCGATGAGGCGGTGAACTTCTACGGCACGAGCCAGGTGATCGATCCGCGGGGCAACTTCGTCGGCGCGCTCGGGTCCGGCGAGCACGAGGAGCTCCTCGTCCGCGACCTCGACATGGACATGGTCCAACAGATGCGCGACGACTGGCAGTTCTACCGGGATCGCCGGCCCGACACCTACGGAGACATCGTCGCGCCGTGACCCCCGTGGCATCCACGTCACCCGCGCCCGTCCACGTCGCCGCCCGCGTGCCCGCGAGACTGCACCACCCGGCCGAGCCTGCATCCCGCGGCCGCAGTCTCGGCCGCGAGATGCAGTCTCGCGGATCGAGGCGGCGGATGCCACAACACGAGCACTGCCGAGGGAAGGATCGACCATGACGAAGACACTCATCACCGGGGGCACTGTCGTCTCGGCCACGGGGCGCGTCGACGCCGACGTGCTGATCGACGGCGAGACGATCGTCGCGGTGCTCGCCCCCGGGTCAGAGTTGCTCGGCGGCGACCTCGCGGCATCCGTCGACACCGTCATCGACGCGACCGGCAAGTACGTCATCCCCGGGGGGATCGACGCGCACACGCACATGCAGCTGCCGTTCGGCGGAACCTCCGCCTCCGACACGTTCGAGACCGGAACGCGCGCCGCCGCGTGGGGCGGCACGACGACGATCGTCGACTTCGCCGTGCAGACGGCGGGCACGAAGGTCATGGACGGCCTCGCGAGGTGGCACGACCTCGCGGCGGGCAACTGCGCGATCGACTACGGCTTCCACCAGATCATCGGGGGCATCGACGACGACTCGCTCGCCGTCATGCCGACGCTCGTCGACGAGGGCATCACGAGCTTCAAGCTCTTCATGGCCTATCCGGGTGTCTTCTACTCGGATGACGCGCAGATCCTCCGCGCGATGCAGGTGTCGCGCGACACGGGCCTCCTGACGATGATGCATGCCGAGAACGGCCCCGCGATCGACGTGCTCGCCGCCCAGCTCATCGAGCAGCGGAAGACCGATCCGTACTTCCACGGGATCGCCCGGGCGTGGCAGATGGAGGAGGAGGCGACCCACCGCGCGATCATGCTCGCCCACCTCACCGGCGCGCCGCTGTACGTCGTCCACGTCAGTGCCAAACAAGCCGTGCAGCAGCTCGCGTGGGCACGGGACAACGGCCAGAACGTCTTCGGCGAGACGTGCCCGCAATACCTCTACCTCTCGCTCGAGGAGCAGCTCGGCGCGTCGAGCGAGAAGTGGGGCGCGTTCGAAGGCGCCAAGTGGGTCTGCTCGACGCCCCTGCGCTCCCGCGAGGAGGGGCACCAGGACCACATGTGGCAGGCGCTGCGGACGAACGACCTCCAGATGGTCTCGACCGACCACTGTCCGTTCTGCATGAAGGACCAGAAGGAGCTCGGGCTCGGCGACTTCCGGAAGATCCCCAACGGGATCGGGTCGGTCGAACACCGCATGGATCTCATGTACCAGGGCGTCGTGACAGGCAAGCTGACGCTCGAGCGCTGGGTCGAGCTCACGTCCACCACGCCCGCGCGCATGTTCGGGATGTACGGCCGGAAGGGTGTCATCCAGCCGGGTGCAGACGGCGACATCGTCATCTACGACCCCCACGGTCACACGTCCATCGGGATGCCGGTCGACGAGGCGGGCAACCCGACGGGGCGCACGCACCACATGAACATGGACCACTCCGCCTGGGAGGGCTTCGAGATCGACGGGCACGTCGACACGGTGATCTCACGCGGGACCGTCATCGTCGACGGCGGCGCGTACCTCGGGACGAAGGGTCACGGTCGCTACGTGCGACGCGGCCTGTCCCAGTACCTCACGTGAGACCCCCTCACACCGCCATCGACCGAGAGGAGCGACCCATGGACTTCGGCGTCGTCCTGCAGACCAATCCGCCCGCCGCGCGTACCGTGCAACTGGCTGCGCTGGCGGAGGCGCACGGATTCAGTCACGTGTGGACCTTCGACTCCCACCTGCTGTGGGAGGAGCCCTACGTCATCCACTCGGCCATCCTCGCCCAGACGAAGCGCGTCATCGTCGGTCCGTTCGTGACGAACCCCGCGACGCGGGACTGGACCGTGACGGCATCCGTCTTCGCGACCCTCAACGAGATGTACGGCAACCGCACGATCTGCGGCATCGGCCGCGGCGACTCCGCCGTCCGCGTCACCAACGGCACCCCCACGACGATGAAGGAACTGCGCGAGTCGATCCACGTCATCCGCGAGCTCGCCAACTCGCGTGCCGTCGAGTACAAGGGCGCGACGCTCCAGTTCCCGTGGAGCCGTGGGTCGACGCTCGACGTGTGGGTCGCCGCGTACGGTCCGATGGCGCTCGCTCTCACGGGACAGGTGGGAGACGGGTTCATCCTGCAGCTGGCCGACCTCGACATCGCCGAGTGGATGATCCGGACGGTCAAGGATGCCGCGGCTGCGGCCGGGCGAGACCCCGACGCCCTCGCGATCTGCGTCGCCGCGCCGATGTACATCGGAGACGACATCGCGCACATGCGCGAGCAATGCCGCTGGTTCGGCGGGATGGTCGGCAACCACGTCGCCGACATCGTTGCGAAGTACGGACACCACGGCGCGGTTCCCGACGCGCTCACCGACTACATCGAAGGGCGCACCGGGTACGACTACAACTCGCACGGCAGGTCGGGCAACGACCACGTCGATTTCGTGCCCGACGAGATCGTCGACCGCTTCTGCATCCTCGGAACCGCCGACGAGCACATCGAGAAGCTCAGGCGCCTGAAGGATCTCGGGGTCACGCAGTTCGCCGGCTACCTCCAGCACGACAACAAAGAGGAGACGCTCCGCGTCTACGGCGAGACCGTCATCCCGGCCCTCTCCGCCCACATCACGGCGAAGTCGTAGGGGGATGCTTCGGGAGGATTCCTCGCGCTGAGCGTTCCGTGCGGACGAGCGGATGTTCCGGGCGAACCGTCCGCACGACGCCCCACCACGGCGCGGGCTGCCGATCTAGCATGGCGATGGCAGCGCCGATGTCGTCGCGCCCCACGAAGGCGCACCACCGAGGAAGGAACCCCATGACCGAGACCGCGATCCTGGATCACTACGTGGGAGGTTCCGCGTGGGCGGGCACCTCGACCCGCACGGGCGATGTGTACAACCCCGCGCTCGGAACGGTGCAGAAGCAGGTGCGGCTCGCGACGGCATCCGATGTCTCCGACGCCGTCGCGGTCGCCGTCGACGCGGCCTCGTCGTGGCGGAACGCCTCGATCGCCAAGCGCCAGCAGGTCATGTTCGCGTTCCGCGAGCTGCTCAACGCACGCAAGGACGACCTCGCCGCGATCCTGACCGCCGAGCACGGCAAGGTCATCTCGGACGCACTCGGCGAGATCGCGCGCGGCATGGAGGTCGTCGAGTTCGCGTGCGGCGTCGGGCACCTGACGAAGGGCGCCTACTCCGAGAACGTCTCGACGGGCATCGACGTGTACTCCCTCCGCCAGCCGGTCGGCGTCGTCGGGATCATCAGCCCCTTCAACTTCCCGGCCATGGTGCCGCTGTGGTTCTTCTCCATCGCGATCGCGGCGGGGAACGCCGTCGTCCTGAAGCCGAGCGAGAAGGACCCGACGGCGGCCAACTGGATGGCTGAGCTGTTCTCCGAGGCGGGGCTCCCCGACGGCGTGTTCAACGTCGTCCACGGCGACAAGGAATCGGTCGACGCGCTGCTCTCGCACCCCGACGTCGCGGCGATCTCGTTCGTCGGCTCGACGCCGATCGCGAAGTACGTCTACGAGACGGCGACGAGCCACGGCAAGCGCGTGCAGGCGCTCGGCGGAGCGAAGAACCACATGCTCGTGCTCCCCGACGCCGATCTCGACCTCGCCGGCGACGCCGCCGTCAACGCCGGTTTCGGCTCCGCCGGAGAGCGCTGCATGGCCGTCTCGGTCGTGCTCGCGGTCGACTCCGTCGCCGACGCCCTCGTCGCGAAGGTGTCAGAGCGCATGGCGACGCTCCGAACGGGCGATGGGACCCGCGGATGCGACATGGGTCCGCTCATCACGAAGGTGCACCGCGACAAGGTCGCGTCGTACATCGACGTCGCGGCATCCGATGGGGCGACCGTCGTCGTCGACGGTCGCGGTATCGAGATCGACGGCGACCCGAACGGATTCTGGCTCGGCCCGACGCTCATCGACAAGGTGCCGACGTCGTCGACCGTCTACACCGACGAGATCTTCGGACCCGTCCTGTCGATCGTGCGCGTCGAGGGCTACGAAGAGGGACTCGAGATCATCAACGCGAGCCGCTACGGCAACGGCACGGCGATCTTCACGAACGACGGCGGTGCCGCCCGACGCTTCCAGCACGAAGTGACGGTGGGCATGATCGGCATCAACGTTCCGATTCCCGTGCCGGTCGCGTACCACTCGTTCGGCGGCTGGAAGGCCTCGCTCTTCGGCGACGCGAAGGCCTACGGCCCGCACGGCTTCGACTTCTACACCGCCGAGAAGGCCGTGACCTCCCGCTGGCTCGACCCCTCGCACGGGGGTCTGAACCTGGGCTTCCCCCAGCACGACTGATCCCGCACGCGGTCGTCGGCCGCGGCATCCGTCGTCGAGACCGGGGATCCCGCCGAAACCGGGTCGCACACCACCCTGGGTCGGCGGAACCCCTGGTCTCGGCGCGCATCGGTCTCGGCGCGAGGGCACCGGACGCGCGCGTCAGGCGAAGACGGCGACGGCGCCGGGGACGGCGGTGCAGCGGAGCGCGAACTCCGGACCCGTCAGCTCCTCGAGTTCGCCATCGTGGACGAAGACCGACGGATGCCCCGCGTCGGGGCGCACGATGAGGTCGATCGACGGCACCAGCATCCGCTCGACGTCGGCGCGTGAAGGCATGAGCCGAACTGCCCGCAGCACGGCGATCGTCTTCCGTCCGAACGCGAGCGCCGCGACGGCGCGCAGACGCGATCCTCGTGCGTGGTGGATGCGGACGTCGAGCATCCCCGTCTCGAGCTCGCCGCGCTGCATCGTCGCGACCTGATCGGGGTCGTGTTCCCCGATCCCGATGAACACCGACCACACTCGGGCGCGACGCCCGTCCCGCACGATCGTCAGGGGCTCCGCCGTCCGCATCGTCCGCCACGCGGCGACGACTCCCCCGAGCCACTTGCCGAGCCGCGCGTTCCGGCCCTCGCGCTCGTCGAGGAACTCGGGATACGTCCCGAGCGAGACGGCATTGATGGCGGTGACGGGCTCGCCCTCGTCGACGGACGCCTCGATGAGGCCGACGCGTACCGTCCGGCCGCGCTCGAACGCGTCGATGCCGGCATCCACGTCATCGAGTCCCGCCGCCCGCGCGAAGTGGTTGAAGGTGCCGCCGGGAAGCACGAGGAGCGGCCTGTCGTACTTCCGCGCGAGCTCGATCATCCGAGCGACGGAGCCGTCGCCGCCGTAGATCCCGAGGACGTCGGGGGCGTCGCCCGCCATGGCGTCGGCGATGACGGTCGCGAAGTCCTCGCCGTCGGACAGCTCGCGGAACGTCGCACCGGGAAGGCGCTCGGCGATGACAGGTGCCGGGTCGAACCTCACGACAGAGGTGCCTGATGCGGAGTTGCGCACGATCAGCACGCCGGCTCCGGGCTGCGGGGTGCGGGTCTGCATCCCCCGAGGCTACGCCCCGTCCGAGGCGGAACGTCTCACGCCGGCTCGATCGGCCGATTCTCGAAGAAGGTCTGAAGGACGATCGTCGTGCGGGTGTTGACGGATGCCGCGGCCCGCACTTCGCGGATGAGATCCTCGAGGTCGCGGGGCGTCGGGACGCGCACGAACAGCATGTACGCGGCATCCCCCGCGACCGAGTGGCACGCCTCGATCGCCGAGAGGTGCGCGAGCATCTCGGGCGCGTTGTCGGGCTGCCCCGGGTCGAGCGGTGTGATCTCGATGAAAGCGGCGAGGGGCTTGCCGAGTGCTTCGGCGTTGAAAAGCGCCCGGTACCCCTCGATCACACCGCGGGTCTCGAGGCGGCGGAGCCGAGCCTGCACGGCCGACGACGACAGTCCGACACGCTCGGAGAGCTGGGCGAGTGTCGCGCGCGCGTCGACCGAGATCTCGCGCACGATGGCGGCATCCGTCTCGTCGTCCAGGCGCGGTACGGCTGCGCGCTCGTCGGTCGAGGTCATGTCGCCGATCGTATCAGCCGGAGAATTCACGGCAATTGGGCGCATTGGCCGTAAACATTCCGTTAGGATTGACGATCGAGTGGAGTTCACCACCTCATTCGCCCGCTGCACGCCAGCGGCCAACCCCACGATCGGCGGTCACCATGTCCATGAGCCGAACGCACCCTGTCGCGCAGCCCATCGTCGGCGAACCCGAGGTCGTCGAGGACGGACGCGCGACGGGCGTCGAGCACACGCCGGAGTGGCTCCGCCTGAAGGATGCCGCGATCGCCCTCCAGGGGATGCAGGCGAAGGACGGCTCGATCCCCGAGCCCGGCGACCACCCCGACGCGCGCGACCACGTGCGTGCCATCGTCGAGTCGATCCGCGCGCTGACCCCGTGGTTCCCGCACGACGCCGAGTACCTCGCGGCGAGCGCCCACGACTTCGAGCGCTGGGCGGACGAGGACTTCGGCGTCCCCGACTTCTACGACTCGCTCGTCACGTTCCAGCCGCAGGAGCACCGGGTCGACGGCATCCGTCATCTCGTCGTCTTCCCGATGTACACGCAGAACGGCTCGTCGAACAGGTTCGTCGAAGCTCTCATCGTGCAGGCGATCTGGCCCGAGTTCATCGCCCGTCTCGAGGCGGGCGACTACGGCAACAAGCTCTTCGTCTCGCTCCGCCTCGTCGACTTCACCCCCGGCTACGACACGAACTCGGCGGTGCTCTTCCCCGAGACGGTCGCGATGCGCGCGATCCCCACGTTCACGTGGGGTGCGATCTTCCAGGACCGCGAGGCCGCCCGCTACCGGCGCGTCAGCCGTGCGGCATCCGAGATCACGAAGCTCGACCTTCCCGCCGATGCCGAGCGTCTTCTCGACGATCAGGAGCTTGCCGAGAAGACGTTCGTGATGTGGGACATCATCCACGACCGCACCCACATGCGCGGTGACCTTCCGTTCGATCCGTTCATGATCAAGCAGCGGATGCCGTACTTCCTGTACTCGCTCGAGGAGCTGCGCTGCGACCTCACGGCGTTCCGCGAGTGCGTCGCGATCACGGCGCGGCTGCGCGGGCGTATCGAGTCGGGCGAGACGCTCGACGAGATCGAGCAGGAGACCCTCGAGCACGCCGTTCTCGTCCAGTACGCCGTCATCTTCGACCGCATCTTCCGCTTCGCCATCACGGGGTCGCGGGTGCGCAACTACGACGGACTCGGCGGGCAGCTGCTGTTCGCGTGGCTCCACCAGCGGGGCGTCCTGCACTGGACCGATACGGCTCTCGCCTTCGACTGGGACCGCGTGCCGGCGGCCGTCGTCGAGCTCGGCGAAGCGATCGACGACCTCTACTGGCGCTCGATCGATCGTCCGAAGACGGCGCACTGGCTCGCCGCCTACGACCTCGTGCGGCAGACCGTCACGCCGAACCCCGCGTCGCGGTGGGCCCGCGGGCTTCCCGATGAGATCCTTGCGGGCGCACCCAAGGGATACACGGATGCCGTGATGGACGACGAGTTCCCCCTGTCGATGTTCTTCGAGGCGCTCGAGAAGAAGATGCGTCCTGTCATCGAGTCGACGGTCGGGATCCGCGGCGATGCCGACGCCTGAGCACGGGGTCGCGGGGAAGCTCGTGCTCGTCGCGGGGGCGACGAGCACGAGCGGCCTCGCCGCGACGCGTGCCCTCGTATCGGCGGGAGCACGCGTCGTCGCGGTCGGACGAGACGTCGACAGGCTCGCACCGCTCGTCGAGAGCGGAGCGTCCGTCGAGGTCTGCGACCTCGGCGACGAGACCGCCGTCGCGGCGCTCGGGACGCGCGTGCACGAAACCCACGGACCGGTCGACGGCGTGCTCCACCTCGTCGGCGGATGGCGCGGGGGCGGCGGGCTGGCGGGTCAGTCCGACGACGATTTCACCTTCCTTCTCGGGTCGCTGACGGCGCTTCGGCACGTGTCCCGCGCGTTCGACGCCGACCTGCGCGCATCGGACGCGGGACGCCTCGCGATCGTGTCCTCGACCGCCGTCGCGCGGCCCCTCGCCGGCGGCGCGAACTACGCCGCCGTCAAGGCCGCGAGCGAGGCCTGGGCGCGCGCGGTCGCGCAGGGCTTCGCGAAGGCGGCTCGGGATGCCGCAGCACCGCTCGCCGCGGCATCCGTCATCTTCCGCGTGAAGTCCCTCGCCGGGCTCGAAGGACGGCTCGCCGACGCGCTCGTCGGACTCTGGGACACCCCCGCCACCGACATCAACGACCAGGTCATCGAGCTCTGACGTTCAGAATTCAGTCTGCGCGCATGCGGGGAAGGCCCCGGCCGTGCAGCCCGCCGGTTCGGGGGCCGCACGCAGACTGAATTCTGAACGGCCGACCGACCAGACCGAGCTAGATTGGACCCCCGTGACGACTCTGCATGACCCGACCGTGCGCGGTTTCGCGTCGGACAACTACTCCGGCATCCACCCCGAAGTGCTCGCCGCCATCGCCGCGGCGAACGACGGGCATCAGGTCGCGTACGGCGACGACGTCTACACGCACCGCCTGCAGGAGGTCTTCCAGCAGCACTTCGGCGAGGGTGTCGAGGCCTTCCCCGTCTTCAACGGCACGGGTGCGAACGTCGTCGGGCTGCAGTCGATGCTCCCGCGCTGGGGCGCCGTCATCGCCGCGGGAACGGCGCACATCAACGTCGACGAAGGCGGAGCGCCTGAGCGCGTGGGGGGCATCAAGCTGCTCACGGTGCCGACCGACGACGGCAAGCTCACGCCCGAGCTCATCGACCGGGAGGCGTGGGGCTGGGGCGACGAGCACCGCGCCCAGCCGCTCGTCGTGTCGGTCACGCAGTCGACCGAGCTCGGCACCCTCTACACGCCGGACGAGCTCCGCGCGATCGCCGACCACGCCCACGGCCTCGGGATGCGAGTGCACCTCGACGGCGCGCGCATCTCGAACGCCGCAGCCGCCCTCGACCTGCCCTTCCGCGCTTTCACGCGCGATGTGGGCGTCGACGTCCTGAGCTTCGGCGGGACCAAGAACGGGGCGATGCTCGGTGAGGCGATCGTCGTGTTGAATCCGGATGCCGCGACGGGCCTCACGTACCTCCGCAAGCTCGACATGCAGCTGTCGTCGAAGATGCGCTTCGTGTCGGCCCAGCTCATCGCGCTCCTCGAGTCGGACCTGTGGCTGCGCAATGCGTCGCACTCCAACGCGATGGCGCAGCGTTTGCGCGCCGGGGTCGAGGCGGGCATCGCCGACGGCTCCATCTCGGGCGTCGCGTTCACACAGCCGACACAGGCGAACGGCGTCTTCGCGACGCTGCCGGACGGTGTCGCGGATCGGCTGCGGGAGTCGTTCCGCTTCTACGACTGGGATGCCGCGAAGAACGAGGTGCGCTGGATGTGCTCGTTCGACACGAGCGAGACCGACGTCGACGCCTTCATCGCGGCCCTCGCGCGCGAAACGTCCTAGGCGGCGCCCTCGTCGTCCTCATCCTCGGACGAAGAGACGGTCTCCGGAGAGTAGTCGGCGAGGGGCTCGGGACGGATGAGCTCCCGCACCTCGGCCATGAAGCTCGTGAGCTGCTGCTGCTGCCACCGCAGCTGGCGGGTGCGGTCCTCCGCATCGCGCAGCACGGCCTGCGAGTGGGTCACGACGGTGTCGATGATGCTCTGCGCCTTGTCCTTCGCGCGGTCGAGGCGCTCGCGGGCGCGCAGCTGTGCATCCGCTTCGATCTGATGGGCCTGCGCGCGCATGAGGCGCTCGAAGTCCTCCGCCTTCGCCGACACCCGCTTGGCGTGCTCGAGCGAGTGGGCGACCTGGTCGTTGGCATCCTGCGTGATGCGATCGGCGTGCGCGACGGCTTGGTTGTGGAGGGCGAGGAACTCCTGCCGCGCGTCGTCCTGCCTCCGCGTCAACGACTCTTCGAACTCGATCGCACGCAGCCGCAGCTCGCGCACCGCCTCTTCGGCTTCGGCGCGCAACTGCGACGTCTCGCGAGCGACGAGCGACCGCAGTGCTGCCGCACCCTTCTCGGCCTCCGAACGGATCGCGGCCGCCTCCTGCTCGGCCTGGGCGATCTTCTCCTCGGCGTGTGCGAGCTCGCGTTCGAGGCGGGCCGCGTGCGCCGTCAGTTCCGTGTCGATCCGCAGCCGGATCTGCTGCGCATCGTGCTGGGCCTGCGACAGGATCGCCTCGGCGTCGGCCTGCGTCTCACGGCGCCGCGCGAGGATCTCCTCGGATGCCGCGGCGAGCAGCCGTTCGCCCTGGACGCTCGCGTTCCGCAGCAGCACGCTCGCCTGCTCCTCCGCGACGCGGAGCACTTCGTCGAAGCGGTGTCGCCCGGGGGTCTCGTCCGTCGCCGTCGCGAGTTCTTCCGCGAGCGCGTCGAGGCGGTTGTCGGCGTCGACGAGTCGCGCCTGCGTCGCCGAGAGCTCGGCCTCCAGTCGGGCGATCTGCTCCGCGGCATCCGTCGCCATGACGGCGGACTGGACCCGCTTCTCGAGATCGGCGGCGCGCCGTTCGGCCTCGTCGGCGCGGCGTCGGTGGGCCGCGAGCTCGGCTTCGAGCCGGTCGATCCGCTCCGCGCGCTCGGCGTTCGCGTCGTCGGCGCGATCGAGGTGCTCGTCGAGCAGCGCGATCTGCTGCGCCTGCGTGCGGAGCTTTCCCGTCAGGTGGCGGAAGGCGTTGTCGACCTCGACCCTGTCGTAGCCGCGGAAGACCAGGGCGAATGCGGTGCCGGGCGCGGCAGAGCCTGCGGTGGCCAGGAGTTCTTCGAACGGCGTCGCCGAATCGGACATGCTCGATCTGCTTTCAGGGGAGATCCCCCCACGGGTGCGCCGGCGCGCGCGCATCCGCAACGTTCCTCGGCGCGCCCCAGCGCGACGAGAACAAGGGAGGAGCGTGGTGCCGGGCGCACGGAACGTCGGGAGATGCGCTTCGGGTGACTAGAGGATACCGGCCCGACGCACCCGGGGTGAAGGGGCATCGTCCCCCGCTGCCGAGGGAGTGCCTCGGAGCGCGCGCAGAGGGGTCAGCGGAGAGCGCCGACGCTCGCCAGGGCGAGCCGGATCAGCGTGCCCCGGCCACCTTCCATCTCGGCGGCGACAGCGTCGGACGCGGCCTCTTCCGGCGTCAGCCACGTGACTTCGAGAGCGTCCTGACGCGGCTCGCACGTGCCGGTGACGGGCACGACGAACGCGAGTGAGACGGCGTGCTGCCGATCGTCGTGGAACGCCGTCACACCGGGGAGCGGAAAGTACTCGGCGACAGTGAAGGGCGTCGGCTGCGTCGGCAGGAGCGGGAAGGCCATGGGCCCGAGGTCGTTCTCGAGGTGACGGAAAAGGGCGTCGCGCACTGTCTCGCCGTAGCGGACGCGTCCGGACACGATCGTGCGCGTCATCTCGCCGACGGGGGTGGCGCGGAGCAGGATGCCGACCTGTATGACCTGTCCCATCCCGTCGACACGCACCGGGACGCCCTCGACGTAGAGCATGGGAAGCCGACGCCGAGTCTCTTCCAGCTCGACCTCGCTCAGCCACGCGGGGTTCGATGCACTGCCGCCCGGCGGACCGAACGGCTCGTCACCGGTGGGCTCGGGATCGGGCGTGCGAACAGACATGTGTCCTGTATACCTCACGCTCCCCTGGAAAGATGGGCGCATGGCTCAGTTCCCGGGACCCGAGACGCCGCCGATCGATCCGACCTTCGTCCGGTGGTCGGCGCCCCCGGACGAGCGCGCCGGCCGACCGCTCCTCGTGCTGCTGCACGGCTACGGCGCAGACGAGAACGACCTCTTCGGGCTCGCTCGATACTTGCCGCAGGAGTTCGTCTTCGCCGCCGTCCGGGCACCCCTCGACCCTCCGTTCCCCACGCCGGGACACTCCTGGTACCCGATCGAGGGACTCGACGGGCGCGACCCTCGCCGCGTCACCGAGGCGGCATCGCGGCTGTCCGAGTGGATCGACGCGTCGAGCGATCAGACGCCCGTCGGCCTCCTCGGCTTCTCCCAGGGTGCGGCCGTCGCGCTCCAGGCGATGCGCCTTCACCCCGATCGATTCGCCTTCGCCGTCGCCCTGAGCGGCTACGTCACTCCCGGCCCGCTTCCTCGGGACGCCGAGCTCGCCGAACGACGGCCCCCCGTGTTCTGGGGGCGCGGCACCCACGACGACGTCATCCCCGCGGTCCTCGTCACCCACACGACGCAGTGGCTCCCCGAGCACGTCGAACTGAGCGGGCGCGTCTACGCCGGACTGACGCACAGCGTCTCTGAGGAAGAAGTAGAGGACATCCGCATGTTCCTCGCGAAGCGCCTCGACGAGGCATCCGGATGATCCACGCCCAGCTCTCCCCGTCGGCCCTCGTCGCCAACGCGCGCGCGGCGGGCGTCGCGGGAGCGGTCGTCGACCTGCGGCGGGATGCCTGGGGTCACGGCATCCGCTTCGCCCTTCCGGTGCTGGCGGACTGCGCTGTCGGCGGCGTCATCGTCGACGAGCGCGACCACAGCGCCGCGGTCGAGGCGGGTGTCGAGATGACGGATGCCGCGGCCACGGTCGACGGACGGCACCTGTTCGGCCTCCCCGGTCCGTCCGGAGCGCCGGGAGACCCCGTCATGACGGCCCGGTCGCGCGTCCTCTCGCTCAAGACGCTGCGGCGGGGCGAGGGGGTCTCGTACGGCTACACGCACCGCGCGACGGAGGACACCCGCATCGCGCTCGTGTCGGGCGGCTACGGGCAGGGCGTCCTGCGGGCGCTCGGCAACCGGGTCTCCGTCGAGATCGCGGGCGACCTCCACCCCGTCGTCGGTCGCGTCGCGATGGACGTCTTCGTCGTCGACATCGGGGCTGCGGCCGTGGCATCCGGTGACGAGGTCGTGCTGTTCGGCGGAGACGGCGCCGCGAAGGATGCCGTGCGCTCGTGGGTCGCAGCGACGGGGCTCGATGCCGCCGAGCTCGTCTGCGCCATCGGACTGCGCGCGCACCGCGAGGTCGCGGCGTGACCGGGCCGCGCGTGCGGGTCGACCTCGCGCGGGTCCGCGACAACCTCGCGACGCTCCGCGCGCGCATCGAGCCTGCGCAGGTGATGGTGGTCGTGAAGGACGACGCGTACGGGCACGGGGTCGATGCGATCGTGCGGACCGCGGCATCCGTCGGCATCGGATGGTTCGGGTCGTTCGACGTCGCGACGGGGCGCGCCGTGCGCGCGGCCGCGCCCGACGCCCGCATCTTCGCGTGGGCGACGCCCGAGCCGGGCGACGCCTCGGCGGCCGTCGAGGCGGGCATCGAGCTGGGCGTCGGAGACGCCGGGGTACTCGAAGCGGTCGCGGCGGAGTCGGCCGGTCGCGGCATCCGGATCCACCTCAAGATCGACACGGGGCTTCACCGCAACGGCGTCCGCCCGGAGGACTGGGACGCGTTCGTCGCCCGCGCCGCCGTGCACGAGCGGGCCGGCGACGTCGTCGTGACAGGGATCTGGAGCCACCTCGCCGAAGCGAGCGACGCCGACGACGACCTCGCACGCGCCCTCTTCGAACAGGCGGTCGACGCGGCGCGCGCCGCGGGTCTCCGCCCCGACGTGCGGCACCTCGCGGCGAGCGCCGCGGGGTTCGCGCGGTCGGAGTTCCGCCACGACGTCGTGCGTTTCGGCGCGTTCGTCTACGGCGTCCGTTCGGCGGACGGCGCCGACCTCGCCGGCATCGCGCCCGCCGCGACGCTTCTCGCGCCCGTCGTGGAGGTGGGCGATACGGAGGTGCGGATCGGGATCGGATCGCTCGACGGGCTGCCGTCGACACTCGCGGGACGAGTGGACGTCGGCACGCCGGCCGGCGCAGGTCGCCTGCGGGCCATCGACCTCACGACGAGCACCGTCGAGGGATGGACGGGAGCCGCCATCGGCGACGACGTCGTGGTGTTCGGCGCCGGCTCGCGGGGCGAATCCAGCGCGACGACGCTCGGCGAGGCGATCGACACGGTCGGAGAAGAGATCCTCGTGCGGCTCTCGCCCCTCATTCCCCGCGAGCACTCGGGGTAGACCCTCGCACGGCAGTCGGGGTATCGTTTCCGACGGCCTTGTCCCGAGTGTGAGGAAGTCCGTTGGAGATCATCGACGCGACCGCGCAGTAATCGCGCCGTTCCTCGTCGATCCCCTCGACGTCGGCGGCACCGATTCCGCGCTGACCGTCGATCTCCCGCACCACTCCCCTCGATGGCGGACGCCTGCGGTCCTTCGTGTCAGCGCACCGACACGAAGGAGGCCCCATGCCTGCACCCACGTTCACCCCATCCATCGTCCTGGACCACGTCACGTTCGCCTGGCCGGACGGATCCCCCGCCCTCGCAGAGCTGTCGGGCGCGTTCGGCACGGGCCGCACGGGCCTCGTCGGCCGCAACGGCTCCGGCAAGTCGACGCTCCTGCGCCTCATCGCGGGAGAGCTCGCGCCGTCGTCGGGGCACGTCGTCGCGAGCGACGTCGCGTACCTTCCGCAGCGGCTGACGCTTGCGACGAAGCGCCCCGTCGCCGACCTGCTCGGCGTCGGCGACGCTCTCCGCGCGCTCCGCGCGATCGAGTCCGGCGATCCCGACCCCCGCCACTTCGACGCCGTCGGCGACGATTGGGACGTCGAGGCGCGCGCCCACGTGGCCCTCGCCGACGCCGGCCTCGACCCCGCAATGCTCGATCGGACCGTCGGGGAGCTCTCGGGCGGCGAAGCCGTCCTGACCGCCATCGCAGGGATACGGCTCGGCGCGGCATCCGTCACGCTCCTCGACGAGCCGACGAACAACCTCGACCGCGATGCGAGAGCGCGTCTCCACGACATGGTGCGTGCGTGGCGAGGGGCGCTCGTCGTCGTGAGCCACGACACGGCGCTCCTCGAGCTCATGGATGACACCGCCGAGCTGTACGACGGCGGCCTGTCGGTGTTCGGCGGCCCCTACTCGCAGTGGCGGGCATGGCTCGAGACGGAACAGGATGCCGCGCGTGACGCCGAGCGCGCGGCATCCCAGCTCGTCAAGCGTGAGAAGCGGGAGCGGATCGAGGCCGAGACGAAGCTCGCCCGCCGCGCCGCGATGGGCCGCAAGGCGCAGCTCGAGAAGCGCGTTCCGCCCATCGTGGCGGGCGGACTCGCGCGGGCGGCGCAGGTGTCGGCGGGCAAGATGCGCGGCGAGAAGGCGGATCGCGAGGCGGCGGCCCGCGCCGCGTGGGATGCCGCAGGGCGCCGCGTGCGCGATGACGACGCCGTCCGGATCGACCTGCCCGACCCCGGCGTGCCCGCCGGCAGGCGTATCGCGACGCTCGGCGACGGCGAGCGCGCGTGGATCGTGCAGGGACCCGAACGCGTCGCCCTCGTCGGACCCAACGGCGCGGGGAAGACGACGCTGGTCGAGAGGCTCGTGGCATCCGCCGTCGGGGACGACGCCGACGGGCGTCCCAGCACGGCGCTGGCAGCGACGGCGCATACCGACCGCGTCGGCTACCTGCCGCAGCGGATCGACGGGCTCGACGACGCGGCATCCGTGCTGCGGAACGTCGAGGCGGTCGCACCGCACATCGGAGCCGTGGAGCTGCGGAACCGGCTGGCCCGGTTCCTGATCCGCGGAGACGCCACCGCCCGGCCTGTCGCGACGCTGTCGGGCGGGGAGCGCTTCCGGGTCGCTCTCGCACGCCTGCTGCTGGCCGAACCCCCGCCTCAGCTGCTCGTGCTCGATGAGCCGACCAACAACCTCGACCTCGACACGGTCGATCAGCTCGTCGACGCCCTCACGGCCTATCGGGGCGCAGTTCTCGTCGTCTCGCACGACGACGACTTCCTCCGCCGGATCGGCGTCGACCTGACGCTCGAGCTGCGTGACGGAATGCTGGTGGAGGCCGGTCCATAATTCAGTCTGGCCGGCCATGGGACGCAGGGGCCGGCCCGGATTTCCGGGCCGGCCCCTGCGCCTCGCGCGCTCCAGACTGAATTGTGGACCGCCTCCCCGCCCGCATGTCGGTGGCACGGACGAAGATGGAGGGATGAGCGACGTGCTCGAGCGGTTCGGTCCTGCGACGCAGGACTGGTTCCGCGGCGCCTTCTCGGCCCCGACCGACGCCCAGGCAGGGGCGTGGAAGGCCATTTCGGAGGGCAAGAACGCGCTCGTCGTCGCACCGACGGGGTCGGGCAAGACCCTGTCGGCCTTCCTCTGGGCGATCGACCGCGTGTTCCGCGAACCCTTCACTCCGGTAGCGCCATCCGAGCCCGGCGGGCGTCGGAAGAAGCAGCCGGGGCCTACGGAGAAGGCCCGGCGCACGCGCATCCTCTATATCTCGCCCCTCAAGGCCCTCGGTGTCGATGTCGAACGCAACCTGCGCTCGCCACTCGTGGGCATCGGGCAGTCCGCCCGCCGACTCGGGCTCGACGTGCCGAGCGTGACGGTCGGCGTCCGATCGGGAGACACGACGTCGTCCGACCGGCGCAAGCTCGTGAGCGATCCGCCCGACATCCTCATCACGACGCCCGAGTCCCTCTATCTGATGCTCACGAGCCAGGCGCGGGAGACGCTGCGCGACGTGCACACGGTCATCGTCGACGAAGTCCACGCCGTCGCCGCAACGAAGCGAGGCGCCCACCTCGCGGTCACGCTCGAGCGACTCGACGACCTGCGACGCGAGGACGGACCGGACGCCAAACCCGCGCAGCGGATCGGCCTGTCCGCGACGGTCCGGCCGATCGACGAGGTCGCGCGCTTCCTCGGCGGATCGGCCCCCGTCGAGATCGTCGCGCCGCGCGCCACGAAAGCCTTCGACATGACGGTCGTCGTGCCCGTCGAGGACATGCTCAATCCGCCCCCGCCGCCCGGAACCCCCGACGAGCCGGCCGACGCGACCGACGAGGACTGGTTCGACGGTGACGGCGCGTCCTCGGGTTCTCTCGGCGAGACGGAGATGACCGGATCCGTCTGGCCGCACGTCGAAGAGGCCATCGTCGACCGGATCCTCCAGCATCGTTCGACGATCGTGTTCGTCAACTCACGACGCCTCGGCGAGCGGTTGACGGGACGCCTCAACGAGATCTACTCCGAACGTCTCGGGCTCGCTCTCCCCGACGAGACGGTGCCGGCAGCCATGATGGCGCAAGCCGGCGCGACGGCGGGAGCAGAACCCGTCCTCGCGAAGGCGCACCACGGTTCGGTGTCCAAGGAACAGCGGGCGCAGGTCGAGGAGGAGCTCAAGTCGGGCGTGCTCCGATGCGTCGTGGCGACCTCGAGCCTCGAACTCGGGATCGACATGGGCGCCGTGGATCTCGTCATCCAGGTCGAGGCGCCGCCCAGCGCGGCATCCGGACTTCAGCGCATCGGACGCGCAGGGCACCAGGTCGGCGAAGTGAGCCGCGCGGCACTGTTCCCCAAGCACCGCGCCGACGTCCTCCACACCGCGATCGTGACCGAGCGGATGCTCGCGGGCCAGATCGAGTCGATCTCGGTGCCGCAGAATCCGCTCGACATCCTCGCGCAGCAGACTGTCGCGGCATCCGCTCTCGAACCGCTCGATGTCGAGGGCTGGTACGAGACGCTCAAGCGCTCTGCTCCTTTCCGCTCGCTCCCCCGCTCGGCGTACGAGGCGACGCTCGACCTGCTCGCAGGCCGCTTCCCCTCCGACGAGTTCGCCGAACTCCGCCCACGCCTCGTGTGGGACAGAGATCACGGCACGCTCACGGGGCGGCCGGGTTCGCAGCGCATCGCGGTCACGAGCGGCGGCACGATCCCTGACCGGGGCCTCTTCGGCGTCTTCATCGCGGGCGAATCGCAGAACGCGCGCGTCGGCGAGCTCGATGAGGAGATGGTCTACGAGTCTCGTGTCAACGACGTCTTCACGCTCGGCACGACGAGTTGGCGGATCGTCGAGATCACGCACGACAGGGTCAATGTCGTCCCCGCGTTCGGGCAGCCCGGCAAAGTGCCGTTCTGGCACGGCGACGGGATCGGTCGTCCCGCCGAACTCGGCGAGGCCCTCGGCAAGTTCTCCCGCGAGCTGCAGGCCGCGCAACCCGATGCCGCACAGGCGCGTCTGCAGGATGCCGGCCTCGATGCCCTCGCGCAGGGCAATCTCCTGTCCTATCTGGCTGAGCAGCGCGAAGCGACCGGAACGCTTCCCACCGACAAGCAGTTGACGGTCGAGCGCGGTCGCGACGAGGTCGGCGACTGGCGCGTCATCCTGCATTCCCCGTACGGCATGAAGGTGCACGCGCCGTGGGCGCTGGCCGTCAATGCCCGCATTCGCGAGCGCCTCGGGGTCGAGGGGTCGGCGGTCGCGAGCGACGACGGCATCATCGCGCGCGTTCCGGATGCCACGGCAGAGCCCCCCGGCGCGGAGCTCTTCGTCTTCGATCCCGACGAGCTTGAGGAGCTCGTGACCGTCGAGGTCGGGGGTTCGGCCCTCTTCGCGTCGCGGTTCCGCGAGTGCGCCGCCCGCGCGCTCCTCATGCCGCGCCGCAATCCCGGCCGCCGCACCCCCCTGTGGCAGCAGCGTCAGCGGTCGGCCCAGTTGCTGGAAGTCGCCCGCCGGTATCCGACGTTCCCGATCATCCTCGAGACCCTCCGCGAAGTCCTGCAGGACGTCTACGACGTTCCCGCCCTGCTCCGCATCGCGCGGTCCATCGGCGATCGGCGCATCCGCCTCATCGAGACCGAGCCGTCGCAACCGTCGCCCTTCGCCCGCGACCTCCTGTTCGGCTACGTCGGCGCGTTCATGTACGAGGGCGACTCGCCGCTCGCCGAGCGTCGCGCGGCCGCACTGTCGGTCGATCCCGCGCTGCTGGGCGAACTGCTCGGCAAGGTCGAGCTGCGCGAACTGCTCGACCCCGCCGTCATCACCCAGTACGAGCAGGAACTGCAGCGGCTCGACCCCGAGCGGCGGGCGCGGGGGCTCGAAGGCGTCGCCGACCTCCTGCGGCTGCTCGGTCCCCTCGATGCCGCCGAGGTCGCCGAGCGCCTGCATCCCGACGACACGATGAGTCCGCTAGAGGCCGCCGCCGCGCATCTCGATGCGCTCGTCACGGCCCGGCGTGCGATCGTCGTCACGATCGCGGGAGTGGCGCGTCACGCCGCGATCGAAGACGCCGGACGGTTGCGTGACGCGCTCGGGGTGGCTCTCCCCGTCGGCGTCCCGACGGCTTTCGTCGAGCCCGTCGCCGATCCCCTCGGCGACCTGGTCGCCCGCTACGCCCGCACGCACGGCCCGTTCGTCGCGGATGCCGTCGCAGACCGTCTCGGGATCGGGGTCGCCGTCGCGCGGCATACGCTGCAGCGCCTCGAGTCCCGGGGCCGCATCACGAGCGGGTTCTTCCTCCCCGAGGGCCGCACGGGCGGCGACGACACGGAGTGGTGCGACTCCGAGGTCCTCCGGCGCCTGAGGCTCCGATCGCTCGCGGCGATCCGAGGCAGCGTCGAGCCCGTCCCGCCCGCCGCCTACGCGCGATTCCTCCCGGTGTGGCAGCACGTCACGCGCCCGCTCGAGGGGATCGACGGCGTCGCGGCGGTCGTCGAGCAGCTCGCAGGCGTTCCCATCCCGGCGAGCGCGTGGGAGTCGCTCATCCTCCCGGCACGCGTCTCCGACTACACCCCCGCGCTTCTCGACGAACTCACGGCGAGCGGCGAAGTCGTCTGGTCGGGCCACGGAGCACTCCCCGGACGCGATGGATGGATCGCACTCCACCCCGCGGATGCCGCGCCGCTGACGCTCGCGCCGACCGAACTCGAGATCGCACCAGGCTCGCTCGAGCATCAGCTCATCGAGGCGCTCTCCGCCGGAGGCGCCTACTTCGCCTCACAGCTCGCTGCGCTGACGGGGGCGGCGAACGAGCAGTCCGTCGTCGAGGCGCTCTGGAGCCTCACGTGGGGTGGCGCCGTCACCAACGACACGTTCGCTCCCATCCGCACACTCGTCGGTGGCGGGTCGCAGACGCACCGGATCGCGCGGCGCGCTCCGCGTGCGCGCCTGTACCGCGGCGCGTCGGTGCGGCCCGCCGCGGCATCCGTTCCGGCACGACCCCCCGCTCTCGGGGGCCGCTGGTCGACCCTCCCCACGCGTGAAGACGATGCGACGCTCCGCGCGACCGCCAGTGCGAGCCTCCTGCTCGACCGCTACGGCGTCGTGACCCGCGGGGCCGTCCAATCCGAGGGCGTCCCGGGAGGCTTCGCGCAGGTCTACCGCATCCTCGCGGGGTTCGAAGAGGCGGGGCACTGCCGCCGCGGCTACGTCATCGAGAAGCTCGGTGCCGCCCAGTTCGCGGCATCCACGACCGTCGACCGCCTGCGCGAGTACGCGGGCCTCTCCGACCCGCCGCCGCGGCGCGCGGTGACCCTCGCCGCGACCGACCCCGCCAACCCCTACGGCGCAGCGCTCGGCTGGCCCGCGCTCGAGGGGGTGTCCCACCGGCCGGGGCGCAAGGCAGGGGCGCTCGTCGTGCTCGTCGACGGTCACCTCGCGCTCTACCTCGAGCGCGGCGGCAAGTCTGCACTGGCGTTCACGGGCGATGACGAGGTGCTCGCCGCCGCCGCGCGCGACCTCGTCGCGACAGCCCGCGCGCGTCGACTCGACACGCTCACGATCGAGCAGGTCAATGGCGCTCTCGTCTTCGGCGCGGCGCTCGGTCGACTGTTGCGGGATGCCGGCTTCGTCGAGTCCCCGCGCGGACTCACGCTGCGTCGTCTGACGGCGGGCGACGCCGCGCGCGGGGCGTCCCGTGCCTGAGGGCGACACCGTCTTCCGCGCGGCACGGCGACTCGACGACGTCCTCGCGGGAGCGGTCCTCGAGCGTTTCGATCTGCGCGTGCCGCAAGCGGCCACGATCGATCTCTCCGGGATGACGGTCGAGCATGTGGTCCCGCGGGGCAAGCACCTGCTGCATCGCATCGGCGACTGGACGCTGCACTCCCACCTGAAGATGGAGGGTGAGTGGCACGTGTACCGCCGGGGCGAGCGGTGGCGCGCGCCGGCGTTCAAGGCGCGCGCCGTCCTGTCGACGCGAACGCACGACACGGTGGGGTTCGATCTCGCGGACATCTCGGTCGTCCCGCGCTCGCACGAGCATGAACTCGTGGGTTATCTCGGGCCTGATCCGCTTCGCGAGGACTGGGACCCCGCCGAAGCGGCGCGCCGCGTGCAGGCCGATGAGCGGCCCGTGCACGTGGCGATCCTCGACCAGCGGAACGTCGCGGGTTTCGGAAACGTGTACGCCAACGAGATGCTGTTCGTTCGCGGCATCGCACCCACCGCCCCGGCATCCGAGATCGATGCTCCGTCGCTGATCGACGTCGGAGCCCGCATGATCCGAGCGAACCGCGACCGCTCGAGCCGCACCTTCACGGGCGAGAACCGCCCCGGCCGGCGCTTCTGGGTCTACGGACGCGAGAACGCTCCGTGCCGGCGGTGCGGCACGCCGATCCGCGCCGGCTCTCTCGGTGCCGACGCCACACGGGAGCGCAACGTCTTCTGGTGCCCCGTCTGCCAGCCCACCCCCGCCTGACACCCCCTCCTCCCCCCTCTCGCGTCGAGATCCCGGTTACTCGCCGAGGCACCCCGTCGTTGCGCGCACATAACGGGGTGCCTCGGCGACAACCCGGAGTGTCGACACAGGAGGCGGCGGCAGGAGGCGGCGGCGGGGGGCGGGGGCGGGGGGCGGGGGTAGAGGGGGCGGGTGGAAACGGGAGGAAACGCGGGTGTAACGCTGGGCCGGACGATCTGTCGGGGGCGGTCCTCGTGCCTCGCGGATCGTCCGGTTCGGGACACGCGCCATTGCGTGGGACCCCTGCGCTGTATTGAATACCTCCAATATTCGACCGCCTGCCCGACGGGGAGCGGCCGCGAACAGGAGGCCACCCGAGTGACAACGGCAACCGATACCCGCAGCGCCCTCCAGGTCGAGCTCGAGAGCCGCGGATCCGTCGTGCTCGAGGGCATCACGAAACGCTACGGCGACCAGATCGCCGTCGACGAACTCTCGCTCGAAGTCCAGCCGGGCGAGTTCATCTCGTTCCTCGGCCCCTCGGGCTGCGGCAAGACGACGACACTGCGAATGATCGCCGGTTTCGAGCATCCGGATGCCGGTGACATCCGCATCTCCGGACACTCTGTGCTGTCCTCGCCGTCGTACCGTCGCGACGTCAACACGGTCTTCCAGGCCTACGCGTTGTTCCCCCACTTGTCGGTCGCGGAGAACGTCGCGTACGGCCTGCAACAGAAGCGCACGCCGAAGTCCGAGGTCCGCGAACGGGTGTCGCAGTCCCTCGATCTCGTCCAGATGCGGCGGTTCGCCGACCGCAAGCCGACGCAGCTCTCAGGCGGACAGCAGCAGCGCGTCGCGCTCGCCCGGGCGCTCGTGAATCGGCCCGCCGTCCTCCTCCTCGACGAACCCCTCGGCGCCCTCGATCGGCAGCTCCGTGAAGAGATGCAGCTCGAACTCAAGCTCCTGCAGTCGCGCCTGGGCATCACGTTCGTCTTCGTGACGCACGACCAGGGCGAGGCACTGTCGATGAGCGACCGCATCGCGATCATGCGCGCGGGTCGCATCGAGCAGCTCGCGGATGCCGACACGGTCTACGCCCGCCCCGCGTCGGCGTACGTCGCGGCGTTCGTCGGGCAGCAGAACTTCTTCGTCGGCTCCGTCGCCGAAGGGGGTGCAGCGGTCTCGACTCCGCACGGGATCCTCCGCTCCGCCGACGCCCGTCTGAGCGGAACCGCGAACGGCGAGGCGGCCGTGCGGCCGGAGAACATCCGCATCTCGGCGACGACCGACGTCGGCGCGGCGCCCGCGGCGGCGAACAGCGTCCACGGGCACCTCATCGGCGTCTCGCACCTCGGCGACACGATGCAGTACCTCGTGCGTCTCGGCGACGAGCAGAGCCTCATCGTCCGCCGTCCGACCCCGGAGGCGCCCAAGCTCTCCGTCGGAGACGCCGTCCTCTGCGACTGGCGGTCCGATCACGTACTGCTCTTCCCGCGCGACGACGCCGCGGAAGAAGGCGGCTACATCCCGCCCCCGACCGCCTGAGCCGTCCATCCCGCACGACACGACACGACACCAGCCGCACAGCACGACACCGGCTCCCGACCCGACCAGGAGAGACCCCGATGCCCGAATCCCGCACTCCCCTCCGCATCCTCGCTCCCCACGAAGCCGTCCCGACGATCGCCCGCGAACTCTCGCGGCGCCGGTTCCTCGGGCTCGCCGCGATCGCGGGTGGCACGGCGGTCCTCGCGGCCTGCGCGCCCGGCGGCAGCGGATCGCCCGCACCGCAGGCGACGGGCGGCGACCTCGAAAGCAGCCTGTCGATCTACACGTGGGGCGACTACGACTCCCCCGACGTCGTCGAGGGGTTCACCGCCGAGCTCGGCCCGACCGTGACCCTCGACTCGTACTCGTCGAACGAGGAGCTCATCGCGAAGCTCATCGCGGCCCGCGGCACATCCGGCTACGACATCGTCGTCCCGACGGGCGTCTTCATCCCGCAGATGATCGAGAACGAGCTCCTGACGAAGTTCAACAAGGACCTCCTGCCCAATCTCGCCAACATGGATGCCGCGTACCTCGGCCGCGCGTGGGACCCGGAGAACGACTACTCCGTCTGCAAGGCGTGGGGCACGACCGGGTTCGTCTACGACAAGACCGTCATCACGCGCGAACTCACGACGTGGGCGGACTTCTTCGACGCGGCGCAGAACGAAGCGAGCGGCAAGACGTCGATGTCAGACGACCCCGCCGGCATCATCGGCGCGTACTTCTGGGCGAACGACCTCGACTGGAACACGGAGGACGAGACCCAGCTCGAAGAGTGCCGGGCGTTCCTCGTCGAGCAGATCGCCCCGCACATCTCGGCCTTCGACTCGTACCCGGGAACCAACGCGATCCCGCAGGGCACGCAGGTGCTCATGCAGGCGTGGAACGGCGATGCGCGTCTGGGTCTCACCGAGTCGAGCGAGCCGGACCGCTGGCAGTGGGTGCTCCCCGGCCCCGTCACGGAGCTGTGGATGGACAACTGGGCGATCGCCGCGGGCGCCCCGAACCCGGAGGCCGCGCACGCGTTCATCAACTTCTCGATGACGCCCGAGAACCTCTTCCTCAACCTCGACTACATCGGCTACAACGTCGGCGGCAAGGACATGGAGGGCGAGGCGCAAGCCGCTGGCATCCCCTTCACCGACATGATCTTCTTCAGCCCCGAGCAGCTCGAGTCGATGCACGAGCAGACGCTCAACGACTCCCAGACGACACGGGTCAACATCTGGAACGAGATGAAGGCCGCCGCGGGTGCGTAGGAGCCGCTCGGCCGGAGCGTTCCTCGCGGTGCCGGCGTGGGCCTGGCTCACGGCGTTCTTCGTCGCGCCGGTCGCGATGGTCGTGTGGTTCAGCTTCGGCTACAAGCCGGGCGTCTTCGGAACGCACGCGAACGACATCCTCTCGTTCGACCGCTACGTCGAGGCGATGTCCCCGACGTTCTTCGCGACGTTCCAGAACACGCTGTGGGTCGGCATCCTCGGCACGATCCTGTGCTTCTTCATCGGCGCACCGGTCGCGTACTGGATGGCGTTCAAGGTGCGGCCCGAGCGACGCGGCATCCTCATCGCGCTCGTCCTCGTGCCCTTCTGGACGAACTTCCTCGTGCGCACGATCGGATGGCAGGTCATCTTCGCGCCCGAAGGATGGATGTCGGGGCTCCTTCAGACGATCGGCATCATCGACGGTCCTCTCGAGATCCTCTACACGCGAACGGCGGTCCTCGTCGGCGTCGTCTACAACTACCTGCCGCTCATGATCCTGCCGCTGTTCGTCGCGTTCGATCGAGTCGGCCCGACGCTCCGCGAAGCGTCGAAGGACCTCGGTGCGGGGAAGATTCGGACGTTCTTCCGCGTGACGCTGCCGCTGTCGCAGCCCGGTGTCATCGCGGGCGTTCTGCTCGTCTTCATCCCGCTCATGGGCGACTACATCACCGCGACGGTCCTCGGCGGCGCGCGCGGCAACATGGTCGGCCAGCTCGTCGCGAGCCAGTTCCAGACGGCGCAGAACTGGGCGCTCGGGTCGGCGATGGCCGTCCTGCTCATGCTCGTGATCACCCTCACGATCGCCGCCGCAGCCGCGGTCATCTGGCTCGTCGCGCTGCCGTTCCGCTCGGCGAACCGGCTCGTCCTGGGTGCGGAGCCCCCTGTCGACACGACGGATGCCGCAGCCCAGCCCGCTCGCGAAGAGGTGAAGGCATGACCGCTCAGCCCACGACCGAGGCGATCCTCCGGGCACGCGACGGCGGCACGGCGCGCCGAACGCGTGCGCACCGCTCCTGGACCGATGTCGCCCTCAACGTCTGGGGCATCCTCGTCCTGCTGTTCCTCTTCGCCCCCATCATCGTCATCGTCATCTACTCGTTCAACACGGGCCGGCTGCTCGTCTCGTGGGATGGCTTCGGCTTCGACGCGTTCCTCACGATCCTCGAGAAGCCCGCGATCCAGAACGCCGTCCGCGTCTCGCTCATCACGGCCGTCATCTCGGCTGTCATCGCGACGATCCTCGGAACCCTCGCCGGCATCGCGATGGCCCGCCACCCCGGCACCTGGGTGTGGTGGTTGCTGGGCCTGCTGCTCCTCGTCTCGGTGACGCCCGAGATCGTCGACGCCGTCGCACTCCTGCCGTTCCTCGTGTGGCTCGGCCAGGACATGGGCATCACGATGTTCAACGACGGCATCGTGCGTCTCTCGGTCGGATCGTCGCTCTTCGCGACCGCCGTCGTGTCGTACATCGTGCGCGCGCGCCTCGTCGGTCAGGACGCGAACCTCGAGGAGGCGTCGGGCGACCTCTACGCGCGTCCGCTCACGACGTTCCGCCGTGTGACCCTCGCGCTCGCGATGCCCGCCGTGCTCGCAGGGTTCCTCCTCGCGTTCACCCTGGCCCTCGACAACACGATCGTCGCGGCGTTCGTGCAGGTGTCGGGAACGACGCCGTGGCCGGTCTACGTCCTGAGCGCCGTGCGATCGGGTCTCCGCCCTGAAATCGCGGCCGTGTCGACGATCATGCTGCTCCTCACGCTCGTCGCTCTCGCGCTCGTCGCGCTCGTCCTCAAGCGCGCAGGCGATTCCGCGACCCAGATCGCCCGCACCATGACGGGAGGCTGACCCGTGGCCTACGCCGATCTCGTCTTCACGGGCGGGCCCGTCTTCACCGCCGACGCCGTCAGGTCACGAGCGCGGACGGTCGCCGTCGCGGACGGTCGCATCGTCGCCGTCGACACGACCGATGCGCGCGACCTGATCGGACCGCGCACCGAGGTCATCGATCTCGCCGGACGGATGCTCGTGCCGGGGTTCCAGGACGCGCACGTGCACCCCGTGTGGGGCGGCCTCGACATGCTGCGCTGCGATCTCGCCGAGTACGCGACGGCGACGGAGTACCTCGCCGCGATCGGGGACTACGCCTCGCGGCATCCGGATGACGAATGGATCCTCGGCGGCGGATGGCAGATGTCGGCCTTCCCCAGCGGCACACCCACGGCGGCGGCGCTCGACAGCGTCGTTCCCGACCGGCCCGCGTTCTTCCCCAACCGCGACGGCCATGGCGCGTGGGTGAACTCGGCCGCCCTCCGCCTCGCCGGCATCGACCGCGACACCCCCGACCCCGCGGACGGACGCATCGAACGGGATGCCGCAGGTCATCCGTCCGGGACGCTCCACGAGGGCGCCATGACCCTCGTCAATCGACTCCTCCCCGATGAGCCTCTCGAACGACTGACCGAGGCGCTCCTCGTCGGGCAGCGCTACTTGCATTCCTTCGGGATCACGGCGTGGCAGGACGCCATCGTCGGTCCGTACGGGGATGCCGGAGACCCCGCGCCCGCGTATCTCGCCGCCGCTGCGGCCGGCACGCTGACCGCACGCGTCGTCGGCGCGATCTGGTGGGATCGCTCGAAGGGTCTCGAGCAGATCCCCTCGCTCCTCGATCGACGAGACCGTTACCGCGCCGGGCGGTTCGCCGCGACGTCGGTGAAGATCATGCAGGACGGCGTCGCCGAGAACTTCACCGCCGCGATGCTCGAGCCCTACGGCGACGGCCACGGGCATCCCACCGACAATTCCGGGATCTCGTTCGTGCCGCCCGACGTGCTCTCCGAGGCCGTGCCGCTCCTCGACGCGGCGGGGTTCCAAGTGCACTTCCACGCGATCGGCGACCGCGCCGTGCGGGAATGCCTCGACGCTGTCGAGGAGGCCATCGCCCGCAACGGCCGGGGCGACAACCGGCATCACATCGCGCACATCCAGGTCGTGCATCCCGATGACATCCCGCGGTTCCGCGAGCTCGGCGTCGCCGCGAACATGCAGTCGCTATGGGCGACGCTCGAACCGCAGATGGTGGATCTGACGCTTCCCTTCCTCGGGTCGCCGCGCGACGCGTGGCAGTACCCGTTCGGCGACCTGCTCAGGTCCGGGGCCGTCCTCGCAGCCGGCAGCGACTGGTCGGTGTCGTCGCCGAATCCCCTCGCCGCGATCCACACGGCCGTCAACCGCATGGCTGCTCCCGGGTTCGAGGAAGGCGACTACGACGCGTTCCTCCCCGAGCAGGCGATCGACCTCGCGACATCGCTCGTCGCGTACACGGCCGGCTCCGCGTGGGTCAACCACCTCGACACGACGACCGGCACGATCGAAACCGGGAAGTACGCCGACCTCGCGGTGCTCGACCGCGACCCGTTCGCGGGACCCGCCGACGAGATCGGCGCGACCCGCGTTCTGCAGACCTTCGTCGAGGGCGAGCGCGTCTACGCCGCTCCCGACGCCTGAAGAGAGATACACCCATGGGCACCACCATCTTCGAACGGCAGCGACCGGCGGCATCCCTCATCGCCCGGAGTCTCGACGGAACTCGGCGCGGAGTCTTCTGGCTCGACGACCTGCCTCCGCAGCCGCAGCGCGCGCCGCTCTCTGGCGACGTCTCGGCAGACCTCGTCATCGTGGGCGGCGGCTACACGGGACTGTGGACGGCGGTGCAGGCCAAGCGCCGTGACCCCGACGCGCGCGTCGTCGTCCTCGAGGCCCGCACCGTCGGCTGGGCGGCCTCGGGACGCAACGGCGGATTCTGCGAAGCGAGCCTGACGCACGGCCGCGAGAACGGCCTCTCACGCTGGCCCGACGAGATCGACGAGCTCGACCGACTGGGCCTTGCGAACCTCGACGCGATGGGCGAGGACATCGCGTCCGCCGGCATCGACGCGGAGTGGGAGCGCACGGGTTCCTTCGGGGTCGCGACGGAACCTCACCAGCTCGAGTGGCTCGACGAGTGGGCGAGGGATGCCGCGGACCGGGGCGACGACTCGGTCTCGCGCCTCACGGCCGAGGAGGTGCAGGCGTCGATCGCATCGCCGATCCTCCTGGGGGCGGTGCGCGAGTCGCACACGACCGCGCTCGTGCATCCTGGGAAGCTCGCGGCGGGACTCGCTCAGGCCGCGGAAGAGGCCGGCGTGCTCATCTTCGAGCACTCCCTCGTGCGAGCCCTCGACGACGACGGTGACCGCATCACGGTGACGACGGCGGGCGGACGCGTGACGGCGAAGAACGTCGCCCTCGCGACGAACGTGTTCCCTTCGCTCCTGAAGCGAAACCGCCTCATGACGGTGCCCGTGTACGACTACGTGCTCATGACCGAACCCCTGTCCGCCGACCAGCTCGACGCGGTCGGCTGGTCTGGACGCGAAGGCCTCAGCGACCTCGCGAACCAGTTCCACTACATCCGTCTGAGCCGCGACAACAGGATCCTCTTCGGCGGATACGACGCCGTCTACCACTACGGACGCAAGGTGCGGGCCTCGTACGAGAACCGCCCCGAATCGTGGGAGAAGCTCGCGAGCCACTTCTTCACGATGTTCCCCCAACTCGACGACATCCGATTCAGCCACGCGTGGGCCGGAGCGATCGACACGTCGACGCAGTTCTGCGCCTTCTTCGGCACGGCCCGCCGCGAGCGGGTTGCGTACGCGGCCGGCTTCACGGGGCTCGGGGTCGCAGCGACGAGGTTCGCAGCCGAGGTCATGCTCGATCTCCTCGCGGGCGAGGACACCGAGCGGACGCGCCTGGAGATGGTGCGGCAGCGGCCGCTTCCGTTCCCGCCCGAGCCCGCGGCATCCGTCGGCATCCAGGCGACCCGCTGGTCGCTCGATCGCGCGGATCACACCGAGGGCCGCCGCAACGTGCTGCTGAAGACGCTCGACGCGCTCGGACTCGGGTTCGACTCATGACGCGCCTGACCTCGGGCGTTGCGGCGGATGCCGCGCGGCTTCCCGTGCCGTTCACGGCGGTCGCGCCCGAGCAGGTCGTCGAGGGAACGCCTTTGACGCGCTTCATCGACCTCGACGAGACCGGCGAGCGCTCGATCGGTGTGTGGGAGCATTCGCCCGGTGCGTCGCGCGACGTCGAGTCCGACGAGGTCTTCGTCGTGCTGGCGGGCGCGGCGACGGTCGCCTTCGAGCATCCCGAACTCCCTCCCATCGAGCTGCGCCCCGGTTCGGTGGTTCGCTTGGAGGCCGGCATGCGCACCGTCTGGACCGTCCGCGAAACCCTCCGCAAGGTCTACGTCTCCCCCTGACCGCTCCCGGTCGCCACCCGGGCGCCGCCCCGGTCGCCGTCCGGCTTCCGACGCCCGTCCTGTCGCCGACGCCCGTCCGGTCGCCGTCCTGTCGCCGAGAAGACCCGAACTGCGGTCTCCGCGCCCGATTTCGAACGGTTAGCGTCTTCTCGGCACCCGGGCGCCCCCGCTACGGCGCTCGCGCGACCGGGACGCCGATCTCGCCGAGAAGACGCAAACTGCGCACTTTGGGAAGAGTTCCGAGCGGTTTGGGTCTTCTCGGCGCTGGGGGCCGCGGCATCCCTCGTACGGCTGCGAGAAGACGCAGACTGCGCACGCGGCGGCTGAATGCCGACGGCTTGGGTCTTCTCGGCGAATGAGGCCGGGGGTCAGCGCCCTGCGGAACGGCGGACGAGCAGCGCGATGTGGAGGGCGGTCTGCATCTCGCCGTCGTCGAGGTCGGCGCCCAGAAGCTCCTCGATGAGCGCGATGCGCTGGTAGAACACCGACCGCGAGAGGTGCGAGGCGGCGGCCGCCGCCGTCCGATTGCCGGGGTGGGCGAGCATCGCCTCCAGCACGTCGAGAAGGTCGCCGCCCCGCACCAGATCGTGCTCGATGAGCGGCGCGAGCATCCGCTCGCCGTGCTCGATGACCCGATGGTCGCCCCGCAGCGCGGTCACGAGCTGAACAAGAGGCCGATCCTCCGCTCGCCGCAGCGCGGGTCCGCGTCCGGGCTTGCGCCGTCGTCCGCGGGCGAGGTCGACCGCTTCACGCAGCGACACGAGCGCGGCTTCGACCCCGTCGGCCCTCCGCCCGATCGACACGACGAGCCGATCGCGCTCCTCGGCCGTGTCGACGAGCGCTCCCGCGAAGGCGAGTACAGCCTCATCCGAGAAGTCGACGTGCGCTGGAAGAGACAGCAGCAGGGTCGTCGCCGGCTGCACGACGCCGTCGGGTGCCGATCCCGCGAGCGCACGGCCGCGCAGGCCGCGAGCCGCGGCATCCGCTGCCTCGGGGCTGACGACGGCACCGGATGCCACGATCCCGAACAGCTGCGTTCCGGACAGGGGAAGCCCGCCCGCCTCGAGCCGCGCGGCCGCACCGCCGATGCCCGCGAAGCGTCCGGCCACGAGTCCGTCGACGAGACGGCGGCGACTGATCCGCCCCCACTCGTCGGTGTCGCCGTCGGCGAGCCGCCCCACCGCGAGCGCGATCGCCGCCTGCTCGAGGACAGCGGTCCGACCGGCGGGGTGCGGTGGCCCGGGAAGAACGACGAGGTGTCCCCAACGGATGCCGCGGGCCTCGACGGGTACGACGAGCCACTCGTCCGCCGCGGGCGCGCCGCCGCGCTCCTGCCGCTGCGCGGCGCGGCGATGTGCGGAACGGGAGCGCAACTCCCACTCGGAGAACAGCTCCTCTTCGAGCGCGAGCGGAACCTCGGCCGCGATCACTTCGTGCGCCCGATTCTCGAGGATGACGGGGGCACCGAGGGTCTGCGCGAGCTGGTGGACGACGAAGTCCGCCGGCGACCCCCGCAACGCCAGGGCCGTGAACCGCTCGCGCACTTCGTCACGAGCTCGCAGGGCATCGTTCTGGTCGGAGATGATGCGCCCGTGCACCGCCTGCGTGAGCCCGACGAACTTCACTTCGCGATGCAGGACCGCGAGGGCGAAACCGCGATCGCGGGCGACGTCGACGAGTTCGGGCGGAGGTTCCGTGAAGTGGGTTCCGAGTTCGAGCACGACCCCCACGACTCCGACATCGGCGAGCTCGTGGGCGAAGCGGCGACGCTCGTCGGCGTCATCGGGCCACGCGGAGCCTGTCGTCAGAAGCATCTCGCCGCCGTCGAGCAGTCGTGCGACGCCGGCGCTGTCGGAGACGTGGAGCCAGCGAACGCGGCCGTCGAGGACGCCGTCGCCGACGAGCACCTCGGGGACCCCCTCGGCGAACGCCTCGAGCGCCAGCACGTCGCGCACGGACGGCAGAGTCTCGCGCGCGGACAGCGGCGTCGGACGATCCGTCTGTGTGACGACATCTTCACGACGTTCGGGAAACATCGCGGGCCCCCTTGCTTTGGCACACTGGGTTCTGATCAGACTAGGTCATGCCGGTCGATCTGTCCGGCCACCTCCGCCGGCTTCCCCTGAGAGGATCCGCTCATGGTCGAATCATCCACATCGCTCGCCGACGCCGAGGCCGAAGCCCGGGTCCGCGCCGACGACCGCGCGCATGTGTTCCACTCGTGGAGCGCGCAGGCGCTCATCGATCCGCTTCCCGTCGCGGGAGGCGCGGGAGCGACGTTCTGGGACTACAACGGCACGAGCTACCTCGACTTCTCGTCGCAGCTCGTCAACCTGAACCTCGGCCACCAGCATCCGGATCTCGTGGCCGCGATCCAAGAGCAGGCAGGACGACTCGCGACGATCGCCCCCGCGATGGCCAATGACGTGCGCGGCGAGCTCGCCCGCCGGATCTGCGACGTCGCGCCGGACGGCTTCTCGAAGGTCTTCTTCACGAACGGCGGCGCCGACGCGAACGAGAACGCCGTGCGGATGGCACGGATCGTGACGGGCAAGCGCAAGGTCCTCTCGGCCTACCGCAGCTATCACGGCAACACGACGACCGCGATCTCGCTCACGGGCGACCCACGGCGCTGGGCGAACGAGCCGGCGGATGGATCGGTCGCGCACTTCTTCGGGCCGTATCCGTACCGCTCGGCGTTCCACTCCTCGACCCCCGAGGAGGAGTCGGCGCGGGCCCTCGCACACCTCGAGCAGACGATCGTGCTGGAAGGCGCGTCGACGATCGGCGCCATCATCCTCGAGTCGATCGTCGGCACGAACGGCGTGCTCATCCCCCCGCCCGGTTACTACGCCGGGGTTCGCGAGCTGTGCGACCGGTACGGCATCCTCCTGATCGCCGACGAGGTCATGGTGGGATTCGGCCGCGTCGGCGAGTGGTTCGCGTTCCAAGCTTTCGACGTCGTGCCCGACCTCATCACGTTCGCGAAGGGCGTCAACTCGGGCTACGTGCCGCTCGGCGGGGTCGTCATCTCCGATCGCGTCGCGGCGCACTTCGACACGACGGTCTTCCCCGGCGGACTCACGTACTCGGGTCATCCGCTCGCGTGCGCCGCGGGGGTCGCAACCTTCGAGGTGTTCGAGCGCGACGGCATCCTCGAGCGCGTCCGCGACCTCGGGACGCGCGTCGTCGAGCCCCGCCTTCGCGCCATGGCTTCGCGGCATCCGTCCGTCGGCGACGTGCGCGGCATGGGCCTGTTCTGGGCGATCGAGCTCGTGAAGAACCGCGAGACGCGCGAACCGCTCGTGCCCTTCAACGCAGCCGGAGCGGATGCCGCGCCCGTCGCCGCCGTCGCCGCCGCGTGCAAGCGGGAGGGCGTCTGGCCCTTCACGCACTTCAACCGCCTGCACGTCGCGCCACCCCTCGTGATCACGGAGGACGAGCTCGTCCGAGGCCTCGAGGTCATCGACCGCGCCCTCGACGTCGCCGACACCTACGCCGTCTGAGCCCGGGCATCCGTCGCTCACTTGTCGCAAAGGGCGGCCTCGCGCGCTCCCAACCCGCCATTCGAGACTAGTGAACCTCCCGAAGCCCGGGGCGGGTCAGCGGCGCGGGGTCCAGCCGGGAGGGGTCGGCCCGTCGAGGGCGGCGCGTTCGCGATCCGCGGCGGCGGACCAGCCCTGCGCGGCATCCGCCGTGTCGAAACCGCCCCGCGCGACGCGGAATCCCACGTCGTCGTGGTGCATGCGCGGCGCACCCCCGCGCCGTGTCGAGGCGCGGACGCTCCACGCGTCATCGGCGAAACCGCCGCCGCGGAACACCCGGTACGCGTCGTATCGCGCCGGGTCGAGGAGGTCCCAGCACCACTCCCAGACGTTCCCGAGAGTGTCGAAAAGACCGAAGAGGTTCGGATGCCGCCCGCCGATGTCCTGCGGTGACGTGACGCCGTCGGCGCTGGTCCACGCGACCTCCGCGAGCGGACCGTAGTGCGGGCCCGTCGAGCCGGCGCGGCACGCGTACTCCCACTCGGCTTCCGTCGGGAGTCGGTAGCCGTCCGAATCGACATGCCACGTGACCTCTTCGCCCTCGAAGGTGTAGGCGCTGTCGAGTCCCTCCCACTCCGACGCCGCATTGCAGAAGCGGACGGCGCGCAGCCAGCTCACGTCGACGGCGGGGCGCCGCGGATGCCGCGAGGGTTCGCCGAGGATCTCGGCGAGCTGCTCCTCGGTCACGGGGAAGACGCCGATCTCGAACGCCTCGAGCTCGACGGTCCACCTCCGTGAGCGCCGAGCGTCGTGCATCGTCACCGTCCCCGCCGGCAACGCACGCATCTCGAAATCGGGCACGGCGCGAGTATGCCACGTCGCCTGCACGCTCCCGCCGGACGTGCCCAATCCGAGCGGTCCAGCGCGACGAATATCAGACGCCCGAACACGGCGTCGGACGGGAATGCAGAACGGATCCCATGCGTTGGCATGAGAGCCGGTCCGGGAGAGGACCGCAGGAGGGGAACGTGGGTAAGAACTACGTCGACATCGAGAACGACCGAGGCGAGACGCTGCGCTACCGCAAGCACGTCAACGGGCGGGGGCTCATCGCGCATGGCGCGAAGGTCCACCCGAGCGCGGTCGTCGAAGCGGGCGCTTACGTCGAGCCCGGCGCGCAGGTCGCGGCCGGTGCGCACGTCGGCCGTGGCGCATGGGTCGAATCGGACGCCGTCATCGGCCCGGACGTCACGATCGAGCCGCTCGCGCACATCGGTTCGGGTGCCGCGATCGGTGCGGGAGCCAAGATCGGCATCCGCACCCAGATCGGAACGGGCGCGCACGTCGCGGTCGGCTCACTCATCGGCGACAACGAGACGGTCGGCGACGGAGAGCACGTCGCGACGGATCGCCGCGGCCTCCGCCTCGCGGCCTGAGTCCCCTACGCGAGGTCGCGCAACCGCGCAACGAATCCGTCCCCGGCGCGACGCTCGTACGTCACGGCGATGATCAGCAGGACGGCGCCGACGACGGCGAGCGTGATCCACCACGGCATCGCTTCGATTCCACGCCCGATCTGCACGAGGAACGCGAGCACGTTCTCCACGGGAAGCACGACGATTCCGATGACGAACGGCGCGGCGAGGCGGCGAGCGGCCCCGACGAGGATCGCCAGGAGCGCCAGCACGATCACGAGGATCGCACGCCACGTCAGCGGATCGGTGAACGTCGCCGCGATCGAGCCACTGAGGACCACGACGAGGCCCGGTGCGAGGAGCGCCCACGACCCGGAGAACCCCGCAGGCCACGCCGACAGTGACCGGATGCCACGGGCCGTGGCATCCGTCTGGTCAGGCAGCTGCACCGGCACCCCCATCTGACGCCGCAGGGCGATCCAGCCGGCGGAAAGCAGCGCGACGCCCAGCGGCAGCGAGAACCACTCGACGCGGAGGTCGCGCGGGCTCCACGCCACGACCGCTGTGGCGAATGCGAGGCCGAACAGGAACCACACCGGCGGCAGCGACGTCACACCGCGCACGCCGCGCCATGCCGCGACGACGACCGTGACGAGGAGCGCGAGCATGAGCGCCCACATCGTCCAGATCGCGAACCAGTCGCGCTCGATCGCCGCCCACGTGCCCACCGCGAGGTAGGCGAACGCCGGTGCCGTCAGCCACAGCGATGGCCGGGCCGTGCGATCCGGCGAGCGAAGTGCCCGCGCCGCGACGGCCGCCGCACCGGCACCCGCGAGAGCGAGAGCGGCGCACGTCACGATGACGGGGACGCCAGCGGGCAGGGCATCGACGCCGAGCCCGAAGCGCACACCCTGCACGGCGCCGGCCGCGGCGGCCACGATCGCAGCCGCCAGGGTCACGGTGCGGAGCGGCGCGAGCCTCCCACGGAGGACGGCCCCCGCGGCCGCGAGCGCCCAGGCCGCCGCGACGAGCGCGAGGGCACGCGAAGGCGGCCCGACGAGGGCGGTCACCACGACGAGCGGCACGATCGCCGACCCGATGCCCGCCGCGTACAGCTCGCGCGCCTGCCGCCCGATGCCGGTGAGGATGGCGCCGACGAGCGCCGCAACGAGCGCCGGCGGCAGCAGGTACGCCTCGAGCAGGCCGACACCGGCGAGCCCCCACCCACACCAGAGCGCGCCCGTGAACGCCGCACCCGCCAGCCACCAGCCGTATCGGCGGTCGCCCCACAGGGCCGTGACGACTCCCGCGACGCCGAGGACGGCGAGCACGACGAGGGAGGTGCCGAGGCCCGCGGCATCCCGAACGAGCGCGAGTCCGACGGCGATCACCGCGGTCAGCAGCGTCGTCACCTCGACGCCGATCCGCACGAGGGCCGCGTCGCGTGCGCCGATGCGCGGCGCGAGAAGCGCCCGGAGGCCCGGGCCGGACGGCAGCACGACGCCCACGAGTACAGCGATGACGGGGAGGACGACGGGTGAGCCGCTCCCCGCGAGCAGCTCGGCACCGACGCAGACGATCACGACCGCGAGTGCGGGAACGAGCACGCCGGCCGCCGCGAGGCGCAGCGGCATCACGAGTCCCGCACGGCGGGTGACGACGAGGGCGAGGGCAAGCGCGAAGATGAGGCTCGTCGACAGGGCTGTCCAGCCGCTCCGCACGAAGATGACCTGCGCGACGCCGAGAAGGAACGGCACGGACGTCACGGCGAGCACGGCGTACCAGTCCCGCACACGCACCCGCCGGGCGAAGGTCGCGGCGATCCCCACGATCGCCCCCGCCGACGTCGTGAGGCACAGGATCGCGATGCCGTCGAGACGGGCGAGCGACAGGCCCGTGGCGAAGACGACGAGGGCGTAGGCGTATCCGGCGCCGACGTGCAGGAACCGGACGGATGCCGGGACGGTCGCTGCCAGCGCGCCGACCGCGACGACGACGGCGGCTCCCGCCCAGACCGCGAGGTCGAGGTCTCGCCACGACAGGATCGCGGCGAACAGCACGAGCACGTGCGCTGTCGCGGCGAGCGGAACCCTGAGAGCGGGGCGCCGAAACGACGAGAGGCGCGCGACGGCGAGGCTCAGGAGGATCGCGGCGCCGAGTCCGAGGGTGATGCGGCCCCACACGGCGATCATGGGGATCGTCAGGACTGTCAGCACGGCCATCCCCGCGTACCAGACGCCCAGGGAGGCGACCCAGCGCATGCCGAGCGGGATCGCGGGGGTTCCGGATGCCGGATCCGGACCGGGCAGCGGAGTCGGGCGGGGTTCGGAAGGACGGAGGCGCTCGCGTAGCATCCCGAACGCGGCGAGCCCCACGGCGAGCGCGGCGAGTCCGCAGGCCACGGCGACGGAGAAGCCGCCGTCGTCGGTCGCGTAGACGTCGCCGCCGAGAACGGCGGAGGCGCCGAGGGCGAGGGCCGCGAGCATCGGCGGCGCGGCCGTCAGCGCGACGACGGCGATCGCACCGCCCGCGAGGTACCCGGGCTCGATCGTGCGGGGCATCGGAGCGAGCGCGGCCATCGTGATCCCGCCGAGGACGGCCGCTGCGGGGATCGCCGTCCACCACCAGACTCCCGCCGGAAGCCCGATCGTGAGAGGCAGCACGGCGACGGCGGCGGTGCCGAGCGCGCCGCCGAGGAAGCTCCACATGCGACGGCCGGGGTGATGCGTCGAGAAGACGGAGAGAAGAGCGGATGCCGCCAGCACACCGCACACGCCGGCGGGAAGCTGCTCGGGTGGGAGGCCTCCGAAGAGCACCGGTTGCAGCACGGCGGCCGCGAGCGCGATCACCTCGATCACGGTGAGCGTCGCGCGCTCGCTGCGGAGCGACGTGTCGAAGCGGCGTGCGAAACGACCGGTGAGAAGGAGGAGCGCGAAGCCCGCCACGGCAGCACCGAGCGACCCGAGGATGGGTGCGTCCGCCGCGAGGCCGAGCATCGCCGGGACGAGCGTCAGGGCGACGAGCCCCGACCACAGCCATGCCCGCAGCCGCAGGACGAGGGCAAGACCCGCGAGCGCAGCGCCTGCGACGAGAGTCGCGATGGCCGCGACGAACCACTCGGCGCCGACGGAGGCGACGGCGATCGCCCGCACGTCGAGTCCTACGAAGACGACGCCGAGCGCCCCGACGGCTTCGGCCGAGAAGCTCAGGCCGCGGCGCTGCAACGCGGCGGCACCGCCGAGGAACACGAGTGTCACGGCGCCGACGATGAGTCCGCGTGCGAGCGGATCGGTGACGTCGGGGTTGAGGAACGTGAAGACGATCGCGGCGACCGCGACGAGCCCCGCCCCGGCGACGGCGAGGACGGACTGCACCGTCGCACTCGATCGGGGTGCGCGGTCTGCTCGCGGCGCGATGACGGGAGCGGGCTCGGGGGCCGCGGCATCCGTCACCCGGGTCGGCACGCGATCGAGGACCTCCTGCCTCGTGCGGAGGGCTTCGACGGCGGCGAGCGACGCGTCCCACAGCTCGCCGCCGATCGGGCCCGAGTAGTCGGCGCCGCACCGGTGGCAGTGGCGTCCGTCGAGCCCGGCACCGCAGCGCGGGCAGGACAGAGAGTCCTCGAGGCGCGCGATGGCGTCCGCGCTCCATCGGGGGCGTTGGGGCGTGAGGGTGCTCATGCGTCGCCCTCCTCATCGGGAACCCACTGCAGGATGTCGCCCGGCTGACATTCGAGAACGCGGCAGATCGCGTCGAGCGTCGTGAAGCGGATGGCCTTGGCTCGCCCGTTCTTGAGCACCGACACGTTCGCGGGGGTGATGTCGATCGCGGCGGCGAATTCGCCCACGGACATCTTCTTCTTCGCCAGTTCGACGTCGAGGTTGATGATGATGGCCATCACACGACCTCCGAGAGGTCCTGCTCGAGCTGCCAGGCCTTTTTCAGCAGCCCGCGGAGGACGACGATGAGGAGCGAGAGCCCGCCGCCCACGACGAGACCCAGCACGCACAACAGCGTGATGGAGGCGTTCTCGACGCCGGTCACCATGAACGTCACGAGGGTCACCGCGACGAGGAAGGTCGCGAACCCGACGGCGCCGAGACTCACGTCGACGTCGGGGAACGCCCGCTCGCTGAAGATCGCGTCGCGGCGGACGAGTGACAGCAGACGCCAGACGCAGACGAGCACGACCTGGACGCAGATGAGGAACAGGATGCCGACGATGATGCCCGGCACTTGGAGATAGGCGATCTCGTGGTACCTCCACGCCGACTGCGCAGCGACCGCCGGAATGACGAAGATCTGGCACGTGACGAGGAGCGCGATAAGCGCGCCGATCAAGACCTTGAGAACGAGGATCGTAGAGCGCTGCATGGTCCACCTATCGAAAATCGGCGATCATCTATCGAAAAACGATAGCTATCTATCGACCTTCAACGCAACCCCGCATCGCTGCCGGCCCCGCCCCCTTCTGCCCGTGCCCCTTTTGCCGAGAAGACCCGAACCGTCGCGATTCTCGCCCGATCCGCGCAGTCTGCGTCTTTTCGGCGACTGGCGCGCACCCCTGCGACGGCCTTCCGCCCCGTCGCCGAGAAGACGCAGAACGTCGGATTCCGCGCCGGATCGCCGCAGTTCGGGTCGTCTCGGCGGACAGGCGCCGGGACCGGGGTGCGGGGCAGCGGGGCGAGCTGGGGTCAGGCGAAGAAGAAGAGGAGGAAGGCGAGGAGGGGGAGGGTGCCCTGGATGGCCGCGGGGCGGAGGTAGCGGCGCCCCGAAGTCACGAGCACGAGCGCCGCGGCGAGCATCGAGCCGAGGCTGAAGAGGGCGAGCGCCCGACCCGCGATCTCGGCGGGGGCATCGGGCTGACCCACCCAGAACAGCACCATGCCGAGAGTCGCACCGATCGCGAGGAACAGGTTGTAGAAGCCCTGGTTGTAGGCCATCGGCTTCGTGACGTCTGCAGCCGCCTGGTCGGCGACCCCGAACCGCTTCCACACGCGAGGCTGCGTCCACTGGACGCTCTCCATGACGAAGATGTACACGTGCAGGAGGGCTGCGAGCGCGCCGAGCACGGTGGCAATGATGGCGATCATGACCGAACCATAGCGCCCGGATACCCTGGACCGCATGGCGAGCTCGCACGGACGACGACGCTCCTCGGGTAAGAGACCGACGGATGCCGCGAAGAAGCGACCCTCCGCGAAGCCCTCCCCCGCCAAGCCCCGCCCTCGGAAGCCCGCCCCGGTCGCAGCTCCTGCGCGCGTCGAGCCCGTGGCATCCGGACCCTTCCGACTCGGCGCGATCCCCGGCGCGACCCCCGGAAAGTGGATCGACGTGTGGAAGGACCGGATGCCGGCCAACCCGCTCGAACTCGTGCCCATCGAAGTCGCAACGCAGCGCGGATCCCTCGACGACGGGTCGGTGGATGCCGCGCTCGTCCGGCTCCCCATGGACAACGACGGACTGCACGTGATCCCGCTGTACGACGAGCGCCCGGTCGTGGTCATGGCGAAGGACTCGCACCTCACTGCCGCCGACGAGCTCGAACTCACCGACCTCGCCGGCGAAGTCCTGATCGTCCCCGCCGACGACGTCCTCGGGATGGACATCGCGGGCACGATCACCCCGGCTTTCGCCCCACCGGCGACGACGGCCGACGCCATCGCGACGGTCGCGGCGGGGGTCGGCGTCGTCGTCGTCCCGATGTCGCTCGCACGACTGCACCGCCGACGCGATGCCGACTACCGCCCACTCCGCGGCGTCGCGCCTTCGTCCGTCGCCCTTGCGTGGCCCGTCGACGGCACGACGCCCGCCGTCGAAGCCTTCGTGGGCATCGTGCGGGGCCGCACGGCGAACTCGTCCCGCGGGTGACCTCGCGGGCGCGTGCCATAACTCCGCCTCAGCGGCGTGCCCACCCGATCGCCGCCGCGGATCTCCGGGCCAGGGCCCACATGCCGCGTCCAGCGAGGCGGAGTTATGGCCCGCACCGCCGTCAAACGGCGCGCGGATCCGGGGGATGTCGCGTTCCGGATCCGTTCCGCGACATCCCCCGAGCGGATCGGCCCTCGAACGACTCGCACTCGCGTACGCCCCACGTCGTTCTGCCCCCCAGTCAGGAGCCCCCCGGATCCCGTCTGCACGAGCCGTCCGAGGTGTAGGAGCGGTCCACGTATCCCCTGATACATGGTTCCGCGGAAGTTCAGAATCCCGCGCCGTGCGCCTGAAACGGGGCGACGATTCCGGTGTCGGATGCCGCGGCGGCCAGCGCGTCCGCGGGCGGCAACCCCGCCGCGAGTTCGGCGTGCATCGCGCCGAGCAGTTCGCACGCGACGTCGTCGGCGACGATGACGGGCGCGGCGATGACGCAGCGCGCACCCGCGTGGAGCCACACGCGGGTCATGCCGACAGCTTCCTCACCCCACCGCACGGTCGACCGGCCGACTTCGCACGCCGACAGCACGACCGTCGGAGGCACATCGGGAACGAGGTCGATGTCATACCCGAACAGCGTGCCGTCGGCGAGCTCGAGACCCGAGAAGAGCGGGTGATCGGCCGCGTGCCTCCCATGGGCGGCGACATGGAGGACGTCGGCTCCGGATGCCGCGGCGGTCACCGCGGACACCGTCGCGTCCTCGGCACGAAGAACGACCGGAGAGTCCCACGCCGCTGCGGCCAGCGCGATCTCCTCCTCGCCGCGGGCGACACGCGGCCCTGCGGCGAGCGCGGCGCGGGCAGGACGAGTGGAGGGAGCCCCGCGCGAAGCGACCCAGCGCGATGCTGACGGGGCGACCGAGACGGGCATCCCGTGGAGGGCGGGCAGCATCGCCCACGGAATCGCGGCGAGCACGCCCGGCGCCGTGATCACGACGCGTTCGGGATCTCCCGCACGGGCGAGGGCGGGAGCGACGAGCTCGGAGGACAAGGCCTCGAGGCGGCCCGTCAGGGTCGCCTGCACGACGCGGGCCATGGGTCCCGAACGGACAACCGCGGACACGTCGAGGTCAGCCCGCAGTCCGTCGAGAGCGGCGAGCACGCGCGACCAGTCCAGGCGGACGAGCTGAGCGTCCGCACCCGTCACCGTCAGCGCCACGAGGGACATGCCATCGAAGACATATGACACGAGAGCGGTGCCGGCAGCGAGCTCACCCTGGAGAGACTCGAGACCGACGCGGTCATGAAGACCGGCCGTCTGTGTGCCGGACCACTGCCGCTCCCGAGCGCGGGAACGCAGGACCTCGGCGCGCGGATCCGCGAGCCACTCGCCGTCCGGGTCGGCGACGCGGATGCGCCTCAGCTCCGCGAGGTCGGCGGCCAGCACCGGATCGGGCGGAGGTCGCAGGGGCACCACCTGCGCCGTCAGGTGGCGCGAGCGCTCAGACCACTCGAAGACGACGTCGGGACGTCCCGAACGGACCGCCGACGCGAGTCCCGCGGCCATGAGGCCCAAGCCTTGGCGCACGATCGATCCTTGCTGTTCGAGACTTCCCCCCACCTGGGCGGATGCCTCGAGCAGATCGATGCCGCGGGCCGCACGCCGCCGCGCGTCTGTCTCCCGCCCCGCACGCCGTGCGCGTTCGACCGCGACCTCGTGCGCGAGGAGCGCGACCTCGATCGGCGACCCGCTCGGCACCCGCGGGTCGGCGCTGTCGGGCTCGCGTCCCGCCCGGAGCGCCGCGAGCGACGCCGTGAGCCGGAGGGCGGCGGCGTCGTGCGGGAAGCCGTGCGATCTGAGTGACGACACCACATCATCGACGGCGCCCTTCGTGGGGGCACGGCCCGTCGCGAGCGGCCTTCCCGACCGGTCGAGTCGACCGCGCGACAGGCGCGCCCTCAGCCGCACGGCGTCGGCCCGGACAGCCCACGACTCGCTCCCGAGCCCGCGGAACCGGCGAGCGGATGCCGCCGCCACGGTGGCCGCCCGCGCGGGATCGTGGTCGAGGAGCGATCGCGCGAGCTGATACTCGGCACGCGCGCGGTCTCCGGGCGCGTGCTCCCGCCCGAAGACGGGGGCGACTCCCGCGAGGCTCCGTTCGGCCTCTGTCACGAGACCCGCGTCGCGGAGGACCTCGGCGCGGTCGAGCTCGTTGACCGCCGCCCAGAAGTCCGATCCGTCGTCGAGCGGTTCGCGGACCGATTGCATGGTCGCGAGCGCTTCGACGAGGTCGCCCGCCAGCATGGAGACGTACCCGCGGTTGTGCACCGCCTGATCGGCTGCGAGCGTGTCTCCCGCGGCACGGAACGCCGCCTCGGCGGAGACGAGGTCGGCTCTCGCAGCCTCGAGCCGTCCGCTCTGCATGTCGGCGAGGCTGCGGTTCATGCGCATGTTGGCGGTTTGGATGTCGTCTGGCGCCATGCCCTCGATGGCGCGCGTAAGCCAGCTCACCGCCCGGTCGAGAGCACCTCTCTCCAACTCCAGAGCGCCCATCTGACCCGCGAGGATGGCGCGCGTCGTGCTGCCGAGCCCTTCGCGCTCGAGCGCCTTCGCGCACAGCGCGATACCGGCGTCGACGTCGCCCGAACGACCGAGAAGGTACGCGGTCGTCCCGTCGATGCGCGCCTGCAGGTCGAGATCCTCCTCGCCTGCTGCCGCGGCGTCCGCAGCGGCAGCCAGCACGCGGCGGGCGTCGGAGTAGCGTCCTGCATTCGCGAGGTCGACCCCGCGTGCGTAGAGCTCGGGAGCATCGGGCGGCACAGTGCCATGATGGCCGCTCGAGCGCCCGGGCGAAATGGCACCAGCTCAGACCCGGGAGTGATCCTCCTCGTCGAGCGCGGCGAGAGTGCCCTCGAGGGCGTCCGATGTCGGCGCGCTGATCGAGCCCGACAGCAGCCCGTCGGCGAGGGATGCCGCGATCCTGCCCGCGACGTACGGTGACGCGAACGACGTGCCGCTCCAGATCGCGAACCCGCCCGAGTGATCGTCGGGATCCAGGCTCTGTCTGCGGCGGTCGTACAGATCGGCGCGGGAGCCTGCCTGGACGCCTCCCGTCAACGAGGGGAACGCGCTGAGAACCGACGTACCGGGCGCGTACGCCGTGACCCACTTCCCGATGTTGCTGTACAGCGCGACGGATGTGCGCTGCGGGTTCAGAGCTCCGATCGCGAGGTGCCTCCCAGCAACACCGGCCTCCTCGAAGCTGAGGTCCGGATCGCCCCACTCGTACAGCGCCGCGGGGAATGACGGACGGTCGGTCGCGTCGTTGCCCGCGGAGCAGACGATGATCGTGCCACCCGCACGGAGCCGGCGAAGCGCGTCGTAGAGCCGCTCGCTGAAGAGTCCGTCCTCGGGGGTCTCGTGGTAGTAGCCGAGCGAGAAGTTCACGACATCAACGGGATTCCCCTTCTCGGCCCACGCGGCGAGCTCTTCGACGGCGTCGATGAGCTCGCTCTCGAGCACGGTTCCGTTGCTGTCCGCGATCCGGATCGCGACGATGCGTGCGTCGGGAGCCGCCTGCCGGATGATCCCGGCGACGAAGGTCCCGTGTCCGGCGGCATCATCGAGGAAGCCATCGCGCGGACCCGCCTGGTCGCCGTGCACCTCGGGGTCCGTTGCCGGATCCTCGACGCCGATGACCGTGCCCGGACGCGTGGGAGACGGCAGGTTCCTGACGATGATCGGGTCGGACCCGATGTCGTCGACGAACCACGAGTGGTCTCCGCAGCCCGTGTCGAAGTAGGCGACCACCGGCCGTCGACCGCCTTTCGCGACCCCTCGTCGCACCGGCGCGGCACCGACGAAGTCCACGATCTCCAAGCCACCCGTGCCGGCGTAGGCACAGCCCTCGGTGCCCGCGGGATTCGTCCTCCCGTGCGGGTTCGTCCTCCCGTGCGGGTTCGTCCGCCCATGCGGATTCGTCCGACCGTGCGGATTCACCCCGATCGGATCGACCACGAGGACGTGATCGAGGCCGACGCGCCGGAGCGTCTCATCGGCGATGATGGCCCGGCGTTCCTCGGCGAAATCGCGGGGATCGACGTCGGGATCGAGGGAGCGGGATGCCGCGAGCGCGACCGCGCGCTTGACCCGGGCGACGGCATCCTCTCCGTCGGCATCGCGGCCCCTGGATCGCCGCTTCAGCAGCGCCCGCTCGAGCACCCGGCGGCGCGCTTGCTGCAGGAGACGCCACGCATCGACCTGCGCGACGGGCTCGTCGTCGCGACGTGGCTTCGGCGACTCGACGATGCGCGCCCGCGTGAGCGGCGTCTCACCGTCGCGGACCTGCTCGAGCTCGACGTCCCACCCGAGTTCTTCCGCAGCCTCCTGCAGAGACACCCGAGCGGCGTCCGTCGCACCCGAGATGAGCAAGTGTCCCCGCGCGTACAGGGTGGGGAACGAGGTGATCCCGGGAACGGAGTCGCGCTGCGGATCGAGCACGACCCCTTTCGGAGCGCTCGCGACCTCGCGTGCGCGCCACGATCCGGTGGGTTCGACTGCGGCCATCGTGGTGTTGCCTCTCGGGTGGGGGTGGTCAGACCTCGAACTGCGGGGTCTGGAAGTCGCGGAGGTCGCCCGACGTCTCCTTCACGACGAGCCGCAGGCGGCAGACGCCGGGCGGGACGTCGTCGAAAGAGAATCGGCCGTGTTCGGTGGCCGTGGCGGCGATCTCGCTGTCGCCCTGCACCAGACGGATCGCCAGCGCCGCGGCATCCACCCAGCCGTCGATGCGGCGGTGCCCGTCAGTCGCCGTCACATGCAGCAGCACGGTCGTCGATCCGTCGCTGAACTGCAGTGTCGCGGTGTCGGTGTCGCTGCGGACGGCAGCCAGTTGCGACTCCTCGACGAGCGTCAGCAGGGCGTATTCGCGGGTCAGGTCGGCGACGGCGACGGCCGCGACCATCCGGTCGACGAGGTCGGTGGGCATCGGATCGACGTCCTCCCACACTCCCCGCAGTCGTGCGAAGATCGCCGCGTCCGCGGCGAAGTCCTCAGTTTCCATGGCGGTCTCCCCCCCACCCGTCGCTCTCGATGCGAGTGCGAAGCTTTCCCAGACAGCGCTGGCGTGTCGGTCCGATCGATCCGATGGGCATCGACAGGTCTTGTGCGATCCGTGCGTAGTCGGGCCGTTCTTCGAACGCGACGACGCGCAGGAGGCGCTGGCATCGCGCGTCCAGGTGGCTGACGGCATCCCACAGGCGCCGGGCCTCGTCGTCTCGCGCGGCGGTCTGCTCGGCGGACTCCGTCACGGGCAGGTGCGGTTCGAGGGTCTCGACCTCGGTCGCGTCGGCGCGGCGGTGCTGCTTGCCCACGCGCCAGGCCTCGCGTCGCGCGCACATCGTGAGCCAGCCCGACACCGCCTTCGGCTCGTGGATCGACGCGTGCGTGCGGACGAGCGTCATCCACGTCGTCTGCACGACGTCTTCCGCCAGGGCACTGTCGAGACCGTACGCGCGCACGACGTGCCACAGGACGGGCGTCATGAGACGGACGAGTTCGTCCATGGCCCGACTGTCGCCCTCTCGCCACCTCTCGAAGGACTCGCCGGCGCGTTCCCACCGCGTCGGCTCAGCGTCGGAGGCGGACGACTCGGCCCCAGCGTGCGTCATAGCGCCCATTCTGTCCACACCTGCCCAGAGCGCGATAGATCCCGCGTGATACATGTCGGGCGGGATTCTCTTGCGGGTGCGCTTTCGCCGGATGACACACGGCTCGCGGCGCCGCGTCGACCGATCTAGAATCGCGCCATGACGTCGGCGCCGCTTCTCTATGTCTGCGTCCGGCCTCAGCAGGGCGCAGCTGCTGCGGAGTACGAGTCGTTTCGCGCCGCCACGCGGTTCGAGCCGGGCATGATCGCGCAGCACGACCTCGTGCGCGAGCCGCTCCCCCACGATGTCTTCGACCGGTTCAGCGGCATCCTCGTCGGCGGGAGTCCCTTCAACGTCGCCGATCCGGAGTCGACCAAGACCGACGCGCAGCGGCGCCTCGAAGCGGATCTCGCGCGAATCGCGGAAGCCGCACTCGAACGCCGCACGGCGGCGCTCTTCACGTGCTACGGCATCGGCGTCGTGACGCGGGTGCTGGGCGGCACCGTGAGCCGCGCGTATCCCGAAGACACGGGTCCCGTCACGATCGAGCTCACTCCGGATGCCGCGACCGACCCGGTCTTCGGCGGGCTCGCGCGCCGCTTCGCGGCACTCACGGCGCACAAAGAAGGCTCCGAGAGCCTCCCTCCCGGCGCGACGCTGCTCGCGACGAACGAGGGATGCCCCGTGCAGGCCTACCGCGCGGGCGACCGGCTCTATGCGACGCAGTTCCACCCCGAACCGACCGCGAAGGCGTTCACGGAGCGGATGGCGGTCTACCGCGACGACGGCTACTTCGCCGCGAGCGACTTCGACACGATCGCCGCGCGCGTGCATGCGGCATCCCTCACGGAACCCGTCCGACTGCTCCGGGCCTTCGCGAAGACCTTCGCGCCCGTCTGACCTGTGCCACCGAGACGGCCGCCACCGAGATGGCCGTCGAGGCGGTCAGGCGCCGGCGTTCCGCGCGCCGACGAGGCGGGAGGAGACGGTTCCGAGGATCGCGACCAAGGGGATGACGACGGCGACGATTGCGGCCGTCACGCCGATCGCGGTGTCGTGCGGCTCGAGCTGCAGGCGGCCGACGGCCAGCCACGACAGACCCCACCCGAGTGCGAGCGCGGGGGCGATCCGCCATCCGCTCCGCCACGTCAGGGCGAGACCGATGAGACCCACGACGATGAGCACGAGGACACCGGCCGTCGTTCCGAACGACTCCCACGAGGACGGCCCCTCGGCGGTGAGCCACGCGGACGTGTTCGCGACCGTCGCGAGCGACACCCAGCCGAGGTGGAGGCCCGTCGATCCGTCGATGAGGAGCGAGTCGAAGAGGCCCTCGGCCGGGTAGACGACGGTGCGCTGGAAGGTGATGCAGAGCACGATGAGGAGCGCAACGATCCCGGCGACCGTCAGGGGGAGGGTCGCGAACTGGGCGAGCACGAGCCATAGCCCGTTGAACACCATCGACAGCGCGATCCACCAGCCGAGCGCCCGCTGGCGCTCGCGCGCCCGCTGACCCGGGAGGGCCTGCCAGATCGCGTACCCGATGAGCAGGACGTAGATGACGCTCCAGATCGAGAAGGCGGGGCTCGCGGGGGCGAGGAGCGAGCCGTCCGCGGCGAGTGCGCCGTCCTGAAGCTCCTGGACGGGCGTCCCGCCGAGGACGCCGCTGCCGACGAGTGAGGCGATCAGCATGAACACCGCCGTCGAGATGACCACGATCTGACGGGCGAGATCCTTGCCTGTGCTCTGCATACCTCGACCGTACGCGCTCGAACGCCCCGTCGTCACGGGGTTGACACCGCGACTCACGCGCCTGGGGGCGGAGTGCGCACGAGGGAGATCCTCTCCTCGAGGTACCCGGCGAGCGGAGCGAAGCCACCGGACGCACTCCAGCGCACGCTCGGCACCCCGCCGACGAGGGCGAGAGGGCCGGATGCCGCTCCCCCGTCGACGGCGGTGGGATCGAGCCGCTGCCAGCCGATGTGCACCGTCGCGCCTTCGTCGAACCCACCCCGGAACGCAGCGGCGGCGAGCGCGGCACGCTGCCGCTGCGACTCCGCGGTGAAGCCGCGGCGCACCTCGGCGTGGGCGCGCAGGATGTCGCCGACCGCGAAGACGTCCTCCTCACCCACGAGCAGCACGCCGACGTGCCAGGCCGAACCGCGCGGGACGATCCGCGGAGCCCGAGGGATGCCGAGGAGACGCCGCGGCTGAACGAGCTCGCCGAGCCCCTCGCGTGCAACTTCCGCCAGCCGCTCACGGGCCGCCTGGAAGAGGTCGACCGCGCTCACGCGAGGTCGTCCTCCTGGGCCGGTTCGCGGACGGGCTCCGCGGATCCCGTCGAACGCCGCCGCAGCGTCGTCGCGATGAGAGGAAGAAGCAGCACCGAGAGCATCCCCGCCCCAACCAGGACCGACGCCGTCGCCGACGTGATGACCTGTTCTTCGACGCCGATCGCCGTGACGGCGACGATGATCGGAAGCCCCGTCGCGCCGAGAAGCCCGACGGCGACCCGGTCCGAGCGCGATGATCCCGGGGGTGCGACGAGCATCGACGGGATGCCGCGCACGACGATCAGTGCGACGACCGTGAGCGGTACAGCCACGAGCAGGAGGGGCTCCGCGAGAAGCGCCGCGAGGTCGAACGTCACGCCCGTGTAGATGAAGAACACCGGGACGAGGAAGCCGAACGCGACGGCCTCGATCTTGCTCTCGACCGCCTCGCGGTCGGACTCCGCGGCATCCCTCATCATGAGGCGCCACACGATCCCGGCGGTGAACGCTCCGAGGAGGATGTCGAGGTCGAGCACCATGCTGAGCGCGACGAGCACGGACAGGACGAGGAAGACGAGGCGCACGGCGAACTGTCCCGATGTGTGCAGCGTCGAGTTCACGAACCGGTGCATCGCGCCGGCCGGGACGCGGAAGGCGAGGAGGATCGCGAGGCCCGCGACGAACGCGAAGATGGCGAGGATCACCGTCGAGATCCCGGGATCCCGACCACCGAGGAACACCGAGATCGCGATCAGCGGACCGAACTCGCCGACGGCGCCGATCGCGCCGACGGAGCGGCCGAACGGCGTCTTCAGGTCGCCGCTGTCGCGGAGGATCGGGAGGATCGTGCCGAGGGCCGTCGAACTCAGCGCGATGCCGATGATGATCGCCGCCTCACCCGGAGCGAGCACCCATCCGAGCCCGACCCCCGCCGCGAGGCTGATGAGCCAGCCGAACCCGGCGTTGCGTCCCGTGCGTCCGCGGAAGGCCGAGAACTCGATCTCGGTGCCCGCGACGAAGAACAGCATCGCGACGCCGAACTCGGCCAGGGTGTCGACGAAGGCCGACGGCTCGGCCCATCCGAGCAGGCTCGGACCGATCGCGATGCCCAGGAGGAGCTCGAACACGACGATCGGGACCCGCACCCACCGGCCGAGACCGCGCGCGAGCAGCGGCGCCAGCACCGCCAGGAGCGGGATGAGCAGCAGCGTCGGCTCGAGGTCGTCCACGGGATCAGGGTAGCGGCGCGCGAGCGATCCGCACGGAACAGTACGCGTTCGCACCCCCGCCATGCCACGGTGGAACCAGACGCCCTCGAAAGGAGCTCGGATGCCCGAGTATCACGGCCTGCCCCCGACATTCGACCGTCCCGGTGAGACAGCGCTCCGGCGTCCGGATCGCTTCCCCGACGAGGGCATGCTGCCGTCGACCGCTTATCAAGTGGTGCACGACGAGACGATGCTCGACGGCAACGCACGGCTCAACCTCGCGACGTTCGTGACGACCTGGATGGACGACCACGCGAACCGCCTCTACGCCGAGGCGTACGACAAGAACATGATCGACAAGGACGAGTACCCCAGCACGGCGGCGATCGAAGAGCGTTGCTGGCAGATGCTCGCCGACCTCTGGCACGCCCCGAGCCCCGCCGACACGATCGGCACGTCGACGACGGGGTCGAGTGAAGCGTGCATGCTCGCGGGCCTCGCGCTCAAGCGCAATTGGCAGCACGCGCGGCGCGCGGCGGGCGCCTCGACCGAGAAGCCCAACCTCGTCATGAGCGCCGCCGTCCAGGTGTGCTGGGAGAAGTTCTGCAACTACTGGGACGTCGAGGCGCGGATGGTACCCATCTCGGACGAGCACAAAGTGCTCGACGGACACGATCTCGCGTCGTACATCGACGAGAACACGATCGGCGTCGTCGCCATCATGGGCGTCACGTACACGGGCATGTACGAGCCGGTGACCGAGATCGCGGCAGCCCTCGACGAGGTGCAGCGCACGACGGGGCTCGACATCCCGATCCACATCGACGGGGCCTCGGGTGGGATGATCGCGCCGTTCCTCCAACCCGACCTCGTATGGGACTTCCGCCTCGAGCGGGTCCACTCGATCTCGACTTCGGGACACAAGTACGGCGCCGTCTACCCCGGCGTCGGGTGGGTCGTGTGGCGCGAAGCGAAGTGGCTCCCCGAGGATCTCGTCTTCACGGTGAGCTATCTCGGCGGCGAGATGCCGACGTTCGCGCTCAACTTCTCGCGCGCCGGCGCGCAGATCGTGCTGCAGTACTATCTGTTCCTGCGGCTCGGCTTCAGCGGCTACGTCGAGATGCAGAAGTCGTCGCAGGACGTCGCCCTCTACCTCTCGGCGGGAATCGCGAAGCTCGACGCGTTCGAACTGTGGAACGACGGAAGCGACATCCCCGTCTTCGCGTGGCGTCTGAGGGACGGGCACACGTCGAACTGGACGCTCTACGACCTGTCCGATCGGCTGCGCATGAAGGGCTGGCTCGTGCCCACCTATCCCATGCCCGACGGCATGTCCGACCTCACGGTGCAGCGGATCGTCGTGCGGAACGGCCTCAGCATGGACCTGGCCGCACAGCTTCTCGCCGACATCGAGGCTGAGACCGCGTACCTCGACGCCCTTCCCTCAGCCATGCCCGTCATGGCTCCCGCCCCCGGCTTCCGCCACTGACGCCACCCCCGCTATTGAGGAGCGCGCGGAGCGCGCGTATCGAGATCGACCCCCGCGTACGGCCCCGGCCCGCGGCATCCGTCGTCAGCGCGCCCCCACGCGGTCGAGCCACTGCAAGAGGCCGGGAAGTGCGAGGTAGGCCACCGTGCCATGGGTGGCGAACGAGATCTCGTGGTACGTCACCCACATGCCGAGGGATGCCTCGTGCTCGGCGAACGCCTTCGAGTCGGCGGGCACGACGAGTTCGTCGTCGAGTCCCTGCGCGATGAAGAGCGGCGCGTCGAACGCCGTCGCGCCCGCGGAGTTCTGCTCGAGGAGCGACTTCCACGGTTCGGTCGTCGTGGGGTCGGCGACGGTGAAGTCCCCGACGAGCGCGTCGCCCATCGCGTGGAGCTCGCCGATGTTCGCGAGGAGGCAGATGTCGTTCATCTTCGGGACCACCTCGAGCGCCTCGGGAGTGAGGATGTCGGCGATCGGTTCGTCGTAGACCTCTGCGAAAGCCGTGAACGCGTACGAGCCGATCGTGACGCCGGAGATGTCGTCGAGGTGCGCCTGCATGAGGTCGACGAGATTGGCCGCGGGCGCCGCCGCAGCGACGGCTTCGATCTGAAGTTCCGGCGCGTACTCGGTCGCCTGCTGCGCCGCGAACAGGACGGCGGCCCCGCCCTGCGAGTGCCCCCACAGCACGACGCGGTCGCTCGCCTGACTCTGCGGGATCGCCTGCGCCGCACGGACGGCATCGAGCACGGCGTTGCCGCCCGTGACCCCGACCAGGTAGGAGTCCGGGCCTTCCGTGCCCATCCCGACATAGTCGGTCGCCACGACGGCGTACCCGCGGTCGAGAAGTGACCGGAGGCCTTCGATGCCGACGAACGGGTCGAACCCGTACGACGGGGCGCACTGTCGCGCGGCACCAGTCGTCGGGTGCGCCCACGACAGGACCGTGCGGCCACCCGGCGGCGCGGGCGTCAGCGGCACGATGAGCACGCCCGTCGAGACCACCGGCTCGCCGTGGACGTCGGTCGTGCGGTACATGATGCGCCACGCCCGCGAGGCGAGCGGCGCACCGAGCAGCTGGTCGGCCTTCACGATCGTTCCCGGGGCACCGTCGAGAGCACCGTCGGGCTGCTCGTAGAAGGCGTCGATGCCGGGGCGCTCGAGCGCGTCCCCTGCGATCCGCACACCCTCGACCGCGACGAGTCCGCCGATGATGGCGAGCGCTGCGGCAAAGAACCCGGCGACGATCCGGTGGCCGTTCCTCACGCTGACGTGTTCCTGGGATTCTCCACAGACCGGATGCTACAGATCTCGCCGCCTCGACGCACCGCGCGCCCTGATCGACGCCGCCCCGCCCGGCTCGGGGTGCCCTTCGTACAGTCGGGGCGCACAGTTCGCGCCCCAGCGCATCAACCCGCGCCCCACCCCGCTGATCGAGTAGCGCGCGGAGCGCGCGTATCGAGATCCGGCCCCCTACTCGGACGGCCGAGGGTGAGCGGCGCGCGCGGCGGACTCCGCGGTGCGCACTGCCGCCGCGGCATCCGCAAGCTCCTTCTCGCGGGTCGCGAGCCGCTCCTCGGCTTCGGTCGCCTCCGCTTCGACGCGCTCGAGGTCGCGGCGCAGTTCGTCGACGCGCTCCCGCAGGTGATCGAGGCGCTCGCGGGCCTTGTCACGCTGCGCTGCGGCACGGACCCTCTCGCGCTCGGCTTCGTTCGCAATCCGTTCGGCCTCGCGGGCGGCCTTCTCGGCGGCCTTGCGAGCCCGACGCTCCGACAGGTCGTCGCGCGGCGGGGGCGCTGCAACCCCCGGGAGCGACCCGCCGACGGTGTCGGAGAGGTCGTCTAGCGAGCCCGCCTCGAGCGGCTTGACGAGCCGCCCCGTCAGCACGGCGGCGGCCGCCACGGCATCCACCACCGCCGCATTGATCGTCTTCTCGACATCCTCACGTGCCGCGGCGCTGAGCGTGACTCCGGCGTCCTCGGCGAGTGTCGCCGCGCGGACGGCGAGAGCCGAGACGAGCGCGCGCCGCTGACGTCCGAGCCGCGCGAGCTCCGCCGCGTCGAGGTCGTCCTGGGCCTCCCGGAGCGCCGCCGACAGCTCGACGGCGTCGGCCAGCTGCCCGTCGCGGACGAGGAGATTGACGGCCCACGCCGCAGCGGTCGGCTTGCGGAGGGCTTTGACGGCACGGGCTTCGGGCCCGCTCGCGCGGGCGTTGCGGGCCGCGGTGAACTCCGCCGGCGGCAGCGCGTAGAGCTCCGCCGCGATGGCATCGACCTCAACGGCATCCATCAGCCCATTGTCTCCCCCGTTGCGCGTTCACAATTCAGTCTCGCTGCCGCCGGCACTCCCGACGGCCGCCGGAATCCCGCGGCTGCACGCATGAGAACACGTTGTCCAGACTGAATTCTGAACGCGGCGGAGCCGGACAGGCCGGTTCGGACCGATCTCAGACCGCGAGGACGGCGGCCGCCTGCCGCGCGGCACCCAGCGCGACGTACTCGCCCGGCTGCGGCAGCTCCACGGGAAGCCCCAGGACGAGCGGCGCGATGCGGCGCACGGCTTCGGACTGCGCGCCTCCGCCGATGAGAAGGGCCCGTTCGAGCGGAACGCCGAGCGCCCGCAAAGCTTCGAGTCCCGCTCCGAGGCCCGACAGCATGCCTTCGACGGCTGCGCGCGCGAGGTTCTCGCGGGTCGTCGAGGCGAGGGTCATGCCCGTGAGGGAGGCCGTCGCGTCAGGAAGATTCGGGGTCCGCTCGCCCTCGAAGTACGGGACGAGCGTCAGCCCGCCGGCGCCGGGCTCGGCCGCGAGCGCGAGCCGCGAAAGCTCGCCGTGGTCGACCCCGAGTAGCCGCGCGATCGCGTCGAGGACGCGCGCGGCGTTGAGCGTCGCGACGAGCGGCAGGAAGCGTCCCGTGCAGTCGGCGAAGCCCGCGACCGTCCCCGACGGGTCGATCGTGCGCTCGTCGCTCACGGCGAAGACGGTTCCGCTCGTGCCGATCGAGACGACGACGTCGCCCGCGCGAGCACCGAGCCCGAGGGCAGCACCCGCGTTGTCGCCCGCCCCTCCGCCGACACGGCGGCCCGCGGCATCCGTCACGAATCCGTCGGCGTCGAGCACTCGCGGCAGGACGGCATCGTGTCCGAGAGCGGCCTCGAGCAGTGCGCGGTCGTAGCCTCCCGTCGCCGGGTCCCAGTAGCCCGTCCCCGATGCGTCGGAGCGGTCGGTGACGAGCTCGTCGAGCACGGGGTTGTCGGGGCCGAAGCCGCGGAGCCGCCACGTGAGCCAGTCGTGCGGCAGGGCGACCGCGGCGACGCGGGCGGCGTTGTCGGGTTCGTTGTCGCGCAGCCAGCGGAGTTTCGTGATCGTGAAGGATGCCACGGGCACGAGCCCCGTCCGCCGGGCGAGCTCGTCGGCGCCGAACTCGGCGATGAGGTCGTTCGCCGCCCCTGCCGAGCGGGTGTCGTTCCACAGCAGCGCGTCGCGGATGACGCGGCCGTCGGCGTCGAGGGCGACCATCCCGTGCTGCTGACCGCCGATCGCCCAGGCGGCGACGTCGTCGAGTCCTCCGGCCGCGGAGATCGCCTCACGCAGCGCGATCCACCACGCCTCGGGGTCGACCGACGTGCCGGCGGGGTGGACGGCGCGCCCTTCGCGGACGACGGCGCCTGTCGTGGCATCCGTGATCACGACCTTGCACGACTGCGTCGACGAGTCGACTCCCATGACGAGCGTCATCGCTCTCCTCTTTCGTTGATGTGGCCTTTCGAGCCCGAGCAGACCGCGAGACTGCATCTTGCGGCCGAGACTGCGGTCCGCGCGTGCTGTCTCGGGTCCCGGGTGCAGTCTCGCGGATCGGCGCGCGGATCGGCGCTGCGGCCCGGAGCCCGGTGCGCCGTACCCGAGCCCGGGCGCGGAGCCAGGGGCCGGGTACGGCGCGAGGTGGTGTGCGGGTCAGCGAGCGCCGAGCAGGTGCTCGGTCGCGAGCTGCTGCAGCCGGACGAAGCCGCCGCCCTTGCCGCCGAGGTAGACGGTCGCGTCGAAGTCCTCGTACGCGGAGCGGTCCGCGAGGAAGTCCTCGTACGTCTCACCCTCGTTGAGCGTCGGGGTCGACAGCTCGTCGACCTTCGCGGCGGCGAGCGCCTCCTGCACTTCGGGGTCGGCGCGGAAGGCCGCGGCGCGCTCCTTCAGCAGCAGGTACGTGCGCATGTTGGCGGCGGCCGACTCCCACACTCCGACCTCGTCCTCGGTGCGCGAGGGCTTGTAGTCGAAGTGGCGCGGGCCGTCGTAGGCGGGGACGCCGCCGGGGCCGCCGTTCTCGAGCAGGTCGACGAGCGCGAACGCGTTGTGCAGGTCACCGTGGCCGAAGACGAGGTCCTGGTCGTACTTGATGCCGCGCTGGCCGTTGAGGTCGATGTGGAAGAGCTTGCCGTGGTACAGCGCCTGCGCGATGCCCGCGGCGAAGTTGAGGCCCGCCATCTGCTCGTGCCCGACCTCGGGGTTGAGGCCCACCAGTTCGGGCCGCTCGAGGGAGTCGATGAAGGCGATCGCGTGTCCGAGGGTCGGCAGCAGGATGTCACCGCGGGGCTCGTTGGGCTTCGGCTCGATCGCGAAGCGGATGTCGTAGCCCTTGTCGGTGACGTAGTCGCCGAGCAGGTTGACGGCCTCGCGGTAACGCTCGAGCGCCTGCCGGATGTCCTTGGCCGAGTCGTACTCGGCACCCTCGCGGCCACCCCACATGACGAAGGTCTTGGCTCCGAGCTCGGCGCCGAGGTCGAGCTGGCGGAACACCTTGCGGAGGGCGAAGCGGCGGACGTCGCGATCGTTGGCCGTGAAGCCCCCGTCCTTGAAGACGGGTGCCGAGAAGAGGTTGGTCGTGACCATCGGGATGATGAGGCCCGTGTCGGCGAGCGCGCCCTTCAGGCGGTCGATCTGCGTCTGACGCTCGGCGTCGGTCGAGCCGAAGGCGAAGAGGTCGTCGTCGTGGAACGTGAGTCCGTAGGCGCCGAGTTCAGCGAGCTTCTCGACGGCGTGGACGACATCGAGCGGGTGGCGCGTCGGGCCGCCGAACGGGTCGGTGCCGTTGTAGCCGACGGTCCAGAGTCCGAACGAGAACTTGTCGTCGCGTGTGGGGGTGGGCATGGTGCTCCTGAGTTCATCGGTGAACAATTGTTGTTGGCAACAACCTATACCATGACGGATGCTTCGCCAACCCCTACAGTGAAGAGAATGAGCGACTCCGTTCCCAGCGCCGAAGGCGTACGCCAGCGCAACCTCGCGCGCCTCCTGCGACTCGTCCACATCGACGGGCCGCTCTCTCGCGCAGCCCTCACGGAGTCGACCGGCCTCAACCGATCCACCATCGCCGACCTCGTGGGCGAGCTCGTCCGCGAGCATCTCGTCGAGGAGCGCGCACCCGATCCCTCTCGGCGGGTGGGCCGCCCGTCTCCCCTCGTCGGCGCCGACTCTCGCGTCGTCGCGATCGCCGCCAACCCCGAGGTCGACGCGCTCACGATCGCCGTCGTGGGCCTGGACCGCGGCATCCGTCATCGGGAGCGGATCGAGGTCGACCACCTCCTCACACCCCACGAGACGGCCACGCTCATCGCCGAGCGCACGGCGACCTGGCGGGAGGCGAATCCCGACGCGCGCGTCGTCAGCGCAGGCCTCGCGATCCCGGGGCTCGTCCGCGCCTCCGACGGACTCGTACGCGACGCCCCGCACCTCGGGTGGATCGACGAACCGCTGGGAGAGCTCGTCGGGGTCGCGACCGGGCTTCCCACCGTCATCGGCAACGACGCGAGCCTCGGTGTGCTCGCCGAGCACCTCTTCGGCGCGGCGCGCGGCATCGACGACGTCGTGTATCTCAACGGCGGCGCGAGCGGTATCGGCGGCGGCCTGGTCGTCGGAGGGATGCCGGTGCCCGGCGCCGGCGGATACGCGGGTGAATTCGGTCAGAACCGGCCCGGCATCGGGGCTCCGGGAGACCGGAGGGCGGAGGGCGGCGTCCTGGAGGACGAGGTCAGCCGCGCGCGTCTCCTCTCCGTGCTCCAGCTCCCGTCGGCCGACGACGCGGCGCTCTCCGCCGCCCTCGGCGCCTCGACCGATGCAGATGTCGCGGAGGAGGTCTTGCGGCAGCGACGCATCCTCTCGACTGCTCTCGCCAATGCCGTCAACGTGCTCAATCCGTCGGTCGTCGTGCTCGGCGGCTTTCTCGCGACGCTCGCGAGCCTGGACCCCGACGCGCTCCTTGCGGGAGTCGCCGCCCAGGCGATGCCTGCGAACATGGAAGGACTGGAGATCCGCGTCGCCGCCCTCGCCGACGACCGACTGCTGATCGGAGCCGCGGAGGCCGCGTTCGCCGACCTGCTGCGCGACCCCACCGCTGCGCCGCCCGCCTGACCCGCGGCACCCTCCGTCCGCGCGGGGCGCACTCCGTCCGCGCGGGGCGCACAATCCGCGCCCCACCGCGCCGGGCCACGCCCCAAACCCCCACCGGCGAGCCCCCACCGCAACCACACGCCCGACTGCGGGTGGCAGGAGCCCCCTCACCGCACGGGGCGCACTCCGTCCGCGCGGGGCGCACAATCCACGCCCCACCGCGCCGAACCACGCCCCCACAGCCGCAAGCCCCACCACACCGCGCCCCACCGCGCCGGGCCACGCCCCAAACCCCCACCGGCGAGCCCCCACCGCAACCACACGCCCGACTGCGGGTGGCAGGAGCCCCCTCACCGCACGGGGCGCACTCCGTCCGCGCGGGGCGCGCAATCCACGCCCCACCACGACGGACCACGCCCCACACAGCCGCAAGCCCCACCAACCCGCGTCGATCCACGCCCCACCGCGCCCGACGACGCCCCACCGCACAAGCCCCACACAGCCGCGCCCCACCCACCGCAGCCCGCAAACCTGCGAAGCGGGCCCGGGGGTCGGGGAATCAGGCGCGCGGGGGCGCGGTCGTCGCGCGCGGGATGAGCTTCGTCGGCAGGATGACGCGCGGCTGCTCGGGAGGCTGCCCGTTGAGCATGGCCGTGGCGAACTGCGCCGCGACGACTCCGAGCCGGTGCATGGGCTGGCGCACCGTCGTCATGGCGGGGGTGCGCCGGGAGGCTTCGGGGATGTCGTCGAACCCGACGATGGACAGGTCGCCGGGAACGTCGAGTCCGAGGGATGCCGCGACGTCCAGGACCGCGAGCGCCGACAGGTCGTTCGCAGCGAAGACGGCGGTCGGGGGCGCGGACGACAACAGCGTCCGGGCGGCTTCGGCCGCGGCATCCGCGTCGTATCGTCCCTCCGCGACGAGCGCGGGATCGAAGGGGATGCCGGCATCGGCGAGCGCCTGCCGATAGCCGGCTTCCCGCAACTGGGCCGAGCGCAGGTCGGGGCGGCCCGCGAGGAAGCCGATGCGGCGGTGTCCGAGGTCGAGGAGGTAACGCGTCGCCTGGAGCGCACCGCCGAAGCTGTCCGACGCGACGGTCGGGAAGTCGCCGTCGCCCGTATGCGGGTCGACGGCGACGACCGGGATGTCGATGGAGGGCGTGAGCACCGTGGGAGTGACCATGATCGCGGCGTCGATGAGCGTCCCGGAGAGCCGCTGGAGCGAGCGACGCTCCCACCCTGTCGAGGCATGGTGGCGGACGCCGGCGTAGGCGACGACGTCGTACGACGAGCCGTTGAGCGCGGCGCCGACACCCTTGAGCACTTCGGCGCTGAAGGGTTCGAAGTCGGGCACGAGCACGCCGATGACGCCCGTGCGACGCGACCGCATGCTGCTGGCCACGAGACTCGACTCGTAGCCGAGCTTCTCGACGGCGGCGAGCACGCGCGAGACGGTGTCTTCCGCGACGCCGTATCGCCCGTTGACGGCCTTCGACACTGTGGCGACGGAGACGCCCGCCTCGGCGGCGACATCGTGGATCGTGGTGCGGCGTGTCATCGTGACGCCGAACCTATCGCATGGAAACCGTTTTCGAAAACGTTTGACAGCCTCCGGGGCCCTTGCGACACTTCCAACCACCGCGGGCCCGGAGTCGGACGAACGCGGATACCGACGCTGCAGCAGCAGCGGCACTCGAAGAGGAGAAAGGTGAATCACATGCACGGCAAGCGGATTCTCGCCGGCTCCGCAGCTCTCGTGATCGGCGCCCTCGCGCTGAGCGGATGCGCGGGCGGCACAGACGGCGGCAACGACGGCGACTCGGTCACGATGAGCCTCTGGCACAACTCGACGACGGGACCCGGGACGGAGTTCTGGGACCAGACGGTCGCCGACTTCGAACAGGCGAACCCCGGTGTCACGATCGACGTCCAGTCGGTCCAGAACGAAGACCTCGACGGAAAACTCCAGACAGCACTCAACTCGGGCGACGCTCCCGACATCTTCCTCCAGCGCGGCGGCGGCAAGATGGCCGCGATGGTCAACGCCGGCCAGCTCATGGACCTGACGGACAAGATCACGGGACCGGCAGCGGAAGAGATTCCGGACGCCGCATTCTCGGCCAACACGCTCGACGGCAAGGTCTACGCTCTCCCCGTCGCCGTGCTTCCCGGTGGTCTGTTCTACAGCCAGGACCTCTTCGACGAGGCGGGGATCACGGAGAACCCGACCACGATCGAGGAACTGGACGGCGCGGTCGAGCAGCTGAAGGCCGCCGGCATCGCCCCCGTCGCGCTCGGCGCGAAGGACGCGTGGCCCGCGGCGCACTGGTACTACTGGTTCGCCCTCCGCGAGTGCAGTTCGGACACCCTCGCGAAGGCCGCCGACGAGATGACCTTCGACGACGAGTGCTGGGTGCGCGCGGGAGAAGACCTGCAGGACTTCGCCGACCTCGAGCCGTTCAACGCGGGCTTCCTCACGACGTCGGCGCAGCAGGGTGCCGGCAGCTCAGCCGGTCTTCTCGCCAACCGTCAGGCCTCGATGGAGCTCATGGGCGCGTGGAACCCCGGCGTCATCGCGTCGCTGACCCCCGACCAGGAGCCGCTCCCCGACCTCGCGTGGTTCCCGTTCCCGGAGGTTCCCGGCGGTGAGGGCGAGCCCGGCTCGATGATGGGCGGCGTCGACGGGTACTCGTGCTCGGTGGATGCTCCGCCCGCCTGCGCGGACTTCCTGAACTACCTCGGTACGTCGGAGGTGCAGACCGCCTACTACGAGGCGTTCAACGCACCGCCCGTCAACACCGTCGCGCAGGAGGCCGTCACCGAGCCCTACCTGCAGGCGATCCTCGAGGCCTACAACGCGGCGCCGTACGCGACGCAGTGGCTCGACACCGTGTACGGCCAGAACGTCGGAAACGCACTGAACGTCGCCGTCGTCGACATGCTCGCGGGCAACAGCACGCCCGAGGACATCGTGGCGGCTGTTCAGGATGCTGCGGCGAAGGCCTAGGTTCGGACATGGCTACACGCGTGAGCTCTGCCGAGCAGGGTGACGTGACGGCGGAGCTCACGCAGACGGGTGGGAGCGACGCGCCGCGCTCGCTCCCACCCGTTGCCCGACGCCGCGCCGACTGGCGTGGACGGCTGGAGATCCTCCTCCTCGTCGGCCCCGCCCTCGTGATGTTCCTCGGGTTCGTCATCTTCCCGGTCGTCATGGCCGCCTACTACGGCTTCTTCAGCTGGCAGGGCTACGGCCCGCCGACCGACTTCATCGGCCTGCGGAACTACCTCACGATCATTCAGGACCCCGCCTTCCTCCAGGCGCTCGGCCACAACGGCTTCATCGTGATCTTCTCGCTGATCCTGCAGGGGCCGGCGGCGATCCTTCTCGCTCTCCTCCTGAATCGTCGGATGCGCGGGCAGTCGCTCGTCCGCGTCCTGATCTTCATCCCCTACGTCATCGCCGAGGTCGTCGTCGGAACCGGGTGGAGCCTCATGCTCCAGACGAGCGGCGCGTTCAACGATCTGCTCGAGAAGATGGGGCTCGGCTTCCTCGCCAACGACTGGCTCTCCAATCCGGACATCGCGATCTGGACGCTCATGGTCATCATCACGTGGAAGTACATCGGTTTCGCCGTCATCCTCTTCCTCGCGGGGCTGCAAGGTATCCCCGAGGAGCTGTCGGAGGCGGCCGCGATCGACGGAGCGTCGTTCTGGCAGATCCAGTGGCAGATCACCCTGCCGCTCCTCGGACCGACCCTGAGGATCTGGGCGTTCCTGTCGATCATCGGCTCGCTGCAGCTGTTCGACCTCGTCTACATCATCTGGGGGCAGTACATCGCTGCGACCGCCGGCACCTCGACCATGGCGACCTACATGGTCGCCGAAGGGCGCAACTCGGGCAACTTCGGCTACGGCAACGCCGTCGCCGTCGTGATCTTCGTGATCTCGCTCGTGATCGCCCTCATCTACCAGCGCTTCGTGCTGCGCCGCGACACCGAGGGCGCGCTCACGGGGGACACGAAGAAGAAGAGGAGGGGTGAGGGATGACCGCCTTCGCCGACACGGCGACCCGCGAGAGCGTCGCCGTCAGACCCCGCCGCGCATCGCGCGAGCGAAAGAACCTGCCCTGGGCGAGCCCGTACGTCTACTTCGTCGCGCTCGTCGTCGTCGGACTCATGCTCGCCCCCGTCGCCTACATCATCATCGGCGGCTTCCGGACGAACGCGCAGATCACGACCGACCCGTCGGGTCTCCCCGACCCGTGGGCGATCGAGAACTACCTCGACGTCCTGACGGGCGGCATCTTCTGGCGTCAGGTGCTCAACTCCACGATCGTCGCGCTCGCGACGACGGTGGGCGCCGTAACGCTCGGGCTCATGGCGAGCTACGTGCTCGCGCGGTACAGGTTCGCCGGTCGCGGCGTCCTCTACGCCGTCTTCGCGGCGGGTCTCATGTTCCCGCTGACGGTCGCCATCACGCCGCTGTATATCGTCGTCCGAAACCTCGGGCTCATGAACTCCCTCGGCGGCATCATCCTTCCCCAGATCGCGTTCGCGCTACCGATGACGATCATCATCCTGGTCCCGTTCCTCCGGGCCATTCCGGATGAGATCGAAGAGGCCGCGTTCATCGATGGCGCGAGCCGCATCGGGTTCTTCTGGCGGATGGTCCTGCCGCTGTCCCTCCCCGGAGTCATCACGACCGGCATCCTGGCCTTCGTCGGCAGCTGGAACGCCTACCTTCTGCCCCTGTTCATCCTGAACAACGAGGCCGCCTTCACGCTCCCTCTGGGCGTGCAGTCGTTCTCGTCGCAGTATTCGGTCGATACGGCGAAAGTGCTCGCCTTCACCTCCTTGTCCATGATCCCCGCACTGATCTTCTTCAGCCTGTTCGAACGTCGTATCGTCGGCGGGCTGACCGGTGCGGTCAAGGGCTGAGCTTCGCCGGATGCCGCGGCATCCCCTGCAGAAAGAGAACGACGTGTCATCAGACCACCCGTCGCGGGTCTCGCCGCGCGTGGAAGACCTCCTCGCCCGCATGACCCTCGAGGAGAAGCGCGCACAACTGGTGGGATTCTGGGTCGACCAGGGTGACGAGGTCGTCGCGCCCATGGCCGGCGAGATGCAGACCTCGACACGCTACGAGGAGGCGACCGCGCACGGCATCGGACACCTCACGCGCGTGTACGGAACGCGCCCCGTCGAACCGCTCGAGCGTGCTGAGTGGCTGTGGGGCGAGCAGCGGCGGCTCCGGTCCGAGACGCGCCTGGGGATCCCGGCGATCGTGCATGAGGAGTGCCTCACAGGCCTTGCGGCGTGGAAGGCGGCGACCTTCCCGACTCCGCTCGCGTGGGGCGCCGCGTTCGACCCCGCACTCGTCGAGGAGATGGCCGCGGTGATCGGCCGCTCGATGCGAGACCTCGGCATCCATCAAGGTCTCGCGCCGGTGCTCGACGTCGTGCGCGACCCGCGCTGGGGGCGCGTGGACGAGTGCATCGGCGAGGACCCGTACCTCGTCGGAATGCTCGGCACGGCTTACGTCCGAGGCCTTCAGAGCGCCGGTGTCCATGCGACGCTCAAGCACTTCGTCGGCTACTCGGCGTCGCGGGCGGGACGGAATCACGCGCCCGTGCACGCGGGTCCCCGCGAGCTCGCCGATGTGCTGCTCCCGCCCTTCGAAATGGCGGTGCGCGACGGTGGCGCGCGAAGCGTCATGAACTCCTACTCCGAGATCGACGGCGTGCCGGTCGCGGCGACGGCCGAGTATCTCACGACACTGCTGCGCGACGAGTGGGGCTTCGACGGCGTCGTCGTCTCGGACTACTTCGCCGTCGCCTTCCTCGAGTCCATGCACCAGGTGGCGGCCGATCGCGCGCACGCGGCGCAGCTCGCGATCGACGCGGGCATCGACGTCGAGCTCCCCAGCTCCGACGCGTACGAGGCCCTGCCCGAGCTCGTCCGGGCGGGGGCGCTCGACCCCGACGTGCTCGACCGGGCCGTCGCGCGCGTCCTGATGCAGAAGGAAGAACTGGGGCTGCTGGATGCCGACTTCCGCACGCCGCCGGTCGAGGTCGACCTGGATTCGCCGGAGCACCGCCGGATCGCCAGGGTCCTCGCGGAGGAGTCGCTCGTGCTGCTGAGCAACGACGGGACCCTTCCGCTCGATCCGCGCTCATCCGGAAGGATCGCCCTGATCGGTCCGAATGCCGACAGCGCGGAGTCCCTCATGGGCTGCTACTCGTTCGTCAATCACGTGCTCGCGCACCACGAGGGCACGCCGCACGGGATCGCGCTGCCGACGGTGCGCGCGGCACTCGCCGATACCTTCTGCGACGCGGCCCTCGTCTCTGAGCGCGGGTGCGACGTGGAGGGCGACGACGACTCCGGGATCGCCGCTGCCGTCGCCGCCGCCGCCGCTGCGGACGTCGCCGTCGTCGTCGTGGGAGACCGGGCAGGACTGTTCGGCCGCGGCACCGTCGGCGAGGGGAACGACGTCGAGTCGCTCGAACTCCCCGGCCTTCAGCGCCGGCTCGTCGAAGAGGTGTGCGCGACGGGAACCCCCGTCATCCTGGTTCTCCTGACGGGTCGGCCCTACGCCATCGGCTGGGCTCTCCCGCCGCGCGAACTTGACCGCGGCGCGGTCACGGGGCTCGGTGCGACCTCGGTGCACACCGTGGGTGGGACGGATGCCGCGGGCCCGCTCCCCGCCGCGGTCGTGCAGGGGTTCTTCCCCGGCGAGGAGGGCGGGGTCGCGATCGCCTCCCTTCTCTCGGGCGAGATCTCGCCGTCCGGACACCTTCCCGTGTCGCTCCCCCGCTCCGCCGGCGCGCAGCCTTACTCCTACTTGCATCCGACACTCGGCGGATCGTCCGACGTGACGAGCGCCGATTCCGATCCCGCTCTGCCGTTCGGTCATGGCCTGACCTACACGACGTTCGCTCGAACGAACCTCGAGAGCGACGCTCGCGTCGCTGCGGGCGGATCTTTCACGGCATCCGTGTGCGTGAGGAACACGGGCGATCGCGAGGGAACGGACCTCGTGCAGCTGTACGCGCGCGACGAGGTGGCGACTGTCACGCGTCCGGTCGCGCAGCTGCTCGCGTTCGAACGTGTGACGCTCGCGCCGGGCGAGGAGGCCGTCGTGCACTTCGACGTGCCGACCCAGCGCCTCGCGTTCACGGGGCTTCGTGGCATCCGCATCGTCGAACCGGGCGCGATCACCCTGTGGGTCGGACCGTCGTGCGCCGAACGCGAGACCACCGCGAGCCTGGCGATCGAGGGAGCCGTGCACGAAGTGCGCCCCGACGACCCCCGCGTCGCTCGCGCTCGCGTCGACCGCGTGGCGGCCGCACCCGTCCGCGCCGCCGTCGCACCCGCAGTCTGACGCCACCCCGGCGCGGCGGGCGCGGTCCGTTGCGCGGGGCTCGGGGCGTCCCGTTTGGGGCGCGATCCGTCCGTCCGGGGCGTAGTTCGTCGCCGGGCGGGCGGCCCGGTCCCGGTTCGGGGCGCGATCCGCACGCCCGGGGCGCGAAACGCCCGCCCCACACGGCAGAACCACGCCCCGAACCCACCCCGCGGCCGGACCACGCCCCTGACCGACGAAGCACGCCCCACCACGGCACCCACCCAGCGGCCGGACCGCGCCCCGAACCAACGAAGCACGCCCCACCACGGCATCCACCCACCCCACCCCCAATCGGGGCGCAATCCACACGCCCGGGGCGCGAAACCCCCGCCCCACACGGCAGAACCACGCCCCGAACCCACCCCGAACCCACCCCGCGGCCGGACCACGCCCCGAACCAACGAAGCACGCCCCACCACGGCATCCACCCACCCCACCCCCAATCGGGGCGCGATCCACGCACCCGGGGCGCGAAACCCCCGCCCCACACGGCAGAACCACGCCCCGAACCCACCCCGACACCACCCCGACACCACCCCGCGGCCGGACCGCGCCCCGAACCAACGAAGCACGCCCCACCGCGGCATCCACCCACCCCACCCCCAATCGGGGCGCAATCCACACGCCCGGGGCGCGAAACCCCCGCCCCGCACGAACGGCGCACGCCCCACACGAACGGACGACGCCCCAGACCGCGGCTCAGGCGCGAGCGGGGCCGTGCCAGCGGGATGCCGGGGTGAGGGGTACGAGCGGAGGCACCGCTGCGGTCGACGCGAGCTCACGTCGGCGACCCTCGGCGGCGGAGTCGAGCAGACCCGTCATGATGTCGAGCACGTGGAGTGCGAGCTCGCCCGAGGCGCGCCCTTCGCCGGCGACGAAGTCCAGCAGACCCACGCCGCGCGCTGCGTCCTCGAACCCCGCCGCCACGGCCAGCTCCTCACCCTCGTCGCGGTTGCCGCGACGCACCCGCACGGGCCCCGAGAAGTAGTTGGGGTCGGGAAGAACGAGCATCCCGTCGACGCCGTGCACCTCGATCGGGGCGGCGCTGGATGCCACGGCGTCGAAGCTGAACGTCACGGTCGACAGCGCCCCGCTCGCGTGCCCGAGCACACCGGTCACGTGTGTCTCGACCTCGACGGGGATGCGCTCGCCCGTCCGCGGCCCCGTTGCGATGACGCGGGTGTCGCGTGCCCGGCTGCTCGCCCCCTGCACCCATGCGACGGGGCCGAGCAGGTGGACGAGCGCCGTCAGGTAGTAGGGCCCCATGTCGAGCAGCGGACCCCCGCCGGCTCGGTAGTAGAAGTCCGGGTGCGGATGCCACGCCTCATGGCCGCTCGAGAGCCACGTCGCCGTCGCCGAGACAAGCGAGCCGATGAGGCCGGACTCCACGGCGGCGCGCGCCGTCTGCACACCCGTACCGAGAACGGTGTCGGGCGCGCAGCCGACGCGGCCCCGCGACTCTTCGGCCGCCGACAGCACCCGGCTCGCCGCATCCAGAGTCGCCGCGAGCGGCTTCTCGCCGTAGACGTCCTTACCCGCGGCGAGCGCTGCAAGAGCGACCTCCTCGTGCGCGGCCGGGATCGTGAGGTTCAGAACCGTGTCGACGGAGGGGTCGGCGTACAGCTCGGCGGGACTCATCGCCCGGGCACCCTCGATCGTCGCGGCGACCGCCGTCGCGCGCTCGTGGTCGAGGTCGGCGACCGCCGTGATGCGCACCGCCGCGGCATCCGTCAAGGTTTCGAGGTAGGCCTTCGAGATGACGCCGAGGCCGACGATCCCGATGCCGTGGGGGGTCATGCGCGCGCCGCCCAGAGGAGCCCGCGCTCGACGATCGTCCGGACGTTATCGTCCTGCAGCACGTCGACGCTGTGTCCCGGGGTGCAGACGAACACACGCCCCTCACCCCACAGGCGCGTCCACACGGCGGGCGAGACGATCGGCCGATGCCACGGGTGGTAAGGCTGAACCGGATGCGTCGTGGTCGCCAGCACGTCGATCAGGTCGTCGTGCAGCACCCAGTACTGCTCGGTCTCGAGGGTGAAGTCGTCGAGACCCGCCGTGATTTCGTGCGTCCGCCCGAGGTCGGTCACCTCGACCGTGTACGTCAGGTAGTTGTCGGTCTCATCGCCGACGCGGCCCGAAGGCTCCTTGCCGGGGTGCGTCGCGAACTGTCCGCCGACGAGCTGCAGATAGTCGGACGTGTTGCGGTACGAATCGGCGATCCCGCCGTGCCATCCCGCGAAGCCCGCTCCCGCCTCGACGGCCGCGCGGAGCCCCGCGAAGGCCTCCTTCGAGATCTCCGACATCGTCACCGACTGGAGGATCAGATCGACCTCCGCCATGAACTCAGCATCGGCGTAGATCTCGTTCGACGACTCGACGCGCACGTCGAAGCCGCTCTCCACCAGGAAGGGGAGGAACAGCTCGGTCGCCTCGACGGGATGATGGCCCTCCCACCCGCCTCGCACCACGAGTGCTGTCCTGGTCATTGCGTCGCCTCCACGGTTGCTCGTCGAGGCCGCGCGACCTCGTCGTCCACCGCAGACATTGCCAAGGATCGTGTCGACGCGCGAGCAAATTGCGCAAAATAGAAGGATGCCGCCGAGCCCGGAACCCCGGACGACGCTCGCCCACCTCGCCGCCGCGACGGGATTGAGCGTCGCGACCGTCTCGCGCGCGCTCGGCGGCCGGGGCGAGCTCTCCCCCGCGACCCGCGCGCGGGTCGTCGATGCGGCCCGTCGCCTGGGGTACACGCGCACGGGAGAACGACGCGGACGCCCCCGCGCCGGCACAGCGGGACTCATCGACCTCGTCCTCGGCGGCTTCCACGATCCCTATGCCGACGAGGTGACGGTCGGCGCACGAAGCGCTGCTGCCGCCGCCGGCTACGACCTCGTGCTGACGGCGGAGCGCGACGACCCCGACGACGACTGGCCGGCGCGCATCCGGGGCCGCGGCTCCGCGGGCGCCGTGCTGGGACTCGTCGTCCCGACCGCCGCGCAGCTCTCGCTCCTCCGCGACGCCTCGATTCCCGTCGTCCTGCTCGACCCGCGCGCCGACGACACCCACGGCCTCCCGAGCGTGCGGACGACCGATCACGCGGGAGGCGCGGCGGCGGCCGCGCACCTCATCGAGGCCGGCGCGACACGCTTCGTCGTGATCGTGGGCACACCGGCCTACCGCTTCGGCCGCGCACGCATCGAGGGGTTCCTGTCGGTCGTTCGCGAACGGATGCCGCAGGCCGAGGTCGCACGCATCGATACCGACTGGTGGGGAACGGGCGTCCGCCGCGCCTGCCGCGCGTCGCTCGCCTCCCACGGCGACCGCGTGGGCGTCTTCGTCTGCGCGGACTCGCTCGCCGCGGGTGTGTACGCCGCAGCGAAGGAGGCTGGTCGCGGCATCCCCGACTCGGTCCTCGTCGTGGGTTTCGACGACCTCCGCGGGGCCCGCACGGCGACCCCGCCCCTCACGACGGTGCACCAGCCGATCCGCGAGATGGCGGCGGAAGCCGTCGGGATGCTCGTGCGCGCGGCATCCGGCGAGCACCTCGCCCCGGACGCTGTCACGCTCCCCACGACGCTCGTCGTGCGCGGCTCGACCCGGGCCGGTCACGACAGCGGCATCCCGTCCCCGTCGTGACACGAGCGCGACGCCTCGACGCGTTCGCCCGGAGAGGGCCGCAGTTCCGCACACTCCGACCGAATCGGCCCCCTTCGACGCGGCATGCGCGGCGAGTATCGTCGGAGCAACCATCACGAAGGGCACCACCATGTCGACGAGCGCCGAACGAGCGAACCGCACCGAGGCAGAGCTGCAGGCGATGGCCCGCGACCACCTGTGGATGCACTTCGCCCGCCAGTCGGTCATGACCGACGGGCCGGGCGTGCCCATCATCGTCAAGGGCGAGGGACACCGGATCTGGGACTCCGCGGGCAAGGAGTACCTCGACGGACTCGCGGGACTCTTCGTCGTCAACGCCGGGCACGGACGCAAGCGGCTCGCGCAGGCGGCGGCGAAGCAGGCCGAGCAGCTCGCCTTTTTCCCCATCTGGTCGTACGCGCACCCCGCGGCGATCGAGCTCGCCGATCGCATCGCCGACTATGCACCCGGAGACCTCAACCACGTCTTCTTCTCGACAGGTGGCGGCGAAGCGGTCGAAACGGCGTTCAAGCTCGCCAAGTACTACTGGAAGATCCAGGGCCAGCCCATGAAGCACAAGGTCATCTCGCGCTCGGTGGCCTATCACGGCACTCCGCAGGGAGCCCTGGCGATCACCGGCATCCCGGCCATGAAGGCGATGTTCGAGCCCGTGACCCCCGGCGGCTTCCGCGTGCCGAACACCAACTTCTACCGCGCCTCCGACATGGGCGCACCGTCGGACAACCTCGAGGAGTTCGGCGTCTGGGCCGCCGACCGGATCGAGGAGATGATCCAGTTCGAGGGGCCTGAGACGGTCGCGGCGGTCTTCCTCGAGCCCGTGCAGAACTCCGGCGGATGCTTCCCTCCCCCGCCCGGCTACTTCCAGCGCGTCCGTGAGATCTGCGACCGCTACGACGTCCTGCTCGTCTCCGACGAGGTCATCTGCGCCTTCGGCCGCATCGGCCACATGTTCGCGTGCGATGCCTACGGCTACCAGCCCGACATGATCACGTTCGCGAAAGCCGTCACGAGCGGATACTCGCCGCTCGGCGGAACGGTCGTGAGCGACAAGATCTACGAACCCTTCGCCCACGGTGACCGCGCGTTCTACCACGGCTACACGTTCGGCGGACACCCCGTGTCGGCGGCGGTCGCCCTCGAGAACCTCGACATCTTCGAAGAGGAGGGACTCAACGAGCGCGTGCGCGAGAACTCCCCCATCTTCCGCTCGACGCTCGAGAAGCTCACCGACCTCCCCATCGTCGGCGACGTGCGCGGCGACGGCTACTTCTTCGGCATCGAGCTCGTGAAGGACAAGACGACGAAGGAGACCTTCGACGACGACGAGTCCGAGCGCCTGCTGCGCGGATTCCTCTCGAAGGCGCTCTTCGACGCGGGTCTCTACTGTCGCGCCGACGACCGCGGCGACCCCGTCATCCAGCTCGCCCCGCCGCTCACGATGGGTCCGGCCGAGTTCGACCAGATCGAGCAGATCCTCCGCTCGGTGCTGACAGAGGCCTGGACGCGACTGTAGTCCGGGAATTCCCGGCCGCCTCGGCCGCGTTGCATCCGGAATGACAACGTTTGGAATCATCGGAGCAGGACACATCGGACAGACCCTCGCGCAGGGACTCGTCGACCGCGGCTACGACGTCGTGATCAGCAACTCGCGCGGTCCTGAGACGCTCGCCGATCTCGTCGCCGACCTCGGTCCGCGAGCGCGCGCCGCGACGGCGACGGATGCCGCGGAGGCCGCCGACATCGCGATCGTGACCGTCCCGCTCAAGGCGTACCAAGAGGTTCCCGTCGAGCCCCTCGCGGGCAAGATCGTCCTCGACACCAACAACTACTACTGGGAGCGCGACGGGCGGATCGCCGACCTCGACGAGAAGCGCACGACGACGACGGGGATGCTGCAGGAGCACCTGCCGACCTCTCGCATCGCGAAGGCGTTCAACCACATCATGTCCGAGGACATCCTCACCACCGGATCGCCCGCGGGCACCCCGGATCGCCGTGCCCTCGCGACCGCGGGCGACGACGCCGACGCGGTCGCCGTCGTCGAGAAGCTCTACGACGAGTTCGGGTTCGACACCGTGAACATCGGCTCGATCGCCGAGAGCTGGCGCGTCGAGCGCGACCAGCCCGCGTACGTCGTGGCCCAGACGAAGCCCGAGCTTGAAGCGAACCTCGCCCGCGCGACCCGCTGACGCAACGCGCCGAACGCGCGGCATCCGCCCTGAATCTCGGGTCGGATGCCGCGCGTCGCTACGATGAGGCGCGTCACGGGGGGAGCGCATCATCGACACGACGACACTCATCACGGCAGGGGTCGCCCTCTTCACGATCTGCAACCCCATCGGCACGATTCCGGTGTTCTTGAGCGTCACGCAGGGCAAGACGGCCGCGGAGCAGCGGCGCATCGCGCTGATGACGGGCGTCGGGGTCTTCGCCGTCCTGATCGTTTCGCTCTTGCTCGGTTCGCTCATCCTCGGGTTCTTCGGAATCGGCGTCCCTGCCCTCAAGATCGCGGGGTTCCTCTTCGTCGCGACGATCGCGTGGGCGATGATGACGAGGACGGGCGCGATCCTGCCCACGACGAACGCGGGATCGCCCGCCATCGTCCCGCTCGCGATGCCCGTCGTCGCGGGACCCGGCGCCATCGCACTCGTGATCGCGTTCGCAAAGGAGAACCCGGCCCTCATCGACTACGTCGGCGGGGCTGTCATCGTGATCATCTCGGCCGTCGCGACGGCCGTCATCTTCTACTTCGCGCCGTATCTCGCGAAACTCCTCGGCCCTGCGGGTATGCAGATCTTCCAGAAGCTCTTCGGCCTCATCCTGCTCGCGATCTGCGTCCAGCAGATCCTCGAGGCGATGCCGAAGATCTGGCCGGGCCTCGCCGGCTGAGGAGCTCCCCTCCTCCTCCTCCGCAGCGCACGCGCATCCATCGACTTGTCGTAAATGGCGTCACGTGCCGCCTCCCAGCCGACATATACGACAAGTCGATGGGGTGTGACGGTGGGGAAGCGCCGAGGCGGCGGGAAGCGTGACAGCTCAGCGCGGGGCGAAGGCGGCGCGGAAGAGGGCGCGGGCCCGACGGGCGACCTCGTCGCGATCGGCGGGGTCGGCGCGGGCGAGCTCCGTCGCGAGCATCCCGGTCGCCATCATGACGTCGGCGGTGTCGATGTGCGCGCCGAGGTGTCCGGCGGCGCGCTCGCGTACGACGAGCCGGTTGACGAGCGCGCCGTATCGCTCACCGAGCACACGCACGCGAGGGTCGTGGATGTGCGCCGCGATGAGTTCGATGAAGGACGTCGACACGACCGCCTGGGCGACGACGGCGTCGAGCAGATCGTCGATCGTGCGCCCGTCGGGGGCGGTCGCCTCCTCGAGCTCGCCCAGGTTCTCGTCGAAAACGGCGACGGCGAGCGCTGTGCGATCCGGGAAATGGCGGTAGAGACTCCCCTGCCCGACGCCGGCCCGTTTCGCGACGGCGCTGAAGGGCGCCTGGAGCCCATCCTCCGAGTACACCTCGCGCGCCGCCGCGATGAGAGCCCGCCGATTGGCGGGTCCGGCCGCGGGACCGCGGTTGCTGCGGGAGGACTCTTCTGCGTCGGTCGGCACGGGTGTAGCCTATAACCGGACATGATTGTCCGGTTATAGAAAGGGATGCATCATGGCTGCCAACAAGCCCCTCACAGGCGACTCCTCGATCGCGGATTGGCTCGCCGACCCCGCGGGCAACGCGATCCTCACCGAGATGCTCGCGCAGGGCGGTCAGACTCCCGAGGTCTTCAAGCCCGTCCGCCGCCTCGCGATCAAGAGGCTCGTCAAGATGAGTCGCGGCGCGTTCACGCAGGAGATGCTCGACGACCTCGTGCGCCGGGTCGCGGCGGGCGATGTCCCCGCCGATTCCCCCTCGGTGGCGGCTGCGGCAACGCCCGACGAGACCGACGAGTCGACCGTCAAGCTCCGCGAATGGACCGAGCGGATCGACGCCGGCCGCTTCACGGGACAGACCGTCATCGTGACGGGCGCAGGGTCCGGCATCGGTCGGGCGACGGCATCGCGCATCGCGCGCGAAGGCGGGCGCGTCGTGGCCGTCGACGTCAGCCAGGAACGCCTCGACGACTTCGTCGCAGAGCATGAGGATGCCGACGTCGTCGCCCTCACCGCAGACATCACCGACGACGCGGGCGTTGCCCGGATCGTCGAGGCCGCGGGGGACACGATCGACGGCCTCGCCAACATCGCCGGGATCATGGACGACATGACGCCGGTCGGTGAAGTGTCCGACGCCGTGTGGCAGCGGGTCTTCCGGGTCAACGTCGACGGCACGATGAAGCTCATGCGCGCCGTCATCCCCATGATGCTCGCGCAGGGCGGCGGCTCGATCGTCAACACCGCGTCGGAAGCGGCCCTCCGCGGATCGGCCGCGGGCGTCGCCTACACGGCGTCGAAGCACGCCGTCGCGGGCCTCACGAAGTCGAGCGCGTTCATCTACGGACCGAGCGGCATCCGCGTCAACGCCGTCGCTCCGGGGCCCACGATCACCAACATCGAGGCGTCGTTCGGATCTCCCCTGGCCGCCGGCCGCATTCAGACGGCGATGGCCGTCATGCCCGACCCCGTCGAAGCGGACGCCCTCGCGGCATCGATCACCTTCCTCCTGTCGGATGACGGGGTGAACATCAACGGCGTCATCCTCGCGAGCGACGGGGGCTGGTCGGCGGCCTGACGCTCAGAAGGGCCACACGAGCGGCACGTAGAAGACGGCCACGACGAGGAAGAGGAGCGCGAGCGGGAGCCCGAGCTTCCAGTAGTCGCCGAAGCGGTATCCCCCCGGTTCGAGAACCATGAGGTTCGCGGGGGTCGCAATGGGCGTGAGGAACGACGCCGCTCCCGCGACCGTCAGCGCCATCATGAACGGTTGCACCGACAGGTCGAGGGTCGCCGCGAGCGACACGGCGATCGGCGCCACGATGAGCACCGTCGCCGTATTGCTGATGAGCTGACCGAGCACGATCGTCAAGACGCACAGCGCGAGGAGCGCGATGTGGGGCCCGGCGTCCCCGATGAGCGTCAGGAGCCATCCGGCCACCAGATCGGCCGTGCCCGTCTCGATGAACGCCGTCGACAGCGGGATCATGCCGGCGATCAGAACGACGGTCGTCCACGAGATCGACTGGTACGCCTGAGCGACCGTCACGGTCTTCGTGAGGACGAGAGCGGATGCCGCGAGGAGAGCCGCGACGGCAGGGGGACTGAGCCCTGTCGCCAGCAGCACGACCATCACGCCGAGCACGATCATCGCGCGCCGGGCTCCACGCCCGAGCGGGACGGAACGGCGCAGCTGCGCGGGCGAGTCCACCGGCAGCACCTTCGCGCCGGGACCGTCCGTGTGGAGCGCGAGGTCGTCCCACGTGCCCTGGAGGAGAAGCGCGTCACCCGCCTGCACGACGATGTCCTGGCCCTTGAGGTGCTCCGAGCCTCGGCGCGCCGCGAGCAGGACGAGGTCCCCGCTCGGCGTCGCCATCCCGGTGCACAGCCGGGCGCCGATGAGCGGCGAGCGGGGTGGCACGACGACCTCGGTGACACCGTTGACGGGACCGACGAGGATGCCCGTGTCCAGGCTGACCCCGTACTGCTGCCGCAGGAGCCGCGCATGGCGGACGAGATCCTTCGGCATGAGCGCACCGTTGCGCGAGGGAAGGAGTCGCGAGCCGAAGAGGCCGATGATGAGGAGCGTCCCGGCGAGGAGCGGCAGCCCGACGAGTGCGAACTCGAAGTACCCGAACGCTCGACCGCCGTTGTCCGCGGCGATCTCGGACACGATGATGTTGACGGGCGTTCCCGTCAGCAGCAGGAGCGATCCGGCGTGCGCCGAGAACGCGAGGGGAAGAAGAAGCTGCGACGTCGGGATGCCGGCACGGGATGCCACGACCACGACGAGCGGCAGGAGCGCCGCGACGGCGCCGTTGACGCTGATGAGCGCCGTGACGACAGCGACGAGCACGCCGATCACGATCAGGAGCCTCGTCTTCTTGGTTCCCGCGCGGCCGATGACCATTTGCCCGGCCCACGCGGTAACCCCCGTCGCATCGAGCGCCTCGCTCACGACGAAGAGCGCTGCGATGAACAGAACCGTCGGATCACCGAAGCCGGCAAGCGCCTGCGGGAGCGTCAGAACCCCTGTGAAGTACAGCGCGAGAGACACCCCGATCGCGACGATTCCGAGCGGAACGCGATTGGACACGAACGCCGCGATCGCCAGCACTAGGATCAGCAGCGTAGCGACGATGGGGTCCACGCGGCTCAGCGTAGACCCCCGCCGCAGACAGTGCGTGAGAGGGCGTGGTGTCACATGGGCGTTGACAGCTCCAAGGCGGGAACCATCACGGCGAAGGCCTCGTGGCTGCCGCTCACCGTCGTCGTCCTGACCCAAGTGCAGGCATCCTTCGCCGTCAACGCGCTGACGGTCTCGATGGCGGGGATCACGACCGACCTCGATACACCCGCGACGTCGGTGGGAACCGCGATCACGGCGGGGACGTTCGCAATGGCGGCCTTCATCCTCCTCGGCGCGAAGATCGGCGCCCGTTTCGGCACGCGCGGGGTGTTCCAGATCGCCGTCGCGATCCACGCCGCGGCGATGGCCGCGGTCGCGCTCAGCATGTCACCAGCCATGCTCTTCATCGCTCAGGCGTCCTCGGGCGCCGTCATCGCCCTCATCGCACCGGCGCTCACGGTCTTCATCGCGACGAACTACCACGGCGATCGTCAGGCCAAGGCGATCGGCCTGCTCGCCGCTGCGATCCCGCTCGCCGGCATCCTGGCGCTCGTCGTCGCGGGCTGGTTCGCCGAGACGATCGGCTGGCGGTGGTCGTTCGCGCTCATGGTCGTGCTCGGCGCGATCAACCTCCTCCTGAGCTTCCGCATCAAGAAGGTGCCGGCCCAGCCGAACCTCTCGATCGACTGGACGGGGGCCGTCCTCGCGGCTGCGGCCATCATCCTGCTGAGCTTCGGGTTCTCGGGTCTCAACGCGTGGGGAGTCTGGGATGCCACGGCGCAGGCGCCCTTCGACATCCTCGGCGTCTCTCCCGCGCCGATCCTCATCATCCTGGGCCTCGTCCTCGGCCAGGTGTTCTTCGTGTCGATCGCGAAGCGCCAGCGCGAGGGACGCCCGCGCATCTTCGACCTCCGGGTGCTCGCGACGAGCACCGAGTTCGCCATCACGGCGTGCATGTCGATCATGCTCTTCGTCGGCACGGCGGCGAACTTCCTCATCCCGCTCTACATGCAGGTCGTGCAGGGGCTCAGCGGCATCCAGACGTCGTTCTCGATCATCCCGTACACGATCTCGATCTTCCTCGCGTCGACATTCGTGGCCTACCTCTACAAGGTCGCACCGCCGCGCGTCATCGGCGCGATCGGATTCGTCGTGGTGGCCGGAGCCCTCACACTCATCGCCTTCACGATCCGGGGCGAGTGGGGTCAGTTCTTCATCGTGCTGGGCCTCATCCTGCTGGGCCTCGGGCAGGGATCGATCGTCGCGCTCGTCTTCAACACCCTGCTGTCGTCGGCCCCGAAGCAGCTCGCGGGCGACGTCGGCGCCTGGCGAGGCCTCGTCCACAATCTCTCCGGCTCGGTCGGCATCGCCGTCGCGAGCGCTTTCGCGGTCGGAGTCCTCGCGTCGACGCTCGCGACGGCGGCCGACGAGCATCCCGAGATCTCTCCCGCACTGATCAGCCAGGTCAACATCAACGAGGCGGACTTCCTGACCAACGCCCAGCTCGAGGACCGCCTTGCCCAGACGGATGCCACGGAGGCCGAAGTCGCCGCGGCGCTCGAGATCAATGAGGACGCGCGCCTGCAGGCACTCAAGGTGTCTCTCCTGGGCCTCGCGGGACTCGCGCTGCTCGCGATCGTGCCCGCGACCCGGATGCCCGGGCGTATCGCGGGAGAACTGCCCGAGAAGCTCGAGCCCGATGACGACGACGACATCGACGACGATATGCCCCTCAATCCCGAGGCGGCAGAAGAGGAAGAGGCGAAGCGATGACCCGCAGTCCCAGCAAGCTCATTCCCGACGATTTCCGGACGCTGCCGGGCCTCGACGACCTCGAGGCCGTCACGGTCGTCGCGCGCGAGCCCGGAGACGGTGATGAGGCCGTCGGCTACACGGTCTTCGCGGAAGGCGACGTCCCCGCCGAGCTCGGCCTCGACCGCGACGCGCTCACCCGCGCGGGATTCGACCCCAAGGTCGGACAGGCGCTCGTCATTCCGAGCGCGAGCGGCCCCGACCTCGTCGCCGTGGGCGCGGGTGTCGCGGACGAGCTCGACCCCGCTGCGCTGCGCGACCTCGCCGCCGCCTTCGCTCGTGCGACAGCGAGACGCGCGCGGATCGCGCTCGTCGTCGGAGGATCACACGGCGATCCGACCGGAACCGTGCGGGCGGTCGTCGAAGGGATCGTGCTCTCGCGGTACCGCTACCGCGTGCTGAAGACGTCGCCGACGCACACACCCCTTGCGGAACTGTCGCTCCGGGTCGCCGCGGCCGACGCCGCCGACATCGCGGCAGGTGCGGCGGACGCTCTCGTCTCGGCCCGCGCGGCCGTCATCGCGCGCGACCTGGCGAACACTCCACCGGGATGGCTCACGGCGACCGACATCGGCGACATCGCGGTCCAGCTCGGCGCGCGGTTCGGCTTCGGGGTCGAGCTCTTCGACAAGGCGGCACTCATCGAGCTCGGGTGCGGAGGTCTCCTCGGCGTCAACCAGGGCTCGGTCGAAGAGCCGCGGATGGTCAAACTCACGTACACGCCCGAGGCCGCGGCATCCGCTCACCTCGCGCTCGTCGGCAAGGGCATCATGTACGACTCGGGCGGCATCAGCCTCAAGCCGAGCGACCCCATGCATCTGCTCATGAAGATGGACATGGGAGGAGCCGCCGCCGTCCTCGGAGCGTTCACGGGGCTCCGCGACGCGGGGGTCGGCACCCGGGTGACGGGATGGCTCATGTGCACCGACAACATGCCCTCGGGGACGAGCTACAAGCTCGGCGACGTGCTCGTCGCACGGGACGGCACAACGGTGGAGGTCAAGAACACGGATGCCGAGGGGCGCCTCGTCATGATGGACGCGATCGCCCTCGCGAACGAAGAGAACGTGGACGCGATCATCGACATCGCGACGCTCACGGGTGCGGCGCTCATGGCGCTCGGGCAGTCGACGGCACCCGTCCTCGCGAACGATCAGCGGATGGCAGATCTCGCCCTCGCGGCATCCGAGACGACCGACGAACCACTCTGGCAGCTTCCCCTGGAACGCAAGTACCGGTCACAGCTCGACTCCGACGTCGCAGACATCTCGAACCTCGGCGGCAAGTACGCCGGCGCGACGACGGCGGCGCTGTTCCTCGATCACTTCGTCGGCGACACCCCGTGGGCGCACCTCGACATCGCGGGCACGATGCAGACCGACAAGGACGATTCATGGCGGTCCGCCGGTGCGACCGGCTTCGGCGCCCGCACGCTCCTCGAGATCGCGCGCACCTTCGCGCTCTGACGCCGCCGGGAGCCCCAGGCGTCGAGACAAGGGATCTCGCCGAGACCCAGCGGCACACCGCCCTGTCCCGACGAATCCCCCGGTCTCGACGACCGGATCGGGCGCCGCGCCCGACGTCAGATCTGGTCGAGCGCCTGCTCGAGGTCGGCCACGAGGTCGGCGACCGACTCGATGCCGACCGACAGGCGCACGACGTTGTCGGGCACGGCGAGCTCCGTGCCGCGCACGGAGGCGTGCGTCATGGCGTCGGGGTAGTTCATGAGCGACTCGATGCCGCCGAGCGACTCCGCGAGGGTGAACAGGCGCGTCGACTCCGCGAAGCGACGGGCTGCTGCGGCATCCGCCAGCCCCACCGACACGATGCCGCCGAAGCGCGACATCTGCCGCGCGGCGAGCTCGTGACCCGGATGCTGCGGCAAGCCCGGGTAGTACACCGTCTGCACCTTCGCGTGCGCGTCGAGGAACTCGGCGATGACCTGGGCATTCTCGCTGTGCCGCTGCATCCGGATGCCGAGGGTCTTGAGCCCGCGTGTCGTGAGCCACGCGTCCATCGGCCCCGAGACGGCGCCGGCGGCGAACTGCAGGAAGCGCACCTTCTCGGCGAGCTCGTCGTCGTTCGTCACGAGCGCTCCCCCGACGACGTCGGAGTGACCGCCGATGTACTTCGTCGTGGAGTGCACGACGACGTCGGCGCCGAGCGAGAGCGGCTGCTGGAGAGCGGGGGACGCGAACGTGTTGTCGACGACGACGAGCGCCCCCGCCGCGTGACCGAGACGCGCGAGCTCGGTGATGTCGCTCACCTTGAGGAGGGGATTGCTGGGCGTCTCGACCCACAGGATGCGGGTGGGTCCCTCCGCGAGCGCGGCCTCGACCGCGGCGAGGTCGGTCATCTCGGCGACGCGCAGCCCGACGCCCCACGGCGCGAGGATGCGCGCCAGAAGACGGTAGGTGCCGCCGTAGACGTCGTTGCCGAGGAGGACTTCGTCGCCGGGCTTCAGGACCGCACGAAGGAGCGCGTCCTCTGCGGCGAGCCCTGAGGCGAACGACAGGCCGTGCCGGGCACCCTCGAGCGCCGCGAGCTGCGTTTCGAGGGCCGTTCGCGTCGGGTTGCCGCTCCGGCCGTACTCGTATCCGCCGCGGAGTCCGCCGATGCCATCCTGCGCGTACGTGGTCGAGAAGTGCAGCGGCGGAATCACCGCGCCCGTCGTCGGGTCGAAGTCCTGGCCCGCGTGCACCGCGCGCGTGTCGAAGCCGCTCATGCGCGGTGTCCTTCCGTGGAGGGGGTCGGGGAGATGTCGAAGCCGCGTTCGCGCATCCAGTCGTCGTCGAAGATCTTGCTGAGATAGCCGCGGCCGTGGTCGGGCAGCAGCACCACGACGACGGCATCGGCGGGGAGGTCGCGAGCGATGCGCAGGGCGCCGACGACCGCCATCCCGCTCGATCCGCCGACGAGGAGGCCCTCTTCGCGGGCGAGGCGCCGAGTCATCGCGAACGCCTCCGCGTCGCCGACGCGTTCGAAGGCGTGCGGAACGGCGTGGTCGTACGTCTCGGGCCAGAAGTCCTCGCCCACGCCCTCGACGAGGTAGCCGTGCACGGGACCGCCCGAGTAGATCGAGCCCTCCGGGTCCACGCCGATGACCTGCACGGAGTCGCCCGACACTTCTCGGAGGTAGCGCCCTGTCCCCGTGATGGTGCCCCCGGTGCCGATGCCCGCGACGAAGTGGGTCACGCGTCCGTCGGTGTCACGCCAGATCTCGGGGCCCGTCGTCTCGAAATGGCCGCGCGGACCGTTCTGATTCGCGAACTGGTCGGGTTTGAAGGCGCCCGGGATCTCGCGGGCGAGACGGTCCGAGACGCTGTAGTACGAGCGCGGATCCTCGGGCGGAACCTGAGTGTCGGTCAACACGACCTCGGCTCCGTAAGCCCTCAGAACCGCGACCTTCTCACCGTCGAACTTGTCCGGCACGACGAAGACCATCCGGTATCCGCGTTCGAGGGCAAGGAGGGCGAGGCCGACACCCGTGTTCCCGCTCGTCGGTTCGACGATCGTGCCGCCGGGCTTCAGGAGCCCGTCACGCTCGGCCGCGTCGATGATGTTGCGGGCGATGCGGTCCTTCGCGGAGCCGCCGGGGTTGAAGTACTCGACCTTCGCGAGCACCGTGGCCTCGATGCCCTCGGTGACGTGGGAGAGCTGGACGAGCGGGGTGTTGCCGACGAGTTCGGCGACGCTGCGGGCGTATCGCACAGTAGGAGTCCTCGGGGTGTCGCGCAGTCGTGCGCGGGCTGACGGGGGTCGTCGAAGGAACGCGCGAAGGCGTTCAGCGACAACAGCGACAGGTCAGCACGTGACAACCGTACCCCACACGGACCCCTCCGCGCGTCCCGAGACGCGGCATCCGTGGTCCCGTGCCCCGCAGAACCGAGGAGATCCGCGATTCTGAGGAGGGATGCCGCGCAGAGGCCCTCGGAATCGCGGATCTCCTCGATACGGCGACGGCTACACGAGCGCGGGAGCGGGGCGCGGGACGAGGGGGAAGACCTGCTCCGCGATGCGCTCGAGCTCTTCCTCGAGCGGCGATGCCTGGATGAGCAGGAGCGATATGCCCGCGTCGGAATACGCGCGGATCCGCTCCGCCACCTGCTCGGGCGTTCCGACGAGGTTCGGCCGGAGTCCGCGTGTTCCGACCGAGTACTCGCGCTTGGTCAGCTCGAGCGACAGCTTCGAGTTGCGCTGGAACTCCTCGAACGACGCATACCCGGGAGAGCGAGGGTCGACCGTCGTGATGCGTTCGAGCTCGCGCTGGGCCTCCGCCTCGGTGTCGCGCACGATGACATAGGCCGGCATCCCGATCTCGGCGATGCGCCGACCGTGGACACGAAGCGACCGCTCGTCGATGTCGGCGACGTTCGCCCGAACCTCCTCGAGCGTGCCGCCGTGCATGACGTAGGCGTCGGCGAAGCGCGCGATCGACTCCTTGCCCGCTTCGCTCTCGCCGCCCGCGAAGATGACGGGGCTCGCCGAGGGCTTCGGCTCGACGATCGTGTCCTCGAGCTCGTAGTAGTCGCCGGCGAACGTGAAGGGGCTCCGATCCCACAGTCCGCGCAGCACCTGCACGAACTCCTCCGCCTGCACGTAGCGCGCGTCGTGCGTCGTGAAGCGCCCGCCGAACTGCCGGGCCTCCTCGGCCCACCACGCCGCGACGACGTTGAGCGCCACGCGGCCCGGCGCGATCGAGTCGAGCGTCGACACGGTCTTCGCGAGCACTGCCGGGAGGTGGAACCCGGGTCGGACCGCCGTCATGACGCGGAGGCGACTCGTCACGGCGAGGATCGCCGCCGACAGCGACCACGCCTCGAGGCTCGGCGCATCGATCCCCTTGCGGTCGTTGAGGTACAGCTCCGGCACGAGGGTCGTGTGATACCCGAGGCGGTCGGCGGTGACCGACACGTCGCGGATCGAGTCCCACGTCGCGGCCATCCCCTCCTCGTCGCGCACGTTCCGCAGGAATCCGCCGTAGACGGGGGTCCAATAGCCGAGATCGATCGTCATGAGTCCTCCTGCACGCGGGCGTCGCGGACGAGCGGATGCCGCACCCCGGCGCCGCGCAGGCGCTCGAGCCACAGGACGATCCGCGCCGCGACGGAGCGGTGCGTCTGGTCGTTGAGGGCGTCGTGGAGTCCGTCGACGGTCTCGACGAGCTCCAGCTCGGGGATCACCTCGAGGACGGCCGCCGCCTGCGCGAACGGCGCGATCGGATCGGCGCCCCCGTGGAACGCAAGGACGGGCACCGCGATCGCGGCGAGGGTCGCAGCATCCGGGATCTCGACCGCGTCCGTGCCGGCGGCATCGACCGTCGCTTCGGACAGCACTCCGAGGTGCACGGGGCACGCCGTGCGCTCCTCCGCCGACCCGCCGGCAGCTCCCGCGACGGGGAGTCCTGCGACGACGACACCGTCGGCGCCGTCTGCGCGAACGAGGACCGCCGCCGCGCCACTGTCCGACCCGACGAGCACACGCGGCTCGACCTGCTGCGCCGCGAGCCATGCCGCGGCGTCGTTCGCGGCATCCGTCTCGAACACCCCCACGAGGTAGCCGTCCCCCGCGAGCCTGCGGCCGAGTCGCTCGTAGACGCGCGTCGTCTCGCCGCTCCCCGCGACGACGGCGAGGGTGCCGCGCACACGGACGGACGGCGGCGGGCTCCAGAGGGCAGGGGCGACGAGTGCTGTCGAGGTCATGGTGCTCATCGTCCCCGGCGCGGTGGCAGGGGACGCAAGCATGTGACGCCGTGTTGCACCGGATGAACGCGATGGTCATGGCGTCGTCACACGGGAGTGGCAGACGCCTACCGTCGCTGACCATGACCTCGACCACCCGCTCTTTCGCCGCGACGCTCGCCGTCGCCGCCCTCGCCCTCTCCGGCTGCGCGACCCAGCCCGCCGCCGACGACGTGCCCGCTCCGACGAGCCTCACGTGGGGGTGGGCTCTGCCGACGAGCTGGGATCCCGTGACCTCGGTCGCCGGGTGGGACACGCACGCGCTGGCCCTCGTCTACGACGGACTGACGCAGCTCGATCCCGAGGGAGAGGTCGTCCCGGGGCTCGCCGAGTCGTGGACGTACGCCGACGACGGCACAGCCGTCACGTTCACTCTGCGGGACGGGCTCGTGTTCGCCGACGGCACGCCCATCGATGCGGATGCCGTCAAGGCGAACCTCGAACGCGGTCGGGACCAGGCCGACTCGACGCTCGCAGGTCAGCTCAAGATCGTCACGGGGGTGGACGCGGTCGACGAGCGCACCGTGACGGTGCACCTCGACCAGGCCGACTACCAAGTGCCCTACCTCTTCGCCGGCAAGACCGGGTTCATCGTCAACCCCGCCGCGTTCGACGACCCCACGACGCTCGCGACCCAGCCCGAGGGCTCGGGACCGTTCGAGCTCGTGGAGTACGTCCCCAATGCGCACGCCGATCTCGTCAAGAGCGAGGAGTACTGGAACGCCGATCGCATCCACATCGACGAGTTCCGCATCGCTCCCGTGACCGACCCCGCGACGGTCGTCGCCGGTGTTCAGACAGGCCAGTGGGACGTCGCGCTCATTCCGCCGTCGCAAGTGCAGGCATCGGAGTCGGCGGGACTCGAGGTCGAGCGGATCACGGCGTTGACGGTACGCACGATCGACGTGAACAACACCGTCGCGCCCTACGACGACCCGCGCGTCCTGCAGGCGATCAGCCACGCGACCGACCGGCAGGCGCTCGTCGACGGCGCCTACTTCGGAGAGGGGACGCCGAACTTCCAGCCGTTCCCCGAGGGATACAGCGCCTACGACGCCGACCTCGAGGACCTCTACCCCTACGACCCCGACGAGGCGCGCGAGCTTCTCGCCGAAGCGGGCCACCCCGACGGGATCGATGTCGAGCTCGGCATCACCGAAGCCGACAGCGCGATCGCCGAGGTCCTGCAGGCGCAGTGGGCGGATGCCGGCATCCGGGCCACCCTCACGGTCCTGCCGCCCAACGCCAACAACTACATCAACCGGACGTATCCCTTCGTTCTCGACAGCTTCTCGGGCCGCCAGTCGCCGCTCCAGGCGCTCGAAGTGCTCTACGGGCCCGAAGGCCTCATGAACCTGGGGCGGAACACTCCCGACGAGCTCATCGCGGCGATCGACACGGCCCGCGCGACGCCGACGGATGCCGACGACTACGAGGAGAAGCTGCAGGATGCCGTCGCGATCGCCGTCGAGCAGATGCCCAACACCTTCCTCTTCACCTGGCCGCGCATTCTCGTCCACCCGGCGAAGGTCACGGGGATCCAGCACTGGATCGACGTGCAGCGCTGGGAGGACGTCACGATCGAGGAGTGAGCGGATGACACTCACGCAGACCGAAGCCGCGGGTGGAGCGATCACCGCCCGCGGCCCGGTCCCCGGGTTCGGGGCACGGGCGCGCCGAGGGTCCTGGTCGGTGCTCGCGATCGCGGCGCAGGCGGCGACCGTCTTCCTCATCGCGACCTTCCTCACCTTCGCCCTCGGCGCGTGGAGCGGGTCGAATCCCGCCGCCGTCGCGCTCGGCGATCAGGCGACCCCCGAGGACATCGCGCGACTCAACGCCGTGTACGGCCTGGACCAGCCGCTCCTCGTCCGCTACGTCGACTGGCTGACGTCGGCGCTCACGGGAGACCTCGGGACGGCCTGGTTCAGCGGCATCCCCGTCGCCCAGTCGATCGCACAGGCCTTTCCCGTGAGCCTCTCGATCGCCGTCGGCGCGACGCTCGTCGCGGTGGTCCTGGGCGGGTCCACGGGGATCCTCGCCGCCGTGGCGCGCGGAAGCTGGATCGACCGGGGCATCACGGCGGTCTGCGCCGTCCTCGCGACGATCCCCGCGTTCGTCGCCGGCATCGCCCTCATCCTCGTCTTCGCCCTCGCGGTCCCGATTCTTCCCGTGGGCGGATACGTTCCGCCGACGATCAGCGTCGGCGCGTGGCTCGCGTGCCTCGTCCTCCCCTCGATCGCGCTGAGTCTCGACGCCGCGGCCGACCTCTCGCGGCAGCTGCGGACGAGCCTCGTGGGAAGCCTCACCCAGAACTACGTCGTCGCCGCGACGGTCCACGGGCTCGGACGCCCGCGCATCGTGCTGCGCCACGCTCTTCCGAACGCGCTCGGCCCGGCCGTCGCGACGCTGGGACTGCACGTCCCCCGGCTCGTCGGCGGCGCCGTCATCACGGAGGCCGTGTTCGGGATGCCGGGACTCGGGATGCTCGCGCGCCAGGCGGCACTGTCGGGTGATGTGCCGGTCGTCCAGGGCGTTCTGCTCGTGAGCATCGCGCTCGTCGTGGCATCCGGAATCGTCGTCGGGATCGTGCTCGGCCGGCTCGGCGCGAACGAGAGGAGCACGGCATGACGCGTCTCTGGAACGCGGGGTGGACGCTGCGCGTCGCCCTCGTCGTCCTCGGCCTCGTCGCGATCGCGGGCGTCTTCGGACCCTGGCTCGCGCCCTATGACCCGCTCGCGCAGGACACGGCCGCAGCCCTCCAGGGACCGTCCTGGGCGCACCTCCTCGGCACCGACTACGTCGGTCGCGACGTGCTCAGCCGCCTCCTCGCGGGCGCCCCGCTCTCGCTGCTCGCGGCGCTCCTCGCGACGACGATCGGCTTCCTGCTCGGCGTCATCCCCGGCGTCCTGTCGGTGTTCGCGCCGCGGCCCGCCGAATGGGCGAGCCTGCGTCTCGCCGATGCGGTCCTCGCTCTGCCGTTCATCCTCTTCGCGATCGTGTTCGCCGCCCTGCTCGGGAACGGCCTCATCCCGGCGATGGTCGCGATCGGCATCCTTCTCGCGCCGGGGTTCTTCCGCGTCGCCCGCGCAGCCGCCCTGTCGGTGAGCACGGCCCCCTACATCGAGGCGGCGACGCTCCTCGGCGCGTCACCCGGGTGGCTCGTGCGCGCACACCTCTGGCGCCACGTGACGCCGACGGTCGTCGTGACGGCGATCGGGGCACTGGGCGGCTCGCTCCTCGTCGTCTCGTCGCTCACCTTCCTCGGGATCGGCGTCGTCCCCCCGACCCCGACGTGGGGCGGGATGCTGGCGAGCGATCTCGAGTACCTGACGCAGCGTCCTCTCGGACCCGTCGCCCCGGCGCTCGTGATCATCGTGACGGTCGGCTCGCTCAATCTGCTGGCGGATGCCGCGCGGGATGCCTTCGGTCTCGATGCCGTGGCGCGTGGAACCACCCTTTCCCGGAAGGAGCCCCATGACCTCGGCGTCTGACATCCTCGCCCGTTCCCGCTCGTCGTCCACGACGCGAGGGGAGGCGCTCGGGCCCTCGTTCGACGAGGCATCCCTCATCGCACCGCCCCTCGTGGCGGTGCAGGGCCTGCGCATCTCGACGTCCGACGGCACGGAGCTCGTGCACGGGGTCGATCTCGCCGTCCGCCGCGGCGAGATGCTCGGGATCGTCGGCGAGTCCGGGAGCGGCAAGAGCCTCACGTGCCGCGCACTCCTCGGCATCCTCCCGGCGGGAACGCACGTCAGCGGCGGACGCGTCCTCGTCGACGGCACCGACATGGCGGATGCATCGGAGCGCCAGTGGCGCGGCATCCGCGGGCACCGGATCTCCGCCGTCTTCCAGGACCCCGCGTCGTACCTCAATCCCGCCGCGCGCATCGGAGCGCAGCTCGAAGAGGTGCTCCGGGTCACGGCGCGCGTCCCCCGCCGCGAGACGCGCGAACGAGCGCGCGACCTCCTCGCGCAGCTCGGGCTCCGCGACGTCGACCGCGTCCTGCGTCAGCGCGTCGGGGAGCTCTCGGGCGGGATGCTGCAACGCATCCTGATCGCCCTCGCGCTCGCGACCGACCCCAACGTCCTGATCGCCGACGAGGCGACGACGGCGCTCGACGTCACGGTGCAGGCCGAGCTCCTCGACCTCCTGCGCGACCTGCGCGCCGCGCGCGGCCTCGCGCTCATCCTCGTCTCGCACGACCTCGCCGTCGTGTCGAACGTCTGCGAACGGGTGCTCGTCTTCCAGGACGGGCGCGTCGTCGAGGGGGGCGGCACGGCGCGCGTCCTGTCGACTCCCGGTCACGCGTACACGCGGTCGCTCCTCGCCGCCCACTCCGCCTACGGGCTCGAGCGCTACCTGGGGAGCATCGTATGAGCCTTCTCGACATCGACGGCGTGAGCGTCGACCTCGGCCGTGCCCCGCTGACGCGGGTGCTCGACGAGGTCTCGCTGAGGCTCCGAGCCGGAGAGGTCGTCGGCGTCGTCGGCGAATCGGGGTCGGGTAAGACGACGCTCGCGCGGTCCATCCTGCGCTCCGTCCCGGTCGCCGCCGGTTCCCTCCGCATCGACGGCCGCGATGTCCGGGGACTCCGCGGCGGCACGCTGCGGGCGTGGCGACGCGAGGGGGCCGTGCAGTACGTCTTCCAGGACCCGCTCCGGTCCCTCGATCCCGGCGTGCGGGTCGTCGATTCGATCGCCGAGGGACTCCGCATCGCGCGTGTCCCGTCGGAAGAACGGACGCGACGCATCGCCGCGGCGCTCCGCGACGTCGGCCTCGACCCCGAGCTGGCCGGGCGCCTGCCCGGGCACCTGTCGGGCGGGCAGCGGCAGCGCGCCGCGATCGCCCGTGCGCTCGTCATGCAGCCACGCCTGCTGCTGCTCGACGAACCCGTCAGCGCCCTCGACGCGGCGAGCCGCGACCGCATCATCCGCACCCTCATCGCGCTCCGCGACGCCCATCGCGAGCGGCTCGGCATGCTCGTCATCTCGCACGACATCGGCTCGCTCGCCGCGCTGAGCGACCGCCTCGTCGTGCTCTACCGGGGGCGCATCGTCGAAGACGGTCCGACCCGCCAGGTCGTGGCACGCCCCCGGCATCCGTACACCCGCCTGCTCATCGCCTCGGTGCCCGTGATCGGCGTCGCGGGAGCGGATCGCACCGAACGCGCCGCCCTTCGCGCCGCCATCGACGCCTGAACGCACGACAGCAATCGCACGACAGAAGGAGACACCATGTCCATCGAGATCCTCGGAATGATCGCGACGACCGCCGGATCGGAGTCGCGACGTCTCGACGGCCCGCTCGTCGACCCGCAGTACGTGCGCGACTTCTCCCGCGCCCACGAAGCAGCCGGGTTCGACCGCGTCCTCATCGGCTACAGCGCGAGCGCGCCCGACGGGTTCGCGGTGGCCGCGGCCGCCCTCCATGCGACCGACGCCCTCAAGGTCCTCATCGCCCACCGGCCCGGGTTCGTCGCCCCGACGATCGTCGCCCGCAAGCTCGCGACGCTCGATCACCTCACAGGAGGAGGACGCGTCGCGATCCACCACATCTCGGGCGGCAGCGACGCCGATCAGCGCCGCGACGGCGACTTCAGCGCGAAGCGGGACCGCTACCGGCGCACGGGCGAGTTCATCGAGGTCCTGCGCACCGCGCTCACGGCAGCGGAGCCCTTCGACCACGACGGCGAGTTCTATCGCATCCAGGGCGGATTCTCCGCCGTGAAGCCCGCGACGGATGCCGGCATCCCGATCTACTTCGGGGGACTCTCGGACGGCGCCGTGGAGGTCGGGGCTGCGTACGCCGACGTGTACATGCTCTTCGGTGAGCCGCTCGCGGACGTTGCGGAACGGATCGCGGCCGTCCGCGCGGCGGCGGCCGCGCACGGACGCGACGTCGAGTTCAGCCTCTCGACCCGGCCCATCGTCGCGGCGACGGAGGACGAGGCATGGGCCAAGGCGCAGCGCATCTACGAGGAGACCGAAACGCTCATCGCGCAGAACGCGACGGGCAACACGCTCGCCTTCACCGCCCCCGCGCAGCGCGAAGAGGTCTCGGTGTCGGCCGACCTGCTGCAGCGGCACGCGCGAGCGTCCGACGTCCACGACGAACGGCTGTGGCTCGGGATCACGCGACTGACCGGTCCGAGCGGCAACTCGACGGCACCCGTCGGGACACCCGCGCAGGTCGCCGAGGCGCTCCTGAAGTACTACGACCTCGGTGTCACGAAGTTCCTCATCCGCGGGTTCGATCCGCTCGGCGACGTCGTCCAGTGGGGAGACGAGCTCATCCCGCTCCTCCGCGAGGGCGCACGCCTGCGCGACGAAGCATCCGCTCTGCAACCCGCCTGAAGGAGAACTCCATGACCCTTCACGCCTCCGCCCCCGCGTCGCCGCGCGCCTTCGCGGCATCCCTCGCTCCTGACGACTACAAGGCACTGTTCCGCGGACATCCGGGGGGCGTCGCCGTCATCACCGCCGATGCCGGCGATGGCCCCGTGGCGCTCACGGCGACCTCCGTGTCATCGGTGAGCGCCGACCCGCCGCTCCTCGTCTTCTCGATCTCGGCACTGTCGTCGGCGGCATCCGTCCTCTCGAGGGCCGAGACCGTCGTCGTGCACCTGCTCGACGCGCACGACCTGACGGTCGCGCAGCTGGGCGCCACGAGCGGCATCGACCGCTTCGCCGAGACGCACCGGTGGTCGCGGCTCGTGACGGGCGAACCCGTCTACCGCGACGTCCGCGCGTGGGTGCGCTGCGTCGTCGTCGATCGGATGGACGCGGGGGGCTCCACCATCATCGCGGCGCACGCGCTGCAGTCGCACGTAGCCCGCGACGACAGCGAAGCCCTCGTCTACCACAACCGCACGTGGCACCGCCTGGGCGAGCACTCCCGCGTGGACCCCTGAGCCGGGCAGCGCCCGCCCTCACCGGTCCGCAGCGTTCAGAATTCAGTCTGCGCGACATGCCCCGCGCGCCCGAGGCGCGGGTTTCCGCCAACCCCGTCCGCCGTCCGGCGGCCGAAGACTGAATCCTGAACACCCGGACTGCGGCACCCGACCGAGTACCCTCGGTTCAGCACCGCTGAAGGGGGAACCATGGCCTGGCGCATGCCCGCCGAAACCGCTCCGCACGACCGCACGTGGATGGCGTTCCCGCGCGAGGGCCTGACCCTCGGGTCGACCGCCGCCGAGGCGGAGGCCTGCTACGCCGCGTGGAGCGCCGTCGCTCTCGCGACCGCCGAGTTCGAGCCGGTCACGATGGTCGTGGACCCGACCGAGATCGCACGCGCCCGGCGCCTGCTGGGCGGTGCCGTGGACCTCGTCGAGGCGCCGCTCGACGAGTTCTGGATGCGCGACTTCGGACCCACCTTCGTCGTCGACGACGAGCGTCCCGGTGTCCTCGGCGCCGTCGACTGGATCTTCAACGGCTGGGGCGCGCCCGAGTGGGCCGAGTGGCAGAAGTCCGCCGAGATCGCCCGGTTCGTGAGCGACCTGGTCGGGTCGGAGCTCGTGAGCTCGGTCCTCGTCAACGAGGGCGGCGGCATCCACGTCGACGGCGAGGGAACCGTGCTCGCCACCCAGACGGTCCAGCTCGACCCTCGACGCAACCCCTTCGCCGACAGACCGCGCGTCGAGGCGGAGTTCGCCCGCACCCTCGGCGCCCGCAAGACGATCTGGCTCCCCCGCGGACTCACCCGCGACTACGACGACTTCGGCACCAACGGGCACGTCGACATCGTCGCGACGATCCCCTCGTCCGGCCGTCTTCTCCTCCACGCGCAGAACGACCCCGGGCATCCCGACCACGAGGTGACCCGCGAGCTGCGCGCGCAGCTCGAGAACGAGACCGACGCCGCAGGCCGCGGCTTCGACATCATCGACCTCCCCGCCCCCGAGACGCTCCGCGACCACGAGGGCTTCGTCGACTGGAGCTACGTCAATCACCTCGTCGTCAACGGCGGCGTGATCGCGTGCGGGTTCGGGGAGGAGCGGGCGGATGCCACGGCCCGGGCAATCCTCGAAGACGCCTACCCGGGCCGGCGCGTGGTCACCGTCGACGCACGCGAGATCTTCGCCCGCGGCGGCGGCATCCACTGCATCACGCAGCAGCAGCCCGCGCTCGCGGGAGCCTGACCGATGTTCGACGTCGTCGAGCGGAGCATCGCCGAGCTGCGCGCTGCCCTGGAGTCGGGCCGGGCGACGGCGAGCGACCTCGTCGACGCCTACCTCGCGCGCATCGAGGCGTACGACGGGGAGCTCAACGCCGTCGTCGTCCGCAACCCTGCCGCGAGGGCCGAGGCCGCGGCATCCGATCTGCGCCGGTCCCGCGGTGAGACCCGCGGTCCCCTCGACGGGATCCCCTACACCGCGAAGGACTCGTACCTCGTGAAGGGTCTCACCGCCGCCGCGGGCAGCCCCGCGTTCGCCGACCTCGTGGCGCAACGCGACGCCTTCACGATCGAGCGGCTGCGCGCGGTCGGCGCGATCTGCCTGGGCCTCACGAACATGCCGCCGATGGCCAACGGCGGAATGCAGCGCGGGCTCTACGGTCGCGCCGAGAGTCCGTACAACCCGGCGTTCCTCACGGCGCCGTTCGGGTCGGGCTCGTCGAACGGCTCGGGCACCGCGACGGCGGCGAGCTTCGCGGCGTTCGGCCTGGGTGAGGAGACGTGGTCGAGCGGACGCGGCCCGGCGTCGAACAACGCCCTCTGCGCCTACACGCCGTCGCGGGGCGTCATCTCGGTGCGCGGCAATTGGCCGCTCGTCCCGACGATGGACGTCGTCGTGCCGCACACCCGCACGATGGCGGACCTCCTGGAGGTACTCGACGTCATCGTCGCGCCCGATTCCGAGACGCGCGGCGACTTCTGGCGTACGCAGCGGTGGGTCGAGATCCCGGATGCCGCGACGCACCGTCCCCCGTCTTACCCGGGGGTCGCGGCGTCGGGCTCCGCTCTCGACGGCCGCCGAGTCGGCGTGCCGCGCATGTACATCAACGCCGATCACGAGCCCGACGGCGTCGGCATCGGCGGCCCCACCGGCACGCGCATCCGCACCCGCGCATCGGTTCTCGCCCTGTGGGAGGCGGCGCGGCGCGACCTCGAAGCGGCGGGTGCCGAGGTCGTCGAGGTCGACTTCCCGGTCGTGTCGAACTACGAAGGCGACCGGCCGGGTGCCCCGACGATCGCGACGCGGGGTCTCGTGTCGGCGGACTACCTGAAGCGCGAGATCGTCGATCTGTCGGCGTGGGGGTGGGAGGACTTCCTCGCCGCGAACGGCGACCCCGGCCTCTCGACCCTCGCGGACGTCGACGGCGCGACCATCTTCCCGCCTCCGCCCGGCGCGCTCCCCGATCGCTACACGGGGTTCGACGACGACATCGCGGAGTACCCCGACTGGGTGCGCACCCACCCCGGGGTCGGTCCCGAGGACATGCCGGAGCTGCCCGCGGGACTCGCGGGACTCGAAGAGACGCGCCGCATCGATCTCGAGGAATGGATGGACGGGCTCGGGCTCGATGCCGTCGTCTTCCCGGCCGTCGCCGACGTCGGGCCCGCCGACATGGACGTCAACACCGAATCCGCCGACCTCGGTTGGCGGAACGGCGTGTGGGTCGCGAACGGCAACCTCGCGATCCGGCACCTCGGCATCCCTACGGTGACGGTCCCGCTGGGCACGATGTCCGACATCGGGATGCCGGTCGGCCTGACGTTCGCCGGCCGCGCCTACGACGACGTGGCGCTCCTGCGTCTGGCATCCGCCTTCGAGTCGCTGCGCCCGCGCCGCACCCCACCCCCGCGCACCCCCCGTCTCTAACTCCCCCTCCCCCTCCCCCTCCTCCGTCGAGAAACCGCGATCTCGCCGAGACACCCCGACAATGCGCGCATACAACGGGGTCGCTCGTCGAGAACCCGGGGTCTCGACGAGGCACGCAGGGGCGGGGTCAGGCGAGGGTGTCGAGGATGTCGGTGAGGATCTCGAAGGTCGTCAGGGGGCTCAGGATCGCGAAGCGCAGGACAGGCTCGCCCGCGTGGGACGAGGGCACGACGAAGCCGATCTGCTCCTCGAGGAGCCGGTCCGACCACGCCTGGTAGTCGGCGAGGGTCCAGCCCTCCCGCCGGAACACGACGACCGACAGCTCCGGGTCGCGCACGAGCGAGAGTCCGGGACGGACCGCGATCTCGTCGGCGATCCGGCGGGCGAGGTCGATGCCGTAGCCGATGGCCGCGCGATACTCGTCGGTGCCGTAGGTCGCGAGGGAGAACCACAGCGGAAGACCCCGCGCGCGCCGCGTGAGCTGAATCGCGAGGTCGGACGGATTCCAGTCGGCCTTGTCCGTGAGCGTGTCGAGGTACTCGGCGTGCTGCGTGTGCGCGACGCGGGCGAGCCCCGGATCACGGTAGATCAGCGCGCACGCGTCGAACGGCGCGAACAGCCACTTGTGCGGATCGACGATGACCGAGTCGGCCCGCTCGACACCCGCGAATGCCGGTCGCATCCGGTCCACCAGCATCGCCGCGAGCCCGTAGGCACCGTCGATATGGAGCCAGACGTCCCGCGCCTTCGTGACGTCGGCGATCGAGGCGATGTCGTCGACGATGCCGAAGTTCGTCGTCCCGCCTGTCGCGACGACGGCGAAGACGGCGTCACCGTGCGCGTCGAGCACCGCTTCGACGGCGTCCCCGTGAAGCCGACCGTGCTCGTCTGGGGCCGCCGTCGCGACCTCGATGTCCATGACGGCTGCCGCCGAGGCGATCGACGAGTGCGCTTCGGCACTGCACACGACCACCCAACGATCGGGGAGCGCGCGGCCCGCCTCACGACGGCTGCGGCGCGCGGCATCCCGTGCCGTCACGAGCGCGGAGAGATTGCCGATCGTGCCTCCCTGGACGAAGACACCTCCCGCTCCCGCGGGCAGGCCGAACTCCGACGCGAGCCAGTGGAGCACCTCGTTCTCGGCGAAGACGGCGCCGGACCCCTCGATCCAGGAGCCGCCGTAGATCGCCGAGGCCGACACCACCAGGTCGAATGCGCTCGCGGCCTTGCTCGGCGCCGACGGGATGAACGACAGGTACGTGGGGTGGTCCGTCGTGACGCACGCGGGAGCGAGCACGTTCTCCCACAGTGCCGTCGCGCGGCGGGCGCCGATGCCGTCGGCCGTGATGGACCCCGAGGCCAGACGCGACAGTTCGCGGGGCGAGAGGGGCTTGTCGAGCGGGATGTCCTCGTACAGCGCGCGCCGACGTGCGTAGTCGAGGACGACGTCGACGACGGCGTGCGTCTCGTCCGAGATCTCGTGCATGCGTCGGGGCGCAGCGGCGTCGCTCATTCCAGCTCCTGTCGGGGGCGCGATCGGCCCCGCTCAACGATAGGAGGACGGATGCCGCGCGGCAACGCGCGACACCATGTCAGCGCTCCGATTCATCGGGCAGTGAAGGTACGGGCACGACGACGACGTCCTGCACCTTCCAATCGAGGGCCGCGATCGCTTCGCGCGCCGCATCGAGCTGGTCGATCCGCACGCGGCTGCGCACGGGAACCACGAACGCCTCGACGTGGAAGACCTGCCCCATGTCGCGCATTCGCACGGATGCCTGGTCGATCCACGGCTGCGCCACGAGGGCATCGACGATGCGACCGAAGAGCGGATCGGGCTCGGAGTCGTCGTGTGTCAGTGCGCGCTGGTCCATCAGATCACGGACGGCCGAGCGGGTGTTGCGGTATCCGTCCCACACGATTCCCAGTGAGATGAACAGAGCCGCTGCGCCATCGAGCCACCACCACCCGATGCCTATGCCCAGGACTCCGACGATGGATGCGGCATTGGTATGCCAGTCCGCCCTCGCCATGTCAGCGTCGGCGTAGAGGACCTTGTTGTGGATGACCGGGGCGAGACGCGCCTTGGCCGGGCCGTAGAAGAGCGGTCCGATCACGATGAGGACCATGACGCCGATCATGAGCCACCCCATCCACACCGTCGCCCCGAAGAGGGAGACCGTGCCGATCGCGGGGTGCTCGGCCGTCACGAGAGCGACGATCGCTTCGACGGCGAGAGTGCCGCCGATCGCGACCAGCGCCACTCCCGCGACGAGATGCCCAACTCCCATCGCCCGGTGGAGCCCGTAGGGGAACCGGCGCGTCGGGCGGTGACGGATGAGCAGCAGGGCGACGAGGAAGGAGGCCTGAGGGATGAGCGACAGCATGTCTTCGATCCAGGCGGTCTTCATTGCCTGCGATCCGCCGACGACGAAGGCGATCAGCGCGATCGTGACACACGTGTAGCCGATGGTGAACCACTCCCACCGGATAGCGGAATGCAGGGCCTCGCGCTGCTCGATCGGGAGATCGGTGCGTCCGAGCGATTTCACGGTCGCGCCTCGCGATCGAGGTAGGTCTCGAGCGCCGCCTGCAGTGCGTTCTCGCCCATCGGAAGGAGGACGACGATGTTCGAGCCCGCGCTGCCCGCCAGATCGGGGTATCCCCGCGTGACGCTCACCCGATCCCCCCAGGGCGTGGCATCCGTCATACCTCCGATCGCGAGGTCGAGGGATCCCCGCTCGAGCCTGTCGACGAGGCCTTCCTCGCTGTCGACCGTCCACTCGATCTCAGCGTCTCGATCGTCGGCGAAACCCTCGATGAGCGTCGCGAGCGATCCCGAGACCACACCGTCGTCGACGATGACGAGTCCCTCGTGCGGCGATGCCCCGACTCTCAGGGTCGCGCCCGTCACGCGATCGAGGGTACGGTCCGGGTCCCGCGGGATGCCGCACGCCGGCGCGAAGAGCACGAGCACGACGACGAGAACGGCTGCCGCCGAGCGGCGAACGAGCGGATGTGCCATCGCGAGCTCCCTCCTGCAAGAGTCGGTGTCGGCGCGAGGACGTCACATCACAGCGGTTTGCCGCCCGTGACGGGCAGCACCGCCCCCGAGACGTAGGACGCCGCGTCGGATGCCAGATACACGTAGGCGCCCGCGAGTTCCGCCGGCTGTCCCGCGCGACCGAGAGGGGTGTCCTTGCCGAAGGTCGCGAGTCGCTCCTCGTCCCAGCCCGTCGCGGGGATGAGCGGCGTCCAGATGGGTCCGGGGGCGACGGCGTTGACGCGGATGCCCTCCGGACCGAGCTGCTCCGCGAGAGCTTTGACGAATGCGACCTGCGCCGCCTTCGTCATTGCGTAGTCGATCAGGCCGGGCGACGGGTTGAATGCCTGCACAGACGACGTCACGATGATGGACGACCCGGCTGTGAGATGGGGGACGGCGGCGCGCGCAGTGAACATCATGCCGTCGAGGTTCGTGCGGAAGACGCGCTGGAACTCGTCCGTCTCAAGGGTCGCGAGACTCTCCCGGTCTTTCTGGTATGCGGCGTTAAGCACGACGATGTCGACACCGCCGAAGGCTTCGATCGTCGTGGTGACGACCGACGTCGCGAACTCCTCGTCGCGGATGTCTCCCGCGAGGCTGAGGCCCCGCCGGCCCGCGTCGGCGACGAGGCGGACGGTGTCATCAGCGTCTTCCTGCTCCTCCGGAAGATGCACGATCGAAACGTCCGCACCCTCGCGCGCGTAGGCGATCGCGACCGCGCGTCCGATCCCGGAGTCTCCTCCCGTGATGAGCGCACGTCGGCCGGTCAGCCGACGAGACCCGCGATAGGACTCTTCGCCGTGGTCAGGGGACGGGCGGGTCTCGCTGGTCGTTCCCGGCTGGGTCTGGTCCTGAGCAGGGAATCCTTCCGCGCGATGCGCGTCGCGCGGGTCTTGCATGGCCTGTTCGGTCATGGGAGCTCCTCTCGTCGGAGCCCCACTTTAGGCAGACAGGCGCGAGGCGCTCATCCCCCTTGACAGGCGCCACCGAGGGTGCCCGCCATGTCAGCCTTCGTCGGAATCGGCGTCGGATTCCGTCGGCTCGGGAACGATCGTGAGACCGTTGGGTCCGCTCGCCGCGAGCATGAGCTCTTCGACCCACAGGCGGTTGATGCGCGGGTGCCGCGTTCCGAAGAAGTGCAGCTGGATGGGGATCGAGGGGTGGATCCAGAAGGACCGGCGTCCCGTGCCATCGTTGAGCTCGACGTCGAACATGAAGGGCTCGGACCGGCGGAGCTTGTTCATGATGACGATGCGCAGATGTGCGAGCGTGCGGTCTTCGAGGTCGACCGAGTTCGCCATCGTGTCGTAGATGAATCTGCCCATAGGGCCCCAGTTTACTCGGCGAAGTCGACGTCGTACTCTGCGTGGCTGCGGCGGATCCGCGCTGCCGCCTCGGGGGCGCCCGCGAGTCTCACGGAGATGACATCCGGCGCGTCGACGACGGCGACCTGCGCGCCGGCCCCCACCGCGACGGCCGTCTGCGCGGTCGTCCCGGCCACGACGGCGGGGAAGCGGACGGTGTCGACCCGGCGGAACTGGGCGAGGAGGGCTGAGTACTCCAGCGTCGCATCGGCGATGTCATCGGTCGTCAGAAATCGGGTGCCGTTGATCAGCAGGTCCTTCATGATTCTCCTCGGGGATCCGATCTCACTGCCACGCAGCATCCGGTGAGTGGATCCGCGCATGAACGTCTTCATGTGTCGATCACGCAAGCGTGTCATCGCAAGCCCCCGGGACGCACCCGGTTGACGCTAGGGGCGCGCCCTGCTAACCCGTTAGTGTTGCTGCGTGGGCACCATCTACTACGGCGGTTCTGCGACGCCCATCGACATCGAAGACCGTGCGCTCGCACACCTCAAGGTCGTCATCGCGACGAAGCTCCGCCGCGGCGAGAGCTTCACGGTGTCATGGACCCACCCGGAGGGTCACCCCGGCGGCCGCACGACTCTGTGGCTTCACCCGTCGATCCCGCTGCGCTTCACCTTCAGCGACCCCGAGCCGCCCGAACTCAGCCGCGAATGGCTCGAGGAACTCGCCAACTCAGCTCACTCGTCGGGCGGGATCGTTCTCGTCCCTGGCCAGGTCGACGGCGGCCCCATCGAGATCGCGGCGGCCGCCGACTGAGGGCCGCCCCGCAGGCGAGCTCTCGGGGCGCAGCGTGACGGGCGAGCGCGCGGGGTACAGCAGATCGGCAGTGCCGTCCTGGCGCACCGTGAGAGTGAAGTCGCCGATCCTCGCGACGCCGAAGCCGGGGGCCGCGCCCTCGTGTTCCAGAAGCGTCTGGGCACCCCAGAGGTCGCGGAGTTCGATCGTCGTCTGCGGATTCCGGCGGCGGGGCACTTGCGAGGGCTGCCCCCACAGGTAGTGCAGGCGCGGGTCATCGACCGTCGAGAAGGTCGCACGATTCACCCTGCGACTCTTGCCCTCGGGCTGAGCGAGAATGCTGACGCTGCCCGTCACCCGCCACGCGCCGATGATCGTGTCTTCGAAGACGGACACCAGGACGCGCACCCGCTCGGCCTTCGCGGCCTCCATGGCCCACGACGATGACCCGATCTCGGCCCGCGAGGCCTCTCCTCGAGGCGGCGGTTCAGAACCGGATCTCGATGGCCACACGAACAGCACAAGGTCTTGCGGTGCATACTCCCGAGCGAACATCTCGCCCTCCCCCGACGTCTTCTCCACTGCGAGCACTCCGGCCCGATTTCCCCTGGGTCTCGGACCGCATCGACACACCCTCCCCCCGGAAGACGTCGCCGTGACGGTGAGGTTTGTGGCCCGCGTGCACGGCGTTCGACGATGCGGCGATCATGCCTCACGCATCACCGAAAATCAACGACACGCCGTCAGAACGCGAAACCCTCGGGGAACGGATCGCTCGGATCCAGGACGTACTGGCTGATCGCCGTGATCCACGCGCGACCCGTGACGGTCGGCACGACAGCGGGGATACCACCCACATCGGTCTCACGCAGAAGTCGCCCCGTGAAGGAAGATCCGATGAAGGACTCGTTCACGAAGTCGGCCCCGAGCGCCAGTTCCCCCCTCGCCCACAGTTCCGCCATGCGCGCGGACGTTCCGGTCCCGCACGGCGAACGGTCGAACCACCCAGGGTGGATCGCCATCGCGTGGCGGGAGTGCGCGGCATTCGAACCGGGCGCGAGGAACTCGACGTGATGGCAGTGGTCGACACCGTCGATCTCGGGATGCCGCGGCGGAGCCTGCGTGTTGATGGCATCCATGATGCGAAGGCCGGCGTCGAGGATCCTCGTGCTCGCGGCGCGGTCGAACGGCAGACCGACATCGTCGAGCTCCACCATCGCGTAGAAGTTCCCGCCGAACGCGAGGCTGTAGGGCACGTCTCCGAGCCCGGGTACCGAGATCACGTCGTCGAGCCGTTCACAGTAGGCGGGCACGTTCTCGATCGTCACCGACTCGGCGTGCCCGTCGCGGACCGCGACCGCCGCGACGACGAGGCCCGCGGGGGTGTCGAGACGGATGACGGTGACAGGCTCGACGACCTCCACCATGCCGGTTTCGACGAGCACCGTCGCGACCCCGATCGTGCCGTGCCCGCACATCGGGAGGCAGCCGGACACCTCGATGAACAGCACGCCGTAGTCGGCATCCGGCCGAGTCGGGGGCTGCAGGATCGCCCCGCTCATGGCCGCGTGACCGCGCGGCTCATTGACGAGCATCTTCCGGATGTGATCGAGGTTCGCGATGAAGTGGAGGCGGCGCTCGTTCATCGTGGCACCGGGGATGACGCCGATGCCGCCCGTCACGACCCGCGTCGGCATCCCCTCGGTGTGGGAGTCGACGGCCGAGTACATCCGGCTCGCGCGCATGTCAGGCGGGCACCCGCTCTCGGCTTTCGAGGTGATCGATCGCGCGCCGCATATCGGCGCGCACGCGGCGGTCGTGATCGGGCGTCAGGGGACCCCGCGGCGGGCGACAGGGTCCGCCGTAGCGGCCGACCATGTCCATACCGAGCTTGATCGCCTGCACGAACTCCGTGCGCGAGTCCCAGCGGAAGACAGCCACGAGATGACGGTACAGCTCGCGTGCCTCCGTGATGCGCCCGGCGCGGACGAGGTCGTAGATCTCGACCGACTCGGCCGGGAAGGCATTGGGGAATCCCGCGAACCATCCGACCGCGCCGTCGAGCATGAGTTCGAACAGCACGTCGTCAGCGCCCGCGATGACGTCGATCTCGCACAGCTCGGCGATCTCGAACGCGCGGCGCACGTCGCCCGAGAACTCCTTGATCGCCACGATGTTCTCGATCGCGGCGAGTTCGGCGACGAGCGACGGCACGAGGTCGACCTTCGTGTCGAACGGGTTGTTGTACGCCATGACGGGCAGCCCGACGCCCGCGATCCTGGTGTAGTGCTCGATCACTTCCGCGTCGCTGGCGCGATACAGCGTCGGGGGGAGAGCGAGCACCGCGTGCGCGCCATCTTCGGCGGCGAGCTCGGCCCATTTCTTCGCCTGATGCCAGCCCGCGCCGTGGACGCCCGCCACGACGATGCCGCGATCACCGACGGCCTCGACGGCGACCTGGACGACGGTCCGCCGCTCGGCGTCGGTCAGCGACGAGTACTCACCGAGGGATCCGTTGGGGCCGACGCCGCGGCATCCCTGCGACATGAGCCAGTCGCAGTGCTCGGCGAACCGGTCGTAGTCCACCGCGAGGCCGGCGGGCGCCGAAGAATCCGCCGTGAAGGGGAGAGCCGTCGCGACGACGACACCGCCCAGCGAGAGCGCACTGTTCATGGAGCTTCCTTTCTGTTTCCGCCCGCCTCAGCGGCGGTCGGAGTTCGCTTCCGGAGCCAGCGCGGCGAGATCGCCGATCCGCTGCGGAGTGACGAGGGGTCGTCGGTCGGTCGTCGCTCCATCGCGAGAAGGTCGTGTCGTGAGCAGTTGCTCCACCGAGCGTCCGCAGATCCTGCCCTGGCAGAGCCCGAGTCCCGCGCGGGTCGTCAGCTTGATCGACCGCAGGCCGGGCTCGCCGAGCGTGGATGCCGCGCGTCGCACGTCACCGCACGTGACGCCCTCACAGCGACAGACGACCGTGTCGTCGGGCAGGGCCTGCGCCCATCCCGTCGGGATCCCGTGAGCGCGCTCGATACGGCGGGCGAAGTCGGCGTGCACGGTTCTCGCGCGCGACGCGTGGCGCGGTAGGGATGCCTCCGCGCCCGCCGCCGCAGCCCCCGCGATCATGCCCTCGGCGAGCGCGAGCTGTGCTCCGCCGATGCCGGTCAGCTCGCCGGCGGCGTACACCCCCGGCACCGACGTCTGCTGCATCGTGTCGACTCGGACGAAGCCCGCCCCCGTCACGGCGCATCCGGCGGCGAGCGCGAGCTCCGTGCGCGGAGTGAACCCGTGACTGACACACACGGCATCCGCGGCGATCGTGCGCTCCGTACCCGCGATCGGCGTCCAGTCCTTCGCGAGGCGCGCGATCGTCACGCTGTCCACGCGCCTGCTCCCGTGCGCGGCGATGACGCCGGTGCCGGTCCGATAGGGGATGCCGCGGCGCAGGAGCGCGGCGGAGTAGCCCGCGAGTTCGGCGAACTTCGAGGGGGCGGCGAGCAGTCTCGCGGGGGCCGGCAGCATCCATCCGCGCACCGCCGTCGACGCGCGCGCCGCTTCGAAGACGCCCCGCACACGGCCCCCCGATGCCGCGACGGCCTTCGCTACGGGGAGCAGGAACGGCCCTGCCCCGGCGATGACGACGTCGGCGCCCACCCGGACGCCTTCGGCTTTGGCCAGCGCCTGGGCAGCGCCGCCCGTCACGACCCCCGGCAGCTCCCATCCCGGGAACGGGAGGGTGCGGTCGTGCGCGCCGGTCGCGAGGACGAGCGCGTCCGGAAGGATCGTGCGCAGCTCCTGGCCGACGCCGTCCGCGGGACCCGTCGCAAGGTTGAGCGCGAAGCCCGACCCGCTCACGGTCGTCCGTTCGAGCGACCAGACCTGCGTTCGCGTGAACACCGCGCAGGAGGGATCGCGCTCGACGCGTGATCGCAGTGCCGCGAATCGCTTCCAGCCGTGCTGTGTCGCGCGCTCCGGGATGCCCCGCTCGCGCGGGAGCGCCCTCCAGTACTGTCCTCCGAGCGACCTGTCGGAGTCGATGAGAGTCACGCGGGCTCCCGCGTCCAGCGCCGACACGGCGGCCGCGAGGCCCGCGGGTCCCGCCCCGACGATCACGACGCTCCTCATGCGTCCGCACCCCCCGGTCGGGTGGCCTGCCATGTGACGACATCGCCGTCCTTCGCATCGCGCTGACACAGTCGCACGTCGGCGAGGCCGTTGACCGTCGCGACGCACGCGAAGCACACGCCGATGCCGCAGAAGAAGCCCTCCATCCGACCGGCGGCGAGGAGGACCCCGGCGATCGACTGGCCCTCGAAGCCGCCGACGGCCTCACCGCCGACCTCGATGCGCACGACGCCCGCTCCCTCGACCTCGTCGCGCAAGGCCGTCACGACGCGACCTCTGCCGGCTCGAGGATGCCGGGACGCGTGAGTCCGACGAAGAACGGATCGATCGCGGGAGGCCGACCCGTCAGCACGTCGGCGATGAAGGCGGAGGTCGCGAGGGACAGCCCGACGCCCGCACCCTCGTGTCCTGTCGCGTGCCACAGGCCTTCGACGCGCGGATCGCGCCCGATGAGCGGCAGATGGTCGGGTGTGAAGGGCCGGAACCCCGAGTAGGAGCGCATGACGGATGCAGAGCTCAAGAAGGGGAAGAGCAGGAGGGCCTTCCGACACAGTTCGCCGATGAGGTCGGCGCGCAGTTCGTCGGCGAATCCGACCCGCTGACGGGACGAGCCGATGAGAACGGTGCCCGCGCGCGTCGACTCGACGACACTCGACGTCTGCAGCTCGTCGGAGTCCGAGCCGACCGCCCCCACGTAGTCGGCGTCGTAGACCTTGTGGTGCACGCGTGGCGGCATCCGTGTCGTGACGAGCACCACGCCGCGGCGCGGCTGCACGGGGATCGGCGCACCGAGACGGGCACCCACGTCGCCGCTCCACGGTCCCGCCGCGTTGATGACGACGGGTGCGTGCACCGTGCCGGCACTCGTCTGCACTCCCTGGAGGATCCCACCCGGACCGGTGACCGGACCGAGCAGCTCGGCACCCGCGATGACGACGACTCCCGCCCGCCGCGCGGAGAGCAGGAGCGCCTCGGTCGCGATGACGGGCTGCACTTGCGCGTCGTCGGGGTAGTGGACGGCCGCGGAGATGGCGGGATTCAGGTGCGGCTCGAGCTCGAGGGCCTCACCGGGCTCGAGAACGACGCAGCGCACACCGGCATCCCTCTGCGCCGCTGCGAAAGCGAGGAGGGGGGCGACATCTGCACCCCGCGTCGCCACGACGACGCCGCCTTTGTGCTCGAACTCGATATCCGGCAATTCACCCGCGAGTTCATCCCGAAGCTCGTCTGCGACCTGCGTCCACCGGGCCCGCGCGACGAGGGCGAGGTCCAGCTCGGGACCCGGCGCCTTGTCCGACACGAGGATGTTGCCTTCGCCGCGGGCGGACGATCCGGATGCGGCGGAGTGGCGTTCCACGACGGCGACCGACAAGCCCTCGCGCGCGAGGTCGCGGGCGACGGCGGCGCCGACGATCCCTGCCCCGATGACGATGGCGTCGTAGACCACGTGCCCTCCTCGCGGCATGCCTCAGCGCAATACTATGTCACATGGCTCCCGCACGGACATCAGGTTCCTGCGACCGCGTGCGCTTCGCTCTGTCCGGCCCACCATCCGAGCACGTGCTCGACGTGTCGGCGCATGACCCGCTCCGCGGCATCCCCATCTCCCTGCACGAGGAACTGCAGGAGCTCGTGATGCTCGCGAGCAGACTCGCGGAGCTCCTCGCTCGCGACCAGCCCGATCAGTCCCGGGAGCCGCGTCTGCGATCGGAGCTCGCTCACGAGCGCCGTCAGGCGGTTGTTGCCCAGCAGCGTGGTCAACGCGGCATGGAAGTCGGTGTCCGCCGTCAGGTACGTCGTGAAGTCGCCGCGCTCGGCCGCCGTCACGATCCGGTCGGCGAGCTCGGTCAGCGCCGGGATCTCCGCGTCGGGCACGTGGCCGGCGAGCCGCCGCATGGCGGGCGGCTCGAGCATGAGCCGCACATCGACGATGTCCTTCAAGGATTCATCGCTCACGGGCGTGACGCGGAAACCCTTGTTCCGCACGATCTTGACGAACCCGCGTTTCTCGAGGTTCATCATCGCTTCGCGCACGGGCGTCGCGGACACCGCGAATTCTTCGGCGAGCACCGGGGCGCTGTACAGCTGCCCCGGCGCCATCTCGCCGGAGATGATCGCGCTCGCGAGCGCCTGCTCGACGCGCTCTCTGAGACTTTGCCGCGGAGCGAGCGCTGAAACGTTCGAATTTCTCGCGCTTTCCGTCCCACTGATGGTTGCCGACTGATCCATCTCGTGGACTCCCCTTCCCCTCGATGTGGCGCCATGCTACATCTCGCGGGGAAGCGCCGACTGTGCGGCTCGTAATCAGGGTCGCAAGACGACCTTGATGCAGCCATCCTCCTTCTTCTGAAAGGTCTCGTACAGGGCGGGCGCGTCCTCGAGCGGCACGCTGTGCGTCACGAGGTCCATCACTCCGAACGGATCGGAAGGGTCTTCGACGAACGGAAGGAGTTCGTCGGTCCAGCGCTTCACGTTGCACTGTCCCATGCGCAACGACAACTGCTTGTCGAACATCGTCTTCATGGGCAGGAGGTCGGCGTCGCCCGCGTAGACACCGCTCACCGAGACAGTGCCACCGCGGCGCACGGCATCGATTCCGGCGTAGAGAGCGGCGAGGCGGTCCATGCCCGCCGTGTCCATGATCTTGCGTGCAATCCCGTCGGGGAGGAGCCCGATGGCGTTCTGCGCGAGCGCGACACCCGGGTTGCCGTGCGCCTCCAGCCCCACCGCGTCGACGACGGAGTCCACGCCGCGCCCATCCGTCAGATCGCGCAGCTCGGCGACGACGGAGTCGGTGAGGTCGTAGGTGTCGACGCCATGCCGGTCGGCCATCGCGCGGCGTTCGGGGACGGGATCGACAGCCAGCACACGGTAGCCGCGCTGCACGCCGATGCGGGCGGCGAACTGACCGACAGGGCCGAGACCCATGACGGCGAGCGTTCCCCCCTCGGGAACGTTGGCGTACTCGACGCCCTGCCACGCCGTCGGCAGGATGTCGCTCAAGAAGAGGTACCGCTCGTCGGGGAGGTCCTTTCCGACGATGACGGTGTTGTACTCGGCGAGCGGGACGCGGAGATACTCAGCCTGCCCGCCGGGCACTTGACCGTACAGCTTCGTGAAACCGAACAGCGAGGCGCCACTGCCGTACTCGGTGACCTGCGTCGTCTCGCACTGGGACTGCAAGCCGTTCCGGCACATGAAGCAGTGACCGCACGAGATGTTGAAGGGAACGACGACGCGGTCGCCGACCTTGAGCGTCGTCACGGCGGAACCGACCTCGACGACGACGCCCATCGGCTCGTGGCCGAGGATGTCACCGGCATCCAAGAACGGGCCGAACACCTCGTAGAGATGGAGGTCCGAGCCGCAGATCGCGGACGACGTGATCTTCACGATCGCATCCGTCGGCTCTTGGATGACCGGATCCGGAACCGTCTCGACGCTCACGGAACGCCGGCCCTGCCATGTCAGTGCCCTCATGAGCGATCCCCTTCGGTCGGAGCGTCATAGGGATTGCCGGGACGCACAGGGGCGTCGGCGGCGATGTCGATGCGCGTGACGCCGTCGTGCTCGCTCACCTCGATGCGCGGGTCGGCGTCGCTCTCGACGGCGCCGGGGGCTGCGAGCAGTTGGTCGCGCCGCTTCTCGTCGGCCGTCATGTCGTCGACGTTCGATTCATCCGATCCAGTGGTGTCCATGTCACGGACGATACGGACCGCCGCACGTTTCCATGACCCCATGGCGCGATCGCCCGCCCCGTGCTACCCACCCACCCCGCCCCGCCCCCTGTCGAGACCCCGGGTTGTCGCCGAGTCACCCCGTCGTTTGCGTCAAGCAGCGGGGTCGCTCGGCGACAACCCGGTGTGTCGACGGGGGCGGTGGACGCAAGGTCAGGGGTCGAGCTCGCCGTCGAAGAGGCCGCCGTCGAGCAGCCAGTTGTAGCGGAGGCGCAGGGCTCGCTCGGTGCTCGCGACGAGAGTCGCCACCAGCAGGCTGACGTTCGCCCACGCCGGCAGGTGGATGGGCCTCACGAAGGTGCCGATGTTCTCGGCCACGATCGGGATGGCCGTGACCTGCTCGACGATCTGGGGCACGCCGAGCACGAGGCCCGCGACGAGGATGAGAACGGATGCCACGCCAATCCCCCGACTGATACCGGGGTGGTCGTGATCCAGGCGCGCTCGTCGCCCTTCCGCGGATCGCGGGTCGGGCGTGAGCTGACGGACCGTGCCATCGTCGGCGACGTAGTCGCAGCGCTTCAGTCCGAAGCCGCTCGCGGCGACCTCGATCGACCCGCCGGGAACCGCGAACGATGCGGGGAGCTTCGACTTCGCGCGGTTGATCCCGTCCTGATAGAGCTGCGCGACGACGTCACCGTTGGAATCACCCCACAGCCGCACATCGACCGACCAGGTCTCCCCCGTGCCACTCGGACCCCGCAGCCTCGCATGGAAGAGCGCCCGCGAGAAGGCCTGCCACCAGCGGAATCGGGAAAGCGGATGCCCGTCACCGGGCTTCACTCGTCGTCTCTTGCCGAATGCCATCCGCTCGAGCCTATGCCGCCCCGTCGCGAGACTGCACCTCGCTGCCGAGGCTGCGGGCGCAACGTGCAGTCTCGGCCGGAGGCTGCAGTCTCGGCGGGCGTCGGTCGCGCGCGAGGGAGGCCCTCGCCCCCGGGCGGGAGTCGGTCGCGCGCAAAGGGGGCGCGCCGAGCGAACGTAGGCTGGATGCTCCGGGTCGCGCGCGCGACCCTTCTCGCTGTCTGGAGGTCTTGTGTCCCGTCGTCCACTCACGATCGTCGTCGCGCTGTCATCCCTGGCCGTGCTCGCGGGCTGCTCGAGCACGAGCGCCGAGCCCGCAGCATCCGAAGACGCCGCGACGCCGCCGGCCGCGCCCGTCTACGTCGAGGAGGTCTATCCCGGTGGCATCCCTCTGGCCCCGGGGGATCAGGTCGAGGCGGGACAGTGGGCCATCACCGATGTCGCGGCACGGAAGGCCTCCGACATCGACGACACCCTGCCCGCGTCGATCCAGATCGCGTCAGGCGACCTCGTCGCCGTGACCGACGAGCAGCGCGCCGCTCTCGTCGAGATCGAGCCCTCGCTCGCGGACGGCGAGGTGGGCCTCGTGACCTACACGGTGCAGCTGCTGACCGGGTTCCCCGATGGGTACGTCGCGGGTGGCGGGAACGAGCTCTTCGATCCCGTGCTCGCCGACGGAAGCTCCACGGGGATCACCGCCTACAGCCCGGTGGGAGCACTCGACTTCTGCCGCGCCGGTGCCGCGTTCAGCGCCAACAACGGGCGCAACGTCGAGGGTGCGGTGTCGAACGGATGCTTCATCGTGACGTGGGACGACACTCCCCCCGCTGCGCTGGCCTTCATCGGGTCATCCAACCCCACCGAGATCTCGCCGTTCGCCGAGGCACCTGCGCTCTTCCAACTGCCGGCGATCGGCTGAGCGCATGGCGCCCGCTCAGCGGGGGGCGGCGTCCTCCCCCGTGGCGTTCGCTGCCTGGGCCGCCGCTGCGGAGCTGACCATGAGCCACGCCACGAGCCACGCGCACCCGATCAGCGCCGCGACGATCGCCGACTCGTCTCCCGCGAGCACCGCTCCCCCCGCGGCGACGAGGAGGCCCACGCTCCCCACCGCGAGAGGGAGGGCCGCGGCCGCGTGACCCCGCCGCCAGGCGGCATCGGATCGCAGCGTGGAGGTCGTGCGGATGCCGACCCACGCGTTCATCGGCAGCGTCCGTCGGCGCGCTCGCGACGCGATCCACAGGAAGACCACGCCGGCGACGAGAAGGGGCACGGCGGTACTGACGGCGATGAGCATGGGGATCGATCCTACGGAGGACCGCCACTCGACGCGAACGGGCGCGGCTCTCAGCGTCCCACCGGCACCTCCTCGACCGCCTCATCGACGACGACCGATTTCGCGGGGTCGGCGAGCGCGTCGGCACCGAGCCGACGTGCGCGGACGTCGCTCATTGCGGGCTTCCGCGGCCACCAGAAACGATCCTTCGCGATGAACGCCATCGCCGGAACGATCACGGTGCGAACGAGGAGCGTATCGATGAGCACGCCGATGCAGACGATGATGCCGATCTGCGTCAGCGTGATGAGGGGCAGGACGCCGAGGACGGCGAAGACGGCGGCGAGAAGGATTCCGGCGCTCGTGATGACGGCACCCGTTGCGGCGAGCGCGCGGATCATGCCCTGCGTGATGCCGAGCCGCTCCGCTTCCTCCTTCGCTCTCGTCACGAGGAAGATGCTGTAGTCCACACCGAGCGCGACGAGGAACAGGAAGCTGAACAGGAGCACGTTCACGTCGATCGCGGGGAACCCGAAGAGCGGCGTCTGGAAGAGCCACCAGCTCGCCCCGACGGCGGAGAAGAAGCTCGCCACGACCGCCACGAGAAGGAGGACCGGCGCGAGGATCGCCCGCAGCAAGATGATCAGCACGATGAGCACGAGCACGAGGATCAACGGGATGATGAGCGCCTGATCCCTCGCCTGCGCGTCGGAGACGTCGAGAGCCCGGGCATCGAGACCGCCGACGAGCGCCTCTCCGGATCCCACCGCGTCCAGTTCGTCGCGCATGAGCTCGACGGCGGCGAAGGCCTCCGACGTCTCAGGACTCGCGGAGAGCGTCACATCGATGCGCGCGACGTCGTCGGATTCCTCGCTGATCGTCGCCGAGTCGATGCCCTCGAGGTCGGTCAGTGCGGCCACGACAGCGTCGGCATCCTCGATCGGCGCCACGACGATCGCGGGCGACGTCGTGCCGGCGGAGAATGCGTCGGCCAGGATCTCCTGACCCTGAACGGCTTCGGGCTTCTGCAGGAACCGGTCGTTCTGCGAGAGTCCCGTCTGCACGAAGAAGAGGCCGCTCGCGAGAGCGCCGAGCACGGCGAAGCCCGCGATCGCGACGACGACAGGACGACGCGACACCGCGAGGCCGAGCTTCCCCCAGGGGCTCCGGGAGATGGCATCCGGCGAACCGAACCGCGGAACGTAGGGCCAGAAGAGACCGCGTCCGAAGAGAACGAGGGCGGCGGGGAGGACGAGGAGAGCGAAGGCCATCGCCACGATGATGCCGACGGCGCAGGCGAGGCCGAGCGCGCGGTTGCCGGCGAGTTCGCCGAGCAGGAGCGTCGCGAGGGCGAGCGCGACGGTCGATCCGCTCGCGATGATCGCCGGTCCGGCGCCGCGCACGGCCCGGCGCATCGCCTCGCGCCGGTCTTCGTGGAGCCTCAGTTCGTCGCGGTAGCGCGCGATGAGCAACAGCGCGTAGTTGGTGCCGGCACCGAAGACGAGGACCGAGAGGATGCCGGTGGTCGACGCGTCGAGCTGAACGCCGGCGGCCGCGGCCACCTGCCGCGCGACGGCGCCGGCCGAGGCATCCGCGACGCCGATGACGACGAGCGGCACGAGCCACAGCCACGGGCTGCGGTAGGTGACGAGAAGGAGGATGGCGACGACGATGACCGTCACGAGGAGGAGCGTGACGTCGGCACCCGCGAAGACGGCGGCGACGTCGACCTCGAACCCCTCCGCGCCCGTGAGGTAGACCCGCACGCCGTCGAGGTCGGCGGAGGCGGCATCCCGGATCTCCTGCGCCCGCTCCGCCTGACGCTCGACGTCGGAGACGGGGTCGAGGGGAACGACGACGAGCGCGACGGTGCCGTCGTCGGAGACCTGTGCGGGCGGGACGAACCCGTCCGGGGTGAACTCCGTCAGGTCGCCGAACACCTTGGCGTCGATCGCCGCGGTGTCGTCGGCGGTCAATTCGCCGTCCTCCGCCGCGAAGACGAGCAGGGCGGACGTCGTGTCAGCGCTCGGGAAGTCTTCCAGCAGCTGCTCGACCTGGACCGACTCCGCGGAATCGGGGAGTCCGACGGGCGGGGCCGTCTCGGTTCCGTCGCCGCCGGCGAACGCGAACAGCGAGCCCACGCCGATCGCGGCGAGCACGAGAACGATCCACGATGTCTTCGCGGAGGTGATGAATCTCAGAAGACCGGCCACGACTGCCTCATTCCTAGAAAGACTTATGTCTAGCTAATCTAGATACGAGCCTTTCTAGCACAAATCTTGTATGCTATGGAAGGTGGATGACGCAGCGGATGCCACGAGAACGGTCGAACCCCCTGACGGGGGCCCGTCCGTGCCCATGATGCGCCGCTCGACCGTCCTGCTCCGAGAGCTGCTCGAGCTCAGCGACGACTTCGAACGGCGGCTCGGTCAGGAGCTCTCCGTCAACCCCACCGATCTCGAGGCGATGGAGCATCTGCTGATGTCCGGACCGCTCGGCCCGAGTGAGCTGTCCCGCCGATTGAGCATCTCCACGGCATCCACGACGAAGGTCGTGGACCGGCTCGTCGAGCTCGGTCACGTGACGCGCGAAGACCACCCCACCGATCGCCGGAGCGTGCTGGTCGTTCCGACGGCGACGTCACGCGCGCGTGCACTCTCCGTCCTCATGCCCATGATCTTCGAGATCGATGCCGAGCTCGACAACTTCACGGCCGAGCAGCAGCACACGATCACGACCTACCTCGAGGGCGTCGTCAGCGTCTACCGCACGCACGCGGGGCCCGCCAGCGCGACGCGAGGCGCGCCGAGATAACCCCGAGGCCCGTTTCCTCGGGCGGGGCGCCTAGACCAGCGCCGCGAGGTCGGCGGGGCTGATCCCGACGAGTGACGGGCGGATGGTCCGGCCCGCGACAGGGCCGAGGCCGAGGGAGCGGTCGTGCGGGCTGGGCACGAGAAGCGTCCGGATGCCGGCGGACTCGGCGCTCGTCGCACCCGTCACGGTGTCCTCGACGGCGACGCAGCCGGCCGGATCGACACCCCGCTCGGCGAGCCGTCGGAGCGCCGTCAGATACGGCTCGGGATGCGGTTTCGAGTGGACGACGTCGTCGCCCGCGACGATCTCCTGGAAAACCGGGAGGCCCGTCGCTCGTGCGACCGCCTCCGCCACGGGACGATAGGCCATCGTCACGAGCGCGGTCGGGATCTCCGCCTCGGCGAGCGCGCGCAGCAGCTGCCGTGCGCCCGGCATCCAGACGACGTCGTCTGCGACGGCCGCCGCGACGTGCGCCGTGATCTCGTCGGCGAGCTCGGCGACCGACCCACGCGCGCCCCGCCGGACGAACTCACCGGCGTAGACGGGGGTGGGCTTGCCCATCGCCCAGTGCGCGTCCTCCTCCGTCCACGGGATGCCGTGCGCGTGCGCGACGGCTGCCTTCGCAGAGACCCACAGCGCTTCCGTGTCGGCGACCGTGCCGTCCATGTCGAACAGCACCGCCTGGAGAGCGCCCGTCACGAGTCGTCGTCCGTGGCGTCGAGGCCGAGCGCCGCGAGGAGGTAGTCGAAGTGGTCGGCCATCCCGATGGAAGGATCGAGCATCCACTGCAGCTGGATTCCGTCGGCGACGGCGATCAGGATCGCGGCGACCTTCGTCGCGTCGAGGTCGAGTCCGCGCGCGGCGATCCGCTCTCGAAGATCCGCTTCCAGTCGCTCGCGGATGCCGCCGTATCGCTCCACGAAGTACTCGTGGGCGGGATGCTCGGGGTCGGCCGCCTGCGCCGCGAGCACAGCCTGGAGCCGGACGAGCCCCGGCACGTCGGCGTTCATCCGGAGCGATCGCCCCATGCGCGGCAGGACGGACGCACCGTTGGCCGTCGCGCGTGCGAGCTCCTCCTTGCGCCGGACGACTTCCGTGAGCATCGCTTCCCGGGTGCCGAAGTAGTGGAGGAGGCCCGCCGGTGTCATGCCCGTCACTTCGGCCACTTCGCGCAGCGACGTGCCCTGATAGCCGGAGCGGGCGAAGACCGTCAGGGCCGCCTCGAGGATCTCCTCCCGCCGCTGGACGCCCTTCGCGTACTCGCCCCGCGCACTCATGCCACCACCGTACCCTCGGGGAGCCGGCTCACCGTGGCTCACAGCGGCCGCTCCGCAGCGCGCGCCGCGGCGGCGATCGCCCGCTCACTCCGCCGGGAGAGCAGCAGGGCGAGGATGGATGCCGCGGCGAGACCCATCATCGTGAGGCACATCGGCAGGAGGGACGTGGTCCCCCAGATCCCGACGAACGGGGCGACAGCCGATCCGGCGCAGAACTGGACGAAGCCGATCGTCGCAGCCGCGGAGCCCGTCGCCGTCGTCACGCGGTTCAGGGCGAGGCCGATGAGGTTCGGCCCGTTGAGCGCGAGCGGGGCCATCGCGCACGTGATCGCGACGGCGATCGCCGGGACCGGCGCGTCCACGGTCCAGAGCACCGCGACGGCGCCCGTCCCGGCGAAGGACAGGCCGAGCCCGAGCAGGACGAGCCGCTTCGCGCCCAATCGGCGCAGCCACTTGTTGGCGACGAAGTTGACGGTCACCGCGGCGGCGGCGTTCACCGAGAAGAGGAGCCCGAACTGTGCTCCGTCGAAGCCGAGGAGGTCCTGGTAGACGAAGGGCGAGGCCGATACGTAGGCCATGAGGGTCGCGTAGGACCCCGCCTGGACGACGACATAGACGAGGAACACGCGATTGCGCAGGTGCCGGACGATCCCGGGGAGCCCCAGCCATCGATTGCTCGTCTCGCGGTGATGCCGGTGATGCGTCTCGGGCACGACGGCCACGACGACGAGGAGGAGGGCGACGGCCACCGCCGCGAGGAACCAGAGAGGACCTCGCCACCCGAACCAGTGGACGAGCAGTCCCCCGATCATCGGGGAGAAGACGTTGAGGGCGCCGACGCCGACGGCGAGAGACGCCAGCGTCCGCGCGGTCGCGTCGCCGACGGTGCGATCTCGAATGATGGCGCGGCTGATGACGGTGCCGGACGACCCCGCGAAGCCCTGGACGAAGCGGGCGATGATGAGGGTCGTCACATCGGGGGCGAGCGCGGCCACGATCGCGGCTGCCGCGCACACCGCCGCACCCGCGATGAGCGGCCCGCGGCGCCCGAGCCGGTCGCTCAGCGGCCCGAAGACCAGCTGCCCCGCAGCGATGCCGATGAGGAACGCGCTCAGGGTGAGCTGGAGGGCGCTGGGCTGCACTCCGAAGGCGTCGGCGGCGACCGGGAACGCGGGGAGGAAGGAGTCCACGCTGTACGCCGTCATCGACATGATCGCCGTGAGGGATGCCATGAGCCCGAAGCTCACGCTGACGGTCGTCTGCGGATCGAAGCGACCGCGAGCCGTCCGCTCGATCCGACTCGACACCGTGACGCCCTCCCGCGAATACTGAACGTCATTCAGCATATCCTGAATGACGTTCAGTATTCGAATCGGGAACGCGTCAGAGCACGATCGGCGTGAGATCCGCCTCGAAGTCCTTGTCGAGCGGGAAGATCGGTCGCCACACACGCTCGAACGTCAGCCGGTCGAAGTCGAGGTCCGTGCCGCCCGGCGTGAAGGCCATGAACTCGCTCCCCGAGGTCTCGCGCTGGTTGGGGAAGAGGTAGCCGTTCTTGACGACCACGACGTCGTAGGGCGAGACGTCCGTGTAGGCCAGCCCGATCATCGCGAATGCGGGAGTGGCCGGATCGGCCGCACCCACGAACCGCTGGCGATAGCGCTGCAGGCTGACCGAGATCGTGCCCGACGAGATGACGGCACCGACGATGCCCTCGCCGTAGATCCCGTCGATGAGCTTCTCCACCGTCCACACGCCCGGCACGGGCGGCGCGAACCGCTCATCGACGACGGCACCGATGGCGCGCGACACGGTCGCGCCGACGCCCGCCTCGATCATGACGTCGAGGCTCGGCTCGTCGACGAGTCCGGCGAAGAGGAAGGTCGCACCGGAGGAGATCACGTCGCTGCGCTCGAGCGTCCGCGTGAGCGCCGCCGTGATGTCGCCCGACCCCCCGGCGGTCACGTTGTCACCCGCGTCGCTGAGGTACACGGGGCGTGCCGCGCCCGAGAGGACGAAGTCGAGCGCCTCGTCCCACGTGCCGTAGTGGGGGCTCGTGATGCCGAAGTCCGCCCGCGCGTCCCAGTATCCCCGCGCGATGTGCTCGGCCGCGCGGACGATCGCGTCCGCGTCGTCGCCCGTCGCGAAGACGGCGGCGGCGTTGCGATCCTCGTCCGCCCAGGGGAAACCGCACCACAGGTTCACATCGAGGATGCCGAACTGCTCGATCGCCGGGATGAGCGCGCCGAACACCGACGTCGCCGGTTCGAACACCGTCGACGTGCGCTCGCCGGGAAGAAGCACGGGGACGCGGACCCAGGCCTTCTTCGGCTTGACGCCGCGGCGGATGGTCTCGACCAGCTGGGTCACCGCGCGATCGCGGGTCTGCAGCCGGTCGATGTGGGGGGCGTGCCGGTAGCACGCCGCGAGATCGACGTAGCCCGCGAGCTCCTGCGAGAAGTTCCCGTGCGGGTCCATCGACACCGAGATGACGGTGTCGGGCCCCACGAGCTCGCGCACCCGGCCCACGAACCGCTCCTCGAGCCGCTCGCGCCCCAAGACGTTGAGCGCGCCATGGATGTCCAGATAGACGCCGTCGTACGGGAGCCCCGCCGCAAGACCCTCGAGGATCTCCGACTCCGCACGGTCGTAGAACTCCGGATCGACGGGGCCGCCGGCGCCGGTCGCGGCGCGCATGATCGGCACCCACTCGACGTCGGCGACGAGGTCGCCGAGGCGCTCATCCCAGTGGTAGTGCTCGAGCAGCTCGGGGCCGCGGAGGACCTCGAAGATCGGCTCGCGCATGATGTCGTGCGAGAACGTGCTGCATTCTCCGGATACGCCGGCGATCGCGATACGCATGAGGGTCCTTTCGGTCAGCGGGCAGGAAGGAGGAGGGGTGCGAGGTCGGGCTCGAACCCGTCGTCGAGCGGAAAGATCGGACGCCACACGCGGTCGAACGAGAGGCGGTCTGTGTCGAGGTCGGTGCCGCCGGGGGTCAGCGCCATGAACCAGCTCGCCGCCTCGTCGGTCTGACCGGGGAAGAGATAGCCCACCTTGACGACGACGACGTCGTAGCCGTCGGACGGGATGTAGGCGTGGTTCGTCAGCGAGCTGCGCGATGTCACGGCCGCGAACACCTTCGGATCCATGAAGTAGGACCGACCGCGCTGGACCATCGCATGGATGTCGCCCGCCGCGAGGACGGCCCCGACGACTCCCTCGCCCTCGACAACCCCCGGGACGAGGCGCTCCACCACCCACTCGCGCTCGACGGGGCCCGCGAAACGGTCGTCGAGAAGCGCGCCGATGCCGCGCGCGAGCGTCGCGCCGACGCCCGCCGTCACGGCGGCGTCGACCGATGCGGGATCGACGATCCCCGCGAAGAGGAACCGTCGACCCGATGCCACGACGTCCGGGCGATCGAGCGTCTGCGTCAGGGCGTACGTGATGTCCCCCGCGGAGCCCGCCGTGACGTTGTCTCCCGAGTCGCTGATGAACAGCGGAGCGGGAGCACCGGCGAGCGCGAAGTCGAGCGCCTCGCTCCAGGAGCCGTGGTTCTCCGCGACGATCGTGAAGCCGTGGCGGGCATCCCAGTACGACTGCGCGATCTCGCGAGCGCAGGCGAGAGCGGCATCCGCCTCGTACGCCGTGACCATGACGGCGGCGGCGTTGCGGTCCTCGTCCGCCCACGCGAACCCGACCCACAGGCTCGCATCGACCACGCCGTGCCGCTCGATCGCGGGGATGAGTCCGCCGAACACCGAGCGACCGGGCTCGACGACGGTGGACGTCCGCTCGCCGGGGAGGAGGACGGGCACGCGCACCCACGCCCGATGAGGGCGACGGCCGTCGCGCAGCACGTCGACGAGCTTCCGGACGGCGCGCTCGCGGATCTCGCCCGAATCGATGTGCGGGGCATGCCGGAAGCACACCGCGAGATCGACCGACTCGGCGAGCTCGCGCGAGAAGTTGCCGTGGGTGTCCATCGACATCGAGATGACCGTGTCGTCGCCCACGACGGCGCGGATCCGGCGCAGCAGCTCCTCTTCGGCTCCGTCGCGACCGTCGATGTGCGCGGCGCCGTGCAGGTCGATGTAGAGGCCTTCGAGCGGCACGATCGCCGTGAGGCGCTCGACGATCTCGTCGGCGAAGGCGTCGAAGGCGTCCGGATCGACGGGGCCTCCGGCGCCACCGTGTGCCCGCACGGTCGGGAGCCACTCGATGTCATCGGCATCCGGGAACCACCCGGCCAGATCGTAGAGGTCGAGCTGTCGCCGACCGCGATGCACCGAGAAGTCGTCGGCCCGCATGATGGAGGTCGAGAACGTGCTCGACTCCGCCCCGAATCCCGTGATGCCGATGCGCATGCGCGTGTCCCTGCCCCTCACCGACCGGCGAGGACGATGCCGTTCTGGCGGCGGATGCCGTCCAGGATCTCCATGAGCGCGACGGACTCCTCGAGCGGCAGGAGAGGACTCCGTCGCTCGCCCGCCGTCACGAGCCGTTCGAGCTCGGTCGCCTGATACTGCATGCCGCGGGGTCGCACGTCGTTGGTCCAGCGTTCGATGACGGCACCGTCGTTGCGGATGACACGGAACGACGTCGGCGCATAGAACGTCTCCTCGAGCTCGATCCTCGCCTCGGTGCCGAGGACGGCCGCACGATTGGGACCCTTGACGTCGATCGCCGTATGGCAGATCGCGTGGGCTCCGGAGGTGAAGGACAGGATCGCGCTCGTCTGCGTGTCCACCCCGGTCGGACCGAGCGTCGACGTCGAGGTGACCGCGGTCGGCGTCCCGAGCAGATCGATCGCGAAGGAGATCGGGTAGAGGCCGATGTCGAGGAGCGATCCTCCCGCGAGGTCGGCGCGATTGAGCCGGAAGTCGGGATCCGTCGGCAGTCGCTGACCGCTCTCGGCGATCACCGTGCGGATGTCACCGAGGATGCCGTCTCGCACGATCTCTCGCACGCGCGCCATGTGCGGGAGGAAGCGCGTCCACAGCGCTTCCAGCAGGACGATGTCCGCCGCGTCGGCCGCCGCGACGAGCTCGCGCGCCTGCGCCGCGTCGACGGTGAAGGGCTTCTCCATCAGCACGTGCTTGCCCGCGGCGATCGCGAGCAGACCGTTCTCGTGATGCACGTGCGCGGGGGTGGCGACGTAGACGATGTCGACCTCGGGGTCCGCGACGAGGTCGTCGTAGCTGTCGTGCGCCCGTGCGATCCCGTGCTGCTCGGCGAACGCCTGCGCCGAGTCGCGCGAGCGTGATCCGACCGCCGTGACGGTGAACCCGTTGCCGATCAGGTCGGCCGTCTGCTTGTGGGCGATGCCCCCCGTGCCGAGGATGCCCCACCGCAGCCCGCTCATCGGGCCCGCTCCGCGAGACGGTCGTAGACGGCGTCGAGTTCGGGCTCGACGATCCGACGCGCCGGATCCGCGTCGTGCCAGTCGATGATCTCGCGCGCGCCGGCATCGAATCCGGTCGACGCGACGAAGCCGGGGACGAGGAAGCGGATGAAGGAGTTGTCGAAGACGTGGCTGTGCGTCCGATCCCCGAGGTGGAGCCCCTCCTGCGCGGGGATCGCGCGTACGAGCTCATCCGACGACACGTGGACGATGCGCGGCGCGGGGACGCCTGCTGCTTTCGCCATGATCGTCGTGATCTGGTCCCACGTGAGCACTTCGTCGGCCGTGATGTGCACCGCCGCCCCGATCGCGCGGGTGTCACCGAGGATCGAGACGAAGGCCTTGGCGAAGTCGCGCGCGTGGGTCAGCGTCCAGAGCGACGAGCCGTCGCCGTGGACGATGACGGGCGCACCGCGACGCATGCGGTCGATCGTCGTCCATCCGCCGGCCACGGGAATCCGCGTCTGATCGTACGTATGCGAGGGACGCACGATCGTGACGGGGAAACCGGTGTCGCGGTACGCCTCCTGGAGCACGAGCTCACTGGCGATCTTGTCGCGCGAGTACTGCCAGAACGGGTTGCGGAGCGGAGCCGCCTCCGTGATCGGCAAGAAGGTCGGCGGTTTCGCGTACACGGATGCCGAGCTGATGTAGACGTAATGTCCCGTGCGGCCCGCGAAGACCTCCACATCCCGACGGGCGTGCTCGGGCGAGTAGGAGATGAAGTCGACGACGACATCGAAGGACTCGTCGCCGACCGCCGCGCGGAGGGATGCCACGTCGGACACGTCCGCCGTCAGCCTGCGGACGCCGTCCGGTGCGGGGCGCAGGGTGCTCTCACCCCGCGTGAGGATCGTGAGATCGAGACCGCGTGCGACCGCCTCGGTGGTCGCGGCGGCCGAGATCGTTCCCGTGCCTCCGATGAACAGGACCTTCGACGTCATCGCATGAGCTCCTTCGCTTCAGACGGCGGCCGGCGCTCCGCGTCGCCACACGACGATCGCGAGCGTCGTGGCGACGAGGAATCCGACGCCGGACAGATACCAGATGGGGGTGGATCCCCAGACGGCGAAGAGCGCGCCGCCGACGATGGGGAGGATCGCGCAGCCGAGGTAGGACCCGGTCTGCACGAGGCCCGTCGCGGCAGGGGTGGCCCGCCCCGCCGTGCTCGACACGACATAGTGCGTGAGGCCCGTCCATCCCCACCCGACGCCGAGCACGAGGACGAGGCCGATCCCGAACGCCCACTCGCGCGTGAAGGCCATGAGAACGGAACCCACGAGGCCCGCCGCGAGCATGACCGTGATCGTGCGCATCGTGTTGCCGCCGCCACGCTCGAGGGCTCCCACCGCGATCCGCATGAACGCGCCCGTGAGACTCGCTGCGGCGAAGAGCACGCCGGCGACGGCGGGATGCATGCCGTGTTCGATGGCCGAGACGACGCCGAACGTGGACGCGCACGCAGCCGAACCCGCGCCGAGCGTCGTGACGGACGCGAGCGTGAGGAAGTACACGCGCTGCTCGCGCGTGAGGGGTGCGCTGGAGTTCTTGCGCACGGTGCCCTTGGGAAGGCGACGCGGACCGACGAGGAAGAACACCACGAGGACGACCGCTGCGATCCCTGCGGCGAGGGCGTACGCCCATCGCCAGCCGAGCGTCAGCGCGATGGCGGGGATCGCGAGCCCCGCGAGGAACGACGCGAGCGGGATGGCGGACTGCTTGACGCCGTAGGCGAGCGCGCGCCGTTCGCCCGACACACGGAGGTTGATGAGATGGTTCGTCGACGGGTGACAGAGGCCCGTCGCGACGCCGCCGACGGCCGCCCACACGAGGAACCACTGCCAACTCGGGGTGACGAGCGCCGCACCGACGAGACTCAGCATCGCCACGACGATCGTCAGGATGATGACCTTGCGGCTCCCGATGTTCGCCGTGAGCCTCCCCGACGGGGTGGAGCTCAACGCCGCGAACACCCAGTAGGTGGCGACGATGACGCCGAGCGACCACGACGGGATGCCGATGTCGCCGTTGATCTGGGTGAAGAGCGCCCCGATGAGGAAGGCGGGGATCCCGGAGACGACAGTGGCCCCGATCGAGATGAGGAGGGTGGACTTGCCACCGTCGCGCGCGATCAGTGACATCGGCTAGCGAGTCGCCCCCTCGATGACGACCGGCTCGAGGTCGGCGACGGTGTCGCGGTCGAGAGGATAGATGGGGCGCCACACGCGCTCGAAGGTCAGTCGGTCCATGTCGAGGTCCGTGCCGCCCGGCGTGATCGCCATGAACGAACTCCCCGCAGCGGCGAGCTGACTGGGGAACTGGTACCCGTTCTTCACGACGACCAGGTCGTACTCCGACGTGTCGAGGTGAATGCACCCCTCCCACCGCAGCGCGGGACTCGACGGGTCGTCCGGGGCGATGAAGGGTGCCGCATTCCGCTGCACGACGACGGACACGAGGCCGTCGCGGACGAGGACGCCCGCCGTCCCCTCGCCGTAGGCACCCTCGATGAAGCGCTCGACGGTCCACGACCCCGCGACGGGTCCCGCGTACCGCGCGTCGACGCGCGCACCGAGCGGGCGGTCGATCACACCGCCGACGCCCGCCGCCGTCGCGGCCTCGAACGCGTCGACGTCGACGAGGCCCGCGAACAGGGCGCGGATGCCCTTCTCACGGATGCGCTCCGAGCGGCGTGTGGCGTCGAGGGCGAAGGTGACGTCGCCCGATCCGCCCGCTCGCACGTTGTCGCCGGAGTCGCTCACGAACACGGGCCTGGCGGCGCCTCCGCAGACGAAGTCCAGCGCGTCGTCCCAGTCGCCGACATCGTCGACGACGATCACGAAGTCCTCGCGCGCGTTCCAGTAGCCCTCGGCGAGCGCTCGCGCGCAGGCGGCGGCGGACGCGGCATCCCATCCCGTGACGAGGACGGCGGCGGCGTTGCGGTCCTCGTCAGCCCACGCGAAGCCCACCCAGAGCGCCGCGTCGAGGACTCCGTGCTCGGCGATGAGGGGCTCGAGCGCGGCGAAGACCGTGCGTCCGGGCTCCACGACGGTGCTCGTCCGCTCGCCCGGCAGCAGGACGGGCACCCGCACCCACGCCTTGACGGGCTTCTCCCCCCGATCGAGCACGGCGACGAGGTTCGTCACGGCACGGTCGCGGGTCAGCAGATTGTCGACGTGGGGAGCGTGGCGGTGGCACGCGGCGAGGTCGACGAGGCGCATGAGCTCTTCGGAGAAGTTGCCGTGCGTGTCCATCGACAGCGAGATGACGGCATCCGGACCGACGACCTCGCGGACCATCGCGACGTACGTCTCCTCGGCGTGCTGCCTGCCGAGGACGTTGGCGGCGCCGTGCATCTCGAGGTACACGCCGTCATACGGCAGGCCGGCGACGAGGGCCTCGCGCGTCTCGGCGAGGATCGCGTCGAACGACTCCGGCAGCAGCGGGCCGCTCGCGGCCCCCATCGCGCGGACGGTGGGAACCCACGTGATGCCCGTCACCGTGTCGCCGAGTCGCGCATCGAAGTCGTACTGCGGGAGCATCTCGTCTCCGCGCGTGATCGCGTAGAAGCTCTCGTCGACGGTCCTCAGCGAGAACGTGCTCTGCTCGCTGTGGAGACCGGCGATCGCGATCCGATGCTCACGCACGGGTGATCGCGAGGTTCGGGGCGAGCCAGTACGGCGGCAGGTAGCCGGCGGCGTTGGAGAGCGGCAGAACCTCGTCGTGGAGGTCGATCCCGAACGTCGTCTTCAGCATGTCGCGACGCGCCTGGATGCGCTGCCACGCGCCGGGGTACTTCTCGGCGAGCTCGGCCCGGAGCTCCTCGTCCGCGAGCACGACGCCGTCTTCGATCTGCGACGTGTGGTGCGCGGAGCTCGAGACCATCGGGATGATGTCGAGCTGGATGGCGTTGCCGGACCGGAAGACGACCTCCGACCCCTTCGCGACCGGGGATCCGGGCCATTCGTCGAGGTGGATGAAGTGACCGGGATTGAGGAAGATGCCGAAGAACGGGTCGCCGATGCGGTCGAACGTCACGTCGTACATCTCGCCCGCCGTCATGCCGATGCGGACGTTCTCGTACCACGCCGCGGCTGTCGCGAAGTAGGGGATCACGAGGTCGTCGACGTACCCTGCGGCGTCTGCGGGGAGCTGCGCCGCGTGCTCGACGAGGTAGCCCGCGCGCGCCGTGTTGCTTCCCCAGTAGCCGAGTCCGGATGCCACGCGGTCACCGACCTGCAGTTCGCGGCTGCCCGCGCTCGCGACACCGAAGCGCGTGTTGGGACCGCCGAGCATCGTCGGGTGGTAGTTGAAGGGCAGCATGAGCGGACGCAGCAGCTGCGAGGCCTCGAGCTCGGTCATCCCCGGCTGGATGCCGTCGATGAGGTTGATGATCGACTGCGATCCGTGCGCCCCGACGAACTCGAAGTAGGCGATCTGGTCGACCTCGTTCTGGTAGCGCAGTCCGCCGTCGAAGCCGGTGAAGATGTCCGCTGCGTTGACGACGCGCTGTGCGGTGCGCGCGAGTTCCACGACGATGTAGTGGGGGACGTCGATCCAGCCCTCCGTGCCGGCGCCGGCGTACCACTTCCATCCCACGACGCCGATCGTGTCGAGGTCCGAGAGGCCCGCCTCCCGCAGGACGTCGGCCAGCGCGAGGTCATCGGGGTCCGGCTGACCCGTGAGGCTCAACTTCGAGAAGCGGACGACGTCGATGTCGTAGTCGATGATGTCGGCGTAGGCCACGTCCTCGTTGCCGACGAGGAGGCGCGGGGTGCGCCCCGGAACGAGGATGAGGAGGGCCTCTTCGTACCGGGGGTCGAACCCCGTCAGGTACGCGAGGTTCGCGAAGTGCTCACGGTCGGCGTAGACGACGAGGGCTGCGAGACCCCGATCGGCCATCGCACGCTCGGTCGCTGCGATCCGCGCCTCGTATGTCGAGCCGGGCACGCGAGGAAGGTCGCGCGGCAGGCCGATGGGCGGCAGCGAGATCTCCCGGAGCTCGAATCCCTGCGTCGTCATCCTTGGCCTCCTGTACCCACCCGGGGGCCGCGAGGCCCCGTACGACGATGCGTCGCACTGGTACAAGTTTTGCGCAATGTTGCTCTGTTGTCAAAATTTACGCAACGGCTGTGTGGAATCAGTGCGCGGAGGCGGGCGGCGCCGCGGAATCCCTCTCGATGAGGGCGACACCGATGATCGAATTCGTCACGGGACGGCTCGGGTCGTCGATGCGATTGGTCAGGAGTTCGACCGCCGCGCCCGCCATCCGATCGACCGGTGTGCGCAATGTCGTCAACGCGGGCGTCAGGACCGCGGCATCCGGGATGTCATCGAATCCGACGACGGAGAGGTCTTCCGGGACCCGCACTCCGAGGGAGCGCGCGGCGGTGAGGATGCCGAGGGCGATCGTGTCGCTCGCTGCGAAAACCGCGGTCGGCGAAGCTTCGGCCGCGAGGAGATGCGACATGACGGACACGCCGAACTCCTCGTTGAAGCTGCCCCGCAGGACCAGCTGATCGTCGCCGTCGAGCCCGGCCTTGCGCAACGCGTCGGTGTACCCGCGCGTGCGCTCCTGGACCGAGTGGAGGCCGGCCGGGCCCGTGACAAGGGCGATCCGGCGATGACCGAGGTTCGTCAGGTACGTCGTCGCCTGATAGGCGCCCGCGTAGTCGTCGACGAGGACCGAGTCGACGGGCGGCGCGGTCGTCAGGGCCTCATCGATCACGACGACGGGGCGACCGTTCGCGATGACATTGGCGAGCGACCTGTTGCTGGAGTACTGACCCGCGTAGATGATTCCCGACACGTCCTGCGACACGAGGAGATCGACGTAGTCCAGCTGCTTGCGCGCGTGACTCAGCGTCGAGCAGATCAGCACGGACAAACCCTGGCGCTCGGCGACCTTCACGACGGCGTCCGCGATGCGACCGAAGTACGTGTTTCCCACCTGCGGCACGATGAGACCGATGACGCCGTTGCGGGTCCGTCGCTCCTTCGTCGACTTGGGCGCCCGCGAGTAGCCGAGGCGGCTGATCGCCTCCTGCACGCGGGCCTCCGTCGCGGGCTTGAGCGCGAGCTGACCGGCGAGGTAGCGCGAGACGGTCGAGACGGACACCCCCGCCGCCGCAGCGATGTCATGAAGGCTCGGTTGACGTTCCGCAACTCCGTTGCGCGGTGTTGTCATGGATGCATCCGTTCGAATCGGGGCGAGCGCACTCTTGGCGGTCTGCAGAGGACCAGCGGATCCGTGTCAGTGTAGCGCCGTGTTGCGCGAGGCCCGCGGTTCGGGGCGGTCACGCGGGACCGTCCCGGAAGCTGTGGACGTTCGCCTTCTCGTCCCACGCGGCGTCGGGATCCATCGGGATGGCGGGCCGGGAGATGCGCTCCCACGACAGTGCGTCGAAGTCCATCGCCGACGGACCGGGACTGCGGAGGAGGATGAAGCGCGCCGCGACGTCCTCGAGCTGAGGAAGGAGGTAGCCGAACTTCATGACGTAGACGGCGTGGCCCACGGGGTCGATCCCCATGGCTTCGAGCATCCCGGGCTGACCGATGTAGAGCCGCACGGCGTGCAACGTGACGAGAGCGGACCCGATCCGCAGACGCACCCATGCTCCCTCCGATCGCGTCGGGGTCGAGCTCTCCGCGACGGGGTTCGGGATGACGATCTCGTCGCCTCCCGCTTCCACGACGGCCTCGACGACGCGACGGGGCCCCGAGCCGTCGAGATGCTCCGCACCCAGCTCGATGCGCACCGTCGATCCGACGCCGGCCGCGCGGCACAGTGCGACCGTCCGGGGAGCGAGGATGCCGGTGACGACGACGTCGTCGAGCTCGGGGTGGTCCAGGACATGCTGAAGCACGATCGTGAGGTCTCCCCCGGCCCCCGCCGAGACGTTGTCACCGGAGTCCGTCACATAGGTCGGACGCTCGGTCGCGGCGGCGGCGACGGCGAGCCCTTCGTCGAGCGCGAGGTTCTCCATGCGCAGCGCGAACTCGTGGCGGCGACTCCACACGTCGCGCGCGATCTCAGCGGCGACCTCTCGAGCGAGCTCTTCGTCGCCGTCCGTCACGACGACGGCCTGCGTTCCCACCCACGGTCTGTCGTTCCAGCCGAAGCCGAGCAGGATATTCGCCTCGATGACGCCCGGGCGCTCGTCATAGGAGGGGAGTGCGCCCCACAGTTCGCGGGCGGGCGAGTAGTCCGTCATGCACTTCTCGCCGGGAATGAACATCGGGAGGTGAGCGTAAGCCCGGACAGGACGTGTGCGGCCGAGAGCCGCATCCACGACATGACCCGCCACGCGGTAGCCCGCGTCGTACTGGTCGCGGTGCGGAGCGGTCCGCAGAACGGTGACCGCTTGCAGTTCGGCGAGCATGTCGCCGGTCAGCTGCCCGTGCATGTCGAACGGCACACCGATGGGGACGCCAGGACCGATGGCCTCGCGCACGGCGAGGGTGAAGTCGGTGTCGCCGTGGACGTCGAAGCCGTCGACCTCGAGGGCTCCGTGATTGAGGAGCACGAGTCCGTCGAACGGGCCCGCCGCACGCAACAGCGCGACGGTCTCGTCCTTGATGGCGCGATAGACGTCCGCATCGACGCTCCCGCCCGACAGCGCGCGCGCGAAGATCAGCGGCACCGTCTCGACATCGGGGTCTTCCTTCAGCCGATCGAGCGCTCCGATCGTGCCCCGGTAGTTCGTCGTCGCGAAGAGTTCGTCGCCGCGGCGGATCTGGATCATCGACGCGTCGGTGAGGAACGGCGACCGCGCGAGGGTCTCCTGCACGAACCCCGCGACGGCGATGCGCACCGTCACGACGGGACTCCCACGCGAGTGAGCGCTGCGCGGGCGTCGACGACGCGCTCCTCTTCGGGCTGCGTGCGCAGGTGGGTGCTGAAGGGCTCGCTCTGCACGGGGCCCGTGTATCCGATGCGGGTCAGCACCTCGACGAAGCCGTCAGCGTCGATGACGCCCGTCGCCCCCGGCTGGGCGCGCTCCATGTCGAGCTGCGCGTCGCGATCGACGCCCTGCGGCGCATCGTTGAGATCGACCGCGAGGATCTCGGTGGGGTCGAGGGCGGCGATCTGATCGAGCGTCTCTCCCGCGGTGTACCAGTGGAAGGTGTCGAGGAGCAGACCGAACGATCCCGGATCGTCGAGGGAGGCGATGAGGGAACGCATTCCGTCCAGGTCGCTGATGAACGGATACCGGTAGGGAGCGCGCCAGGTCGCGGGACCCACGTACTCCAGGGCGAGTCGCAGTCCGTTCGCGCGGAGGAGCGGAGCCAGCGCGTCGAGTCTTCGCCGATGCAGATCGAGCGTCTCCTCGAACGGAAGCTCATCGTTGGCCGGGGCGAGCCACGCCGAGACCGTCGTCGCTCCCGCGTCGGCGAGCGCGGGCGCGAGGTCTTCGACGATCCCGATGAGGTCTTCGAACTCGTCGTCGCTCGTCTTCGTGCCGAGCGGTACGGGAAGACCCGCGAGCCCGAATCGCAGGCCGGCGTCCGAGACGAGGCGCACGAACCTCTCCCGCGTTCCGGGATCCCGGAAGAAGGGGACGAACGCGTCGACGGCGTCGAATCCGTAGGTCTCACCCAGGGAGACGAGTCGTTCGGGCGATGCGTCGAAGAGCAGCCGACGAGTACTGAGGACGGTGTACATGGATCCCCCGGGAGGAGTGCGGTCACGACGATGGTGACCCGGGCCCGGCGCGATGTCGCGCCGGGCCCGGGTGCTGAGAGGGCTACTCGACCGGTACGACGTACCAGGCGATGTCTGCCGTGCCGCTCAGGGGAGCGTGCGCGGTGCCCGTGATCTTGGCTCCGTCCGAGATGTACGGGTAGGCGCTGTGGAGCACGCCGCCCTGCCACGCGAGGTCTTCGTACGCGTAGCGGTACACCGCCTCGACGGCGTCCTGAGCGTCATCGGGCGACGCCGCGAAGGCCTCGTCGATGAGCGTCGTCAGCTCGGGATCGGTCGACTCCCAGGGGTTGAACTGGTTGGCCGGGCCGAAGAAGCTGTTGATGACCGTGTAGGCGGTCAGCTGACCGTAGGCGTACAGCGCGACGGGGAACTTCTTCGCGACGATGTCGGTCACGGCCTGGCCACGGTCGCTGTAAGCGACGAGGTTCGCCGTCACGCCGACATCGGCCCAGTTCGCGGCGATCGCCTCGAGGGTGATCTGCGATGTGGGGCTCGAGGTGTCCACGGCCACGTCGAACGTCAGGTTGGTGACGCCTTCTTCTTCCAGGATCTCCCGCGCGCGGTCGGGGTCGTACTCGTACAGGCTGTCGACCTCCTCGTTGTATCCGAGGGTTCCGGGCAGTGCGAGCATGCCGCCCGGCGTCGCGGTCTCACCGAACGTCGCCGTCGTGACCGCGTCGCGGTTGATGGCGTAGTTCAGTGCCTTGCGCACCTCGGGGTTGGCCAGTTCGGGGACGAGCTCGCCCTCGCGGTCGAGGTAGTTGATGCCGAACAGACCGAGGTCGACGAGCTCGACCGTGAGGTCGGTCCCGATGGCGGCCTCGTACGACGCCGCGTCACCGCGCGTGAGCTGTGCCTCACCGTTCTGAACGGCCTGGAGAGCTGCGGCCGCGTTGGGGACGACCTTGATGACGACCTCGTCCCACGCGATCTTCTCGGGGGCCCAGTAGTCGGGGTTCGGGGTGTAGTAGTACGAGTCGTTGACGACCGTGCGCTCGGAATCGAGGATGTACGGCCCGGCGCCGTAGGTGTTGCTCTTGAGCACCTCGGGGTCTTCGAGCGCCGCGGGGCTGATGATCGAGCCGAGCAGCACGCGGTTGCTGAGCATCGTCGGAAGCGACGGGTTGGGCGATGCGCTCGTGAACTTCACGGTGTTCTCGCCGGTCGCTTCGATCGTCTCGAGCGAACCCCAGTAGCTCCCGGCGTTGACGCCGTTCTCCTTCGCGTACTCGAGGGATGCCACGACGCCTTCGGCCGTGAGCTCCTCGCCGTCCGAGAACGTGACGTCGTCGCGGATCGTGAGCTCGAGCTCGCGGTTCTCGTCGTCGAGGAACTCCCACTCGGTGGCGAGATCCGGCTCGAGGTTCCCTTCCGGGTCGATGCGGATGAGCGCGTCGTACGCGAGGTTGATGTACCAGTTGTTCTGCGGGTCGACGTTCTGCAGGTAGGGGTCGAGGCTGACGGGCGGCGCCGTCGACGCGACCGTCAGAACCTGGGGCTCGCCGCTGTCGCCGTCGGTCTCCTCAGCGGGCTCCCCTCCGGAGCACGCCGTGAGGGCGAGGGCGGACGCGGCGATGAGGCCGGCAGCGGCGAGGACTGCGCGCCTGCGCCGTCCTGCGCCTATTGTGTGAGATGCGAACATCCTTTTTTCCTCCATGTGATGTGACAGTGTCGGCGTGCCGGTTCCAGCGGCTCGTCGACGCGTGAGAGAAGTACGAGGGCTCCTTCCGGCTTCGGCTTCGGCTTCGGGTGATCGGGGTCAGGCGGCGGGAACGGGAGGCTCGAGCTTCTCCCATGCGAGGCGGCGCTCTCTCTGGACCTTCGGGTCCGGATAGGGCTCTGCTGCGAGCAGGCGCTTCGTGTAGAGCGCCGTGGGGCGCAGGTAGACGTCCTCCGTGAGGCCCTGTTCGACGATGCTGCCCTTGCTCATGACGGCGACGCGCTGCGAGAGCAGGCGCACGACGGACAGGTCGTGCGCGATGAACAGGTACGAGACGCCGGTCTCGGCCTGGAGCTTGCGGAACAGGTTCGTGATCTGCGCCTGTACGGACAGATCGAGAGCCGACACGGGCTCGTCGCAGACGACGAGCTTGGGGCTGGCCATGAGGGCGCGCGCGATCGCGATGCGCTGTCGCTGGCCGCCCGAGAAGCTCCCCGGCATCCGCTTCACCGCCGCGGCTCCGAGGCCCACCTTCTCGAGGAGTTCCTCTGCCCGCGCCTCCGCAGCCTTGCGGCTCATCAGCCGGTTCGCCACGAGCGGCTCCGTGAGGATCTGTCCGACCCGCTTGGCCTCGTTGAGGGAGCTTCGCGGGTCTTGGAAGACGACCTGCAGGTCGCGGCTGATGTGGCGACGCTCGCGACGGCCGATGTGGGTGATGTCCTTGCCGTCGAAGAGGATGCGTCCCGCGGTGGGACGGGCAAGGCCCAGGATCGCGCGCCCGACGGTGGACTTGCCCGATCCGGACTCGCCGACGACGCCGAGCGTCTCACCGACGCCCACCTCGAGGCTGATGTCCCGGACGGCCGTGAAGGCGCGGCGTCCCGTTCCGTAGGTGACCTCGAGGTTCTCGACGGTCAGCAGGTTCTCGGTCATCGGGCACTCACCTCTACGTCAAGTACGGCATCCTCGGCGAGCTCGCGCGCCATCGTGGGGGTCATGAAGGTGCCCGTGATGACGGGCAGATCCTTGCCAGGCTCCGCGCCGTGCGGGTTGGATTTGAGGAGCGCTTCGGTATACGGGTGACGCGGAGCCGAGAACATCTGCTCGACGTCGCCCTGTTCCACGATCTCGCCCTTGTACATCACGACGACGCGGTCGCAGAGATCCGCGATGACGCCCCAGTCGTGCGTGATGAGGAGAATCGACATCCCGGTCTCGTCGCGGAGCTTGCGCAGCAGTCCGAGGATTCCCGCCTGCACCGTGACGTCGAGCGCCGTCGTGGGCTCGTCGGCAACGAGCAGCTCGGGGCGCCCGGCGAGCGCGAACGCGATCGAGACACGCTGGGCCATGCCTCCCGACAGCTCGTGCAAGTACTTGCGAGCGACAGCCTGGGGATTCGGCAGGTCTGTCTGGGCGAGGAGTTCGTGGACCCGCGCCCACGCGGCGGCGCCCGTGATGCCGTCGTTGAGCCGGACGGCTTCATAGAGCTGCTTGCCGACACGGTGGCTGGGACCGAGGGCGACCATGGGCTCCTGCGCGACGTAGGCGATGCGCTTGCCGCGGAACTTCGTCAGCGTGCTCTCGGTCTGGCCCCGGAGCTCGGTGCCGTCGAAGCGGACGCTGCCGCCTGTCACGACAGCACCCTCCCCGACGACACCGAGGATCCCGAAGGCGACGGTCGTCTTGCCCGAGCCGGACTCGCCCGCCACTCCGACCGTCTGGCCGCGGCCGATGTCGAAGGAGACCTCCTTGACGATCGGCACGATGTCGTCGCCGGAGCGGTAGCCGACGTCGAGGCCTCGCACGCTGAGGAGCGCGTCGGATGCCACGTCGTCGGTCGTGGACGACGCCATGGCGTGCTTCGGAGCCTTCGTGAGCTTGGACTGCCCCCAGCCGAACGCGCTGACGTCGCGGACCGAATCGCCGATGACGCCGAAGGCGAGAGCTGTCAGGGCGATGGCGATTCCCGGAGGCCACAGGAGCCAGGGGTCCGACGCGATGACGGCGGCAGCCGCGGCGATCATGTTGCCCCAGCTCGGGTAGGGCGGCTGGACGCCGAAGCCGAGGAAGCTCAGCGAGCTCTCCACGATGAGCGCCATCGCGGCGAAGACGGCGCCCTGCACGATGATGACGCCGCGCGCACGGGGAAGGACGTGCGAGAAGACGATGTAGGCCGGGTTGAGCCCCGAGACCCGCGCCGCATCCACGAACAGCTCATGTCTGACCGCGATCGTCGAGGCTCTCACGAGGATGACCAGCACGGGGGCCGCGAGGGCACCGAACAGGGCCATCGCGAGCATCGTGTTCCCGCGGAAGACCGACAGGACGACGAAGAGCACGATGATGTTGGGGAGCGCGATGACGATCGCGACGACTGCCATCGAGATGCGATCGGTCCATCCGCCCGCGTACCCGGCGATGAGGCCGAAGATGAGCCCGAGCGTGACGTACATGAGAACGGATGCCGCGACGGCCGCCAGCGTGGGACCTGCCCCGTACATGAGTCGCGACAGCACGTCGCGCCCGAGCTGATCCGTACCGAGGAGGTGCGCCCAGGAAGGACCCTGAGACGTCGCCATGAGGTCGTTCTGCAGGGGCGGGTAGGGCGCGAGCACCGGCGCGAGCAGCGCACTGCCGATGACGACGACGATCCACGTGATCGACAGGGCGACGGTCAGCGAGGGCTTGCGGAGCCGGAACCGGCTCTCGGGGGCGCGTGACGCTGCGGGCACGACGACGTTGACGGTGGTGTTGCTCATGCGAGGGCCGTCACCTTCGGGTTGAGGAGCGAGTAGAGGATGTCGGTGATGACGTTGGCCAGGAGGATGATGATCGTGAACGCCAGCACAGCCCCCTGGAGGACAGCGAGGTCGTGGTTGAGCGTGGCCCGCGCGACGAGCGAGCCCATCCCGGGGATCGCGAAGACCGACTCGAGGACGACGGTTCCCGCCGTCTGAGTGATGAACGTGGCGGAGATCGCCGAGAGGATCGGGATCGCCGAGTAGCGCAGTCCGTACTTGTAGATCAGGGTGCGCCGGGGAATCCCGTTGGCCTGCAGGAACCGCATGAAGTCGCGGCTGAGAGCTTCGGCCACGGTCTCTCTCGTCTGCTTGGCGATGAGGGCGAGCCCCGCGAAGGACAGCGCGATGACGGGCATCACGAGGTGGAGGAGCCATTCACTGACCGACACCTGCGGCGCGACGTAGCCGACCGAGGGGAGGAGTCGGAGCGTCCCGGCGAAGAAGGAGATGAGGAGCAGACCGACCCAGAAGTTCGGGAGCGAGACACCGAGCATCGAGATCGAGTCGACGACGCGCGCCGCCCATCCCTTGCGGACCGCCGCGAAGATACCGAGCGTGACGCCGATGATCGAGGCGAAGAGCGTCGAGAGGAAGGCGAGCGAGAGGGTCGGGCCGATGCGCTGCGAGAGGGTCGTCGTGACCGGTTCGCCCGTGTAGAGCGACACCCCGAGGTCTCCCCGGAAGAGGCCGCCGAGCCAGTCCAGGTACTGCACGAAGACCGGGCGGTTGAGTCCGAGCTCTTCGTTCAGCGCCGCGATCCGCTCCGGAGTCGCGTTCTCACCGAGAATCGTCGTCGCCGCGTCCCCCGGGACGAGCGATGCCAGGAAGAATGTCAGCATCGTCATCACGAAGAAGATGGGCACGGCGAGGCCGATGCGTCCAAGGATTATCCGTACCACTGAGGGATCCGCTTCTGTTGGCTGTCGTGTGTTGCCGCGTAGCGCCTTGAACTTCGTTGCGCTACGTTGCGCTATTCAACACTGTGCAGGTTACATCATTGTTTCGCAGATGTCCCGATCTTGTTCTGATCTTCAGGCATCTAGCGGGATTCGGGTGAAATCCAGGCTAGCGATGACGACGCAATGCTTGACAAATTGCGCGGGCATCGTTGCTCGACTGTGATCGACGTGCGTCGCCGATCTACAGCAGCCCCGCCCAGTCGGCCGTGACCGTCAGCGCGTCCGCGTAAGACAGGAGGTCGTCGGTCGCCGAGCCGGCCCCGGCGAGATCGCGGGCGAGCTGCCTCAGCGCTGCGCGGTAGGCCGTCTCGTTGATCGGCGGAAGCGTGAGGTCGCCCTGCGCCGTGCCCACACGCGCGACGGACGCTCGCGCGATCGTCCCGTCCCCGACCGCGACGGAGCGGCGACCCCGGAACGTGAGTTCGCGTGCCACGGCGCGCGGTCCGCCGATGTCCGACCAGCAGCCCGAGAGGAGAAGGGGCGCGTCGTCCGCGCCGATCCTGCGGCGACCAGACGCGAGATACCCGTCGCCTGCGCGCACGAGAGACTCGATTCTCACGTCACCGCCGAACGCCGAGCGCACGAGGTCGATCTGGGCGACCAGCAGCTGTGCGCTCCCGACACCCGGCGAAGCGACGGCGGTGCTGTCGACGAGAGTCGTGGGGTCGTCTTCGCGGGACGCCCGACGGAGAGCACTGACGGCCGGGTCTCCGGCCCACTGCCGCGCGAGTCGCACCGACGTGCCGGCCACGCGCGCCGTGACTTCCAGCTCGAGAACGCGGCGCGGAGCGACCGGATGAGGCTCGACGACGAGCAGCCCCGACACCCCCGCAGCGATCGCCTCGAGTGCCGCGTCGATCCAGCCCTCCGCGCCCTCGACGAGGACGATGCGCCCGCGCTCGCCGTCGCCGGCTGCGACGAACGTGCGCGGCAGGCTCGCCAGCAGCGCACGCGCGATGGTCATGAAGCGATCGGATCCCGTCGCCGACACGGTGAGACTCATCGGGACGATCCTTCCGTCGCGCCCGCGTGGCGCAGGTGCTCGCCCGCCCGCTCGGCGACGTCGATCGCGAATGCGAGGTCGTCCACGAGATCCGCCAGCGACCTCGTCGGCATCCGAGGTTCCCGGACGAGGTCGGCGACGTGGCGCCACTCTTCCTCGTACCCGTTGCGCGCGCTGCCGGCGAAGATCTCGGCGGTGGCGCCGCGGCGGACCGTCGCGGTCCCCGACCCCGCCTGCACGTACGACGGAGCGAAGGCGATGTGCACGGAGGCGTCGGATGCCACGGCCTCGAACTCCCACTCGGGCTCGCCGTGGTCTCGGAACGATCCGATGAGCTGCACGACGCGGCGTCCGGACCGGAGCGTCACGGCGTACCCGAGCGGCGCGAGGATCGTCGCGGATGCGACCTCGAGCTCGCGCCAGTCTGGGAGCACACTGCGCACGAGCGGGATGTCGTGGATGCCGAGCCCGAGGATGCGCGCGGTGATCTGGGCGGCTCTCGCCTCGGGTGTCGACACGTCGCGCTCCGGCACGGGAGAGGCCTGCGCGACTTCTGTCGACCAGCTCTCGTAGCGATCGTTGAACGGCAGGACGATCGACGAGCGGATGACCGTCGCCCGGTCGAGCACGTCTCCGGCGCGGTCGCGCGAGAACGCCCACGCGGGATCGAACGCGTGCATCGCTCCGACGACGATGCGCGTGCCGCTCCGCTCCGCCTCCTGCGCCATCTCCCGCGCCTGTGCCACGGTCGTCGCGAAGGGCTTCTCGCAGAGGACGACGGAGACTCCTGCGCGGCACGCCGCGATCACGTGGTCGCTGTGGAACGCGTGCGGGCTGCAGACCGCGACGACATCCACGTCGGGCTCTGACAGGAGCTCATCGACGCTGCCGCTCGCGCGCGCGCCGACGCGACCCGCCACCGACCGCGCGGCATCGAGGTCGACATCCATGATGTGCCGGACGGCGAACTCCTCGCCGCAGCGCGCGAGGGTGGGGAGGTGAATGCCCTGGACGACGGATCCCGAGCCGATGATTCCGACCCCGATGGTCTGGTTGTTCACGATGTTCCTCGATTCCCACGTCAGCTTCGCGAGACAACGTAGCGCAATGAAGCGCAATGTTTGCGGAACTACTCGGCGGACTCCCCCGCGGACGCGAGCGCGAGCACGGCCCGGCTGCCGCGGATCGTGGCCTCATCGACGAGGCGGCCGTCGGCATCCTTCACGACACCAGTCCCCTCCGCGACGGCTGCATCGAACAGCGCGATCGCCTCCCGTGCACGCCGGACGGACTCCTCGTCGGGCGTGAAGACGCGATTGACGACGTCGACCTGCGCGGGATGGATACACGCGCGACCGACGAACCCGAGTCTGGCCAGGCGACGGGTCGTCGACTCGAAGCGAACGAGATCGGCGATCTCGACGGACACGGGGCCGACAGGCGCCGCGATTCCCCTGGCCGCGCTCGCGAAGACGACCTGTGATCGGGCCCACAGGAGCTCCGACTCGTCGTCGGACGCCTCGACGCCCACCTCGGCGGCGAGGTCGTACTCGCCGATCTGGATGAACGCCACGTCGGGGGAGGCCGCGATCGCCGCGACGTCGAGCACGGCGGCCGGTGTCTCGAGGAGAGGGCTCAGGGCGACGCCGTCTGTCCGCGATGCGCGCACGCGCGACAACCCCGCGGCATCCGCCTTCGCCAGCACGAGCCCCGCGACGGGAACGGAGGCGAGAGCGGCGAGATCGAGGGTCCGCTCGGCGTCGCCCGCGTTGACCCTCACCCAGATCGGCTTGCCGCCGGATCCCCTCACGCCGAGCCACTCCGCGACCGAGGCACGCGCTTCGGCCTTCTCGGAGAGCGGCACGGCGTCTTCCAGGTCGAGGATGACGGCATCTGCTCGCCCGGCATCCGCCTTCTCGTAGAGCGCGGGGCGATTGGCGGGCACGTACAGGTACGAGCGAGCGATCATCGTCAGCCGATCCTCGTCCGTCCGGCCACGAGCGATTTCGCCACGACGGTCCGAAGAACGTCGTTCGTGCCCTCACCGATGCTCATCAGGGGGGCATCGCGGTAGAGCCGCTCGATCTCGTACTCGGTCGAGTATCCGTAGCCGCCGTGCACCTTCATGGCATCGAGCGTCGCCGTCAGCGCCACTTCCGAGCAGAAGATCTTCGCCATTCCCGTCTCGCCGTCCGCACGCCCGGCGGCGACGGCACTGGCTGCCCAGTACGCCATGAGGCGCGCGGCCTGGAGGTTCGTCGCCATGGATGCGAGCGTGAGCTGGATCGCCTGGAACTCGTTGATCGGCTTGTCGAACGCGACGCGCTGCGTCGAATAGGAGAGTGCTTCATCGAACGCGCGTTGCGCGAGGCCCACCGATCGGGCGGCGATGTTGACGCGCCCCCATTCGAGGGCGGACAGCACCTGCTGCATGCCCCGCCCTTCGACGCCCCCGAGCAGGTTCTCCGCCGGCACGCGCACATCGCGCAACAGGATCTCGCACGACTCCGTGCCCTTGTAGCCGAGCTTCCCGATGTCCTTCTGCACCTCGAATCCCGCGGTCCCCTGTTCGACGAGGAGCACGCTCATCCCCCGGTGCGCGGGGTCGGCGTGCGGATCGGTCTTGACGAGCACGGGGAGCGGATCGGCGTGGCGAGCGTTCGTGATCCACGTCTTCATGCCGTTGATGACGTACTCGTCGCCGTCGCGGACGGCACGCGTGCGGATGCCCTGGAGATCCGTACCCGCATCGGGCTCCGTGAGCCCGAGTCCTGTGCGGCGCGCACCCGTCGCGAGATCGGGGAGGTACTTCTGCTTCTGCTCGGCGGTGCCGTGCATCTCCAGCATCCGGCACGAGAGCGAGTGGCTGCCGAGGACGCCGGCGATGCCCATCCAGCCGCGCGACAGCTCCTCGAAGACGATCGCGAACGAGACGGGGTCGAGGGCCAGTCCTCCGTACTCCTCGGACACGGTCATCCCGAACAGGCCCAGCTCCTTCAGCTGGTCCACGATCTCCGTCGGGTAGCGCCCCTCGCGCTCCCACTCCCGTGCGACGGGGATGATCTCCTTGTCCACGAAGCTCCGCATCACGGCGCGGAACTCCTGCTGCTCCTCGGTGAAGGAAAAGTCCATCTCTCAGCTCCTCGTCGTCTCGAGCGCCCCGAACGCGCCCGCGGCTCGTGCCGCGTCGACGCGTTCGGGGGCGTAACCGGCGATCTCCTCCAGAACGTGGGAGAAGTCCTCGTTGCGCAGGGGCGCCCGCCGGTACTGCGGCTTCTGGGTTCCGACGCGCACGGGGGAGGCCACCTGGCGCAGAGTCCCCCACCTCGGATGATCCGTGTCGACGACGAGATCTCGCGCCAGCGTGTGCGGGTCGGTGAGCGCGTCGGCAACGGTGTTGATCGGCCCCGACGGGATCCCGGCGGTGCGAAGGTCGTCGAGCCATTCGGCGGATCGGCGCGTGCGGATGATGTCCTCGATGAGCGGGATGAGCTCGTCCCTGTGCTCGCGCCGCTCGGCGAAGGTCGCGAATCGGGGGTCGTCGACCCACTCCGAATGCCCGAGGCAGTGGGCGAGGCGCACCCAGAACTTCTCTTTGGCGCACCCGATGATGATCCAGCTGTCGGCTGTCTCGAACGCCTGGAACGGGACGAGGGAGGGATGCGCGGAGTGCCGCGTGCGATGCGGCTCGTATCCCTCGTTGAGATGCCATGCCGCGGGGTAGTTGAGAAGCGAGATCGCCGTGTCGTAGAGGCTCACGTCGCAGTCCGTGCCGATGCCGTCGCGGCGAGCCGCGTGGAGCGCCGCGAGGAGCGAGATCGCCGCCACGAAGCCACCCGTGAAATCGACGAGCGACAGTCCCGACTTGACCGGTGGACCGCCCGGCTCGCCCGTGATGTCCATCCATCCCGCGAGACCCTGGAGGACGTAGTCGTACCCCGGCTCGGTGCTGCGCGGTCCCGTCATCCCGAAGCCCGTCAGGGAACAGCACACGATGGCGGGATTCAGGTGCTTGAGGTCGTCGTAGAGGATCTTCATCTTGGCCGGAACATCGCCGCGCAGATTCGAGTACACGACATCGCTCTCGCGCACGAGATCCTCGAAGACCTGGCGTCCAGCCGGAGTCATCAGGTCGAGCGAGATGCTGCGCTTGTTGCGGTTGAACGCCTCGAAGAAGAGCGAGTCCTCTCCCCCGTTGTACGGCGGCACGTAGCGGCCGACGTCGCCTCCCACGCGCGGGTCCTCGATCTTGATGATCTCGGCTCCCAGGTCGGCCAGGTGCACGCTTCCCCAGGGGCCGGCGCCGTACTGCTCGATCGCGAGGATGCGGACGTCCTGCAGCGGCCGCATCACGACGGGTCCGCGAGGGGTGTGCGCCCGACAGGGAAGATCTCGGCGAGCTGCTCAGCGCCCTTCTTGTAGACGTAGAAGGTGCGGCGGAACGAGCACACCTCGACGCCGTCCTGATTGAGCGTGCGCGTCTTGACCGTCACGATGCCCGCCTTCGGGCGGCTCGCCGACTCCCGCTTCTCGAGGACGATCGACTCGCTGTAGATCGTGTCCCCCGCGAACACGGGATGCGTCATGCGGATGTCGTCCCAGCCCAGGTTGGCGAAAGCGTTCTGGGTGAGGTCGGTGACGCTCTGCCCGACCGCGATCGCGACCGTGAGGGGCGAGACGACGATGGGCTTGCCGAACTCGGACTTCGAGGCGTACTCCGCATTGAAGTGCATCTGGTTCGTGTTCATCGTGAGCAGCGAGAACCAGATGTTGTCCGCCTCGGTGATCGTCCGCCCGAGAGGGTGCTGGTAGATCGCCCCGATCTCGAAATCCTCGTAGAACCGTCCGGTCCAGCCCTGCTCCATCGCCATGAGTCACTCCAACTCCATCGTGGTCGTGACTCAAGTGTAAATGTCTGATGTTTACACGTCAATGCTTCCGCGCCCGTGGAAGACCGTCGGGCGGAGGTCTGTCGTGGCATCCGCGTCGAACGGATACAGCGGTCGGGTGAGGTGGCGGTAGGTGAGCCGCTCGTCGTAGAGGAGATCCGTCGCTCCCGGAGTCAGCGCCATGAACCAGCTCGCCGCCGCCTGCGCCTGCGTCGGGAAGAGGTACCCGTTCTTCACCACCACGACATCGAATTCGCTCGTGTCGAAGTACGCCGCTCCGCGAGTGCCGTACAGCGGGGTCGCCGTGTCGGACGAGGCCACGACGAATCGATAGCGGTACTTCTGCGCCGCGACGGTGACGTCACCGCAGCGAAGGAGGGCGGCGACGATCTCGCCCTCGCCGCTGCGGCCCGGGACGAGCTCGTCCACGAGCCAGTCGCGCACGATCGGCTGCTCCCCGCTGAGGACTCCCCCGACCGCAGCGCGGATCACCGATCCCTCGCCGGCCCGCACGGCGCGCTCCAGTGCTCGTGGCTCGAAGAAGCCCGCGAACAAGATGCGCGTACCAGTGAGCTCGGGGCGGTCGATCGTGCGGGACAGCGCATACGGACTGTCGCTGCCCGCACCCGCCGTCTGGTTGTCACCGGAGTCGGAGACGTAGACGGGCCTCGCGGCGCCGCCGACGATGAAGCCGATCGCCTCGTCCCAGTCACCCGAGTGCGGCGCGACGACCCCGAAGTCCGCGCGGGCCTCCCAGTAGCCGCGCGCGACGTCGCGCGCGCAGGCGGCCACAGCTTCGGCGTCGTACCCGGTCGCGAGCACCGCCGCGCGGTTGCGCGGCTCATCCGCCCAGGCGAAGCCGACCCAGATGCCCGCGTCGATGACGCCGTAGCGATCCATCACTTCCGTGACACGACCGAAGACCTCCGCGCCGGGCGAGACGGTCGTGCTCGTCATCTCTCCCCCGAAGAGCACGGGGATCGGGATCCAGGCACGGTGAGGGCGCCGCCCGGTGCGGACGAGGTCGACGAGACCCGCGAGGGCGCGCTCGCGCGTCAGCGCGTTGTCGATGTGCGGGGCATGGCGGTGGCAGGCGGCCAGATCGATCGCCTCCACGAGGTCGCGCGAGAGATTCCCGTGCGGATCCATCGAGAGCGAGATCGGTACGTCATCCCCCACGGCATCGCGGAGGAGACGGACGTACTCCGCGTCCGCGTCGACGCGCCCCTCGACGAGCAGCGCTCCGTGCATGTCGAGGTAGACGCCGTCGACCTTCCCGATCTCGTCGAGACGGTTGCGTGTGGCATCCAGGAACCGATCGAAGAACTCGGCGGTGACGGGCCCTCCGGCCCCACCCATCGCGACGATGAGGGGCACCCACTCGATGTCCGCGCCCAGTGCCGGGATGCTCGGATAGGCCTGCAGCACGCGCTCGCCTTCCCGCCAGTCGAAGAAGTCGTCTCCCGATCGGTGAGCGGAGAAGCCCGCTCCCTCCTGGTGGATTCCTCCGACGGCGATGCGCATGGTCTTCCTCTCGGTCTGTCGTTCAGGTCGTCTTGGCGTCGCCCGTGACGACGTACAGGTCGCGGAGTCGGTGCAGATGGTCACGCGTCGCCGCGACAGCCGCGTCGGCATCCCCCGCGGAGACGTGTTCCGCGATGAGGCGGTGATCCTCGTCGACCGCGGCCCAGAAATCGGGGGTGCGCTCGAGACGCACGACGTGCGACTGCTGGAGGACCTGGAAGTTGGGGGTGTTGATGATCGAGAGCAGACCGTTGTGGGATGCCTCGACGAGGAGCTCGTGGAACTCCTTGTGCTGCGCGAACGAGTGGGGGTCCTGCCGCGCACGCGCCTCGCCCGCAGCCGATTCGCGCAGCGCGGCCGCCTGTTCAGGAGTCGCGCGTTCGGCCGCGAGGCGCGCGGCGGGCACTTCGACGATCTCGCGCGCTTCGAGCATCTCGGCGACGCTGATCGCCTCGGCGTGGGAGAGGAGACTGAGGCGGACCCGCAGATACGCCAAGACCGTGTCGGAGTCCACGACGGAGACGAACGTGCCGCCCTGAACGCCGCGGGTCGTGTGAACGAGATCCTGTGCCGACAACAGCCGCACCGCTTCGCGCACCGTGCTCCGGCTCACGCCGAAGATCTCGCACATGCGGCCTTCGACGGGGAGTTGCTCTCCCGGCTTGAGCTCACCGCTGAGGATGAGCTGGCGAAGCTGGTCGGCGACCTGTTCGTATGCGGGGCGCAGTCTGCTGACCGCGAGGTCACGAGGGGGATCAGGAGTCATGTGAGGGACAGTAGCGCGGTGAACTCACCGACGTCGTCGAAGGACTCCAGAGCGTGCACGGCGGTCAGAATCGCCTCGGCCTGTTCCTGACGCACGGCCATCGCCGCGTTCGAGCGGAACTTCTCCTCGATATCGGCGGCGGGCAGCGGCCGGTCGCCCGCGCCGCGGTTGATCGATTCGCGATGGCGCACGGTGCTGCCGTCGGTCCGTCGAACGATGATCTCTCCCGAGAACGCCCGCGGGAAGGCACTGTCGGGGTCGGCCTCGTGCGTGACGCGTGCCGCGAGCGCGAGCGTCGCGGCATCCGTCAGGGCATCGTCCTCCAGCTGGCTCAGTCCGAACTCGCCGTGCACGAGACTCGCCGCCACGACATACGGGAGCGAGAACTGCGCGTCGTACGACGACCGCGGAGCCAGCTTGTGCGCGCGGGGCTCGCAAACGGTCTCGATCTGTCCCTCGCCGATGAGGCACGTGATGGACTCCACGTCCTCCGCGCGGAGCCCGTCGGCACGCAGGGCGAGCGCGGCATCCGCGAAGGCATGCGTGAAGTGGCAGGCGGGGAAGGGCTTGACGGCCACGCTGAGGGTTTCCCACGTGCGACCGAGCTCGCGCGTGGTGGCAGCGAGATCGACCGGTCGGTCACCGAGGTGCGATGCATAGAGCCCGAACCGCCCCTCGTAGACGAGCTCGGGTGCCACGAGGCCGTGCCGCGCGAGGCTTTCCGCCGTGATCCCGGCGACGCCTGCCCACCCGGGATGCACGCGTTTGGTCCAGGCGCCCGAGTCGAGGAACTCGAGCGATCCCGACGCGAAGCTGCCGACGACTCCCTGCGCTGCGGTCGTGACGTCGACATCGTCGCGGCGCAGCTTCGCCGCGATCAGGGCGCTTCCGAAGGCCCCGAGAAGGCCGGTGGGATGAAACCCGACCGCGTGGAATCCCCCCTGAGCCGCGATGCCGAGGCGTGCCGTCGCTTCAAGCCCGACGATGTAGGCCGTGAGCAGGTCGCGTCCGGAGACGCCGAGCGCCTCGCCGACTCCGAGGACCGTCGGCACGGCACTCGCCGAGGCGTGGACGACCCCTTCCGGGTGCGTGTCGTCGTAGTCCAGACCGTGAACGAGGACGCCATTGAGGAGCACGGCGTCGCGGAGGGGAAGCGACTCCTCGCCACCGATGACGGTGCTCGAGCCACGCCCCTCGCCGAGTTCCGCGGCCGACGCTCCCGCAACCCGTGCGAAGTCGTGCGTCGTGGAGGCGAGCGCGATCCCGATCGCATCGAGGAGGAAGAGCTTCGCCCGCGCGACGACGTCGGCCGGGATCGCGTCGATCTCCGTCGCGACACTGAAGCGCGCCAGGGTTCGGGCAAGGGACTCTCCGGCATCGACCACGACGTCGCTCCTTAATGTCTGATGTTTACACGAGGCTAGACGGAGCAGGCGACGAGAAGCAATCCCCGATCATGCGAAACGCGCATTGAGCGTGAGGATCTCGTCGAGACCGATGGCATCGGTGAACTCGGCGAACTGCATCCCGGACGAGACGGGCGGGACACTCGCGTACGCCTCCTGAAGCGCCTTCGTCGCCGACAGCAGGCCGCTGATCGGGTAGATGGAGAGGGCGAAGCCGATGTCACGCAAGGTCGCGACGGACGGCGTCGGCGACTTCCCGCCTTCGACCCAGTTGAAGAGCAGATCGACGCCGTCGAGGTCGGCGCGTGCCTGCCTCATCTGCTCTTCGGAGCGGAGCGCCTCGACGAAGATGACGTCGGCTCCCGCGTCACGGTACTGGCGGGAACGCCGGATCGCCTCGTCATAACCCACGGGCGCCAGGGCGTCGGTGCGCGCGATGATGACGGTATCCGGATTCTCCCGCGCGGCGACGGCGGCTTCGATCTTGCGGGCCATCTCGTCACTCGGAATGACGGACTTGTCAGCCATGTGCCCGCACTTCTTCGGCCACGTCTGGTCTTCGAGCTGGATGCCCGCGACACCGGCCTGCTCATAGGTCTGAACGGTGCGGATGACATTGATGGGGTTGCCGTACCCCGTATCGGCGTCAGCGATGAGCGGGACATCGACAGCGCTCGCGATCGCCGCCGCCTGCGCCGCCATCTCCGTCATCGTGAGGAGGCCGACATCGGGCCGGCCCAGACGCGCCGCGGCCACTCCGAAGCCCGTCATGTAGACGACCTCCGCGCCACCCGCTTCGGCGAGTCGGGCGCTCAGCGCGTCATACACCCCGGGGGCGCACGCAAGCTCAGGACCGGCGATGAGTTCGCGAAGACGCGCCGCGCCTGTGCTGCGACGGCGGAGTAGATCGGCCATGAAGTTCCCCTCGATTGCGTTTTGCATGCAGTTTTCCGACAGTATGCCCTACACGGCCCATCCACGACGATGTTGTTCAGGTTTCGCATGCACGTTCCCTCTGCTCGGCAGCAAGCGCACGGTCCCCGTACTATCGCTGTGACGAGGCGAAGGGACGATGTCATCACATGGCAGAGCATCGGGAGGAAGGCGCGGAGGGCGGCACGACGACGCTTCGTGTGCGAGACCAGCTGCGCACGGCGATCCTCGACGGCCGTATCGGCCCTGGAACTCGACTTCGGGCGGCGGCCGTCGCCGAGATGTTCGACGTCTCCCGCACCCCCGCTCGTGAGGCGATCGTCCTCCTGGGAAAGGAAGGGATCGTCGACGTCATCCCCCGCCGCGGGGCTGTCGTCCGACCGTTCGCGTTCGACGACGTCCACGATCTCTATGAGGTCCGCTCGCTGCTCGAACCGCACGCCGCCGCGCGCGCCGCGACGCGCGTCGACGAAGACACCATCGCCCGACTGTTCGCCATCTGCGACGAGCAGGACTCCATCACGGGATCGGACGACGCCGACATCGCCCGGCATGTCGCTCTCAACGCCGAGTTCCACGGGCTCATCGCGCGCGCGGCCGGTTCGGACAGCATCGGCGCGTCCCTCGCAGCGGTAGAAGGCGTGCCACTCGCTTTCCGCCGGCGCTTCTGGAACGACGCCGACTTCCGCCGCCAGTCGCTGTTCTGCCATCGCGAGCTCGCCGCGGCGCTCCGCGGCGGCGAAGTCGAGATGGCCCGAGCGGTCATGGACATGCACATTCAAGGCGCGCTCGTCTTTCTTCGCACTCTTCGCGACTGATTTTGGATGCAAACTCGACCTTGATTGCCTGATTGCCTCGCCTAAGTCGCTCTTCTGCATGTAGAGTGACCGTCACGTGCACAGCTGCACGAGATCGACGAGCCTCCAGGAGCACCCGTGCCCGACACCGCGAATGCCCACCGTGATCGCCCGCGCACTCTTGCGGAGAAGGTGTGGGACGACCATCTCGTTGTGAAGGGCGAGGAGGGTCAGCCGGATCTGATCTACATCGATCTGCATTTGTTGCATGAGGTGACGAGTCCGCAGGCGTTCGATGGGTTGCGGGCGGAGGGTCGCCCGGTGCGGCGGCTGGATCTGACGATCGCGACGGAGGATCACAACACTCCGACGCTCGACATCGATAAGCCGATCGCGGATCTGACGAGCCGGACGCAGATCGAGACCCTCCGTCGGAACGCGGCGGAGTTCGGCGTGCGCCTGCATTCGTTGGGCGACAAGGAGCAGGGAATCGTTCATGTTGTCGGCCCGCAGCTCGGGCTGACGATGCCGGGTGTCACGGTCGTGTGCGGCGATTCGCACACGTCGACGCATGGGGCCTTCGGAGCGATGGCGTTCGGGATCGGAACGAGCGAGGTCGAGCATGTCCTCGCGACCCAGACGCTGCCGCTCAAGCCGTTCAAGACGATGGCGATCACCGTCGAGGGGGACCTGAAGCCCGGCGTGACGGCGAAGGATGTGGTTCTGGCGATCATCGCGAAGATCGGTGCGAACGGCGGTCAGGGGTATGTGCTGGAGTTCCGGGGCAGCGCGATCCGGTCCCTGTCGATGGAGGGGCGCATGACGATGTGCAACATGTCGATCGAGGCCGGTGCGCGGGCGGGGATGATCGCCCCGGACGAGACGACGTTCGCGTACGTGAAGGACAAGCCCCACGCCCCGCAGGGTGCCGATTGGGATGCGGCCGTCGCGTACTGGCGGACCCTCCCGTCGGATGAGGGTGCCGTGTATGACGCGGAGGTGTTCCTCGACGCGAACGAGCTCGAGCCCTTCGTGACGTGGGGCACCAACCCCGGTCAGGGTGTGTCGCTGTCGGGTGTCATCCCGCAGCCGGGATCGTTCGCCGACCCGAACGAGCGCGCCGCAGCCGAGCGGGCGTTGGAGTACATGGACCTGACCCCCGGCACTCGACTCAAGGACGTCCCGGTGGATGCGGTGTTCATGGGGTCGTGCACGAACAGTCGCATCGAGGACCTCCGTGCGTTCGCGTCGATCATCGACGGGCACAAGAAGGCCGACGGGGTGCGCGTCATGGTCGTCCCGGGGTCCGCGAGGGTGCGGCTGGAGGCCGAAGCCGAGGGCCTGGACAAGATCATCACCGCGTTCGGCGCGGAGTGGCGGTTCGCGGGCTGCTCGATGTGTCTCGGGATGAACCCCGACCAACTCGCTCCCGGCGAACGCTGCGCCTCCACCAGTAACCGCAACTTCGAAGGCCGTCAGGGCAAAGGCGGCCGCACCCACCTCGTCTCCCCCCTCGTCGCCGCCGCCACCGCCATCCTCGGACGGCTCGCCAGCCCCGCCGACGTCCTCACTTCCCCGGAAAGAGTCCGCTGATGGAACCCGTCTCCGCAATCACCGGTGTCGCTGTCCCCTTCGCGTACGCGAATGTCGACACCGACCAGATCATCCCGGCCGAGTTCCTCAAGCGTGTGACGAAGACGGGCTTCGACGACGCCCTCTTCTTCCGCTGGCGACAGGATCCCGACTTCATCCTCAACCGACCCGCCTACCAGGGCGCCAAGATCCTCGTCGCAGGACCGAACTTCGGCACGGGCTCCAGCCGCGAGCACGCCGTCTGGGCCCTCCGCGACTTCGGGATCCGCGCGGTGCTGTCGCCACGCTTCGGCGACATCTTCCGCGGGAACTCGGGCAAGCAGGGTCTCTTGACGTGCGTGCTCGAGGAGCACGTCATCCACGAGATCCAGGCGGTGCTCGCCGCCGCGCCGGGTACGCAGCTGACAGTGGATCTCGTCGAGCGCACCGTCACGATGGGCGACTCCGTGCACCCCTTCGAGATCGACGACTACACACGCTGGCGGCTCCTGGAAGGACTCGATGACATCGGCCTGACGCTGAGGGATACCGAGGCCATCGCCGACTTCGAGGCGCGCCGACCGGCGTGGCTTCCCACAACGGTCTGATGCGGAGCCGACGACATGCCTGGCCTGGACACGCCGCTCACTCCGCTGAGGTTCCTCGAGCGTGCGATCGAGGTGCACCCTGAACGCACGGCCGTGATCGACGGCGACGTCCGCGTGACCTATGCGCAGCTCGGCGCCTACGTGCGACGGTTCGCCGACGCGCTCGCGCAGTCCGGGGTGGGTCCCGGCGACCGCGTCATGTACCTCGGCGTCAATTCCCTGCCCATGCTCGCCGCGCACTATGCCGTGCCGGTCATCGGCGGCGTGCTCGTCGCCGTCAACACACGGCTCGCCCCGGCGGAGATCGGCTACATCGTCGAGCACAGCGGCGCACGCCTCGTCATCGGCGACGCGGATCTCCTGTCGGCACTCGGCGAGGACGTTCTCGCGACGCTGCCTCGCACGATCTCGCGCGGTGGCGCTTCCTCAGTCGAGGGCGACGACCTCGACGACTTCGTTGCGACCGGTCGCGAGCTCCCCCTGACGTGGGAGGTCGATGACGAGACGCGCCCGATCTCGGTCAACTACACGTCGGGCACGACCGGTCGACCGAAGGGCGTCGTGTACACGCACCGCGGCGCGTACCTCAACGCCATGGGCGAAGTCCTCCACCAGGGGCTCACGCACGAACCCGACGGGGCGTGCTACCTGTGGACTCTGCCGATGTTCCACTGCAACGGATGGTGCACGACGTGGGCGCTGACCGCCGCCGCCGGCACCCACGTCTGCCTCCCCGCCGTCCGCGGGCCAGAGATGTGGCGGCTCATCGACGACGAGCGGGTCACACATCTCGCGGGCGCGCCGACGGTGCTGTCGGTTCTGGCGGCGGCCGAGGAGGCGCATGTCCTCGATCGACCCGTCACGGTGACGACAGCCGGCGCCCCACCGAGCCCCACGATCATCGCCCGCATGCACGCGCTCGGGATCCGCGTCATCCACGTCTACGGTCTCACCGAGACCTACGGCCCATACTCGGTGTGCGAGCTCAAGCCCGCGTGGACCGACGAGGGTCCCGAACGGGTCGCCGCCCTCATCGCCCGCCAAGGGGTCGGGATGCTGACGTCCGATCGGCTGCGCGTCGTGCGCACGGATGGCGACGCGGACGACCTCGTCGACGTCGAACCGGACGGCGTCGAGATGGGCGAGCTCGTCATGCGGGGCAACTCCGTCATGGCCGGGTACTACCGCAACGACGAAGCGACGGCGGCAGCGTTTCGCGGGGGCTGGTTCCATTCGGGAGACCTCGGCGTCGTGCACCCGGACGGCTACGTGCAACTCCTCGATCGGTCGAAGGACATCATCATCTCGGGCGGCGAGAACATCTCGACGATCGAGGTCGAGCAGGCGCTTCTGAGCCACCCGCACGTCGTCGACGCGGCCGTCGTCGGAATGGCCGACGAGACCTGGGGCGAGCGCCCGCGGGCATTCGTCGTGACCGCCGACGGCGCCGACGTGACGGGCGACGACCTCCACCAGCATGTGCGCGATCGCCTCGCGGCGTTCAAGGCGCCGCGCGTGTTCGACTTCGTCGATGCGCTGCCGAAGACCTCGACGGGCAAGACCCGCAAAGATCAGCTCCGCGCGTCTCCGCGCTGAGGACCACCATCCCCGGCACGCTCGTGTCGTTCCCTCGATGAAGAAGGATGCTCCGCGCATGGACACCCCCTACGCCGCCCCCGCAGACGACTACGCCTTCCTCTTCGCCGAGGCGTTCGGCGCCGACATCGTCGCGCGAGCCACCGAGGGGGAGCTGACGGCCGACGACGCCGTCGAGATCGTGCAGGCGGCGGGCGAATTCGCGGCATCCGTCCTCTCTCCTCTCGAGCGCCCGGGCGATCGCGAGGGGGCGCAGCTCGTCGACGGGACGGTCCGACTGCCCGACGGATTCTCGGCGGCCTACCGAGCCTTCGCCGAAGCGGGATGGATCACAGCCGAAGCGCCCGTGAGCGCGGGCGGAGACGGACTCCCCGGCGCCGTGCGTGCGGCGCTGGGAGAGATCTGGAACGGCTCCAACGCGGCGTTCGCGTTGTGCTGGCTGTTGTCGGCGAGCCAGATCCACGCGCTCGACGCCGCGGCATCCGAAGAGATCCGTGAGATCTACCTGTCGCGTCTCGTCTCGGGACGATGGACGGGCACGATGAACCTCACCGAGCCGGGAGCCGGCAGCGACCTCGGCGCGATCACGACGATCGCACGGCCGCGGGACGACGGTTCGTGGGGCATCACGGGTCAGAAGATCTTCATCACGTGGGGCGATCACGATGTCGCCGAGAACATCGTGCACCTCGTGCTGGCACGGACGCCGGGAGCGCCCGAGGGAGCCCGCGGGCTCTCGCTCTTCGTCGCGCCGCGGATCCTCGTCGACGCCCAGGGACGACTCGGTGAGCGCAACGCCGTCACGACGATCGCCGTCGAGCACAAGCTGGGTATCCACGGGAGCCCGACCTGCACGCTGGCCTACGACGATGCGACGGGGTACCTCGTCGGCGAGCTCAACGCGGGTCTCGCGGGAATGTTCGTCATGATGAACTCCGCTCGTGCCGGGATGGGCTTCCAGGCGACGGGGATCGCCGAGCGCGCACGCCAGCGGGCTGTCGCCTATTCGGCCGAACGCGTGCAGGGGCCGGTGCTGGATCGCCCCGCGGGCACGACCATCCAGGATCACCCCGACGTCCGCCGACTCCTCCTCTCGATGGACAGCGACGTCTTCGCGATGCGTGCCCTGGGTGTCTTCGTCGCCGACCTCCTCGAGCGGAGCGGCCGAAGCGGCGGGCAGGAGACCGCCCTCGCGGAGCTGTTCGTTCCGATCCTCAAGGGATGGGCGACGGAGGACGCCGTCCAGATCACGAGCGATGCCATCCAGGTCCACGGCGGCATGGGCTTCATCGAGGACACGGGCGCCGCGCAGCACTACCGGGATGCGCGGATCATGCCGATCTACGAGGGGACGACCGCCATCCAGGCGAACGACCTCGTCGGACGCAAAGTCATCCGCGACGGCGGCGCGACGGTGGAGGAACTGCTGCGCCGCATGACGGAGACCGTCGAGGCTCTGTCGGCGGCGGATGACCCCGCCGCGAAGCGCACGGCGGAGCGGCTCAGCCGGGCCGTCGATGCCGCTCGACGGGCCACGGCCGACCTCATCGGGTTCGGCGCAGGGTCGCGCGACGCCTACGCGACGAGCGTCCCCTTCCTCCTGCTGCTGGGTGCGCTGTCCGGCGGCTGGATGCACGCACTGGCCGTGCAGGCCGTGCTCATGCGAGGGGAGCCCCGGGCGGACGACGCGCGCCGACTCTCGCTCGCCGACTTCTACGGCGCGCACCACCTGCCGCGCGTCCACGCTCTCGCGGAGACGGTCGCGGCAGGTGAGATCCGCTAACGGCCGATGTCCTCGCCGAAGTGGCGTTCGAGGATGTAGGCGATATCGGGGAAGCAGGACCCGCGCCGGACGACCTCCAGTGTCTCGACATTGAGGAGCGTCGACGACGAGCCGTACGGATGGTACTTCTGCAGGCCGTGGTCCACGACGATGTCCGCGACGTCGATGATCTCCCGCTCGATGTCCTCGACACGGAACTTGGTGCCTCCGAGCGTCAGATTCGCCGACGATCCGAACAGGGCGACGTCGTTCTCGCGCGCGAGTCTCGTCAACTCGGCGTGGAAACGTCCGGCGTTGAGGAGCATGACGAGCGTGTTCTCCCGCGTGCTCGCCGCGACGACCTCGGCCGGAAGGCTCGTCATGAGCGGGTGGTCGGTGCGGAAGGGCGCGATGCACCCGAGCGGCAGACCGTAGTCGAGCACGATGGTCTCGACGATCCGGCGCCCGCGTTCGCTGCACTCATGGAGGTCGCGGTGCGTCTCGAGGTCGGCGACCATCGCGTTGAGCTTCTGCGGCGCGCGCCCCTTCGTTCGGAAGATCAGCTCGAGCGCTTCGGGCGAACCACCCAGGGCGGAGTATCCGATGTCGTTCGGGACGACCGCGATGCCGCCGGCGGCGAGGACGTCGAAGGCGCGCCGCGCATCGCCGACCACGTCGAATACGGGCGTCGTGCTCCGTGCGGGCATCATGCCGCCACCCCCGCTGGAGCGACGAGCTCGAGGGGCACGATCCCGACGCCTCCCCTGTCGAGTACATCGAGCATCCTCGCGGCGTCGTGCGCGGCATCCGGAATCGCCATTGTTCCTCCTCATCGAGACAGAACAACACTAGCGCAACATTGCCTCCTTTTGCGCAAAGCTGCCATACGCCGCGACCTCCACCCCGCCCCTCCGGGCAGCCGCCCCGCGATGGACCGTTCTCCGGGCGCCGGGGGTCTCCTCAGGCGCGGTCTCGGGCTGCGCTGAAGCGTCGGGAGTAGCGCTCGAAGCGGTCGACTTCGTCGACGAGCTCGCGGGCGCGGAGGGCGAACTCGAGGGCATCCGTCGTCGGACGGATGGATCGTCCGGCCGGTTCGAAGAAGCGCACGTCCAGGCGGCGCTGGAGCCACGCCATCTGCCGCGACACCGCCGCGGGAGAGTACCCGCGCTCGCGTGCCGCCGCGACGACCGATCCCGTATCGATGACGGCGATGAAGGTCTTCAGGACGCCGAGGTCGACCATGCCTCTCCCACCTTCCGCACTCAGGCCTCGCGCTCTTCGAGGTAGGCGAGCTGCACCGTGACGCTCGCCTCGGCGGCGCCCCGCACGCTGGCGGGCACATCGCCATAGACGAGGTCGGTGACCGCATCGACCGTGACGGGATGCCGCGGCTCGGCGCCGGCCAGACGCGCCACCGCACTCTCGACCTCGGCGAGCCGCTTCTCGCGATGCGTCAGATACGCGCGGGCGACGACCGAGAGGTCATCGCCCCGGTCGCCGTGTCCGGGGAGCAGGATCGCCGGACCCACCGCGATGAGCACCCGAAGGGTGCGGAGGTAGTCGCCGAGCGTTCCGCCGCCGGCGCCGTCCAGAACTGTCGTGCCGCGGCCGAGAATCGTGTCGCCTGTCAGCATGGAACCGACACCGTCTGCGGCGGGAACGTCGATCGACGTGTCATCCGGCAGGAGGAAGCACACGGAATCCGCCGTATGCCCCGGGGCGGCGACGACGCGGATGCGCACGCCCGCGGCCTCGAACTCCTCGTCGTGCCGCAGCGGCTGAGCGTCGACGCACAAGGTCGGATCCGCGGCCCGGACGGGAGCGTCGAACGACGCCGCCGACTCCGTGTGATCCCGATGGTGGTGCGTCACGAGGACGAGGTCCACACGGCCGAGCGCGAGGATGCGCTCGCGATGTGCCGGATCGCTCGGCCCTGGGTCGACGACGACGACACCCTCCGACCCCGGCGCCCGCAGAACGTAGGTGTTGGTCCCGTCGAGCGTCATGGGTCCGGGGTTCGGCGCCAAGACACGCGTCGCGAGGGTCGTCCACGACGATGTGCGCTCGATGGGGGTCTGCATGACGCTGTCCTCTCCTGCCGTCAGGGCCGACGGTCATCGGTTTTCGAAGCTCGGCGCGCGCTTCTCGCGGAACGCGGCCATGCCCTCTTTCTGATCCATCGTGTCGAAGAGTGCGGCGAAGGCGTGCCTTTCGAACCGAAGACCCGCGGCGAGCGGCGTCTCGAGCGCGACCCGCAGCGCCGCTTTCGCGGCGAGGACCGACGGAAGCGACCTCGCCGCGATCCCGTCCGCGATCGCCGAGGCGACGTCGAGGAGCTCGGCGGCGGGCACGACACGCGAGACCAGCCCTGCCCGCTCGGCTTCGGCGGCGTCCATCATGCGTCCCGTGAGGACGAGGTCGGCGGCACGGTACGCGCCCACGGCTCTCGCGAGGCGCTGCGTCCCGCCCATGCCAGGAATGAGCGCCAGGGTGATCTCGGGTTGACCGAAACGCGCCGTGTCCGCCGCGACGATGATGTCGCACATCATCGCGAGCTCGCACCCGCCGCCGAGGGCGTATCCCGCTACGGCGGCGATGACAGGCTTCCGCAGGGCCGCGAACGCCTCCCACCCGTCGAAGACCCCCGACACGATCGCCTCCGCACCGGAGACGTCGGCAAGATCGCCGATGTCGGCGCCTGCGGCGAATGCGCGATCGGACCCGGTCACGACGATCGCGCCGATCCCCGGGTCCGCGTCGTATCTCGCCGCCGCCTCGAGCACCTCTGCCCGCACGGCGTCGTTGAGCGCGTTGAGCACGTCAGGCCGATCGAGGATGATCCAGCCCACGCGTCCGCGGACCTCGGCGCGTATCGTGCGCGGATCTGTCATCGCGGGTCCTCTCCTCTGCGAGAAGGCGTCTGCGTGATAGTCTAGAGCAAGCGCTTGATTTATGGAGGAATCGTGAGCTCGATCTCAGAAGCCGCACAGGCCCAGCCGCTCCCCGAGTTCGTGGAGTATCTCGTCGTCGGTGCCGGCGTCTGCGGCCTCTGCCAGCTGCAGCGGCTGCTCGATCTCGACGCCGACGTCCTCCTCGTCGACGCCAACAGCGGCCTCGGCGGCACGTGGTACAAGAACAGATACCCGGGATGCCGGTTCGACTCGGAGTCGTACACGTACCAGTACTCCTTCTCGCCCGAGATGCTGCAGGAGTGGGACTGGTCCGAGCGCTTCGCGGCGCAGCCCGAGACCCTCTCGTACCTCAACTACTTCGCCGACAAGTACTCGCTCCGCCCCCACATCCGCTACAACCTCGCGGTCGTGTCGATGGTGTGGAACGAGCAGGCCGACGAGTGGACCGTCACGTTCCAGAACGGACGGTCCGTCCGCACCCGCTTCGTCCTCTCCGCCATCGGCATCCTCTCCGCGCCGACGTACCCGCGTATCTCGGGGATGGACACGTTCGCGGGCGATGCCGTGCACACCTTCGACTGGCCCGAGGATCTCGATGTCACCGGCAAGCGCGTCGCCGTGATCGGCACCGGCGCGAGCGGCGTTCAGGTGATCACCGACATCGCGGCATCCGTCGAACAGCTCTACGTCCTGCAGCGCGGGGCGAACTGGTGCGCGCCGCTCGGCAACTCGCCGATCCTCGCCGACGAGATGGCCGATCTGCGCTCCCGCTACGACGAGATCTTCAAGTGGTGCAGCGAGACACCAGCCGGATTCATCCACCGGCCCGACCGCACGCTCAGCACCGACGTCACGCGTGAAGAGCGGGTGGCGCACTGGCATGAGCTGTATCGCGGCTCGGGCGCCGGGATGTACATGGGCAACTACCGCGACACGATGATGGAGCCGGGCCCCAACGCCGAGCTCACGGAGTTCATCGCGGAGCGCATCCGCGAGCGTGTCAAGGACCCGCGCGTCGCCGACCTCCTGACCCCGAAGGACCACGGCTTCGGCACGAAGCGGGTCGCGGGAGAGTCAGGCTTCTACGAGGTCTTCAACCGCGACAACGTGGAGCTCATCGACCTGAAGACGACTCCCGTCTCGAAGATCACTCCCGACGGCATCCGCTTCGATGGAGCGGGCGACGCCGCCCGACCGGCGATCGATGTCGACGTCATCGTCTACGCGACGGGCTTCGACGCGGTCACGGGACCCTTCGACCGCATCGACATCGTCGGGGTCGACGGCCAGCGCCTGCGCGACAAGTGGACGCGTGGTCCCGTCACCGCTCTCGGAGTCCAGGTGCACGGCTTCCCGAACCTCTTCATCCTCGCGGGCCCCCAGTCGGGGTCGGCGTCGGCCAACTTCCCGCGCGGCATCGAAGACGTCGTCAACTGGATGACGGGATTCGTGACCGAGATCCAGGCGAGCGGGATCGTCCGCGTCGAGGCGCGCGCCGACGCGGAGCAGGAGTGGACGGCGCACGTCCACGAGGTCAACGCGAAGCTCCTCATGTCGAAGACGAAGTCGTGGTTCAACGGACACAACAAGAACCTCGACCGCGACGAGGAACCTCGCGCGATGGTGTACCTGGGCGGCGGACCTCGCTACCGTCGACGCCTCGCGCAAGAGACCGCAGAGGGATACCCGAGCTTCGACCTCGAGCGCGCGGCGGTCACGGCTGGCTAGATCCGCGGGGGCCTCAGATGTACGCGGCTCTGACATTCCGGGGCACGGGGACGAAACCATGGGTGAAAAGCACGCGAGTGGTGCGCAATACACTCCACGACTCCGACGCCGTGCTTCCAAGGGTCCACCATCATCTCTTCCATGAAGTCGCGCCCGGGCGTCGCTGTATCTCTCGTTCTCGCTCTCGGTTTCGGGATGCTCGCGCTCTGGATCTTCGCTACGGCGGGATCACTCGTGTGGGCGATCGGATGCACTGTCCTGGCAGTTGCCTGGGCGGGCCTCGCGCTCATCACATCTCGACGTCGTCGGAGCTCGCCATAGCGGCTGTCGGGGAGACGCAAACCTCCCGTGCACGCCTCAGATCCGCAGCGACGCCGCAGCGGCGGCGATCGCGTCGCGGTGCTCGGGAGCTGCGACCGCGATGAGGTTGGCCCGCCGCTCGGCGACCGTGCGACCGCGGAGCCACGCCACGCCGTGCTCCGTGACGACGGCGTCGACGCTGTGATGCGCAGCCGTGACGAGGTCTCCGGCACCGTGCGTGGCGACGATCGTCGAGTGGCCCTTCGCGGTCGTCGAGGCCAGCGCGATCATCCGCATACCGCCCGGCGACAGGTGGGCGCCTTCGGAGAAGTCCGCACTCCCACCGACGCCGGAGATGACCCCGCCCCGCACGGTCTCGGCGACGACCTGCCCACGAAGATCGACGGCAACGGCCGAATTCACCGAGACGAACGACGGGATTCCCGCGATCGCGGCGGGATGGTGGACGCTCTGGGAGTCCCGCATCTCGATCGCGGCGTTCCCGTCGGCCCAGGCCATCAGCTCTGCCGACCCCAGCAGCTCGACGGCCTGAACGGGTGCGTCGCCGCGGGCGGCGATCGCCTCCACGAGCGGCACCATCGGGTCGGAGATCATGCCGTGAACGCGTAGCGATCTCTCCGCGGCTGTCCGCGAGAGTTCCGCCGCGAGTGCGTCTCCGATCGCGCCGATGCCCAGCTGGACGGTCGCACCCTCGGGGATGACGCCGCCCACGAGCCGTGCCACCGTGATGGCGGATGCCGTGGGCTCGCTCGGCTCGTAGCGCGGCATCTCGACGGTCGACGCGACGAAGCGGTCGATCTCGGAGACGTGCACGCGGCTGTCCCCCGCCGTGCGGGGGACGTCGTCGGCGATCTCCGCGATGACGAGGTCGGCGAGCCGGATGGCGTCTCGCGTGAAGCTCGCCGACGGACCGAGGCTGCAATACCCGTCGGCGTCGGGTGGTCCGAGCCGCACGAGGGCGACGTCGGCATGAGCCAGCACGACGCGCGGCACGTCGACGAGCCGCAGCGGCAGGTAGTCGACGAGTCCGTCGCGATGCATCGCACGGATATCGCCGTGCACGTGCCAGCTCCGGATGCCGAGAGTCCCAGCCGCGACGGCAGGTCGAAGTCCGGGGTCGCCGAGCGTCAGCCCCACCGTGAGCGCGACGCGGGGAGCACCGGGGCCGCGCTCGCCGAGCGCGCGCAGGAGGCTGAGGGGCGTGCCGCACGCATTTCCCGCGACGATCCGCGAACCCGCAACGAGGTCGGCAAGGGCGTCTGCGGCGGGGACGAAGTCCGGCGTCGGAGCGGTCATGTCTTCGGATGCTACCCACTTGACAGGATAAAGCAAGCGCTTGATATGCTGGCATCTCGAAACATCCGCATATTCAGAGTGGAAGACGATGGATTTCGAAGAGCCGGAGCACATCCGAGACATCCGCCAGGCCGTCCGTGACATCTGCGACGGATTCGGCGCAGAGTACTGGCGCCGTTGCGACGAGCAGCACGAGTTCCCGTGGGACTTCTACGACGCCATGGCCAGCGCAGGCTGGGTCGGAATCTCGATCCCCGAGGAGTTCGGCGGCGGCGGCGCGGGCATCACCGAAGCCTCCGTCGTCCTGGAGGAGGTCGCGGCATCCGGGGCAGCCATGAACGGGGCGAGCGCCCTGCACATCTCGATCTTCGGCATGAACCCCGTCGTCAAGCACGGCTCGGATGCCATGAAGGAGGCCTACCTCGCCCGCGTGGCCTCAGGAGAGCTGCACGTCTCGTTCGGTGTCACGGAACCGGATGCCGGCACCGACACCCCCTCGATCACGACGCGCGCCGTGCGCGACGGCGACGAGTACGTCGTGTCGGGCCAGAAGGTGTGGATCACGAAGGCGCACATCTCCGAGAAGGTGCTGCTCCTCGCCCGCACGACTCCCCTCGATCAGGTGGACAAGCGGACGAAGGGCATGTCGCTCTTCCTCGCCGACCTGAAAGCGCCGGGAGTCGACATCGAGCTCATCGACAAGATCGGCCGCAACGCCGTCGGGTCGTGCGAGATCCGCTTCGACGGGCTCCGCGTCTCGGCCGACGACCTCGTCGGCGAGGAGGGCCGCGGGTTCTCGTACCTTCTGGACGGCCTCAACCCCGAACGCATCCTCATCGCGGGCGAAGCGATCGGCATCGGTCGCGCGGCACTCCGGACCGCAACCGCGTACGCACGCGAGCGGGTCGTTTTCGGCCGGCCCATCGGCAAGAACCAGGGCATCTCGTTCCCGCTCGCCGAGGCCCACATGCGGCTGCGCGCAGCGGAACTCGCCGTCCGCGAGGCCTCGTGGCGCTACGACAACGGGCTTCCCTGCGGCGAGCACGCCAACGCGGCGAAGTTCCTCGCCTCGGACGCCGCGTTCTTCGCGGCCGACTGCGCGATGCAGACGCTCGGCGGTTTCGCCTACGCGAAGGAGTACAACGTCGGCCGCTACTGGGTCGAGTCGCGCCTCATGAAGAGCGCTCCCGTATCCCAGCAGATGGTGCTCAACTACATCGCCGAGCACGTCCTGTCCCTCCCGCGCTCGTACTGACATGACCGGCCTCCCCTCGGCGTCCCCCGCCCGCGATCGGCGCCGACCGCGCAAGCCCGTCGCCCTCGCCGAGGCGATCGCAGAAGGGATCGTGGACGCGGGGATGCGACCCGGCGACCGGCTGCCGGTCGAGGCGGCGATGGTCCTGCAGTACGGCGCGGGACGCGCGTCGATCCGCGAAGCCCTCCGCATCCTCGAGGCGGAGGGCATCGTCGAGACGCGCGTCGGCGCGGGCGGCGGGGCCTTCGTGGCATCCCCTCGTCGCGAGTCGATCGCCCGCCCGCTCTCGGTCCTCATGCGGATGAGCGACATCGGGCTGCGCGAGATCCTCGATGCGCGACTCCTCATCGAGCCGGCTCTCGCGGCATCCGCGGCGGTTCACCGCACGCCCGAGCAGGCGACGCAGCTTCAGGATGCCGCGGCGGCGCTAGAACTGCTCGACGAGGGCGGCGAGGACTGGCGGCGGATGAATCGCGAGTTCCACACCGCGATCGCCGAAGCTGCCGCCAACCGCCCCCTCGCCGTCATGTGGGACGTCCTGAGCATGATCGCCGACGGACACGACGCCGGCGTCCGCTACCCGGCGCACTCGCTCCACGATGCCGAAGCAGCGCACCGCAAGATCCTGAAGGCGATCGTCGCGGGCGATGCGGACACGGCAGAAGCCGCGATGCGCACGCACCTCGAGGCGATGGCCGCACACGTCGCGGCCGAGTACCCCGAACTCCTCGGCGAGCCCGTCGCCCTCGTGCGGTCACGCACCTGATACGAACAAGGAACGAGCATGACGACCCAGATGCCCGAGAGCGTGACCGTCTACGAGGTCGGCGCACGCGACGGCCTCCAGAACGAGGCGACCGCGATCTCGACCTCCGACAAGGTCGAGTTCATCCGCCGGCTCGTGGCATCCGGACTCACGACGATCGAGGCGACGAGCTTCGTCCATCCGACGTGGGTGCCGCAGCTCGCCGACGCGGAGGATGTCCTGCGGGAGCTCGATCTCGACGGCGCGGTTTCCTATCCCGTGCTCGTCCCGAATCCGCGTGGCCTCGACCGGGCGATTGCCGCGGGCGTCCGCCACATCGCGATCTTCGGCAGCGCGACGGAGTCCTTCGCGCAGAAGAACCTCAACCGCTCGGTCGACGAGCAGTTCGAGATGTTCGCGCCGACGGTGAGCCGCGCACGCGAAGAGGGGATGGATGTTCGCGCGTACGTGTCGATGTGCTTCGGCGACCCGTGGGAGGGCCACGTGCCCGTGTCGCAGGTCGTCGAAGTCGGACGCCGACTCTACGACCTCGGATCATCGCAGCTGTCGATCGGAGACACGCTGGGCCTTGCGACCCCCGGCCGCGTCCACGATCTGATCGACGCCTTCGACTCGGCGGGGCTCGGTGCCGACGTCCTCGCGGTGCACTTCCACGACACGTACGGGCAGGCGCTCGCCAACTCGTACGCGGCGCTCGAAGCCGGCATCCGTACGTTCGACGCGTCGGCCGGGGGACTCGGCGGGTGCCCGTACGCCCCGGGCGCGGCGGGCAATCTCGCGACGGAAGATCTCGTGTGGATGCTCGACGGTCTCGGCATCCGAAGCGGTGTCGACGTCGCCGCCCTCGCGCGGGCGAGCACCTGGATGGCCGAGCTGCTCGGTCGCCCCTCGACATCGAGCGTCGTCCGCGCGCTCGCGTCGCAGGACGCCTGACCTCCGAACCTCGACCCCACCCCCGACTCTGAAGGAGACAGCGATGACAGTGCACACGCGGCGCGGCCGGTACTACGAGGAGATGATCACGGGTGACGTCTTCCGGCACGAACCGGGACGGACGATCACGGAAGCAGACAACGTCTTCTTCTGCAGCATCACGCTCAACACCCAGACGCTGCACCTCGATGCCGAGAAGTCGGCGGAGTCGGAGTTCGGCCAGCGGCTCGTCAACAGTCTCCTGACGCTGTCGATCGTCTGCAGCATCGGTGTTCCCGACCTCACGCAGAAAACGACGATCGCGAACCTCGGTTTCGGGACGATCCAGTTCCCCGCCCCCGTCTTCATCGGCGACACCCTCTACTGCGAGACCGAGATCGGCGAGAAGCGCCTGTCGGCATCGCGCCCCGGTCAGGGCATCGTGACACTCGAGCACCGCGGGCACAATCAGGACGGCACCCTCGTCTGCCGGGCCGTGCGGACGGCGCTCGTCCGCTGCCTCCCCGACGACGCCACCCCGCTGAGCTGAACGGCGCATGATGTCCGACGCGGCGGCGCGCATCGACGCGCTCGAGAGGCGTGTGCGGGAACTCGAGGACGTTCGCGCGATCGAGGGACTGGTCGCGCGGTACCACGCGCTGTGCGACGGCGGATGGTCGGGCCCGAGCCATCCGAATCCCGAGGCGCTCGCAGACCTCTGGACCGACGACGGCGTGTACAGCATCAACGCCGCGCGTCCGCCCTGCCGCGGGCGCGATGAGATCCGAGAGCAGTTCGTGCGTCTGCAGACCTCGATGCCCTGGATCCTGCACACCTTCACCAACAGCACCGTCGAGGTCGACGGGGATGCCGCGGACGGGCGGTTCACGGGCATCGCCTACTACCGCCGGGGAGGCGCCAGCCACATCGTCGTCGGCACCTACACCGGGCGCTTTGTCCGCACAGCGGCGGGCTGGCGATTCGCGTCGTGGGTCGCCGACCTCGCTCACGGATCGGTGCTGTCGCCCGACGCCGACGATCCGCGATGATTCCCGCGGGCCCCTGGGGCGTGTGGTCGGGCGGACTCCGCGTGCGGGACGCGGCTTCCGCGACCGCGGCCGCGCAGCGCCTCGAGGCGGCGGGCTACTCGGCGCTGTGGATGACGGGCGGCGTGTCGAACCCGTTCGCTCGCGTCAGGGAGCTGCTCGCGGCGACCTCACGAGTGGCGGTGGCCACCGGCATCCTGAGCATCTGGACGATGCGCCCGGCGGAGGTCGTCGCCGAGTTGCACGCGCTGACACCGGCCGACCGAGGACGCTTCCTGCTGGGCCTCGGGGTGAGTCACGCGTCCCTCGTGGATCGCGACGATCCCGGTCGCTACCGCCGCCCGCTCACGGCGATGCGCGAGTACCTCGATGAACTCGACGCATGCGATCCCGACGGGCTCGCGATGCAGCGCGTCCTGGCGGCGCTCGGACCACGGATGCTCGATCTCTCGGCCACGCGCGCAAGCGGCGCGCACCCCTACCTCACGACTCCGGCACACACGCAGCGCGCTCGCGAGGTGCTCGGAACGGAACCGTTCCTCGCTCCGACCCAGATGGTCGTGCTCGAGCCGGATGCCGCGACCGCTCGCGCTGCCGCGCGGCGTCATCTGTCCCTCTACCTCGGCCAGCCCAACTACGTCGCGAACTGGGTGCGCCTCGGGTTCACCTCGGACGACGCCGCAGAAGGCGGATCCGACCGGCTCATCGACGCGATGATCGCGTGGGGCGATGAGGATGCCGTCGCGGCCCGCCTCCGCGAACACCTCGACGCCGGTGCGGACCACGTCTGCATCAGCATCCTCGACCGGCAGTCCGGCTGGCGGGACTATCCCCTCCCGGTGGCGGACTGGGAACGCCTCGCCCCCACCCTCCCCCGCTGACCGCCCAGACACGTCGCGCGGAAGCAGGCGGGCGGCTCGTTCCGGGGCGGGTTCCGTCGCACCGGGGCGCAACCCGTCCCCACGGGGCGCAGATCTCCCGCCCCGGCCAGCAGGAACGCGCCCCAGCGCCACGGCCACGCCGTCACGGCGCGTTCCTGCACACCGGGGCGCGCATTCGCACACCGGGGCGCAGGAGGCGCGCCCCGAACGACAGAACGCGCCCCAGATTGCGGTGGACGCGAAGAGGCGCCCCAGAGTGACGCAGTACGCCCCAACCGCACACCCCCCGCCAGCGGGGCGCAGATCGTCACCCCGGGGCGCGGAATGCCCGCCCCGAGACGCCGCAGCACGCCCCAAGCCACGGCATACGCAAAGAGGCGCCCCAGAGTGACGGAGTGCGCCCCAACCGCACATCCCCGCCAGCGGGGCGCAGATCGCCATCCCGGGGCGCGGAACGCGCGCCCCGGGATGGCGCAGCACGCCCCAAGCGACGGCAGACGCAAAGAGGCGCCCCAGAGTGACGCAGTGCGCCCCAACCGCACATCCCCGCCAGCGGGGCGCAGATCGTCACCTCGGGGCGCGGAATGCGCGCCCCGGGACGCGGCAATGCGCCCCAAACGACGGAGCCCGGCCCAAACGACGGCATCCGCCCCAAACGACGGCATCCGCCCCAAACGACGGCATCCGCCCCAAACGACGGAGCCCGCCCCGCACGGGGCGAGGCGGCAGCGCGGTCAGACCGTCGCGGCGCTTCCGAGGACGAGGGTGCCGGAGCTCATGAACATCCCGCCGACTCCCGTCGCGACGCTCACGTCCACTCCGTGCACCTGGGCGGGCGCGATGCCGCGCACCTGACGCACGGACTCCTGGATCGCGAACATCCCGTACATTCCCGTGTGCGTATACGACAGGCCGCCGCCGTTGGTGTTGAGGGGAAGCCGCCCGCCGGGAGCCGTGTTGCGGTCCTCGATGAAGGCCGGCGCCTCGCCGCGTCCGACGAAGCCCAGGTCCTCCAGTCCGTAGATCGGCACGTGCGCGAAGGCGTCGTAGATCATCAGGTGATCGACGTCGTCATGACGGATGCCGGACTGGGCGAACGCCCGCTCCCCGCCCATGCGGATCGCGCGAGACGACGTGAGGCTCTCGAGCCCCGAGACGACCGACGACTCGCTCGACTCACCCGCGCCCAGGACATACACGGGCGACGGATGCAGGTCCTTCGCCCGCTCGGCGGAGGTCAGCACGAGCGCACCGCCGCCGTCGGTCACGAGGCAGCAGTGCAGCAGATGCACCGGGTCGGCGATGACCGGGGACGCGAAGACGTCCTCGACGGTGATGGGGTCACGGAGCTTCGCCCGCGGGTTCAGCGCCGCCCACTCGCGCTGGATCACGGGCACGAGGGCGAGCTGTTCGCGCGTCATCCCGTATCGCGCCATGTACTGGCGCACGCCGATGGGGAAGAGCGACGGCGCACCGACGGGACCGTACGGCACTTCGAGCTGGCCCATGAGTGACTGCGGAGCCGGCATCCACGGGACCATTCCGACGCGCGAGCGCCCGGACTCGCCGTGCGTCACGAGGACCGTTTCGCAGAGGCCCGAGGCGATGGCTGCCATCGCATGCCGCACGTGCAGCATAAACGACGAGCCGCCGACGTTCGTTCCGTCGAGGTACTCCGGGACGATGCCGAGATAGTCGGCGACGTCGACGGGCATCTCCCCCGCGGATGCCACGCCGTCGACGTCGGCGGGGGTCAAGCCGCAGTCCGCGAGCGCGTTGAGCGCGGCATCCGCGTGCAGTTCGAGTGCCGACTTGTCGGGGATGCGCCCGAGGTCCGTGCTCTCTGCCGCGCCGACGATCGCGACCGCTCCGCGAAGACTCACGCTGCCTCCTCCACGTCGAAGCACACGACGCGCCGTTCGCCGCGCTGCTCGAACGCGACGCGGACCGGCGTGTTCACCGCGACCGCCTCGAGGTCGGGTGCGCGCAGCGCACCCATCAGGTGCGGCCCCTCGGCGAGCTCGACGATCGCGAGGGCGTAGGGCGGCTCGAAGCCCTCGGGGCCGCGGTGGTTGATGACGAACGACAGGAGGGTGCCCGTGCCCGCGGCATCCACCAGCTCTACATCCCGATGCCCGCACCGCGGACAGAAGCTCCGGGGATAGAGAAAGAACGCGCGGCATTCGAGGCAGCGCGGCACGGTGAGGCGCCCCTCGTCGATGAGCGCGAACCACTCGCGCGTATCGGGTGTGGGCTGGGCGACGGGCTTCATGACGAGACCTTCTCGACGAGGGCGGGCAGGAGGTGCTTGCGAAGCTTGCCGTTCTCGCCGCGAGGAAGCGCGTCGACGACCTCGACGCGGCGCGGCACCTTGTACCGGGCCAAGCGCTCCTGCAGGAAGGGCACGAGCAGGGCGGTCGCTTCCGAACGCGACTCGGCGAGCACCGAGCCGGGGACGGCCTCGACGACAGCGCAGACCGTCTCACCCCATTCCGGATCGGGCAGTCCGATGACACCCGCGTCGCGGACGTCGGGATGCTCGAGGAGCGCCGCCTCCACTTCGGCCGGGTAGACGTTGACGCCGCCCGAGACGACGACCTCCGACATCCGCGCGAGAAGGTACAGGTAGCCGTCCGCGTCGATCCGTCCGATGTCGCCGACCGTCACGTAGTCGCCGTGGCGTCCCGCGAGGGTCTTGTCGGGGTCGCCGCGGTAGACGAAGGCGTGCGCGCCCATCCTCAAGAAGACGGCGCCGGGCTCGCCGGCGGGAACGTCGTTGCGCTCCGCATCGAGGATGCGCACGTCGGCACCCGGCTGCGGACGCCCGACGCTGCCCGGTCGCGCGAGCCACTCCGCCGAGTCGATGACGGTTCCTGCGGCCTCCGTCGCCCCGTAGTACTCCCAGATGACGGGGCCGAACCACGCCAGCATGTCGCGCTTGACCGACTCGGGGCAGGGCCCGGCACCGTGCACGAGGTTACGCATCGAGCTGACGTCGTAGCGTTCGCGGACCTCCGCGGGCAGCCGCAGCAGACGGTGGAGCTGCGTCGGGACCATGTGCGTCGTCGTGACGCGCTCGTCCTGGATGAGCTGCAGCACGCGTTCCGCATCGAAGCCGTCGGTCAACACGACGGCGTGCCCGAAGTGGAGCGAGGTCACCGCGAGCCCGCTGACGGCGGTGTGACTGAGCGGCGACGTGACGAGGTGGACACCGGATGCCAGTGGCTCGATGCCGAACATGCCGAGCTGCCACTGCGCGCCCGCTGCGAAGACGTCGTCGGGCTCGCCCTGCGCGAGTGCTCGCGCGACGCCCTTCGGACGCCCGGTCGTACCCGAGGTGTATCCGAGGAAGGCACCCGGGGTCCGCTTCTCGGGAGTTCCCGAGGGATGCGTCTCGAGCACCTGCGTCAGGTCACGGAAACCCGAGGATGCCGCGAACGAGAACCTTGCGTCGGCGTCGAGTCCCGCGGCATCCGCTGCCGCACCGACGACGTCGGCGAACCGCACCGAGGTGAAGACCGCAACGGGCTGTGCGTCGCCGATGATGTACGAGATCTCGCCCGAAGTGAGCGCCGTGTTGACCGGCACGTAATAGAAGCCCGCCTGCTGGCAGGCAAGAGCGAGCGCGAGCGCGAGCGGCTCGTTCGCGACGACCCCCACGACCCGGTCGCCGACGCGCGCACCGCGTGCACGCAGGAGGTGCACGATCCCGTTGCACCGCGACAGGAGCTCACCGCGGGAAACGACGACACGGTCGGCACCGACGACGCCTGTCGCGCCGGGCTCCGCCGCAGCGAGACGCCAGAAGCCGAGCTCGCTCACGACGACGGAACCTCGTCGAGTGACGCGATGAGCTCGACGGCCAGGCGCCGACGAAGCGATCGCGTCGTGCCGTAGTCCGCCGACAGGCTCATGACGCGCTTGAGCCAGATGTGCAGCTCGTACTCCCACGTGAACCCGATACCTCCGTGCAGCTGCAGCGCGTGCAGATTCGCGAGGTGGGCGGCGTCTCCGGCATAGGCCTTGGCGGCGGCCGCCCGCCGGAAGGCGCCGGGCTCGGTGACGCGGTCGAGCGCGGAGAGAGCTGCGGCCTCGGCGAGGTCGACCATGACGGCGACATCGGCGACCTTGTGCTTGACGGCCTGGAACGAGCCCACCGGCCGGTCGAATTGCTTCCGCACGACGATGTAGTCGACGGTGAGGTCGAGGAGGCGCCGGGACGCACCGGCGAGCATGCACGCCGCGCCTGCGATCGCGATGGCACGGATGCGCTCGACGTCGGCGGCTGCGATCTCGAGGGGCGTTCCCGCTCCGATCGGCGTGACCGCTGCGAGCGGACGCAGCGGGTCGAGTGCGGCCACGTCGCGCACATCGAGCTCATCCGGGGTGAACGCGTGCACGGAGTCGTCGGTGCGCAGGTCGATGAGCAGGTCGGCCTCGCTCGCGAAAGCGACGTGGGGTGCGTCATCCATCCGGATCGCCACGATCGCGTCGCCGGCGGCGATGCGCTCGAGCCACGCCGGCGCCTCTGCCCACGACGTCGCGGTGAGGATCGACGCGGCGATGACCGAGGTTTCGAGGAAGGGCTCCGGTACGGCATGTCGGCCGAACGCGGCGAGAGTCGTCGAAAGGTGCGCGGGCGACAGCGCGATCCCGCCCTGCTCCTCCGGGACGAGGGCCGAGAGGATGCCGGACTCGGCCAGGCGGCCCCACAGGGCCGCCGTGTGCGCGGTGCCCTCCTCGAGGCGCGCGCGCAGATGATCCACGGTGCACGATCGCGCGAGCAGATCCTCGCCGAGGTCGAGGAGCTCCTGCCGCTCCGCTTCGAGACTCGCTGTTGCCTGTGTCATTTCCTGGGCTCCAAGGGAAGTCCGAGCACGCGCTCGCTGATGATATTTCGCTGGATCTCGTTCGTGCCGCCGAAGATCATCGCGGCGCGGGAGTACCAGTACCGGTGGTGCCAGTCCGCCCATGCGCGGGCGGTGACCTCGTCGGCGCCGGCGAGAGCGGACGGATCGCCCACAACGACGGCGTCGTCCTCCATGAGGCGAAGACCCGTATCGAAGATGTCGTACTGCATCTGCGTCCAGAACACCTTGTTGATGCTGGCGGTGGAGGTGAGGTCGACGCCGCGCTCGGCCATCTCGGCGAGGCGATAGACGTTCGCGCGGTAGACCTCGGTCTCGACGAAGACGCGTCCGAGTTCGTCGAGCGCCGAGGCGTCGTCGGCGAGGTCGCGGGCCCGCACGAGCCGAGCGAGATTCGCGACGTCCTTCGAGTACTTCGCGTGGTCGCCGAAGACGGCGCCGCGCTCGAATCCGAGCGTCGACATCGCGACAGCCCAGCCGCCGTCGATCTCGCCGACGACGTTCTCGACGGGAACGCGGACGTCCGTGAAGAAGATCTCCGCGAACCCGCGGGTGCCGTCGACCATCGTCAGCGGACGCACCTCGACACCGGGAGAGCGCAGATCGATGCACAGGAACGTGATGCCGTCGTGCTTGCGACGACCCTCGCCCACCGGCGACGTCCGGACCAGGGCGAAGATCCAGTCCGAGTACGCCCCCATCGACGTCCAGATCTTCTGACCGTTGACGACGAACTCGTCGCCGTCCCGATCCGCACGGGTCCGCAACGACGCGAGATCGGAACCCGACTCGGGCTCACTGAAGCCCTGGCACCAGATCGTGCGGCAGCTCAGGATGTCGGGGATCCAGCGCGCGCACTGCTCGGGCGTCCCGTGCTGCATGAGCACAGGACCCAGGAGGTAGAGGCCGCCCATGTTGATGCGCTCGGGGGCGCCGGCGCGGTAGTACTCCTCGCCGAACACGATGGAGCGGAGGAGCCCCGCATCCTGTCCGCCGTACTCGGCGGGCCAGTCGATCGCGGCATATCCGCCTTCGTAGAGGACCCGCTCCCACTCGCGGTGAGCCGCGAAGCCCTCGGGGTCGGTCCACGATGTGAGCGGCTCGGCGGGGACGTGCGACGTCAGCCACTCCCGCACATCGTGCCGGAAGTCGTCGAGGGATGCGGTGTCGTCGCTCATGCGGCAAGCTCCAGGATTCGCGACGCCGTTGCCAGCGTCTCGGCGTACGATCGGGCGTCGGTGCGCAGGGAGACGTTCACTCCGTCGGCGCCGAGGCGCGCATAACCCTCGACGACGGCGGGCAGCGCTTCGAGGTCGCCGCTGAAGCGCAGTCCTGCGATCACGTGTTGGTCGGCGAGGTCGCGTCCCGCCTCGCGGACGCGGCGCGCATAGGTCGCGTGGTGCTCCTCGAACTGCGGCAGCGTGAGATTCCAGGGGTACCACCCGTCGGCCACCTGCGCGGCCCGGCGGATCGCGGCAGGCGAGTGCCCGCCGACGAGCATCCGCGGTGACGGCCGCGACGCAGCCCCATGCTGCGCGGCATCCGTCGACCATCGCCGTCGCAGATCGACCATCATGTCTTCGTTCCGCCGTCCGCGCGAGGCGAAGTCGGTCTCGCACGCCTCGAGCTCCTCCGACGACCATCCGACCCCGACGCCGAGGTCGAACCGGTCGCCCGTCAGCTCGCCGACCGTCCTCAGCTCGCGCGCGATGACGGCGGGATTGCGCAGCGGCAGGAGCAGGACGGAGCTGCCGAAGCGGATCCGCGTCGTCGCGCGGCACACGTGCACGGCGGTCTGGAAGAGGTCGAGCAATCCCTGGTCGTCGGAGACCTCGACGCGCGGCTTGCCGTCGACGGTCGCGTTGTGCACCTCGGACTTCGTCGGATCCGTCGCCGACGGCGCCGAGGGGTAGGGGTATTCCGACTCGTACCGGTCGAAGAAGAGGATGTGCTCCGGCAGCCAGATCCCTGAGAAGCCGAGATCCTCGGCGGTCCGGGCGAAGCGCTGGATGAACTCGGCGTCGCGCTCGGGACTCCCGTCGAAAAGATCGACGATGCCGATCTCGACGGGGCGTCCCTTCACCGTCATGGCCACCATGTCAGGCCACCAGCGCGCGGACGTCTTCGGGCGTCGGAACGTGATCGAAGAAGCCCACGACCTCGTCGACGCCGAGATCGGGTGCGGCGCCCCGTGCGCGGGCGATCTCCGCTGCGGGCACCACCCACGTCCGCCGGACGGCGCCCGCCCGTTCAGCGAACACGTCGTCGAGCAGGGAGTTCGCGCGGTCGACATCGTGAGCGTCGGCCGACCAGACGACCCAGCCGCCGGGCACTCCGCAGGATGCCGCGAAGCGGTCGAGGTCGTCGGCGCTCGTCGCGCGGACATGAGTGACGGGCACGCGGTCCCCCTTCGGCTTCGGCAGCGCGATCGCGCCGGTGAACGAGATGAACGGTCCGGTGTGGGTTGCGCGACGCTCCGTCCAGAGCGATCGCATCGCACGCACCTGGTCGAGAGCATGTCCGACGTGGTCGTCGGGGCGGGAGCGGAGCGGATCCACGAGCGCGGCGGGAGCAGGTCCGAGATCGATCCCGTACTCGGCACGGCCGCTACTGAACCAGTCGAGCGTCGCTACCTGCTTCGCGCGTACCGGCGCGCTGTAGAGAGAGGGGATGTCACCGGAGACCACCACGCGCAGTCTGCGTGTCGCCGTCGCGACGACCTGCAGGCCGAGCATCGGGTCGTGGCTGCCGTCCGCTGCGGCATCCCGATCCCCCAGGCTCCACCACGACGCGAGCGTCGTGGCGTCCGCTGCGCGAGCCGCTCTTTCGAGGGCTTCGGCCAGCGACGTGTCCTGGGTTGTTCGGAAGCTGCATGCGAGACCTGTCTCCGGTGACATCCTCGTTCTCACTCTCAGCCGTTCCACTCCTCGAGAGTGCCGTCTTCCTGCCACACGAGGTAGACCCCGGGGCCGTCGAGGCTCGCCTGCCCACCGCTGTAGGTCAGAGGACCGTAGACCGAGTCCTGCGATGTGATCGCTTCGAGCGCCTCGGCGACCATCTGCGGGTCGGGGTCACCCGACGCCTTCAGGCCTTCCGCGAGGAGCCACATCGCGGTGTAACCCTGCGCGCCGTACATGTCGGGCATCTCGCCGTACTCGGCCTCGTACGCCTCGACGAATGTGACGGCCTCTTCGTTGGTGTTGAAGCCCGCGTGGAACGGCGACATGAAGATCGTGCCGGCCAATCCCCCGCCCGACGTCGTGAAGAGCTCTTCGCTGTCGACGCCGTAGGTGGTCAGGAAGGGCTTGTCGTAGCCGCGCTCGCGCATGGACTTCGCCAGGAGCGCCGACGGCGTTCCGAGCGTCGAGCCGATGACGGCGTCGGGATCGAGCGCTTCGATCTCGGTCGCTGCCTGCGTGTAGTTGGTGTCGGCGGCAGAGGTCTCGATCGTCTTGAGGATCTCGACGCCGTTGCGCTCGAGCGCTTCCGTCCAGACCTTCGCGTCGCCCACCATGCCGTCGTTGTCAGCGGTGACGACCACGACGGCCGTCTCGATGTCCTCACCGGGCACGATGGCGTCGACGAACTGGTCGTACATTCCGCCCGGCTCCGACGGCAAGATGACCGATCGGTAGATATAGGGCGGGTCCGCGAGGCCCGCGAGGATCGCCGACGTCACGACGGCAGGCGTCGACTGGTCGGTGATGACGGGAGCGAGCGCGCCGGCCTCGGAGGAGAGACCGCAGCACAGGATGCCGGAGGCACCGTCGGCCGCGTACTGGTTGAACAGCGCGATCGCCTGGGCGGGGTCGCCCTTGATGTCGTCGATCTTGAGATCGATCGTGGAGCCCTCACCCAGGAATCCGCTCTCGTTGATCTCCTTGACGGCGAGCTTCGCTCCGTCGGCGATCGGAACGCCCGCGAAGGCGGCGGGACCCGACAGGATGGCAGGGAAGCCGACGACGTACTCGATCGCCTCCCCGCCGTCTCCGGACGGCTGATCGTCGGACGCGCAGCCGGCGAGCGCGACCAGCGATGCGGCGGCCACGACGGCAACGAGGCCTCGCGTCCGCATTCGGCGTGTGGTGGTGAACTGGAACATCGTCGTCCCTTCTTCGGGTTGTGCTCGGTCATGTGAAGCAAGCACTTGATTTTGACATGCGGGCGGGACGGGCGCAATGCCCTTCGCTAACGATTAGGGAGCGAGAAGCTGAGGATCTCCCGCATCGCCCCACACGAGATGCAGCGCTGTCTCCTCGACCTCGGCCTGCCCGCCGACGTAGATGATCCGGCCGTAGACACTCTCCTGCTCGCCGATCGCCGAGAGGGCCTCCCCGACGGCTGCCGGGTCGCCCGTGCCCGCGTCGCGAATCGCCGTCGCGAGGAGCCAGGCCGCCGTGTACCCCTGCGCCGCGAACATGTCCGGCGCCGTTCCGTACTCGTCTTCGTACGCCGCCGCGAACGCAGCGCCGCGATCGTTGACGGGATAGTCGGCGTGGAAAGGCGTGGGGAAGATGGTCCCCGCCATCGCACCGGCGGACGCGTCGAACGCCGCACGACTGTCAGCGCCGACGTTCGAGACGATGGGGCGGTCGAAGCCGCGCTCACGCAGCGCCTTCGCGAGATTGGCGGTCGAGGAGCCGATCGTGCTGGCGACGACGACGTCGGGGTCAAGGGCGATGATCTGCGTCGCGGGTCCGACGTAGGACGTCTCGACGACCGGGACCTCGACGGTCTCCCGCAGCTCGACGCCGTTCCGCGCGAGCCCCTCGGCGTAGATCGACGAGTCCTGCACCATCGCATCGTTGTCGTTGTTGACGACCATGACGGCGGACGAGTAGGCGCCCGCGCCGAAGACGGCGTCGAGGAACTCGTCGTACGTGCCCCCGGGCGCCGACGGCACCTCGAACGGACGGAAGAGGTGGGGAGGATCGGCGAGGCCGTCGAGGATCGACACGGTCACGACGCCCGGGAGCGTGCTCTCGGAGAGGAGCGGCTGCAGCGCACCGGCCTCGCCGCCCAGCGTGCAGCACAGCACGCCCGCAGCCCCGGAGGCCTCGGCCTCGCGGTAGGCGGCGATCGCCTTCGCGGGGTCTCCTGCCGTGTCGACGAACTCCATCTCGATCGTCGCGCCGTCTCCGAGGAAGTCGGAGGCGTTGACTTCGGCGATCGCCAGTTCGATGCCCTGCGTGACGGGAATGCCGGCGAACGCGCCCGGACCCGACTGCACGAGGGGCGCGACGACGGAGTAGACGGTCGCGCCGTCGGCATCCTCGTTCCCGTCTCCCGGCGCGCACGCCGCCAGCACGACGACGGTCGCGACAATCGCGGCGACCGACAGTCGCCGGGTGGAGGTCCGCTTCACGTTCTTCCTCATCACTCCTCCGCTCCACCAGAGGCATCGTCGGTCGGCCGCAGGTCGAGGCGACCGCGGTCGATCACGATCTCGCCGTCGCGCGTCACCACTTGGAAGGACGCGCCGTCTTCATCGCGCCAGACGAGGAGCCGCATGGGGTCGCCCGGATAGGCCGGGCGCGCGAATCGTCCGGAGATCTTCCGGAAACGGGCGACGCTCCCTCCGCACAGCTCCGCGAGCAGAAGTCGCGTTGCGAATCCGTAGGTGCACATGCCGTGGAGGATGGGCCGCTCGAAGCCTCCGCGCGCCGCGAAGGCGGGATCGGAATGCAGGGGATTGCGATCACCCGTGAGGCGATAGAGGAGCGCCTGGTCGGGGCGCGTCGCGAATGCGATGTCCGCGTCGGCAGCGCGCTCCGGCGCGGCCCACGCCGAGCTCGGACCGCGCTCCCCGCCGAAGCCGCCCGCGCCCCCGAGGAACGCACCCGTCCGTGTGCGCGCGAGAACGCGGCCCGAGGCGGGGTCTCGCAGCTCCGTCTCGGTCCAGACCATGGCGTGAGGGTCTTTGTCCCACATCTCGGTGAGGGTCGTCGAGACGTCGGCTTCGCCCTCGGATGCGAGTGGCGACTCGACCTCGATGGTCTGCTCCGCGTGCACCGCGCGCGTCGGGTCGTACTCGCCGATGTCGGGGAGACCCTGACCGAATCCGAGGACGACGGCGAAGCTCGGAAGCACCTCCTGGTCCACCCCCGCACTGTTCTCGGTCGTGAGCGACAGCTCGCGAAGGGGGTCTGCCTGACCGGCTCCGACCGCGAGCGCATAGAGAAGCGACTCGGTCGTCGTCCACCGAACACGGTGGGGGTCGGTCACGAGACCGACGCGAGAGGGATCGAGCGCCATGAGACCTCCATTGGTCAGGATGCCGCGACCGCGGCGGTGATCAGAGTCCGCGCGAAGCGGCGATGAGCGAGCGGTGGTACGCGGGGGTTCCGTAGAGGTTCCGGCCCGCGACGACGCGTCGGAAGTGGTGCGACACCTCGTGCTCCCACGTGAAGCCGATGCCCCCGTGGACCTGGACGGATTCCCGCAGGACGTGCAGCGCGGCATCCCCCACGCGCGCCTTCGCGGCGGAGGCAGCGAACCTCCAGTCGACCGCCGCACGCGAGTCGGCGTCGGCGGCGAGGGCGATGGCGGTGTGCACGGCGCTCAGGGCCGTCTGCTGGTCGCCCCACATGTCGACGAGCTTGTGCTTGATGCTCTGGAAGGATGCCACGGGGCGGCCGAACTGCTCGCGGATCCGGGCGTAGTCGAGCGAGAGGGTCAGGGCGCGCTCGGATGCCGCGAGCAGGTCGATACTCGTGAGGAGTGCTCCGATGAGCCAGGCGTCGTGGAGGGCCTGCGGGATCCCGTCGCCGCGCGCGACGATGGCGGCTTCGACGTCCGCCAGCTCGATGACCGCGAGACCGCGGCCGGGGTCGACGGCATCCATCACCGTCCGCGTCACGCCGGCCGCGTTCGCGTCGACGCGCGCGAGGACGAGCGCGCCGTCGTCGTCGACGGCGGGGACGAGCAGGATGTCGGCGTGCGCACCGCTGTCGACGAAGGTCCTGCGCCCGTCGAGGAGGACACCGGTCCCCGCCGGCGTCGCACGCACGGTGGTGTCGAGCGATACTCCGTGAGCGTCCTCGTGGAGGGCGACGACGACGATGGCTCCGTCCTCCGCGATCGCGGCGAGAAGGCCGGAGTCGTCATCGGAGTCGAGGGTGTGCAGCAGCGTCGCGGCCACGCCGGCCGTCGCGACGAGGGGCCCCGACCATCCGCACCGGGCCGTCTCGGCGACGGCGGAAGCGAGTTCGACGAGGGTCGCGCCCTGACCGCCGTGGTCCTCACCGACGAGGAGGCCTGCCGCGCCGACCTCTTCGACGAGCGCGGACCAGAGGGCGGGGCGTTCGGCGCCTCCCATCCGGCTCACGTCCCACGGACTGCGGTCGTCGACGAACCGCGCGAAGATCGGCGTGAGGTCGGGGCTGATGTGCGGGAACACGATCGGGTTCTCCTCCCTGACTCGAAACAAGCGCTTGCTTTTATTCCGAGACGATCAGCTTTCGTGAAGGGCCCTCGCGGGCCGGTGGCATCTCAGCTCGGGCGTCGCACGCCGTCGAGCAGGATGGAGGTCTGGATCTCGATGATGTCGTCGATGCTCACGCGGCCGCGCGGGTCGTACCACCGGATGACGGCTTGGACGGCCCCCATGATCGTGCGGTACACCATCCGGGAGTCGAAATCGGCGCGGAGCGCTCCGCTGTCGACACCCTCCTGGATCGTGCGCATCCAGAGCTGCTCGACCTGACGCTGCCGCTCGAGGATCCCCGGCATGGGGCCGACGTACTGCCAGTCGTTCTGCAGGATCGTCAGGTGCTCGCGGTGGGTGACCGTGCCGCGGAGCGCCTCGGCGACGAGCCGCTCGAGTCGGTCGACGGGCCCCTCAGCCTCCTCGAGCGCACGTTCGTAAGCGCGGATCTGGCGGTCCAGATACTCGATGAGCACCTGCTCGACGATCGCCTCTTTCGAGTCGAAGTAGTAGTAGAGGCTGCCGGAGAGCATGTCGGCCTCGTCAGCGACATCTCGCACCGTCGCGACCGAGAATCCGTTCTCGGCGAAGACCTTCGCGGCGGCCTTCATAATGACCTCTTTGCGCGCGACGCCCGCAGGAGAGCCGGCCGAGCGGCGACGGGTCGTTGTCACGGTGCCCTTCCTCTCTGTCACGTGTCCGAATTCTGACAAAGACTATCCGAGGCGCACGCCGACACTCCGACGCGATCGCGAAGGCTCATGCCGCCCCCGACACGATCGTGACGGCGCTCACGAGTTCGCCGGGGCTACCGCCCTGATTCTGGATGAGGCCGTACTTCGGATCGGCCACCTGGCGCTCGCCGGCCTCGCCCCGGAACTGCAGCCACATCTCGAACATCATGCGAAGTCCGCTGGCGCCCACGGGGTGGCCGAAGCTCTTGAGTCCTCCGTCGACGTTGACGGGGAGCGCCCCTCCGCGATCGAAGCGCCCCTCGAGGACGTCGCTCCACGCGCGGCCCCGCTCGGAGAAGCCGAGCTCCTCCATGAGCACGAGTTCCGTCGGAGTGAAGCAGTCGTGCACTTCGGCGAGCGAGATCTGGGATGCCGGATCCGTGATCCCCGCCTGCGCATACGCCTGGCGGGCGGAGACGGCGGCCTCCGAGAGGTCGGAGTAGTCGTAGTCACTGTCGTGCCTGCCCGTGCCCGACCCCGCATCGAGCGCGAGCGCGTGGATGTAGAGGGGGCGGTCCGTGTACTTCAGGGCATCCTCGGCCCTCACGATGATCGCCGCCGCGGCGCCGTCGGCGACACCGGAGCAGTCGAAGACGCTGAGGTTCCCCGCCAGTGCGGGGGCCGCGGCGATCGCCTCCTTCGAGACCTCCTTGCGGAACTGCGCACGCGGGTTGAGCGCGCCGTTGCCGTGATTCTTCCAGGCGATGTGGGTCATCGCCTCCTTGATCTGCTCCTCCGAGACGCCGTACCGGCGCGCGTAGGCCGGCACGATCATCGAGTACATGGCGGGGGCGCTGAGCACCGCCGGGGTCCCGTCGTTGGGGACGCTCGGCATCTCGAGGCCCGAGTATCCGGCATCCTTCAGCTTTTCGCCTCCGACGGCCATCACGATGTCGTAGGCACCGGATGAGACGGCGAAGCACGCGTTGCGGATCGTCTCCGACCCCGTCGCGCACATGTTCTCCACGCGCGTGACGGGCTTGTGCCGGATGTTGAGCGGTCTCGTCAGCGTGAGCCCGGAGACGCCCGAGACCATCGATCCGAGCCAGAACGCGTCGATGTCCTGAACGTCGAGGCCCCCCGCGGATGCGAGCGCTCCGTGCGTCGCCTCCACGAGCAGATCATCGACGTCGCGATCCCAGTGCTCGCCGAAGCGCGTGCACGCCATCCCCACGATGGCGACGGGGTTCTTGAGCGCGTGTGCTCCCATCAGGAGTCCTCCTCATCGAACGGGCGGACCTTCCACACGTAGTTGCGTACTCCGTTGCCGGCGACGCTCGCCAGGCGGAACGTCGCCCGGACGCGATCGCCGATCGCGAACGCCCGGCCCACGGCATCCGCCATCTCGAACTCGAAACGTCCGCCGCCCTCGAAGTCGACGGCCACGACCTTCGCGGGAAGCTGCACCGACTCTGACAGCCAGTCGTCGGTGAAGGTCGCGACTCGGCCCGGCACGTCGACCATGGAGATCGGCACGAAGCCGTCCGTCGCCGAGCACCGGAGGCACACGCGGCGGGGCGGGAGATTGCGGTAGCCGCAGGACGTGCACTCGCCCGCGATGAAGGCGAACTTCCATCCGGCGCTGCGTCGGGATGCCGGGGGCACGGGCGGGCGCACGTCGGGCCGCCGAGCGGGTTCGCGCGGAAGGAGCCCGCGCCAGTTGAGGAAGTCGCCGTACGAGACGCCGTAGCCCCCGGCGAGGGAGTCGGCGATCCCGCCGCGAGCGCGCGGTGCGTGCCTCGCCGTCGTGCGGAAGACGAAGGCGTCGGCGCCGTCGGCGCCCGCCACGACGAGCACGGTCTGCTCGGGCGCCGCACCATCGAGGGCCGCGGTCAGCCGGAGCGCCGCGTCGGCCGCACCGGCGAAGCCCGTTCCTGCGGCGTCGGCCGCGGCGAGCTGTGCGGGCGTGAAGCCCTTCCTCATCGCGGCTGCCGAACGGGCGTGCGGAACGCTGATGACGACGTGGTCGACGCGGGCGGCATCGAGACCTGCCCGGTCGAGCGCTTCCTGTGCCACGCGCTGCATGAGGGGTACGTACTCCTCCGTGCCGAACCGTTCCTCCCACGTGCGGGTGCGGACGGCTCCGGGCTCGCGCCAGCGCTCGAGGAACTCGCTCGTGACGGATGCTTCGGCGACGAGCTCCGCGACGGGGGCATCGTCGCCCATGACGAACGCGGCAGCGCCGTCGGATCCGCCCGTCTCATCGATCGAACCGGGAAGTCCGTAGCGGACGTCGCTCACGACGACGAGCGCGGAACCGCCGTCGAGGCCCACCCGGATCGCGCCGATGCCGCTGCGGAGCGCCCCGGAGACGTCGTAGGCGCCGACGGAGTCGGGCAGGCCCGCAGCGACGGCGACCGTCGTCGCGTTGGACTTCTCGAGGTAGGCGGGGCGACTCGTCGCGAACCACAGATTGCGGACGTCGCGCGCGCCGCTCAGGGCGAGGCGGGCCGCTTCGACACCCATGGTTGTAGTGTCCTCGTCAAAGGATGCGACGGGGCGCCGTCCTTTCGCCCGGGCGCCCATGACGGTCGAGGCCTCTGCCAGGTCGAGCCGTGGTGCGGGAACGTAGGCGCTGTAGCTCTCGATGCCGACCACGACACTCCCTTCGTTGGGTAAGGACGTTTAAATCAAGCACTTGCTTTGCTAGCATACGAACACCATCACGGTAACGCAACCGATGGCAGAACGGACTGCCCGAGGGAGGACCATGACGAGCGTGAGCGAGACGGAGTTCCGCAGCGAGGTGGAATCGGCGCTCGCCGCGTTCGCCGCACGACGAGCCGACGAGGGCACGACGGGCCCTCCCGACGACCGGGTCTCGGTCGTGGCAGAGCGGTCAGAAGGAGAGGCCGAAGAGCTGGAGGCGCTCCGCCGTTACCGCACCCACCTCGCCGAGCGCGGCCTCGCGTGGGTCGACGGACCCGAGACGTACGGGGGCCGCGCGCTGCCGGCCGCCTACGCCGAGATCATGCGCGAGATCGAGGGAGACTTCGTGCTCCCCGATGACGGATACCTCCGCTTCAGCGTCTCGACCCTCTCCCCCACGCTCCTCGCACACGGCACGACGGCGCAGCAGGAGGAGTTCCTCCCCCGCCTTCGTACGGCCGAGCTCATCGCGTGCCAGCTCTACAGCGAACCCGGGGCAGGATCCGATCTCGCAGGACTGTCGACCCGTGCCGTCCGCGACGGCGACGGCTGGCGGATCACCGGGCAGAAAGTGTGGAGCTCGGGAGCACACTTCAGCGACCTCGGACTGTGCATCGCACGCACCGATCCCGAAGCGCCGAAGCACGCAGGCCTCACGACATTCCTCCTCGATATGCGTTCCGAGGGCATCGAGGCGCGTCCCATCCGCCAGCTGACGGGCGGCGCGTCCTTCGACGAGGTCTTCCTCACCGACGTCTTCGTGCCCGACTCCCGCCGGATCGGCGATGTGAATGCCGGCTGGAAGGTCGTCGTGACGTCGCTCCTCAACGAGAGATCCGCGATCGGTCGGGAGGTGGGCGTCGACGACACCCTCGTCGACCGGCTCGTCGATCTCGCGCGCACCTCGCGGCATCCTGTCGACGAGCGCACGCGAGACGCCGTCGCCGACGTCGTCGTGCGCGCGTGGGCCGCGCGGCTCACGACCGAGCGACTCCTCGGCGACGGCGCGCCCGGTCCCGAGCTCTCGCTCGCGAAGCTCCTCACGACGGATCTGCTCTCGCAGATGAGCGACGTCGCCTCGGACATCCTGCAGGCCGCGCATGTCGCCGACACCGGCGAGTGGGGCACGTACGCGTGGTCGGAGCTCACACTCGGGCTCCCGGGGCTGCGGGTCGGCGGCGGGACGGACGAGATTCTCAAGAACACGATCGGCGAGCGAGTGCTCCACCTTCCGAAGGATGCGCGATGAAGATCGACATGGGACTCATCGGGGCGTCCGGAGCGGAATGCGGACCCCTCGCCGCGACGGCCGAGGAGCGGGGATTCGACGCCGTCTGGGCGAGTGAGAGCGTGACGGACGCGTTCCTGCAATCGCAGGCGGCGCTCCTGCAGACCTCGCGGCTCACCGTCGGCACGGCGATCGCCGTCGCCTTCGCCCGCAACCCGATGTCGACCGCCTACGCCGCGTGGGATCTCGCCGGGATGTCGGGCGGACGCTTCATCCTCGGACTCGGGAGTCAGATCCAGCCGCACATCGAGCGCCGCTTCTCGATGCCCTGGTCGGCTCCCGCGCCGCGCATGCGCGACTATCTGCTGGCACTCGATGCGATCTTCACCGCCTGGCGCGACGGCACGAAGCTCGACTACCGCGGGCCGATCTACCAGCACACCCTCATGACACCCGTCTTCACACCGCATCACCACGAGCACCGCATCCCCGTCATGATCGCCGCCGTCGGCGAACGAATGACGGCACTGGGCGCCGAGCTGTGCGACGGCCTCCTCCTCCACGGGATGACGACGACGGGCTACCTCGATGGAGTGACGCTGCCCGCGGTCGAACGGGGGCTCGCGGCATCCGGTCGGAAACGCGACGCGGTCGAGCTCTACGTCCCCCTCTTCATGGTCATGGGCGACACGGAGGAGGAACGGGATGCCGCGGCCCGCAAGACCCGAGAGCAGATCGCGTTCTACGCCTCGACGCCGGCGTATGTGAAGGTCCTGGAGAGCGTCGGGTACGAGAACCTGCAGCCCGAGCTGCAGGCCCTGTCGCGCGAGGGGAGGTGGGCCGAGATGGCCGACCTCATCGACGACGGACTCCTCGACGCCATCGCGCTGACGGGGACCCCCGAGGAGATGCCCGACCTGTGTCGCGCACGCTTCGGCGGACGCGTGGACCGGGTCTCCTCGTACTACGGCTGGCCCGTCGACGATCCCGACCGCCTCGCCGAGATCCTGGCGCGCTTCCACGACGCGCCCGCCGCACAGTCCGAGGAGGACGTCGCATGACCAGAGTGACACCCGAGCAGCTGGTGGCGAGGGCCGAGATCGCCGACACCCTGAACGCCTACAGCAGGGGCGTGGACCGCCGCGACATCGACCTCCTGGCCGACCTCTTCACCGCCGATGCCACGTTCGACTACGGACACGGCAACATCACGCGCGGCCGAGAGAATCTGCGGGGGCTGTTCGTCGCGGCGACCGGCAAATACACTGCGACAAGCCATCACGTGTCGACGATCAACTACGTGCGGGTGGACGACGAGACCGCTTCCACGATCACGTACGTCTATGCGTTCCACGACACGGGCGACGCGCACTTCCACGTGTGGGGCTGCTACGAAGACGAGCTCGTCGACGACGGTGACCGCTGGCGGATCGCGGCACGGCGCGTCCGTCCCGCCGGAGCGAAGACGACGACCAGCGAGGCCCTCCCCGACCGCTTCGAGCGCTACGCCAGGCCCGACCCGAGCTGAGTCGCAGCCTCAGAGCGGGAGCTCGTAGACGTCGAAGGCGTGCTGCGTGTCGCAGTACTCGCGCACCTCGCTGACGAGTCCCGCGGCGTTGAGACGGAGAACGAAGGCGTAGCGGTTCTGGTAGCGGCGTCCGTTGGCGACGCGACGCCCGTCACTGACGGCTTCCACCAGGACGAGACCGGATGCCGCGACGTCGTCGTCCACGACGATCCGGTGCGCGTCGATCCGCAAGCCGTCGCGGTACGACTCGCGCAGCCCGGGGATGCGTGCCGCGCGCTGCGAGACGAGCACCTTCCCGACGACGAGCAGCTCGGGGTCGCGGTCGACGGGCCCTTCGGGGTCGGACCAGCGACGGCTCGCCCCGCCGTCGGCCCACCACGTGGCATCCGGTGTGAACAGCGCGCGGAACGCTCCCTCATCCGCCGCACTGATCGCCGCCATGAGCCTGACTCCGACCCCCGCCGCCGCCCGCGTTGCCGACAAGACCCGAACTGCGGCGAAACCGTCCGGATCTGAGCGGTTTGGGTCTTCTCGGCGGTGGGCGGTCGGGATGATGGGGGACGTCGGGAACTGCTGGGCGTCGAGCTCGGTGCGGCGGTCGAGGTTGCGCCCTTCGAAGACGGATGCCGCGTGGCGCGTGTCGAGATACTCGCGGACCTGGGTGACCCGCCCATCGCCGACGCGGACGACGAAGCAGTAACGGTTCCGGTACGGCCGCTCGCCCAGGAACATGCCATCGCCGGCGACCTCGAGCACGGCGATGTCATCGCCCGCGAAGGCACGGCGCACCGCCTGCCGCACTCCGCCCGGAAAGCGTTCGCGGACGCCGGCGAGCAGGTCGCTCTTCTCCGCGGCATCCATCTCGCCGTGGAGCGGCCACGGGCGCTCGTCGCCCGGATCCTCGCCGAACCGTCCCGCCCTCCTGTCGAGTCCCGTGTCGACCCACCACGTGGCGCCGGGCGCCATCCACGACCGCACGCCCTCCGCGTCGTTGGCATCGAGGGCACCCATGAATGACCTCGCGACTCGAAGCGTCTCTCCGCCTGACATGCGCCCACGATACGGGGCGTGCATTGCGTAGATCAAGCACTTGCTCTACAGTCGGATCACCGTCAAAGATGCCGACCGAGGACACTCATGATCTCGACCTTCCGCTGCCGCGAGCTGCCTGCTTCCGCGGCTCCTGCGCACCGGGTGGCACGACGATGACCGGCCGTTTCAGCGGCCGCATCGCGTACGTCCTCGGCGGCGGCAGCGATGGCCCCGCCCGCAGCGGCGAGAGCCTTCCAATGGGCAACGGCCGCGCGATCGCGATGCGCCTGAGTGCCGAGGGCGCCACCGTCGTCGTCGGCGACAAGATCCTGGAGCGTGCACAGACCACCGTCGACCACCTCGCCGGATCAGGGCTCGCCGTCGAAGTCGACGCGGCGGATGCGGCATCCTGTGCAGCTGCCGTCGCTGTCGCGGCCGACTTCGCCGGCGGGCTCGACATCGTCGTCTGCAACGTCGGCGTTTCGGGCCGCGAGCCCCTCAAGGTGCAGTCGCTCGACGACTGGGGTTTCGCGAGCGATGTCAACGTGCGCTCGCACTGGCTCACGGCGCAGGCAGCCCTTCCCGGGATGCTGGACAACGGACGCGGTGCCTTCGTCTTCGTCGGGTCGACGGCCGGGATCCTCAGCAGCAGGCGGTCGCTGTCGTACGAGGCGACGAAGGCCGCACAGCTCGCCGTCATGCGGCACGTCGCCGTCCGGTACGCCGATCGCGGCATCCGATCCAACGCCGTCGTCCTCGGCAACATCGACTCCGCCCTCGTGCGCCGGGAGTTCGGCGCCGACGGATCGAAGGCCCGGGCCCAGGTCGTGCCGATGGCCCGAGAAGGCCGCCCCGAGGAAGCCGCAGCGGCGGTCGCCTTCCTCGCGAGCGACGACGCCGGGTACATCACCGGCCAGAGCCTCGTCGTCGACGGCGGTGTCAGCGCCGCCTGGCCGGTTCCCCGACCGTGACGACGACAACCCCGACGAAGGAGCTCCCGTGAACAGCGACGCAGTGATCAGCGGAGTCGGGATGCACCCGTTCGGGAAGCACCTCGGCCTGTCCATGAAGGACATGGCGCGGGTCGCCGTCGACGCCGCCCTTGCCGACGCCTCGATCGGCGTACCGGACGTGCAGGCGGTCTTCTTCTCCAACGCGCTCGCCGGCCTCATCACGGGGCAGGAGTGCATCCGCGGGGAGGTGACGCTGTACCCGCTCGGCCTCGCGGGCATCCCGATCCACAATGTCGAGAACGCGTGCGCGTCGGGCGGGAACGCCCTTCATCTGGCATGGATGGCCGTGGCCTCGGGCATGTACGACACCGTGCTCGCCGTCGGCGTCGAGAAGACGAACCTCGAGGACCGTCAGCGCACCTTCAGCGCGTACGCCGCCGGGATGGACGTCGAGGAGGGGTTCGCGACGGGCGATGGCGCCGGACAGGAGCGGAGTCCCTTCGTCGACCGCCAGGCGCGCCTCGCCTCGACGCTCTTCGACGAGCGAGGGGTGACGCTCGAAGGCCTCGCCCGCGTGGCATCCCGCTCGCTCGAGGCCGCTCGCCTGAACCCCTTCGCGCATCGCCGCTTCGGCGCATCGCCAGAAGATGTCCTCAACGCCCGCGTCGTCGTCGAGCCGCTGACGTCGCTCATGAGCTCGCCCATCAGCGACGGCGCTGCGGCGGTCGTCGTCACGAGCCGACCCGAGGTCGCCCGCTCGGCGCGCGCCGTACCGGTCCTCGCGTCGCGCATGGCCACACGCCCTCCCAAGGACCAGCCGGACGCGCCGAACGCCGTCGAGGCATCGACACGCCTCGCCTACGAGCAGGCGGGCCTCGGCCCCGAGGACATGGACCTCGCCGAAGTGCACGACGCCTCCGTCGCCTACGAGCTCATGGCGTGGACCGATACGGGTCTGTGTGCCCCGGGCGACGAGCAGCGGTGGGCGATGGAGGGCGTGACGGATGCGACCGGCAGCATGCCCGTCAATCGCTCCGGCGGGCTCGTCGGCCGCGGGCACGCGCTCGGCGCGAGCGGTCTCGCCCAGGTTCACGACGTCGTCCAGCAGCTGCGCGGGGAAGCCGGTGATCTCCAGCTCGCCGACCCGCAGCGCGCCCTCGTCCAGATCGGCGGCGGTGTCGTCGATTGGCTCACGGCCGCCTCGAGCGTGCACATCCTCGGGAAGGGCTGACCCGTGACCACGGACCTCGTCATCGACGCCCACATGCACGTGTGGGATCCGTCGTGGCTTCCCGAAGGACTCCGCCTCGCGTGGGCTCGGCAGGGCGCGGGACGACGGTTCCCCTCTCGGGACCCGCAGGATCTCCTGCCTCGCGTCGCGACGGGCGAAAGCGATCCGGATGCCACGATGACGATGCGCGCGTTCGACCGGGCCGGCGTCGCGGCGGGACTCATCCCCGTCGTCGACTGGACGATCGTGGGCCGCCCCGTCGGAGAGCACCTCCCGATCGACCGCTTCAACCGGCAGTACGAGGAGCTCTGCGCGACGCACGAGGGACGCCTGTTCTTCGCAGCGGGAATCGACCCGCGCCACGACAACGCACGCGAGCTCTTCGAGGAGTCGGTCGCCCATCCCCACTGCCGCGGTGTGAAGCTCTACCCCGCCGCGGGATGGGACCTCCGCGACCCCGCGCACGCGTGGCTCTTCGACGCCCTCGTCGAGCGAGAGCTCCCCGCGGTCATCCATTGCAGCCCGCTCGGGGGCGACCCGCTTCAGACGATCCGTTCGCGGCCCGCCGAAGTGGCGGCGCTGCTCGCGCAGCATCCGACGCTCCGTGTGTCTTTCGCGCATGCCGGCATCGAGGCCTGGTGGGCCGAGGCGCTGGACTGCGCGACCGGGTGGCAGCACGCCTACCTCGAACTGTCGCTGTGGCAGCGTCTCGCGGCCCGCGACTATCGCGAGTTCCGTCACCGCGTCCGCCTCATGCGCGATCAGCTCGGCGCTCATCGTCTCGTGTTCGGCTCCGATATCGTGCGCGGCGTCAAGCACGACCCCGAGGGCGAGGATCTCGCTCGATGGGTGGACATGGCACGCGGTCTCGCCGCACCCTGGGAGGGCGAGCCCGCCGTGCTCTCACCCGAGGAGCTCACCCTCTTCATCGCCGACAACGCCGTCCGGCTGTTCGATCTCAAGGAGTTCGCATGAGTGCCACCCTCGGTCAGCTCTTCGCCAACGCGGGCGAACGGTTCCGCGACAACATCGCCATCGAGTCCTGCGGCCAGCAGAAGACCTTCCGCGAGGTCATCGAGAGCGGATGGCGCCTCGCTCACGCACTGCGGGACCGGGGACTGCCGCCGGGATCCCGAGTCGCGGCACTCCTCGGCAATCGTGTCGAGTCGCTCGAGGTGTACATCGGCCTCGCGCTCGGCGGCTACACGACCGTCCACGTCAACGACCGGCTGACGTCGGCCGAGGTCGACTACGTCCTCGTCGATTCCGGCGCGACGGCGCTCATCAACACCGATACGGCGAACGCCGTCGCCGCGGGCCTCTCATGCCACGGCCAGCTCGCGGCGTGGTTCACGATCCAGGGCGATGCTCCCGAGGGCGCCGAGTCATTCGCCGCAGCGCTCGATGCGGCATCCGACACGCCTCTGCCGATCGATGCCGAACCTGAGGACATCGCCCTCATCGGGTACACGAGTGGCACGACGGGGTTCCCCAAGGGCGTTCTGGTGAGCCATCGGGCCGTCGTGAACTGCATCAAGCTCGTTCCCTTCGCCTACCGCCTCCCGCTCCAGGGCCACGCGGCTTTCCCGGGCGGATGGTCGTTCGTCTCAGGATTGTGGGGCGTCATCTTCCCGCACTTCTACACGGGCGGCACGGTGTCGTTCCTCCCCGGCGCGACGCCCGACGAGCTGGGGCGGCACATGGTCGAGCGCGGCTCGACGTTCACGCTGGGTCTGACGCCGCTCATTCCCGGGCTCCTCGAGGCGATCCGACTGCACCCCTCGATCCTCGACACCCTCCAGTCGGTCCTTCATTCGGGCGGACCACTGCCCCCCGAGTATGCCGAGAGGCTCGTCGGTGTCATCGGCGACCGGCTCGTCGAGACGTACGGCATGACGGAGGTCGTCGGCCCCATCACGATCACGAACCGCTCCGACTACCGCGCGGGCGGGCCGGAGCACATCTTCGAGTCGGTCGGGCGCCCCCTTCCGACGTCGTCGATGCGGGTCGTCGACACGGAGGGTCGGACGCTCGGACCGGGCGAGATCGGCGAACTCGTGATCTCGGCCGACACGATGTTCTCGGGATATCACAACGCCCCCGAGAAGACGGCGGCGGTCCTCCGCGACGGCGAGTACTTCACGGGTGACCTGGGCTACCGCGATGAGCAGCACTACTACTACTTGACCGGGCGCGCGCAGGACCTCATCGTGAGCGGCGGCGCCAACGTCTACGCGGCCGAAGTGGAGCGGGTTCTGCTCCTCATGGACGAGATCACGGATGCCGCAGTCTTCGGCCTTCCCGACGAGCGCTGGGGCGAAGCCGTGTCGTGCGCGCTCGTGATGGCACCGGAGTCGACCGTCACACACGACGACATCCGCGCTTTCACACGCGGACACCTGGCGGGATACAAGAAGCCCGTGCACATCTTCGTCGTCGACCAGCTGCCGAGGAACGCCGGGATGAAGGTCATGAAGCACGTGTTGAAGGACGAGCTGGCCCCGCGCATCGACGCGGCGCGCGCCGACGAGAAGAAGGTGGGCGCATGAAGCTCGGCATCAGCGAACTGTTCACGGGCTCTGACGCGCGCGCGGGGTCGTGGTCGACCGATGCGGCTCAGCTCATCGAGGAGATCGGCTTCACCTCCGTCTGGCTCCCCGAGCACGTCGTCTTCTTCCCCGAGTACCGATCCCAGTACCCGTACGAGTCGGGCGGCGCGCAAGAGGTGAACCGGATGCTCGGCGTCATCGACCCGCTCGTGCTGGCCGCGAGCATCGGGGCTGCGACGACGACCCTCCGCATCGGCACCTACGTCTTCGTCGTCCCGCAGCGGAATCCCATCATCACCGCACGCCAGGTCGCGAGCATCGATCAGCTCACGGGCGGCCGTTTCGAGTTCGGCGTCGGCGTCGGCTGGGCCGAAGAAGAGTACGCGGCCCTCGATGTGCCGTTCGCCCGGCGCGGCGCGCGCATGAACGAGTACCTCGCCGCCATGCGCGCGCTGTGGTCGCCCGAGGAGCTCACGGAGTTCTCAGGCGAGTTCGTCGAGTTCCCGCCCCTGTACTGCTTCCCCAAGCCCGCGCAGCCCCGCCTCCCGATCATCGTGGGCGGCAACAGCGACGCGTCCCTCCGGCGCATCGTCGAGTATGGCGACGGCTGGGCCGGCTACAGCCAGACATTCGACGACATCGAGGCGTTCATCGCGAAGCTGTCGACGGCGATGGAGGCGGCAGGACGACAGATGTCCGAACTCTCCCTGAAGGTCGGCCGGCGCAGCAAGGGCAAGACCGAGAAGGACTGGGAGGACGACCGCGCGTACATCGACCACGTTCTGTCCCTCGGGATCGACGAGGTCGTCGTCTCACCCCGGATCGGCGACGAGAACTACGAGCGCGACATGCGGCGATACGCCGAGATCATGGACCTCTGACCGCGGTGGCGACGGCCTCGAGCGTCGACCGCCTCCTGGCGGAGGATGCCATCCGGCGAGCCCTCCTGGATTACTGCCGCGGAGTGGACCGAGGGGATGCCACGCGGACGCTGAGCGCGTACCACCCCGACGGCGTCGACCACCACGGCACGTGGGACGGCGTGGCGCACGAGCACCTCCCGGACGCGCTGGGTCGACTCCTCGAACGCACGACGGCGACCGTGCACCTGCTCGGACCGTCGACCTTCGACTGGGTCGACGACGACACCGTACGCGTCGAGTCGAACGTCTACGCGGTGCACGAGGTCACCGGCGAGGCGCGCGCGATCGAGCACCTCCACGGCCGGTATCTCGACGTCTTCACGTGCGTCGGGGGTGACTGGCGCATCCACGAGCGCACCTTCGTCCACGATGTGGATGCCGCCGACGTCGACGCCGCCCTCGCATACCCCCCGGGGATCTTCACCCGGGGAGGAAGAGGCGCCGGCGATCCGTCAGTGCGGGGCTGACTCCGGAGGCGGATGATCGCCGCGGCTCGAGGCGGGTGCGTCAGGAGCTCGCCTCGGCGGAGGCTTCGGCGCTCAGCATCCCGACGAGCAGCTCGAACTCCTGCTGGAAGGAGACCATCACCTGAGCGTCGTCCGGGTCGTTCAAGGCGGCCCAGTTGTCGCGGACGTCTTCGGGGGTCAGTGCGGGTGAGAAGTAGCCGGGCGTCTGCGCGATGACGACGCGCGCGACGCGGCCGCCGCCGACGTTGTAGATCTCGCCGGTCGTCTCGCAGGCCTCCGCACTCAGCCACGCCACGACGGGGGAGACGAGGCTCGGGTCGAGGCGGTCGGCGTACTCGCCGAGGAGGTTCTCGGTCATGCGGGTGCGCGCGCCGGGCTCGATCGCATTGACATGGATGCCGTGACGGGCACCCTCGATCGCGAGAGTCTTCGTGACACCCCAGATGGCGGCCTTGGCGGCTCCGTAGTTGACCTGGCCGAAGTTACCGAAGATCCCGCCGGCCGACGTCGTGTTGACGATGCGGCCGTAGCCCTGCTCCACCATGACGGGCCAGGCGGCCTTGCTCATCCAGACGGTGCCGCCGAGGTGCACGGCCAGGACCGGCGCCCACTCGTCCTCGGTGAGCTTCGCGAACGACTTGTCGCGCAGGATGCCGGCGTTGTTGACGAGGATGTCCAGGCGACCGTAGGTCGATGTCGCGAGCTCGACGATCTTGGTCGCGCCTTCGAGCGTGCTGACGTCGTTCGTGTCCGCGACGGCGGTTCCTCCCGCCGCGCGGATCTCCGCGACGACCTGCTCCGCCGGCGACGCTTCGCCCGAGCTTCCGTCGAGCGCGCCGCCCCGATCGTTGACGACGACCGTCGCACCGCGGGACGCCAGTGCAAGGGCGTGCTCGCGACCGAGACCGCGGCCCGCGCCGGTGACGATCGCGACGCGGCCGTCGAGGGTGATATCGCTCATGTGGTTCGTGCTCCTTGTCGTGGGGTCCGAGGGCGCAGGTCAGCCGAACAGCGCCGACATGACCTCGGCGCTCGCCCTGACCTCGTCGGCGGTTCCGTGCGAGACGATGCGTCCACGCTGCATGACGTAGACCTCGTCGCTCACCTCCAGGGCGAGCTCCGCGTTCTGCTCGACCAAGAGGATCGTCGCCCCGCTGTTGTGCAGCGTCTCGATGTTCTCGAAGAGCACGTCCACGATCGACGGGGCGAGACCCATCGAAGGCTCGTCGAGGAGGAGCACTTGCGGCTGGGTCATGAGCGCGCGCCCGAAAGCGAGCATCTGCTGCTCGCCGCCGCTCAGCGACGCGGCGAACTGGTTCTTGCGGTCGGCCAGGCGGGGGAAGAGCTCGAAGACGCGCGCGAGCTCGTCCTTGCGCTCCGCGCGTGTTCCGCGCCCGCTGTACGCCGAGAGTTCGAGGTTCTCCAGGACGGTCAGCGGTGGGGCCACCCGCCGCCCTTCAGCGACGAGCGCGACACCGGATCGCACGACACGGTGACAGGCCCACCCCGTGATGTTGCGTCCGCCGACCGTCACGGTGCCGCCCGACGGCTTGTGCAAGCCGGCGATCGTGTTCAGGGTCGTGGTCTTGCCCGCTCCGTTCGAGCCGATGAGGGCGACGAGGGTGCCTTGGGCAACCTCGATGTCGACCTCACGAACCGCCGGGATCGCGCCGTACCCGGCGGAGAGTCGCGATACGCGCAGCATCGGATCGTTTCCCAAAGTAGGCCTCCTTCACGTCGTCCTGTTCCAGGCACCAGGTCGGTGGCCCTTCCGCGAGGAGAGCACCCGAGTTCATGACCGAGACGGACTCGCAGAACTCTTCGACCAGTCGCATGTTGTGTTCGATGAGGATGAGGGTGAGCCCGAGGTCCTTCAACTGGACGAGGAGCCGACCCACCTGCTCCGACTCGACATCGTTCATTCCGGCGGTCGGCTCGTCGAGGAGGAGGATCCGCGGGTCGGTCGCGAGGGCTCGCGCGATCTCCACTCGACGCTGATCGCCGTAGGACAGCGTCTCGGCGAGGGCGGAGTGCGGCGCCGTGCATCCGACCATGTCGAGCAGTTCCGCGGCGCGGGCACGTACGGCCTTGCGCTCCTTGCGCTCGGTCGGACTCAGGAAGATCGCACCCGCGATCGTCGACCGGCGCTGCATGTACGCCCCGGCGATGACGGTCTCGATCACGGTCAGGCCGGGGAAGAGACGGATGTTCTGGTACGTGCGGGCGACGCCACGGCGCGCGATGTGGAAGGGCGCCATGCGCGTCACATCCTCGCCGAATACGTCGATGCGTCCCGAGTCCGCGCGGATGAAACCGCTGATCATGTTGAGGACGGTCGTCTTTCCCGCGCCGTTCGGGCCGAGGATTCCGTGGACGCGCTGACGCGGCACCTTGATCGTGACGTCGTCGACCGCCTTGAGCCCGCCGAAGGTCTTCGTGAGGTCGACGATGTCGACGGCGAGTTCCTCTTCGACCGGGATGTTGCCGCTCGTGTCCGTCATGACCTCGCTCCCGCCGTGATGTCTTCGTGCGGACGCTCTGCGCCCTCCGCTGTCGAATCGCCGCCACGCTTCCGCCGTGCCGCCCATTTCGCTCTGAGCAACCGCATGCGCCGCATGTCGACGAGGCCGCGCGGCATGTAGATGATGATGACGACGAGCAGGACGCCGGTGACGACGCGGTCGTACTCGCCCATCGGCCCGCGAAGGATCTCGGGGAGGATCGTGAAGACGATGGCACCGACGATCGGACCCAGCCAGTAGAACGCGCCGCCGAGGACGACGGCCGCGAGACTCACGAACCCCAGGTGCGTGTAGAACGTGTCGGGCCCGATGTACTGCAGGAAGCTCGCCTGCATGACGCCCGCCGCTCCGCCGAGCGCTCCCGAGATGACCATGCCCACGAACTGGATCCGCCGGGGGGACACGCCGAGCGTCTCGGCGACGGCCGGATCCTCGCGGACGGCATCCGCCGCGAGACCGAAGCGCGAACTGCCGAGTCGTCCCATGACGTATCCCGCGACGACCAGCGTGCCGATGAGCCACAGCCAGGATCCGAGGTCGCCCGAGACGCGCGTGCCCGTGGCACCGCCCGTGAGTTCGGGCATATTGAGGATGAGGACGCGACCGATCAACACCATGGCGATCGTCGCCATCGCGAGGTAGTGACTCTCGAGCCTGATGAGCAGCGCCGCCGTGATCGCTCCGACGACGGCGCCCAGCACGATGCAGATGGCGAAGGCGAGGGCGGGCGGAAGCCCGAGTGACGACACGATGTAGGCGAAGGTGAAGGCGCTGAACGCCCCGAAGAAGACGGGTGCGAGGCTCAGGACGCCGGTCCACAGCGACGCGTAGATGGCGAGGGCGAAGAGGGCGCTGACACCGGCGAACTGCAGTGTCGTCAGCCATGCTGCGGTACTCACGAGTGGGTCTCCATAGTCAGGCTCGGGGGCGTCAGGCTCGGACGAACTGTCGTTCGCGGAAGATGCCGCGCGGCCACGCGACGAGGACGAGCAGCAGGATGCCGAACGTGATGGCGTCGCGGAATCCCGACGAGATGTACTGGGCGCTCATGACCTCGAGAACCCCGATCGCGACTCCGACGATCGCTGCGCCGCGGATGTCGCCCCACCCGCCCACGACGACGGCAGCGAACCCCTTGAGCAGAAGCGCCTCCCCGAGGTTGAACGAGACGTTGTTGTCGGCGAGCGCCGCGAGGACGCCGGCGAGGCCCGCGATGGCACCCGCGAGGAACGCGACGGCGATGAGGGTGTTGCGGGCATTGACACCGACGATCGTGGCCGAGCGGGTGTCGGACGACACGGCGCGGACGGCGGCACCGAAGCGCGTCTTGGTGAGCAGCAGGTGCACACCCGTGACGACGATGATGAGGGCGATGACGCTGTAGAGCTGGGCTGGCAGGATCACGAGCCCGCCGATGCGGAACGCCTCGGTCTGCACCGAGCCCGCGGGGTAGCTCGTCGCCGAGGGCCCGGCGAACGCCTCCGCCACGGTCAGGAGCACGATCCATATACCGATGCTCGCGATGATGGGGGCGAACGTCCCTGCCTTGCGTCGGCGAAGCGGCTCGAACGCGAGAACATCGGATGCCACGCCCAGGATGCCCGCGAAGAGCACACCCGCGAGAAGCGCGACCCAGAAGTTGACTCCGAACTGAGAGACGAGCCAGTACGACGAGAGGGCGCCCCAGGTGGCGAAGGTGCCGTGGGCGACGTTGAGGATCCCCATGCGCGCCATGATCAGCGAGAAGCCGACGGCGAAGATGGCGTAGATCGAGCCGAGCGCAACACCGTTCATCAGTTGCTGGATCAGGAGTTGCACGGATGCCCTCTTTCCTGTGCGCTCGTCGGTTCGGGTGGAATCTCAATCAAGCGCTCGCTTGACTTCAATGTCAGCGGAGTCAGTTTACGACATCGGATGCCCGGCATGTCAACCATTCGGGGATGATTCATCAAGCGCTTGCTCGACATTCCGATCTCCGGCCCGTACGCTCCCCCCGAGAGCACGGGTCGAAGGAGAGCCATGGATCTGCAGCTGAACGATCGCGTCGCCGTCGTCACCGGCGCGACCGCGGGCATCGGCCGAGCGACGGCCCTGACGCTGAGCGCGGAAGGCGCGCATGTCGCCCTCGTGGCGCGACGCGGCGACGCCCTCCGCGACCTGGCCGACGAGATCGAGCGCCGCAGCGGCCGGCGTGCTCTCGTCGTCGAGACGGACATCCTGGATGCCGCGGCACCGGCGCGCATCGTCGACGCCGTGGATCGCACGTACGGCCGCATCGACATCGTCGTCAACGCCGCAGGCGCCGCCGAGCAGCCGGGCGAGTCACTCACGGAAGAGGTGTGGCAGCGCCAGTTCGACCTCAACTTCCACTCGAAGAGACGCCTCGTCGAGGCATCCCTTCCGTTTCTCGCCGCGAGCGGTCGCGGGCGGGTCGTGAACTTCGTTGGCCTCCTCGAACCGACGCTCGTGTCTGCGGCCCAGGCCGCCGTCGCCGCGTGCACGCTGTGGTCGAAAGCCCTCTCGCGCGTCGTGGCGCCGGACGGCGTCACCGTCAACTGCATCGCACCGGGGCGGGTGGACAGCGAACAGGTGCGCCGGGCGCTCCCCGAAGGAGACGCGAAGGACGACTTCATCCGCCGCCGCATCCCCGCCGGACGATTCGGCACCCCCGAGGAGGCAGCCGCGCTCGTCGCTTTCCTCGTCTCGGGTCCCGCGGGCTACATCACGGGAGACACCTTCAGCGTCGACGGCGGGATGCACTGGGCCATCTGACGCGACGCGAGCGTCCCCATTGACGCCGACAACGCAACCCGACCAGGCGTAGTCTCATGCGGTGCGAGAGAACCGGACCGAGACGGTGCCGTCGCGAGGTCGGCGACACCATCCCGCCATGACGGTCTTCCTCGGATTCGCGGTGGCGACCTTCGTCGGCACGGGACTGCTGATGCTCCCGATCGCCAAAGCGGGCGCGGGGGGCGCTTCGCCTTTGGAAGCACTCTTCACAGCGGTGTCGGCGCTGTGCGTCACAGGACTGATCATCGTCGACACCCCGGTCTATTGGACCGGGTTCGGTCACGCAGTGATCCTGGCCCTCATCCAGCTCGGTGGTCTCGGTGTCATGACTTTCGCATCGGTCGTCGGCCTCGCCGTCATCCGTCGACTCTCCCTGCGCTCACGGCTGACCGCGGCGACGGAGGCGAAGAACATCGGGCTGGAGAACGTGAAGGCCCTCGTCCTCGGAGTCGTGAAGATCTCGATCGGGATCGAGGTCGTCGTGGCGCTGATCTTGACCGTCCAGTTTGGCGTGGCCTACGAGAAGTCCCTCGGCGAAGCGCTCTGGCTCGGTGTCTTCCATTCCGTGTCGTCCTTCAACAATGCCGGTTTCGCGCTCTTCAGCGACAGCATGATGGGATTCGTGGGCGACCCGATCATCTGCCTTCCGATGTGCGCTGCGATCATCCTCGGCGGGCTCGGTTTTCCCGTCATCATGCAGCTGCGAAAGCAGATACGAACACCCCGCCTCTGGTCGATGAACACTCGGATCGTCGTCTGGGCGACAGTCCTGCTCCTCGTGGCGGGAACCGCGTACATCACCGCGCTGGAGTGGAACAATCCGCAGACGCTCGGCGCGCTCGACTGGCCGTCCCGTCTTCTGGCGGGGTTCTTCCAATCGGTACAGACGCGAACCGCAGGCTTCAACAGCATCGACACCGCCGAGATGGGCACAGCGACCTGGCTCGGGATGGACGCCCTCATGTTCATCGGCGGCGGCTCCGCGGGGACGGCGGGCGGCATCAAGGTCACGACCTTCGCCGTGCTGTTCTTCATCATCGTTGCCGAGATCCGCGGGGACGGGGCCGTCAACGTGTTCGGGAAGCGCCTCTCTCGTGCCGTCCACCGCCAGGCGATCGCGGTCGCGCTTCTCGCCGTCGCGCTTGTCGCCGTCGGGACCGTCCTCGTGATGCTGATGACCGACTTCAGCCTGGACGAGATCCTCTTCGAGGTCACATCGGCGTTCGGCACCGTCGGCCTGTCGACGGGGATCACTGCGGCACTCCCGCCGGCGGCGCAACTGATCCTCGTCGCGCTGATGTTCATCGGCAGACTCGGGCCCATCACGTTCGCATCGGCGCTGGCGCTCCGTCAGCGCACACTCCTGTACGAACTCCCCAAGGAAAGGCCGATCATTGGCTAGACGAATCCTCTTCGGCGGCACGGACCCGGCGCGAGTGGCCGAGGCCGACTCCGTCGCCGTCCTGGGGCTCGGACGCTTCGGCCAGTCCCTCGCCCTGGAACTCATGGACAACGGCACCGAGGTGCTCGGCGTCGACGGTCGCGAAGACATCGTCCAGTCCCTGAACGGGCGCCTCACGCACGTCGTCACAGCGGATGCCACCAAGGAGACCGTGCTTCGCCAGCTCTCGGTCCCCGACTTCGACCGTGTCGTGGTCGCCATCGGGAGCGATATCCAGGCGAGCATCCTCACCACCTCCCTGCTGCTCCGCTTCAAGATCCCGCAGATCTGGGCGAAGGCGGTCGGCGAGGCGCACGGGACGATCCTCGAGCAACTGGGAGTGGGCCATGTGATCTACCCCGAGAAGGACATGGGCAAACGCGTGGCCCATCTCGTTCGGGGGAGCATGCAGGACTTCATCGAGATCGACGAGGGGTTCGCGATGGTGAAGACCACCCCGCACAGCGCCATCATGGGAATACCGCTGGGCCAGACCGATCTGCGCAACAAGCACCAGGTCACCGTGACAGCGGTCAAGCCGGATGGCGAGCCCTGGACGTACGCGACCGCCGAGACGGTTCTCCGCCCCGGCGACACGATCCTCGTCGCAGGCCCCACCCGCAAGGCGGAAGTTTTCAGCCAACTGCGCTGACGAGGCAGACTGTCTGCATGCCGCGCAGCATCCGTGTCCCGCGAGGCCCCTCCCCGGGGAAAGCCGGACGCCTGGGAAGCGGGCTCCTCAAGGAGCTCGTCAAGCGCTCGCCGGCGCGGGCCGCCGCCGGCATCTTCATCCTCGCCGGTCTCGTGTTCACGAGTCTGCTGAGCCTCCCCATCGCTTCCGCGAGCGGCCGCGCGACAGCCCTACAGGACGCGATGTTCACGGCGGTCTCCGCCGTCACCGTGACGGGGCTCACGACCGTCGACACGGCGACACACTGGTCCTTCTTCGGCCAGGTCGTGATCCTCGTCGCAATCCAGGCGGGCGGCCTCGGGATCGTCACGATCGCACTGCTGCTCGCACGGGCGGTCAGCCGTCACCTCGGCGTCCGCAGCAAGGTGTTCGCGCAGCAGAACATCGGCACGTCGAAGCTCGGCGAGGTCGGCGCACTGCTGCGCACCGTCGTGCTCACGACGCTCAGCATCGAGGCCATCCTCGCCGCCATCCTGATCCCGCGCTTCATCATGCTCGACGAGCACTGGTGGGAGGGCGTCTGGCACGGCCTCTTCTACGCCATCTCCGCGTTCAACAACGCCGGCTTCGTCTCGACCGTCGGCGGACTCGAGCCCTACGACGGCGATATGTGGATCCTCATCCCCATCATGGTCGGCGTCTTCATCGGAAGCCTCGGATTCCCGGTCTTCCTCATTCTCCTCAGTGCGCGCGGGAACACGCGACGGTGGACGCTCCACACGAAGCTGACCCTCGCCACGACCAGCATCCTGCTCGTGGCGGGCGCCGTCGCGTGGGGCGCTTTCGAATGGTCCAACGTCGAGACCGTCGGGAACATGAGCATCCCCGAGAAGATCTTCCACGCCCTGTTCGCCTCGACGATGATGCGCTCGGGGGGATTCTCCCTCGTCGATACGGCGCAGTCGACGTCGGCCACCCTCGTCGCGAGCGATGCCCTCATGTTCGTCGGAGGCGGGTCGGCCTCGACCGCGGGCGGCATCAAGGTCGCGACGCTCGCCGTCCTCTTCCTCGCCATCATCGCGGAGGCCCGCGGCGACAAGCGGCTCATGGTGGCGGGGCGCGTCATTCCCGACGGCACCCTCCGCCTGGCGATCAGCGTGACCTTCCTCGGAGCGACTCTCGTCCTGTCGACGGTCCTCGTCCTGACGCTCGTGACCGATGCCTCGCTCGACAGGATCCTGTTCGAAGTCATCTCGGCATTCGCGACGTGCGGGCTGTCGGTCGGCTTGAGCGCAGAACTCGATCCGTTCGGCAAGATCGCCCTCAGCGTGCTCATGCTCGCCGGGCGCATCGGCCCCGCAGGTCTCGCGGCCGCTCTCGCCGTCCGCCAGCGCAACGTTCTGTACAACCATCCTGAGGAGCGACCGATCATCGGGTGACCAGTGCCCCGGTGACGAGGAAGTCCGGGATCACCGCACGGATCACGCGACGGCGCTTCTGCCTCGCGGCATCCGCTGTCAGAATCGGCGCATGCCCACCTGGCTCATCTTCGCGGCGGTCGTCCTGTCGTTCTCGCTCATCGCCGCGTGGATCGTCCGGCGACTCCTCGACACCGAGATCGGATGGCTGCGGGCGTGGCTGACAGCACTCGTCGTCTTCCTCCTAGCGACCCCCGTCGCAATCTGGGCCCTCACGGAAGCCGATGTGTACCAAGACGGCGCCTTCGTCGTCGCGGGTCCCGTCGCCCTCGCGTTCGTCGCGCTCAATCTCGGATGGATGTTCGCCGCGGTCTTCATCGTCGTGATGACGCTCGAGTTCCTCTGGCCGTCGCGTCGCTGGCGCAACCCGATCACCGTCGTGCGTGACGCGATCCGTCGACGCGATCGGGCCCGGAGATACGCGCAGATCCTCGCGATCGGATCCCGGCACGGCTTGACGTTCTACGAGAGCAGGCGCCACGGCGACGAAGGCGAGCTCCCGTCGGCCCTCGTCTCGGCGATGAACGAGGCCGGCGTGACCTTCGTCAAACTCGGCCAGGTGCTCTCGACGCGCGAGGACGTCCTGCCACCGCCCCTCATCCGCGCGCTCTCGACGCTCCAGATGGACTCCTCGCCGATCCCCTGGCCCGAAGCCGAGGCGGCGATCGCCGAACAGCTCGGTCGTCCCCTCGACGAGGTCTTCGGCGAGATCGATCCGGAGCCGCTCGCCGCGGCATCCGTCGCGCAAGTGCACGCCGCGAGACTCGTCGACGGTGATGAGGTGGTCGTGAAGATCCAGCGGCCTCGCGCGCGAGCGCAGGTCACGACAGACCTCGACATCCTCGACCGCCTCGCCGCGGAAGCCGAGCGGCGCACCGACTGGGCGAAGGCCTACGGCGCCTATGCCCTCGTCCAGGAGTTCGCCCGAGGGTTGCGCGAAGAGCTCGACTACGGCACCGAAGTCGCCAACACCGAGATGCTCCGCTCGACCGTCGAGACGGCGGGATCGCGCCTTCGGATACCGCGGGTCTACACCGAGTGCTCGACGCGGCAGATGATCGTGCAGGAGCGGGTCACCGGCATCCCCCTCAGTCGCCTCGAACCCGGGGCGCTGCCGCTCGATCGGGCGACCGATCTCGCCGATGCGCTCGTGGACGCCGTCATCGACCACATCGCCGTGCGAGGGATCTTCCACGCCGACCTGCATCCCGGGAACGTCATCCTCGACGAGGACGACGGGACGGGGCAGGCGACGCTCACCCTCATCGACTTCGGATCCGTCGGGATCGTCGAGAGCAGCGTGCGGCGCCTCCTGCTGCCGATGCTGATCGGGATGGCGAACGAAGACGACGTCGCCGTCACCGACATCGTGCTCATGCTCTGCCAGCCGGCGGACGGTGATGTGGATGCCACGGCGCTCCAGCGCGACATCGGGGTCATCCTCACCCGGATGCACAACTCCGGGATGGACGAGAACATCTTCCGGCTCCTCCTCGATGTCCTGCGCCGCCAGCGCATCGCTCTGCCGCCGTCGCTCCTCCTGGTCTTCCGGACCCTGACGTCGCTCGAGGGAACACTCCGCAAGCTCGTTCCGGGATACGACATGGTCTCCCGCGCCCTGACGACGGCGCCGCGGATCGCCTCCTCGCTCGTGTCGCTGCACGGGATGGCGCTGACGGCCCAAACCTGGTCGATGCTCCTCGGCGAACAGGTGCGACGACTCCCCCGGCGGATCGAGAACGTCTCCCGCGCGCTCGAGGAGGGAACCCTCTCGGTGCGGCTCCGCAGCTTCGAGTCCACCGACGAACGCCGATGGGTCGACGGCCTCCTCGGCCGCGTGACGACGACGCTCATCGGCATCGCGCTCGTCATCAGCGGTATCCTCCTGGGCGTCGACGACGGCGGACCGATGCTCACCGGCAATGTTCCCGCGTTCGCGTTCCTCGGGAGCATCGTCGGCCTCGGCGGGCTCCTCCTGCTCCTCCGCAGCCTCAGGACTGCACTTCGACGGCGACCCTGAGGCCGCATCCGAAGAACGGCGACAGAAGAGGCGGCACTGCCTGCATCCGGGAACGCTCCTGGTGCGGAATAACTCGATGACGCCCGGCCGATGGAGCTCGGACGCCTTCCTCTTCTACGAAGGAGCAGAACGATGAAGATCAGATTCCGCCTCGCCATCGCCGCCGTCGCGACGGCCGGTCTCGTGCTGGCGGCGGCGCCCGCGCACGCCACCGGCGGCGCCCCGCGGGGGAACATCGTCGACGTCGCCGTCGCCGCATCCGGCGGGGGCGCACCCGACCACAACCCCAACGACTACGACCTGCTCGTGCAGGCGGTCCTCGCGACCGGCCTTGCGGGCACGTTGTCCGACGCCGCGACGAAGTACACCGTCTTCGCCCCGAACGATCGCGCCTTCCTGCGGCTCGTGACCGATCTGACGGGCACAGCCCCCGCGTCGGAGGCTGCCGCGCTCACGACGATCACGAGCGCCTTCACGATCGATCAGATCAAGAACATCCTGCTGTACCACGTCGTACCGGGGGCGAAGCTGCGGCCGTTCCAGGTGCTGCTCGCGGGATCGCTCACGATGGCCAACGGTGGGATCGTGAAGCCGCGCGGCATCACGCTGCGCGACACGAGTCCCGCTCTCGCCGATCCCAAGCTCATCCTGTGGAAGATCGACATCCCGGCATCCAACGGCGTCATCCACACGATCGATCGCGTGCTCGTCCCGGGTTCCTGACGCTCACCCGGGCAGAAGGAGGGGCTCCGGTCGCACATTCGGGATGCGACCGGAGCCCCTTTACCGTCCGGATCAGCTGGCGGCTTCGAACAGTTCTCGCGCCTTGAGGGTCCGGAAGGTCGTCACGGGATGGGTTCCGAGGATGACCTTGCCGCGCGCGTGCATGCGCCCGAGGTCCGAGTACGCCTCCGCGACCTCCTCGAGCGGGTAGTAGCCCGAGACGAGGAGCGTGAAGGCGCGCGATTCGGCGAGCCGACACAGTCGCTCGAGAAGAGCCGTGCCGCGGGCCGTGGACACAGGGTCGTCGTGCAACAGCCGGATCTCCATCTCGCGGCGATCCTCGCTCGAACGGTAGCGGGATGCCGGCACGCCGAGCTCCTCCGCGAGTCCGCTCCCCTCCTGCCCGAAGTTGTCGATCATCGCCGTCACGGGGGCGCGACCCGCCGCCGCCCGGATGCGGTCGACCATCCCCTCGCCGTAGCGGACCGGCTTGATCCCGAGCTGGCGGAGGTAGTCGAAGTTCCTGTCGCCGCACGTGCCGATGACCGTTGCGCCGAGGTGCTTCGCGACCTGCGCCTCAATGCTCCCGACCCCGCCGGCGGCCGCGGACACGACGAGCACGTCGCCAGCAGCGACGCGAAGCTCATCGAGCGTGTCGAGCGCCGTCGCGCCGGCGAGGAACAGCCCTCCCGCCGACTCCCACCCCAGCCGCGGCGGCTTCCGGACGAGCGCACCCGCCGGGACGTTGAGGAACGTCGCCTGGGCCCCTGAGCGCACGTGCCCGACGACCTCGGCGCCGCGGGCGAATCCCCGCACGTCGGACCCCACCGCCACGACGATCCCCGCGAAGTCGCTCCCCGACCGGCGCGGCCAGGGGTCTTCGCTCCACGTCTCCTCGCGGCCCTCGCGGATGAATCCGTCGATGTGGTTGAGCCCCGCCGTGATGACCTCCACGGTGACTTCTCCGGGCCCCGGCGGCGCGAGCGCCACCGATCTCACGTCGAGCACGTCGGGGCCGCCGACGCGGTCGTACTCGATGACAGTGGTCAGGTCACGCCGTCGTGCCATGATGCGCCTCGATTCTCGCGACGGATCGCGATCTCAGTGGTCACTGCGCCTTGATGTTAAGTTGCCTCGCCGATAAGTTCTTCTCCCGCAGAGCCCGATCCAGATGCATCCCACGACAAAATTCGCTCCGGCGGGGTGGGGGCGGATGCTACGTGCCCGGCGTCAGCAGTCCGTTCTCGTACGCGAAGATGACGAGCTGGGCGCGGTCGTGCGCGTACAGCTTCGACATGATGCGGTTGACGTGCGTCTTGGCGGTGTGGGGTGAGATGAAGAGCTCGTCGGCGATGTCCTGATTCGAGCCGCCACGCGCGACGAGGAGCAGCACTTCCCGTTCTCGCTCGGTGAGCTGGGCGTACTCCGGAGGCGGAGGGCCCGTCGGAGCGGCCGTTGCGGGCAGCACGAATCGCGTGATGAGCCTCCGCGTCGCCGTCGGAGAGAGCAGGGCGTCACCGGCGTCCACGGCACGGACCGCGCGCACGATCTCGTCGGGCTCCGCACCCTTTCCGATGAAGCCGCTCGCGCCCGCGCGGAGCGCCGCGACGAGGTACTCGTCCTCCTCGAACGTCGTCAGGATCAGGACCCGGGTGTCGACGAGAGAGGGATCCGCGCAGATCGTCTCGGTCGCGGCGATGCCGTCGACCTCCGGCATCCGGATGTCCATCAGCACGATGTCGGGTCGCAGCTCCCGGGCGAGCCGCGTCGCTTCGGCGCCGTCCGCCGCCTCGCCGACGACCGTCACCCCGGGCGCGCTCTCGAGAAGATCCCTCACAGCCGAACGGATGAGGGACTGGTCGTCGACGACGAGCACGGTGGTCACGGAGCATCCGCCGTTCGCGTGAGGGGAAGGGTCGCCGCGAGCCGGTAGCCACCGGGAGTCGATCCGGCTTCGACGCTGCCGCGCACCAATGCGACGCGCTCGCGCAATCCGATCAAGCCGTGCCCCCCGTGTTCGGATGCCGCGACCTGGTCGGGGTCGTCTGGTGTGGTGGGATTCGTCACGACCACCCGCAAGGCCTCCGCGTCGGCGCTGAGCAGCACGTGCGCCCGCCGGTCCGCGCCGTGCTTGTGCGCGTTGGTGAGCCCCTCCTGGACGACACGGTACGCCACGCGATCGACGGCGACGGGCACATCCTCGACCGCCCCTTCACGGCGCGCCACGACATCGAGCCCGGACGCGCGGAATCGCTCCAGCAGATCGTCGAGACGATCCAGACCCGGCTGCGGCGCACGAACACCCTCGACCGTCGAGTCGTCGTCGGCGCGACGCAGCATCTCGAGCAGGTCTCCGATCTCCGTCAGGACGGAGCGCGACGCTTCTCGGATGTTCGCCAGCGCTTCGCGCGTCTTCTCCGGCCTCGTCTCGAGCGATGTCGACGCGACTCCGGCGTTGAGACTGATCACAGAGATCTGATGCGCGACGGCGTCGTGGAGATCTCGTGCGATGCGCAGTCTCTCCTCGGTGACGCGACGCTGCGCCTCCGTCTCGCGATCCTCTTCCGCTTTCCGCGCGCGTTCGGTGACGGCCAGGATGAACTCCCGCCGGAAGCGGGTCGCATCACCCGCCGCGGCAGCGAACGCGATCGTCACCGCGAACTGGAACGTGCGCGGATCGAAGACGTCGCCGAGGGATGCCAGGAGACTCAAGATGATGACGGCGACGATGCTCGCCGACGCCACCACCATGGTGGTCCGGCGGTTCGATCGCGTCGCTACGCCGAACATCGCGATAGCCGCTGCCAACACGACACCGGGAGCGACGGTGCCGAGCAGAGCGGCCACCCCGTAGCATCCGAGGCACGCCGCCAGGATCGACACCGGCCAGCGACGCCGCAGCGGCAGGATCACGGCGGGGAGCAGCACGACGACGAAGACCAGCGGCGTGCTCGGCCGGAACTCCGTCCAGGGAAACGGCAGGAGCGCGGCGGCCGCGACGAGGGCGGCAGCGATGACGTCGCCCACCCACGCCGGAGGGCGGGCATGCGGCCACGGCTGGAGGTCGCCGTCGAGGGTGCGCATCCCCTCAGTGTGACGCGGAATCCAACCGCGCACGTCACCCCCACGCGGCAGTCCGGGGTACTGCGACTGCGGTATTCCGATGCATCCGTTGAGGGGATGCCCGCGGCTGTGGAACCGATGACGCTGGAGCCATGACCTCACACACGAACCAATCTCGTTCGGGCCCCGCGCTCATATCGGTGACGGACGTCCACAAGTCCTACGGCCGCGGCGCCAATCGTTTCGACGCGCTGCGAGGCGTGAGCCTCGACATCCACGAAGGCGAGAGCGTCGCAATCGTCGGGAAGAGCGGCTCGGGCAAGTCCACCCTCATGCACTTGCTCGCGCTCCTCGACCAACCCACCAGCGGTCGCATCGACCTGGCGGGAACCGACACCCGCACCCTCCGGGGGCGCGCACTGAACAGCACGCGCAACAGCACGTTCGGGTTCGTCTTCCAGCAGTTCTTCCTCACCGCCAACACAACGGTGCTCGACAACGTCGTGCTGCCGATGAAGATCGCCGGCGTCGGCCGACGCGAGCGGAAGAACCGCGGCATGGCCGCTCTCGCACAGCTCGAACTCGACGACAAAGCACGCAACAAGGCGCTCGACCTCTCCGGGGGACAGAAACAGCGCACCGTGATCGCCCGAGCCCTCGTGAACAACCCGCGAGTCATCTTTGCCGACGAACCGACAGGAAACCTCGACACCGTGACCGGCGGGGTGGTCGAGGACATCTTGTTCGATCTCAACCGTGAACACGGCATCACTCTCATCGTCGTGACGCACGACGAAGACCTGGCAGCACGATGCGATCGGCGCATCCTGATCCGCGACGGGCTCATCGTGCAGGACGAGGCGGTGGCGGCATGAAGACGTCAGACCTGATCGCCACGGCGGTCTCCCAGACATTCCGCTCCAAAGTCCGAACGACCTTGACGATCCTCGCGATCTTCGTCGGCGCCTTCACCCTGACGCTCACGAATGGGCTCGGCACCGGTATCAACCAGTACATCGACGACACCGTGAGCTCGATCGGAGCCGAGGACGTCATGACGGTGACCAAGCCGTCGAGTTCGGCGTCTGCGAGTCCGACGGGCCCGGTGGAGTACGACCCCGATGCGATCGCAGCGGGACCCAACGCGATTCCCGGGTCCACGGTCGTGGCGTTGGACGAGAGCGACATCGAGGCGCTCGGCGACATCGACGGCGTTCTTCGGGTCGAGCCGACAGAGTCGATCGCCGCTGACTACATCCAGTACGCGGATGGCACGAAGTACGTCTCGGGAGTAGGCGCGCTCGTGCCGGGCCAGTCCCTCCAGCTCGCGGCGGGTACCGAGCCCGACGACACGTCCTCCGCGCGGGAGATCGCTCTCCCTGACTCCCTCGTCGAACCGCTCGGGTTCGACGACGCCGAGGCCGCGGTCGGCGAGACGATCACGATCGGATTGACGGATGCCGAAGGCCAGAGCCACACCGTCGATGCGACCGTATCCGGCGTCATGGAGGAGTCCTTCACCGGTCCGACGACCACGACCATCCCCAACAGCGCACTGACGGAGGAGCTGCTCGCCGTCCAGAGCATCGGGGTTCCCGAGGCGGATCAGGGAAAGTACGCGCAGGCGAGCATCTGGTTCGACCCCGATGCGACGCCCGAGCAGATCGACGCCCTGAAGGAGCGCCTCGAGGACGCGGGCTATTCCGGAACCACGGTGGCCGACCAGTTGGGGACGTTCAAGGCGGTCATCGACGGCATCGTGCTCGTCCTCAATGCGTTCGCGATCATCGCGCTCCTGGCTGCGAGCTTCGGAATCGTCAACACGCTGTACATGTCGGTGCAGGAACGGACGCGCGAGATCGGGCTGATGAAGGCGATGGGAATGGGTAGCGGACGCGTCTTCAGCCTGTTCAGTCTCGAGGCGGTGTTCATCGGATTCCTCGGCAGCGCGATCGGAGTCGGGGTCGGGATGCTCGTGGGCACCGGCGTGAGCTCCCTCGCCAGCTCGGCGCTCCCCGACCTACCGGGCCTCACGCTCATCGCATTCGACCCGGCGTCGATCGCGATCGTGATCCTGCTCGTGATGGGAATCGCCTTTCTCGCGGGGACACTTCCGGCGGCGCGTGCCGCGAGGGCCGACCCCGTGGCATCCCTCCGCTACGAGTAGTCGGCGACCCTTCGCTGCGGCGGCGCTTCCGATCGGAGGCGGCGCCGCAGCGTCGTGGTGCTCGCGACCGCGGGGTCGCGTATAACGATCGGGTACACGATATATCGCGATCTCGTTCCAGTCCGCGATACCTGATAGACCTGCGATAGGCGCAGATTCTGTTGATCGCAGTCGATGATCTTTGTTCCTCCCAATCGAAAGGGATCGAACAACATGGTCCAGCACTCTCGCCGCGTTGCGACACTCGCCGCCACCGTCGGCATCCTCGCCGTCGCCCTGCTGCCGTCCGCGGCGCACGCCGACACCACGATCGACGGACCGATCGACCTCGGAACGGCGGCCCCCTTCTCCGTCCTCGGAGCATCGACCGTCACCAACACCGGCCCCTCCGTCCTCAACGGCGACCTCGGGCTCAGCCCGCAGACCTCCATCACCGGTTTCCCGCCGGGGATCGTCAACGGAACCATCCACCCGACCGATGCGGTGGCGGCGCAAGCCCAGATCGACCTCACCACGGCATACAACGTCGCCGCGAGCCTCTCCCCCACGGCAACGGGCCTCGGTGACCTCGTCGGTCAGTCGCTCACACCGGGGGTCTACTCCGGCGGCGCGCTTTCCCTCACCGGCGCGCTGACTCTTGCGGGAACCGCCGAATCGGTGTGGGTCTTCCAGGCCGCCTCGACACTCACGATCGCCACGGGCTCGATCATCACGATCACCGGCGGCGCGAGCGCGTGCAACGTCTTCTGGCAGATCGGCAGCTCCGCGACGATTCAGGGCGGCGCACAGTTCGTCGGCACCGTGATGGCTGCCGAGTCCATCACGGCCGAGACCGCGGCGACGATCGCCGGTCGCCTGCTGGCAAGCAACGGCGCCGTCACGCTCGACACCAACACGATCACGGCTCCCGAGGGCTGCGAGCCGGGGACCGTGAGCACGAGCCCCACCATCACGTCCGAGGCCCCGCCCCTCGGAACGCCCGGCGATGACTACAGCTACACCGTGACGGCATCCGGAACCCCCGCGCCGTCGTTCACCGTCTCGAGCGGGTCGCTTCCGTCGGGGCTGACGCTCGACGCCGCCACGGGCGCGATCACCGGAGTACCCACGACACCCGGCGACTACGACTTCGACGTCACCGTCTCCAACGGCACGGCGCCAGATGACACCGCCAGCTACACCGTGACGATCGCGGCCGCGGCCTCGCCCGCACCCGTCGCATCGCCCAGCGCCGGTGCCGGCGCGGTACCGGCAGGCGCCCGCCTCGCTGAGAGCGGCGTGGTGAACGCCCCCACGGGCATCGTCTCCTTGGCGCTCATCTCCCTGGGCCTTGCCTTCGTCTTCTTCGCCCGCCATCGCGTCGCACGCCGACGCGGCTGACGCCCATAAGCCTCAGGTCCGACGTCGTCCCCAGCGACGGAGCGCGTTCCCCAGACGCCCCGTGATCTGCGAAAGCAAGCCCCCTGAACCTCCTCGCGAGGGTCAGGGGGTCTTGTTCGGCTGTTCAGTCATGGTTCCTCCTCGGTAGGTGAACAGCCGCCAGAGCCCCCTTGGCCGAGAAGACTCGAACCGCTGCAGAAGCGGCCCGAATCGAGCGGATCAGGTCTTCTCGGCGGAGTGGCCACCGATGCATCGGCCCGTGCGGATGCTCACGCTTCGCAGGCATCCGTTCGTCAGTCTCGCTTCACGATCCCGTCGATGTAGAACCATCGACCGCCCTCGCGGACGAAACGCGATCGTTCGTGCAGTACTCCCACACCGTCCGATGAACGGTAGGTCGCCCGGAACTCCACGATGCCGGCTGTATCGTGCTCTTGGCCGCGGACGGTGTCGACGATCTGAAGCGCCCGCCACACCGGGTTGTCGTCGAGCTCGACCACGTCGGGCCGTGTGGACGGATGCCACGTGTGGAGGAGCCACTCGGAGTCCCCATCGCGGAATGCTTCGAAGCGCGACCGCATCAGCTCTGCGGCGGTGCGGGGTTGCGGGCGCTCTGTCATGGGTTGCGAAAAGGCTACAACCATCCGTCCTGCCTGCCGAGAAGACGCGAACTGTCGCTTCTGCGCGCGAAAACGAGCGGTCTGGGTCTTCTCGGCGGGAGGGCGCCGGCCGCCACGAGGGGACCTGCTGAGCGAGTCCGCGACGAAGGGCGACCTGAGTCCATGGTGGCTGCGGCGCGATCGGGTGACGCTGGAAACACTCCGCCGTCCTGCAGAACGGATCCTCGTGCACGCTGATTCTCTCCCCCAGCCCGGTCGCCGACACCGTTTCGCAGCCGCAGCCGCAGTCGCTGTCGTCCTCGGCGTTGCGGCAGGTCTGCTCGGGGCCGCCCCGTCAGCGGATGCTGCGGCATCCGCGCCCACCGTGCGTGGGGCCCTGGTGGGCGAGCGGTTGCTGCCACCGACGGGCGGAACGATCGTCGAACGCGTCACCTACGAGAACCTGACCCCGGGCATCGACTACTTCCTGTTCGTGAGCCTCGACACCCCCGCCGCCGTCGCTACCGGCATCGACAGCTCGCTCACCTTCACCCCCATCGCACCTGCCGGCACCATCGACGTCGAACTCACCGTGCCCTCCGGATACGCCGGACGTACCCTCGTCGCCGCCGTCCGCCTCTTCACCCCACCCGGACCACCCATCGCCGAATACGCCGACTACACCGACCCGCAACAGACCCTCCAGATCGGCGTACCGACGATCCGCGGTGCGTTGGTGGGCGAGCGACGGCTGCCACCGACGGGCGGAACGATCGTCGAACGCGTCACCTACGAGAACCTGACCCCGGGCATCGACTACTTCCTGTTCGTGAGCCTCGACACCCCCGCCGCCGTCGCTACCGGCATCGACAGCTCGCTCACCTTCACCCCCATCGCACCTGCCGGCACCATCGACGTCGAACTCACCGTGCCCTCCGGATACGCCGGACGTACCCTCGTCGCCGCCGTCCGCCTCTTCACCCCACCCGGACCACCCATCGCCGAATACGCCGACTACACCGACCCGCAACAGACCCTCCAGATCGGCGTACCGACGATCCGCTCGTCCCTGACGGATGCCGCGGACGGTGACCGCATCCTCGCCACCACCGGCGGAACGCTCGTCGACTCGGTCACGTTCGAGCATCTCGAGCCCGGAGCCCTGTACACGCTCAGCAGTGTCCTCTTGCGGGGCGCGGATGCCACGGAGACACCGTTCACGACGGAGGTGACCTTCACCGCGAGCGCGCCGGACGGCATCGTGGAGTTGTCGTTCGACGTGCCGGCGGGCTACGCAGGAGAGGTCCTCGTCTCGTTCCCGCGTCTCTCTGCGGGCACGGACACCTCCGCTGCTCCGCTCGCGGAGGACGCGCAGATCGACGACCCGTCCCAGAGCGTGACGGTCGAGCGCGCGGCCGTTCCCGCACCGGGCGCCGCAGCACCGACCGGGGTGCCCGCACCCACGCTGGCGGCGAGCGGTGGGTCGGCATCGCCCGCCGCGGTTGCCGCCGCTGCCCTCCTCCTCGCCGCCGGTGGTGTGCTCCTGACCACCCGGCGGCGGAAGAGCGGCATCCTTGATGCCGCAGCGGTGGGACGGGTCCCCCATGGCAGTCTCGTGCCTGAAGGGGGTGGGGATACCGACACACCGCGGTAACACGCGCGAGGCATACTGATGCGATCCGATATTTCAGATCTCATAGACGGGATGCGCGATGAGCCGACTCTTGATCACCGATGCGACGATCCTCACGCAGGATGACGAGCGCCCGTTCCTCGAGAAGGGGACCGTCGTCGTCGAGAACGGATACATCGGGGAGGTGTCCGAACACGCCGTCGAGGTGAGCGCGGACGACACGGTCATCGACGGGTCGCGGATGGTGGCGACGCCGGGGCTCGTCAACCTGCACTACCACGTCGATCTCGGTAAGGCGGCGGGCGAGTCCAACGAACGGAAGCCCATGTGGGATCTGCTGTTCGACGACTGGTATCCGTTCCTCGGTCAGCTCACGGAGGAAGAGGCCTACTGGGCGACGCTCGCGAGCTACGCCGAGTCGATCCGCAACGGCACGACGACGGTCAATGACATGTACGTCCTGAGCCCCGCGCGGGCGAGGGCGGCGAGGGAGATCGGCATGCGCGCCATCCTCTCGAACGAGATCGCGACGCCCGAGACGGGGATCCACATCCACTTGAACGAGTCCCTCTCCGAAGTCGACGACGCCCTCCGCCGCTTCGGCAAACGGCCCACCGAACTCGCCTACGAACTCGGGTTCCTGGGTCCCGACGTCGTGGCGGCGCACTGCGTCCACCTCGACGACGCCGAGATCGGATTCATGGCCGAGACGGGAACGCACATCTCGCACAACCCCGGCTCGAACGCCTACCTCGGCAACGGCATCGCGCGGCTGAACGACTTCCAGCGCGCAGGGATCAACGTCGGCATCGGCACGGATGCCGGGTTCTGCTCCGACCTGTTCGAGATCATGCGGTGGGCGGCCTACCTCCACCGCGCCACCACCCGCGACATCTACGCACGCTCGAGTGCCGAGTCGCTCGTGATGGCGACGCGCAACGGATCCCGCGCACTCGGCCAGAAGACCGGCGTCCTGAACGCCGGGATGAAGGCCGACCTGATTCTCATCGACGTCGACCAGGTCAAGTTCGCCATGATGGACCGCACGAACGGCGACGAGGTGACCGAGTTCGTCGTCAACCAGGCGAACGGGTCCGACGTCGACACGAGCATCATCGATGGCCGGGTCGTCATGCGGGGCGGCGTCCTGACGACGGTCGACGAGAACGCGATCTCCGAGGGTGTCGCACGGTCGCTGCGCGAGGCCGGCGAGCGCTACTTCGGCGGACACTGACGCGAGCTCGCACGGCGCGGAGGGGGATGCTCCTCCCGAGCCCCCGCGGCTCGGGAGCGGAGGCTACCGGGCCGTGCGGCGCTCGATCGTGGGGGCGACGATCTGCTCGAGCCGCTCGGCGACGGCGAGCACGAGGTCGTCCGCGGCCCATCCGCCGACGACCTGGAGTCCGATCGGCAACCGTCCTGCACCCAGATCCACCGGCACCGTGATCGCGGGCTGACCAGAGATGTTGAACGGGTAGGTGTAGGGCGTCCACGTGATCCACGGCAGCGGAGCATCCGCCTCGCCACCGGCCGGCACTTCGGCATCCGCCTCGAACGCCGTGAGCGGCATGGTCGGCATGATCAGTACGTCGTACCGCGTCAGCACGTCGAAGATCCGCGCATTGAACGCGCGCCGGGCCTGCAGCGCGTCGAGGAAGCCGGCGAGCGAGTACTCCTCGGCGAGGCCCGTGAGCCGCGCGAGTCCCGGGTCCATGATGTCGCCGACGCTCCGTGACAGCTCCGCGAAGCCGAACCCGCGCCCCGTGACCCACAGGGCCTCGAAGACGGTCCGCGGAACCGGGATACTCAGGTCGACGTCTTCCACGACGCCGATCCCCGAGGCAGGGAGCGCCGAGAGAACGGGCCGGAGGCGCTCGGCGACCTCGTCGGAGGGCGCGATCCCCCACGGCTCCCGCACGACGCCGATCCGCCACGGACGCCCGAGCGGAAGCGGGACGGGCTCGGCGAAGGCGGACTGCGGATCGCGCGGATCCGCGCCCCTCGTGATGCGCAGGACGGCGCGCGCGTCGGCGACGGACCGCGTCAGGGGTCCCGCGTGGGACAGCGATTCGTTGACCGTCCCCGGCCACACCGGGATCGCGCTGAGGGTCGGCTTGAGACCGACCGTGCCGCAGAACGCGGCGGGGATGCGGATGGAGCCGCCGGCATCCGATCCGGTCGCGATCGGCACGGCACCCGCACCCACCGTCGCCCCCGACCCCGCCGATGACCCGCCGCTGTTGCGCGACGGATCCCAGGGGTTCCGCGTCACGCCCGTGAGCGGCGAGATGCCGGTGCCCTTCCAGCCGAACTCGGGCGTCGTCGTGCGGCCGATGATGACGGTTCCCGCGTCGACGAGTCGCTGCACCATGGGCGAAGCCGTCGTCGCCGGAGTATCCGTCGTCGTGCGGGATCCCTTGAGCGCGGGCTCCCCCGCGATGTACATGTTGTCCTTCGAGGCGATCGGCACACCGTGCAGGGCGCTGCGCAGCATCCCGGCTCGCGCTTCCCGCTCGCGCTCCACCGCTTCGGCGCGCGCGGCGTCGTCTCGGAACGCGACGTAGGCGTTGATCTCCGTGTCGTCCTGCTTCGCGAGCGACAGGGCGAGTTCGACGAGCATGACGGGCGACAGCGTGCCGTCGGCGACGCCACGGGCGAGGTGGAGTCCGGATGCCGCGCGGTAGGCCGCTTCGTCGAGGTCGCGGTACGTGCCCCCGAGGTTCATCGCACGGGCTCCAGGGCCAGCGCGCGCCAGGCGTCGGCGAAGCGCTCGACCCACTCGGTCGGAACGGAGGTGCTGATCTTGACGAACCGCTCTCCGAAGCGCGGCGACTGATAGGTGCCGGGACGGATGAAGACGTTCGCTTCGTCGAGGAGCCGCTCGCACACGTCATCGGCCAGAAGGCCCGAGCCGCTCACATCGACCGCGAGGAAGTTGCCGTGCGATCCGGGCACGACGACCTCGCCGAGACCCGTCTCGGCGACGACCGCCTCGACGCGGTCGATGTTCGCGCGGTTCACCGACCGGACGTACTCGAGCCACGGCTCGCGTCCGCGGAGCCCCGCGATCGCACCGCGCTGCCCGACGATCGAGGAGCCGAGCGGATTGGCCGGCACCGCCATGATCGAAGCGAGCAGCTCGGGGCGCGCGACGACGGCGCCGAGGCGCATGCCTGCGAGACCGAGCCACTTCGAGAAGCTGTAGGTCGTGAAGGTGCGGTCGGGAGAGAGGTCCGCGACGAGGGTGTGCCCCGAGGCGAAGTGGCGGTACGTGCAGTCGTGGACGATGTACGAGTCGGTCTCGCGTGCGAGCGCGACGATCGCCTCGAGCTCGTCCCTGCCGTAGCGGCTGCCGAGCGGGTTGAGCGGGTCGATGAGGTAGATGATCGACCGAGGCTCGATGACGGCGGCCACCTGCTCGGCCCGAAGAGTCCGCCCCGGGTTCTCGTAGACGTCGAGCGCCGACACGGGGATGCCGCTCCGGCCGAGGAACCGGCCCGGCCACGGCCATCCCGGATCCGTCGTGATGAGCCGTGACACCTCGCCGCCGAGGACCGTGCAGATCTGATGGAGGCCCGCGACCGCGCCATCCGTGATCCAGGCGTCGAAACCGGCGCGGCCGAGATCCTCGACGACGAGCTCGCGCAGCTCGGCGAATCCGCCCGGAGGCGCGTAGAGCTGGAATTCCCTCGCCGCGAGCGATTCCTCCATCGCCTCGACGACGGCACGCGGGGGTGCGAGGTGCGTCGTGTTCTGCCCCATCCAGATGATGTCCGGGGATGCGAGCAGCTGCTCGAAGCTGGCGGCCATGCCGTGGATTCCTTTCGATTGCGCGCGCGACGTCACGCGTCGACGAGTGTGCCCTCGACGATGCGAGGGATGCCGTCGAGGTAGACGGTGGCGTCCTTCATGACGCAGTCCAAGTGGGCGACCGCCGCGACGGTGCCGCCGTAGGCGATCGAGTTGCCGAAGGCGATGTGGGCGCTTCCGAGCGTCGACTCGGTCTCCATCGGCACCCCGCAGACGGAGCCCTGCGGATTGAGACCGACCGAGACCTCCGCCAGATTGCTCATCCGCGGGTCGCGGCATGCCTCGATCATGTGGGTGAGGCGCTCGGCCTCGGCGCCGTCCGTCGAGACGAGCACGCCGTCGCGGATGTGGAGGGCGGATGCCGCGGCCGCCGGCCCCTGACCCATGAAGAGGTAGTCGCCGTCGATCACGACGGTGCCCGAGCTCGAGCCCTCGACGGGTGCCGTGCCGGACTCGATGTCGGGCGGCGCCATGTAGTCACCGGGATTGCGCGCGACGCCCGTGAGGGCGCGCCCCTTCCGCCCCTCCACCGATCCGCGCAGGTCGGTACCGGCCGGCGTCACGATGCGGTACGTCGAGGCGTTCTCCCACGCACGTGCGAGCACCTGCGTCACGACGGCGAGCGCGTCGAAGTCGACGTCGAACGGACCTCCGATGCGGAACGTGTCGGCCACGACGCCCGGCATGCACAGGTAGCGCGTGCCCGCCGCAGACGCGTCACGCCGCGCTTTGCTGGATCCGATGAACGTCGACGTGAGCTCGATGCCGCAGTCGACGGCGGACAGTTCCTCGGCGATGTCGTCTGGCGGCGCGCTCCCGGGCAGGTCGTACCGCGGCAGGATCCGGACGATCGGAATCCCACCGCGCTCCTCGATTCCGAGCGCGAGACCCTCCACGACAGTGGCATCCGTCCCGGCATCCGTGAGCAGCACGACCCGCTCGCCGCGCGCGAGGCCCAAGCACATGTCGAGCGCGCGCGCCACAGTGGCCGACGGAAGCAGGCTCACTGCGATCCCTCCGCGAGCGCGAACGCGTCGGAGAAGTCGGCGATCGTCTTCATCCGCGTGTCGGCGTCGCCCCCCAGGGGGAAGACAGTCATGCAGTCGATCCCGAGCTCCCGCAGGTTGTCGACGTGCGTCTTGACGCTCGCCTTGTCGCCGGCGAGCGCCATTCGCTTGACGAAGTCGTCGGGAAGGAGGCGGGCCGCCTCGGCGGCCTCCTGGAACTCCCCGCCCGCGTACATGCCCTGCACGGTCGCGATGAGGTCGCGGTCGAGCCCCGCGAGTTCGCAGTACATGGGCGCCGTCTGCGGGAACCACGCGGCGATGGTGCGGGCAGCTTCCATCGCGACCGACTCGTCGTCGTCGATCGCACCGTAGGCGAACACCGAGATCTCGGGGCGCTTGTCGCGGCCGGCGGCCTCCACTCCGCGATCGATGTGGTCAAGCGCGTACTGCAGCCCCTCGGGGTGCAAGCCCGCGAGCAGCACGACGCCGTCGGCGATCCGGCCCGCGAGTTCGAGCGTCTTCGGCCCGCTCGCGGAGATGTAGACGGGAATCTCGGTCGGAACGTCGTAGCGCATATGCGCGTCGTCGAGCTCGAACCCGCGCGCCTTCCATGTGACGGTCTCCCCCGTCCACAGGCGACGTGCCGCGACGATCGCGTCTTCGAGCAGGGCCAAGCGAGCGGGCGCGAGCCCGAGCGCGAGGAGCGGGCGGTCGCCCGCCCCGATGCCGTAGACGGCTCGGCCGCCCGAGATCTCGTCGAGCGTCGCCGCAGCGACCGCGCCGAGGGCGGGGTGGCGCGTGACAGGGTTCGTCACAGCAGTCCCGATCGACATGCGCCGACTGCGCAGCGCGGCGATCGTCAGGTACATGTAGCTGTACTTGGAGTGCAGGGACGAATCGGTGAGCCAGAACTCGTCGAAGCCCAGCCCCTCGATCGTCTCGACCATGTCGCCGAACTGCTGAGAGGGATAGACGGGCTGGAGTGCGACGCCGGATTTCATGCGGAACCTCGATCGAGAAGGCGGGAGTGCGACGTGACCGGGGTCACTGTGCGCCGAGCGCGATGGCCGCAAAGGTCGCGTAGACCCGGGTGGCCTCGATGATGTCGTCGACGGAGAGGTGCTCGTCGGGGCAGTAGACGGGCTCACCACCCGGTCCGAAGATGATCGTGGGGATGTCCTCGCCGAAGCTGGCGGTGTCGCCCAGCCATCCTGCTGCCTGCAGTTCGGGCTCCGTGCCGCGAACCGACCCGACGGCGCGGCGCATGAGGGTGGTCACTTCGTCGTCGGGGGATGCCAGGTAGCCGGCCTTCACGTCGGCGAGCACGACCTCGGCCTCGAACCGCGGCTCCTTCTCTTTCGCGCGGGCGAGGCACGCGTCGATCTCGGCGCGCACCTCTTCGATCGTCACACCGGGCTGGGGACGGCAGTCGACGCGGATGACGCACTCGTCCGGGATCATCGACGGCCCTCCGGGGGGCAGACCGCCGTACACGCGGCCGGGCGCCATGTACGTCTCAGGGCCGAACAGGTCGACGACCCAGTCCTCGAGCACGGGTTCGAGCTTCGACTTGTCGAGTTCGATGATCGCGTAGGCGGCGAGCATGTTGGCGTTGATCGCGAGCGGCTTGTGACACGTGTGGGCGGAGACGCCGCGCACGAGGATGTCGAAGTAGTAGCGGCCGCGGTGCCCGAGGAAGATCTCGTTGTCGGAGAGCTCTCCGAGCACGCAGTAGTCGGCCGTGTACTCCTTGAAGTACTCGATCGACCCGATCTGGTCGCCCATGTGGTCGGATACGGCAGCGATGGCGACGCGGCCCTGGACCGCGATGCCCGACGCGCGCAACGCCTCGGCGGCGACGATCTGGCACACGAGCGCGGCCTTCATGTCCATGATCCCGTGGCCGTAGACGGCTCCGTCGATGAGGTCTCCCGAGAACGGCTGGGTCTTCGTCCAGCCGTGCGACACGGGCTTCGTGTCCATGTGACCCGTCAGGACGACGGTCTTGCCGCCGAGTGCGGGGTCGCCGAAGTCGATGTGTCCGACCGCGTTGGGCCGCTCGGGGAGGACCGGCTGCAGCGCGACGCCGTCGAATCCGGACTCGCGCATGACCTCGGCGAGGTAGGCGGCGAGAGGACCCTCTTCTCCCAGGATGCTGGGGATACGGCACACTTCCTGCACCAGGCGGACGAGTCGGTCGGTGTCGATGTGCGCCGCGACCCTCTGATAGACGTCGGCATCGATGAGTGTGGTCATGGAGCACGGGCCCTTCATCTCAGGTTGGTATATGAGATCTTATCTCTCGGATATTACAGTTCGACCCGAGAGCGGGGCCCTACGTAAACTCTGCGTTACGAAGCGGGAGGAGTCACTGTTCGCGCGCGACGACGACCTGCAGAGCGCGCGCCTGCGCTGCGGCGACACTGCCGAGGTGGGCGGTCAGCACACGCCGAGCGCTCGCCTCGTCCCCACGCTCGAGCGCGTCGACGATCTGCTCGTGCTGCTGGATGGACTCCTCGAACCGGGCGCGGCCCGCGCCGAGCTTTCCCAATCGGCGGAGGTGGAGCGTGAGCTTCTCGACGACTCCCGCGAGCAGTCGATTGTCGAGCTGCGCGAGCAGGAGGTCGTCGAACTCGTCGAGACGCGCCGAGACGTCCGCGAGCATCCCCGCCGCCAGCGCCGAGCGCGTCTCCTCGACATTCGCGCGGAGCCGCGCGATGGCGCCCTGATCGTCGGCCGTCATCCGCAGACCTTCGGATTCGAGAAGCTCGCGGGCCTCGAAGAGCTCTCGCGCATCGTCCGGCGTATACGTGCGCGCACGCGCCCCTTTATACGGTGCGATCTCCACGAGACCGTCATGCTCGAGGCGGACGAGGGCCTCGCGGATCGGCGTCTTGCTCACGCCGTAGCGGGCGGACAGCGCGACCTCGCGCAGCGAGTCACCCGGGGCGTACTCGTGCTCGATGAGTGCATCGCGCAACCGCAGGTAGACCAGTTCTTTGATCTGCACGGGTTCTACTTCGTGGATGGCGATGGCAGGGCCCTCTCGAACTCATCGCGACGACCGCACGCCACCGCTCGGATATGGTATCCGAAATCTCACCCGCACCCCCGGGTCGCGGTGTGTTAATTCCGCGTTACCAAACCCCTCCGAGCGCGGAGTCGGCGCAGCACCGTCTTAGGATCGCATATTAGATCTCATTCGACGCTCAGGAGCACTTATGCCCACTGCGACCGTCGCGCTGCTCCCCGAAGTAGCGCGCTTCCTCGACACCGACCACGGTCTCATCATCGGTGCCGACCGACCCCCGGCATCCGATGGCGGCCTCATCGACGTGTTCGATCCCGCGAACGGGCGACTCCTCACGCGAGTCGCCTCGGCCACGGCGAGCGATGTGGACGCTGCGGTCGCCGCCGCGCGCGCGGCGCTCCCGGTCTGGAACGCACTGTCCCCCGCCGATCGGGCGGATCTCCTGTGGCGCCTGGGCGACGAGATCGCCAAACGCGCGGAGGAGTTCGGCCAGCTCGAAACGCTCGACAACGGCAAGCCGACCTCGGAGTCCGGTGTCCTGGACGTTCCCCTCTGCGCCTCCCTGTTCAAGTACTACGCGGGATGGGCGACGAAGATCGAGGGCGAGTCGATGACGCCGTCGGGCGGCGGCGCCTTCCACGTCTTCACGCGCAGGGAGCCCGTCGGCGTCGTCGGGGCGATCATCCCGTGGAACTTCCCCCTGCTCATGGCCGGCTACAAGCTCGGCCCCGCGCTCGCCGCCGGCAACACCATGGTGCTCAAGCCCGCTGAGCAGACACCGCTGTCCGCCCTCCGCCTCGTCGAGCTCATGCTCGAGATCGGATTCCCGCCCGGCGTCGTCAACGTCGTCACGGGCGACGGTCCGGGAGCCGGCGCACCGCTCGCCGCGCACCTCGACGTGGACAAGATCACATTCACGGGCGAGAACGCGACGGGCCAGAAGATCCTGGAGGCCTCGAAGGGGAACATGAAGCGACTGTCGCTCGAACTGGGCGGCAAGTCTCCGAGCCTCATCTTCGCGGATGCCGACATCGACAAGGCCATCGCCGGAACGTTCGGTGCGATCTATTTCAACCAGGGGCAGTGCTGCATCGCGGGTGCGCGCGTCTTCGTCGAGCGCACGGCGTACGACCGGTTCGTCGACGGTCTCGGGGCGAAGGTCGCCGGCATCCGTCTCGGGAACGGCCTCGACCCCGAGACGACGATGGGCCCCGTCGTCAGCGCGGAGCAGCAGGCACGGGTGGACGGTCTCATCGCCTCCGGAGTCGCCGCGGGTGCACGCGCCGTCGTCGGCGGCGGTACCGTCAGCGCACCCGAACTCGCGGACGGGTACTTCGTCCAGCCCACGCTCTTCACCGACGTCGCCGCCGACATGGAGATCATGCGACGGGAGATCTTCGGACCGGTCGGTATGGTCGGAGTGTTCGACACCGAGGACGAGGCGATCGAGCTGGCCAACGCGACGCCGTTCGGTCTGGCATCCGGACTGTGGACGAGCGACGTGACGCGGACGCACCGCGTCGTGCCGCAGATCCATGCCGGCGTCGTCTGGGTCAACACGTACGGCATGTTCGACGTCGCGATTCCCTACGGTGGCTTCAAGGCGAGCGGATACGGCAAGGAATTGGGCCGGGAAGCGCTTGACCCTTACCTTCAGACCAAGACAGTCTGGATCGACCTCGGCGGATGACCGGTCCGGGGCCGGACGGAGAGAGAGAATCTGGATGCCGACGCCCGAGAGCGAGCAGCTGAGTCCCCTGCAGATCAAGGATCTCGTGTACGAGAAGCTCCGCACGGCGATCATCGACCAGACCTTCGCGGCGGGTGAGCCGCTGCGAGAAGCGGCCCTCACGGAACGGTTCGGGGTCTCGAAGACGCCCATCCGGGAAGCGCTCGTGCGGCTCGAGCAGGATGGGCTCGTCGAGATCGCGCCCTACCGCGGAGCCCGTGCCAAGAAGTACTCGCCGTCCGATCTCCACGAGATCTACGCGGCCCGCGAGATCCTCGAGGCGGAATGCGTGCGACGCGCAGCGCGGAGCAAGGACCCGGTCGTCGTCGGCAAGCTGCGGGAGAACATCGCGGCCTCTCGCGCCGCCCTCGTCAAGGACGACCTCGACGGCGCGGCCGACGCGCTCGACGAGTTCGACGAGGTGCTCTTCGCGGGACTCGAGAACTCCCTCCTCGAAGACATCCAGCGCCGACTGGGCGCGCACCTTCGCCGCGTGGGCCAAGTGGGCCGAAGCGCGGAACGATTCTCCGTGTCGATCGACGAGCACGAGCGCATCGTGGATGCGATCGCGGCGGGATCGGCGGCGAAGGCGGACGCCCTCCTGCGCGCGCACCTCCGCAGCGTCCTCGAGACGCAGCTCGCCGTCCTCGAAGAGGCCGACGCCGCGTCCTGACCCGGTCAGAACTCCAGGAGGTGATCCCGGAACGTCGTGCCCCGGTACTCGGTGCGGACGCGTCCGCGGCGCTGGAGAGCGGGCACGAGTCCGTCCGTGATACTCGCCGTGAAGACGCGGCTGGGCTGGAACCCCGGCGACTCGATCAAGTAGCCGTCGCCGCCGACCTCGTCGATCGCCGCGCACATGGCATCGGCGACGGTGTCGGGAGAGCCGACGAGGTCGATGCAGTCGTGCGAGAAGCCCATCTCGCGGACGCACTGGCGGAGTGTCTTCCCCGTCCCCCACTGGGCGAGTCGCTCCAGGATGCCGCGGCTTGCCTCCGTGTGCATCTCGGGCAGCGGTTCGTCGAGGTCGTACTGCGAGAGGTCGTGTCCCGACCATCCCGACACCCGCGCGAGCACGTCGAGCGCCGTGCGCTCGCTCGACAGGAGCGCCTCGTACGTGGCCTGCGCCTCTTCATCGGTGCGGCCCACGATGGGCGTCACGACGAAGAGCACCTTGCACGTGTCGGGATCGCGGCCATATGCCGTCATTCGTCCGCGGATCTCGTCTCGGTACGCCTTCATCGCCTCGGTGCCGCGGACGGCCGTGACGATGACCTCCGCGTGCTTGGCGGCGAAATCCATACCCGCAGGGGATGCGCCCGCCTGGATGAGGACCGGCTGGCCCTGCGGCGACCGGACGGTGTTGAGCGGCCCGCGTGAGGAGAAGTGCGTGCCGCGGTAGTTGATCTCGTGGACCTTGGAAGCGTCCGCGTAGATTCCGTTCTCCCGATCGCGGACGACGGCATCCTCGTCCCACGAGTTCCAGAGCGCCTTCGCGATCGACACCGTCTCGTCCGCGATCTCGTAGCGCTCGTCGTGGTCGGGGAGCTTGTCGAGCCCGTAGTTCTCGGCGATGCCGGCCCCCGCGGTGGTGACGAGGTTCCAGCCGAAGCGTCCGCCGAGGAGCGAGTCCATCGTCGAGCAGAGCCGCGCCACCTGGTAGGGCAGCGTGAAGGTCGTGCTCATCGTCACGCCGACCCCGAGATGACGGGTCAGGTAGCCGATGATGGCGGCGAGCGGGACGGGGTCTCCCTTGGGCGCGACGAAGTTGTGGCGCAGATAGAGCTCGCGGGAGCCGCCGTACGTGTCGGGGATCGCGACGGCATCCTCGAACATCAGGAAGTCGAACTTCGCGCGCTCGAGCGCCTGCGCGAGCTCGACATAGAAGTGGCCGTTCCAGAAGTCGCCGCCGCCGGAGGCGAGCGGGCCGTTCCATTCGTCGGGGACGAAGCCCGTGAAATAGCCGAGGTGGAAAGGACGACCGACGTCGGACATGTGAAGTCTCAGGCGGCGGAGCGCCCGAACCCTTCCTTCGCGAGCAGGGGCACGATCTCCTCACCGAGAACCGTCAGGTCGTCGATGAAGTCCGGCATGATGAACACCGCACCGTCGATGTCGGCGCTCTCGATCATGTCGGCGAGCTGCTCCGCGATCGTGGCCGGGGATCCTGCGACGGTACCCGTCGAGATCGCGGTGGCCTCGAGCCATCCCTCATTGTCGGGGTTGTGAGCGGACGCGTCGTGCGAGACGGCACCCCACTCCCGAGCCATGTTCTGCAGCGCGACGACGTCGCGACCCTCGTTGTAGAAGTCGATGCGGCGTTGAGCATCGGCATCCGTCTCTCCCGGGATGACCATGAAGACGCAGTACGTCTTCAGCCGGTCGCCGTTCTCCTGCGAGATGCGGCGTGCCCGTTGTCCCGTGGCGACGACGGAGTCGCGCGACGTGCCCTCGAAAAGAACTCCGTCGAGGTTCCTCGCGACGAACGCCATGCCCGTGTCGGAGGTCGCGGCGCAGATCATCTGGGGGATGCCACCGACCGGCTTCGGATCGGACTGGCAGTCCTGCAGCTGGAAGTACTCGCCGTCGTAGTCGACCGTCTTCTCGGTCCACAGCGCCTTGACCACTTCGACCCATTCGGCGGCCCGACGGTACTTGGTCGAGCTGTCGAGGTCGCGGCCGAGTCCCATCTGGGTCTCCGACCTGCGGTTGCCGCCGGCGACGATGTTGAGGCCCGTCCGGCCGTTGCTGATCTGGCTCTGCGTGGCGACCATCTTCGCGGCGATGGCGGGATGGATCATGGCGGTGTTCACCGTCGACCACACCCCGATGTCCTCCGTCGCCTCGGCGAGACCCGCACTCGTGATGAGCGACTCCAGGTTGACGTCGAAGTGCTTCGAGGTTCCGCCGTAGCCGCGCCAGACGGCCTGCGACAGCGTGAAGTCGAACCCGAGGCTCTCCGACAGCTCTGCGACACGGCGGTTGTAGGCGTAGCTGCCGTCGAGGAGGGGGATGTTCCCCGACGGGATCCACCCGCCGCTCCCGACGGGCATGAAGATGCCGTACTCGATGTCCTTCATCGTGGTCCTTTCACGCGACCCGTGTCGCGGAGCTCTGCTGGGCGAACGCTCGCCGCGACTCTTCGTGGAGCACCTCGATGAGCTGCTCCTCGATCGCGACGAACTCCGGTGCGGTCGTCATGGACAGCTCTCGCGGTCGCGGAAGCGGGACCTCGACGTCCAGCCGGACGGTCGCCGGCCGCGCGCTCAGCACGATGACGCGATCCGCCAGGTAGATCGCCTCCCGGATGTCGTGGGTGATGAGGACGGCCGTCCACGAATGCTCCGACCACATCCCCTGCAGCCAGTTCTGCATCTCGATGCGCGTGAGCGAGTCGAGCGCTCCGAAGGGCTCGTCGAGCAGGAGGATCTCCCGCCCCTGTACGACGGTGCGAAGAAGCGCGGCGCGCTGTCGCATCCCGCCGGACAGCTCGAACGGGTAGGCGTTCTCGAAACCGGCCAGCCCGAAGGTGGGGAAGAGTGCGGTCGCCTTCGCGAGGGCGTCCTTCTTGGGCATCCCACCCACCTCGAGACCGAGAGCCGTGTTCTTCCCGACCGTGCGCCACGGGAAGAGCAGGTCCTTCTGCGGCATGTAGGCGGTGTGGTGACGTTCTCCGATGGCGGACTCCCCGTCGACGCGGATATCCCCCGTCGTCGGGGTCTCGAGACCCGCGATGATGTTGAACATCGTGCTCTTGCCGCATCCGGACGGACCGATGACGGACACGAACTCGCCGGCACGGACCGAGAAGGAGATGTCGTCGACGACCTGGCGCACGTCGCCGCCGCCGATCGGGAACTCTTTCGTGAGGTGGTCGAGATGGATGCGGGGGACGTCACTTGGCATTGCGGGCCTTCCTCTCCTTGAAGCTCCACGGGATCACGAGCCGCTCGAGCAGGAATGTCGACAGGTACAGCGCGATGCTGAGGATCGCCGTGACGGCGACGGCGGCCAGCACGAGGTCGGTGCGGAAGGAGTTCTTCTGCATGCTCATGTAGATGCCGAGGCCCATCTGGGCGCCGACGTACTCCGCGAAGATCGCCCCGACGACGGCATACGTGATGCTGATGCGCAGGGCCGTGAAGAACGAGGGAAGCGCCGAGGGGAGTCGGACGTACCAGAACTCCTTCACGCGACCCGCACCCATCGAGCGCAGGAGACTGCTCGCTTCGTGGTCCGCCTTGTTGAAGCCCTCGATGAGGCCGACGACGATCGGGAAGAACGTCACGAGCGCGACGACGAGGACCTTCGGCAGCAGACCGAAGCCGAACCAGATGATCATGAGCGGCGCGATCGCGATGATCGGAATGGTCTGGGAGGCGATGAGGAGCGGCAGGAGCCCTCGGCGCAGCGGCATCCAGAAGTCGATCGCGATCGCGAGGATCCACGCCACGACGAGGGACAGACTGAACCCGACGAGGGTCACCTGGAGCGTCGCGAGTGCGTGCGGGATGATGACGTCCATCTGCTCGAGCCCCTGCGCAACGACGCGAGAGGGCGTCGGAAGGACCTGCGGGCGGAGGCCGAAGACGTTGACGGCCACCTCCCACGCGATGAGGACGATCGTGACGATCACGAGCGGTGGGATGACCGTCTGAAGAACCCCCTTGGGTCCTCGGCGCTTCTTCCGCGGCGTCGTGGATAGCTGCGGGGGTCGTGCGATCGTCGAATCGATCATGGGCTCGGCGATCATGCCGCCGTCTCCTTTCTCGCCGGTTCCTGATTCCAGAACTGGATCTCCAGTGCCAGACCCCGCTCGGCGATCTCGAGCGCGCGGTCGAGCGGGATGTCGGCTTCATCGATGAGGGCGAAGTGCAGCTCCATCAGCGCGCCGTAGTCCGCGGCGGTGTAAATGTCGATCCAGTCCGCGTACGGAGAGCCGGAGGGTGTCGCCTCGCGGACGAGGCTCAGCGCGATCCCGTATCCGTAGATGCACGGCAGCATCGCGACGAGCGTCGCCTCGCGATCATTCGCGAGCTCCTCGTAGAAGGCGACGTAGTCGTCGAGCGCCGGTGACGGGGAGATCCGGTCGAAGTCGCATCCGAAAGGCTCGGCGGCTCGGCGATGGTGGTCGAGCTCGACGGTGAGGACACCGTGTGCCAGTGCGATGAAGTGCTCGAGCTCGTCGTCGGTGCGGGATGCGGCAGCCAGTCGTGCGTAGATGCGCGCGTAGTAGCGCAGGTAGACGAAGTCCTGCTCGAGGTAGTTCCGGAAGACGTCGCGCGCGAGCGTGCCCGACCGCACCGCCGACAGCATCGGCAGCTCCACCCATTCCGCGGCAGCGGTGGCGATACGCTCCCGCAGCGCCTGCGAGAGCGAGTCCGTCGTCGTCATACCGGTCATCCTTCGTCGTCGGGAGGGGTGGACGGGCCGGCACCGGAGGAACCGGCCCGCCCACTCCGTCACGGGGTGATGTACTCGTTCGTGAAGAACGCGGACCAGTCGGGCGCTTCCGTCAGCGGCTCGCCGTCGACGTCGGCCAGAAGGCCGTTGTCGAGCAGCCACTCGCCCAGAGCAGCCCACCGCTCCTCGGTCATGACACCGAACGCACCGCTCTCGTCGAGCATGTACTCGCCCGAGATCATCTCCTGGCTCTGGTGCACGAGCTCCGTGCCCTCCTCGGTCGAGAAGGCGTCGGGGTTGGCCGCGATGAGCATGTCGCCGGCCTCGATCGGGTTCTCCTGCGTGAACTCGTAGCCCTTCTGCACCGCCTGCACGAAGGCGGCGGCCTCTTCGGGGTTCTCCTCGAGCCAGTCGGTGTTGCAGTTCACGAGGACGGCGTAGTTGTCCGGCATCCCGAAGTCGGTGAACTCGAAGTGCTTGAACGGCGTGCCGCGGATCTCGGCCTCGATGCTCTCCCACGTCTCGAACGGGATCGTGAAGTCCGCCGTTTCGGCATAGACCGCCTCGTAGGCGCTCGTGCTCAGAGTGACCGTCTCGAACTCACCGGTCCCGCCGTCCGCCTGGATGACGGTCGACAGCATCGGCACCTCGGCGGGGGCCCCGAAGCCCGCGTAGATCTTGCCGTCGAGGTCGGCCGGGGTCTGGATCGAGTCATCGTCGGCACGGACGCCGATCGCCGTCACCCAGTGCTGGATGAGGGCGAGAACGGACTTCACCTTGGCACCCGCGGCCATGTTGACCGTCGAGCTCTCCTGGAAGCCGATGCCGCATTCGGCCGAACCCGCGTCGACGAGCGTGTCGGGGTAGGAGCCGTTGTAGGGCAGGATCTCGACGTTCAGACCGGCGTCGGCGAAGTAGCCCTCCGCCTCGGCGACGAAGAGTCCCGTGTGGTTCGTGTTGGGAGTCCAGTCCAGTGCGAACCGCACTGTCGTGGTCTCACTGGCACCGGAGGCGTCGGATCCGGCGTCCGAGGTGTCGCCCGACGCGCACGACGTCAGGGTGAGGGCGGTGACCGCGGCGGCTGCGCCGACGGCGATCAGTCGCGATTTCTTCATGGGGTCCTCTTTCAGGTGGGGTGCAGGGGGGCGTGCTGTGTGGTGCAGGCCGGCTCAATGCGGACGCCGGACGATTTCCATCCGCTCGATGGTGCGACGGAACGCGATGTTGGCCTCGTGGACGATGCGGCTCTCATCGACAGCGGTGAGGGTGCGACCCCGCATGACCACGCGGCCGTCGATGATGGTCGTGTCCACGGCCGAGCCGTTGGCGGCGAAGACGAGGTGGGACGTCATGTGCACGGGGGTGTCGCGGAGGAGCGGCGTGAACTCGACGGAGTTGGTTTCGACGAGGATGATGTCGGCCTTCTCGCCGGGGGCGAGCATTCCCGATCCCGTGCCGAGGGCCTGCGCCCCGTGCCGTGTCGCCATGCGGAGCACGAAGTCGGCGGGCATGAGGCTCGCGTCTTCGCGCTTCGCGCGGTGCATGAGCGACGCGAACTTCATCACCTCGAACATGTCGCCGCTGTTGTTGCACTCGACGGCGTCGTGACCGAGGCCGACGTTGATGCCCGCGGCGAGCATCTCGGGAACGCGAGCGATGCCGTTGCCGAGCTTCGCGTTGGAACTGGGATTGTGCGAGATATTGGTGCCCGTCTCGGCCATCATCCTGATCTCGTCGTCGCTGAGGTGCACGCAGTGCGCCGCGACGACGTCCGGGCCGAGCATCCCGACCTCGTATGCGAGTTCCGTCGGCCGCTTGCCGAAGCGCTCGATGCTGTTCTCCACCTCCGACATCGACTCGTTGAGGTGGATGTGGATGCCGATCCCCAGCTCGTCGGCGAGGGCACGGGTGTCGCGGAGCATCTCGGGCGATGCGAGCGGCAGCCACTCGATGCCCATCCACACCTTGATCCGGCCGTTCGCGGCGCCGTTGCTGCGATGGAACGCATCGACGTTGTCCTGAAGCGTGTCGAGGTCGTGCTCGTCGAGGGCGACGTCGTTGGAGAGGACGGCGCGGATGCCGATCTCCTCCGCTGCCACGGCGAGCGCATCGAGCCTGCGGTACATGTCGTTGACCGTCGTGACGCCCGCCTTGATCGCCTCGGCATAGCTCGCCATGGCGGCCCAGTACGCGGCATCGAAGTCGAGCGCGCGGATCATGGGGTACCAGCACTCGTCGAGGTACTCCCAGAGAGGGAGGTGGTCGTTGTAGCCCTTGCCGAGTGCCGTGTGGAAGTGAAGGTCGACGAGACCCGGCATGATGATCTTGTCGGTCGCGTCGATGACTTCGGCGCCCCCTGCCGGCGGCTCGAGGTCGGCGGGGCCGAGCCATGCGATGCGATCGTCTTCGATGACGACGGTTCCGCGCTCGAAGTACGTTCCCGCATCGTCGAGGGTGAGGATCATTCCGCCGCGGAGGACCAGTCGGGACATCAATCGGCTCCCTTGTTCGGGTTCGGGAATCAGGCTCTACAGGCTGTCGGATTTGAGATCTCAGATCCCATGTCCTGAAAACTAACTCCCCGGAACGGCCTCCACCAACCCGTTCGACCGATCTTTCGCAGGCTGTAACGGGCCGGAAACAGCGCACACAGAAAGGCGCGTGACGGGGCGGACTCGCGCAGAAGCACGTGCTGCGCGAGGTGTCGACCGCACGGCTGGACTACGCGATCTCGCCGAGGATGATGCCGCCGCCGAGCCAGCCGATCGCCATCGTGACGAGGTTGGGCCCCCCGTCCGGGATCTTCGGCATGACGGAGGCGTCGATGATCTTGAGCCCCTCGACACCCTCGACGTTCAAGCGCCGATCGACCGTGCGATCGATCCCGCACGAGGCAACGGGGTGGTTGTAGGTTTCGACGCGCTGCCGCACTGCGGTGGACAGGTCGCGCGTGCGCCACCACGCATCGCCGGGGATCGTGACGATGCCCGAAGATGCCATCTCATCGATCAGGTCCGCGGTGTGCATGACAGCACGGACCATCCGATCGAGATCGCTCGGATGGTCGAGATGACCGAGACGGATGCGCGCCGAATCGTCGTCGGCACGACCGACCGACCCACGACTCACGGGCTGCATGAGAGCGACCGAGACGCTGTAGGACGCGCGCGGAGCGCTGTGGTCGTAGAGCCACGTCGAGAAGGGGAAGACCTGGAACTCGTCGGCGGGATCGTCGGCGACGGGTGCCCGCAGGAGGGAGCCGCTCACGGGACGGGCGAAGACGTCGGCCTCGTTGCGGGCGAGCACGTTCATCATGAGCCAGGGATGGTCCTGGAGGCCCTCGCCGATCCCGGGCGCCTCGATGCCGGATCTCCAGAGCAGCTCGGGCGTGCCGAAGGCACCGCAGCTGATCACGACGAGGTCGGCGAAGAGCTGTTCCCGCCCGCCGGGGCCGTCGACGTCGACTCCCACGGCACGGCCGCCGTCCACCAGCACGCGACGCACGAGCGTGCGGTCGCGCAGCGTGATCCGGTCGCGCACGAGCGGAGCGACCGCCGCGAGAGCACCCCACCGTCCACCGTCGACGCGGTTGGTCGGCCACGGGCCATAGCCGCGCGATCCCGGCGCGTTGTGGTCGGCGCAGAGGGGATGCCCCGCGCCGGCCGACGCCGCGGAGAACGCGTCGTCGAGCGGGCCCGGTGCGAGTCGTGTGATCCGGATGGGCCCCGAGTCGCCGTGATACGGCTCGGCACCGTACTGCTCATCCGTCTCGATCGCCCGCATCGCGGGGAGCAGGTCGTCCCACTGCCATCCGGGTCCCCAGCCTTCGAAGCCGGACGGTTGACCCCGCGACCCCGCCGCGGCGTTGACCGTCGACCCGCCGCCGAGCACCCGCCCGCGGACGAGATGCTGGCCGCTGTCGAGATTCGTGTAGTCCCAGTCGTGGTCGGGATACCCGTGCTCGTGGAGGAATGCCGGTGGCACGGGATCACCGGGGTCGATGCCGGCTTCGATGAGCGTGACGTCGGCGACATCCGCGATCCGATGCGCCGTCAAGAGGCCGCCGTTGCCACCCCCGACGATGATGACGCGAGGCTTCATGACGCCGCCCCCTCGGCGATGAGGCCCGTCATCCGGGCGAAGTTGTCGCCCATGATCCCGGCGATCTTGTGCTCGGGGATCGGCGGGAGGTCGAGCACCGCCGCCTCCTCGTTGACGGTGAGGAGCTTGTCGCGCAGCACGACGGGGTCGTACAGGAACCCGGGAGAGTCGGTGCCGAACATGATCTTCTCGAGCGGGACGAACATGGGCTCTGCTCGATGCAGATAGAGGAAGAGGTCGCGCCGGGTGACGGTGGCGATGTGGTAGCTGATCTCGGTGTAGAAGTTCGGATGCTTCGTGAGCATGAACATCGCCTCGTCGACCCACGGTGTGCCGCAGTGGGCGATGATGACTTTCAGGTCGCGGAACTCGCGCCCGAGGTCGTCGAGCATCGCCGGTCGCGCGTACTCCAGCTTCGCGTCGATACGCGTCGAGCCGGCCTGGTGGATCATGACGGGGATGCCGAGGTCTCGGGCGGCCGCGTAGATCGGGAAGGCGAACTCGCGGTCGGCGGGCGACCAGTGCTGATACATCGGGTAGAGCTTCACGCCGGACAGGCCGTCCTGCTCGACGGCGCGGCCGAGCTCCTCGACCGCCGCCTGCACGCCGCGGTACCGGGGGTTCACCGACGCGAAGCCGATGATCTTGTCGGGCTGCGCGCGCACGCACCCCGCGATGTACTCGTTGCACCGCTCCGGATGCCGCTCGCCCTCCACGTCCGTGACGCCGTAGACGTCGACGGTGCCGATGAGCTTGCCCTCGAGCCACTGCGGGCTGATCGAGAGCGCGACCATCTTGTCGAATCCGGGGTGCGCCGCGACCGCCTCGTCGGGTCCGTACACGCCGAACCCGTCCTTGCCGTCCTCCTCTTCGACGTGCTCCCACTCGTCGTGGGTCGGGCACCGGTGCGAGGGCAGCCGCCCGTCGGCGCGGTAGATGCAGAGGGAGCCCTCGCGCCCGTATTGCTTCGTGAAGTCGGCGTCACTCGCGAGCGAGAGGATGTGGGTGTGGGCGTCGATCTGCATCCGTGTGTCTCTCTTCGGTCGGGTCGGGCCAACTCAGGTCAGGCCTGGCACGGTCAGATGAGGTCTGCCCAGTGGGATCCGGTCAGCCCTTGGCCCCAGAACTGCCGCTCCATGCGGCATCCCATGAGGAAGATGGCGGCGAGGCGTTCTCGCGCCGCCACCGGGGCCTCAGCGAGGTCGCGGTCGAAGGCTTCGCGCAGGGCGACCACGACGGCGTCGTAGTCGTCGGAGGCGAAGAATCGCAGCCATTCCGAATAGACGGGATGCTCCGATGCTTCGCCGATGAGACGTCGCGCGATGACGCCGTAGCTCCAGGCGCAGGGCAGGAGGGCTGCTTGGATGTCGAGCGCACTCCCGGTCGCCGCGATCGCGAGCAGCCACGAGGTGTACGCCGCCGTCGCGGGGGCCATGACGAGATCGGCATCCGTCACGGGTCCGGCGATCTCGACGATCGCCTCGCGCATGCGGAGGTTCTGCGGGATCTCGACGTCGACGATGTTCGCCATGGCGCGCGTCGATTCCTCCAGCCCGCGCAGGTCGGGAGTCCGCGAGGCGCCCACGGCGATCATCCGCGCGTACTCGGGCAGGTACATGATGTTCTGCGAGATGTAGAAACGGAATCGCTCGGGGGGAAGCGTGCCGTCGGCGAGCGTCCGGGGAAAGTCGTGCTCGACGAGCGCATCCCAGAGTCCTCCGACGCGTGCGCGGAACTCCTCGCTCGTGGCGGGTACCGTCATCGGACGAACTCCTTCGTCTGCGTGAAGTGACCGCGGATCGTCTCCGACGTGTACTCGGTGCGGTAGACGCCGCGCTCCTGCAGCGCCGGCACGACGAGGTCCACGAACTCCTCGATCCCTTCGGGGAGCGTGGAAGCGTTGATGTTGAACCCGTCCGCCGCGCGTCCGTCGAACCAGCGGACGAGCTCGTCAGCGATCTCGTCCGCCGTGCCGACGCACGTGAAGTGCCCGCCGCCCGCGGAGATGCGACCGAGCATCTCTCCCACCGTCACGCGCCGGCCGTCGTCGTCGACCGACAGCGTCTGCATCATGACGTAGCGGCCCTTGGGCCCCGCGAACTCCTCGATCGGCGGGAGTTCCGGCATGACGTCGTTCGGATCGAGGTGGGAGCAGTCCATCGAGATGTAGCCGCTGAGAGTGTCGAGCTGCTTCGGCAGCGACTTGAGCGAGTCCAGGTAGCGCTTCTTGTCGACCGCTTCGGCATGCGTCTCACCGATGACCGTCACGACTCCCGGGAGCACCGTGATGGCGGATTCCGGCCGACCGTGCGCGACCGTCCGTCGCTTGATGTCCTCGTAGTAGTCCCGCGCGTCTTCGATGGTCGAGCCGATGCCGTAGATCGCTTCGGCGTACTGAGCCGCGAGATCGCGCCCCTGCGGGGAGGCGCCGGCCTGGACGAGGAGGGGGCGACCCGCCGAGGTCTGCGGCACGTTGAGCGTCCCCGACACGCGGAAGTTCTGCCCACTGTGCTCGATACGCCCGAGCGCCGCCTCATCGATGAAGACCTCGTCGACCTTGTCCATGAGGATCGCCGACTGCGGATACGTGTCCCAGAGATCGAAGAGCAGCTCCGCGAACTCGCGGGCCCTGCCGTACCGAGCATCGGGGTCCGGGAGTCCCGGCATCCCGTGCAGTCGCGGCTCGGCGTCGCTCTGCGACGTCACGAGGTTGATGCCGGCCCGCCCTCGACTGAGGAGGTGAAGGGATGCCATCGACCGGGCGACATTGACGGGATGGTGAAGGGTGCTCGACACCGTGCCGATCAGACCGATCCGGCTCGTCTTGGCTGCGATGTACGACAGCAGCGTGAGCGGCTCGAACAGCGACGCCGTCGAGACGTCGGCGCGCTGATAGATCGCCTGTTGCGAGTCGGCCAGGAAGACGGCATCGAAGAGGCCCCGTTCGCACGTCATGGCGAGATCGGCGAACCAGTCGGGATCGAACGCCGCGTCGGCGGATGCTCCCGGCCGCTGCCATGCGGAAGGATGGTGCCCGTACAGCCGCATGAAAAGGTTGAGGTGCAGGAGCCTCTCTCCGTCGGGTGCAGATGCGTGCGATTCCGATGTCATCGACCAACCTCCTTGAGATCTAAGATCTCAGACACACGTTTCGACGACGTCACCGGTCGTTTCGAGCGCGTTTCACGGGCCTGTCGAAAGAGCCACAGTCGCCGCATCGTCCCGCGCGCGCCGTGCACGACCCCGCTCGTGGATCGCGGTGGCGGCCGGATCGAGGTCGCGCTCGTCACCCGGATAGCCCACGGCGCTAACGATCGCGACGCGCTCCCCTGGAGCACATGCGACGATCGCCGCCAGGGCGGATTCGTCTCGACCCGCCATCTGGCAGACGCCGAGACCTCGCGCCGTGGCTTCGACCGTGAGGAGCGCCGTCGCCTGACCGAGGTCGTAATCGGCCCACGGGCACGGCGTCCCATCGGGCGCGACGTCCCGCGCGACACCCACGATGAGGAGCGCTGCCCGCGACGCCCAGACGGCGTTGTAGTCGGCGAGCGACGCGACGATCAGGTCGAACTGCTCCGTGCCTCGCTCCGTGATCCACAGTCGCCAGGGTTGGAGGTTGTGGGCGGACGGCGCTGTCCTCGCGGCATCCACGAGGGCACGGACGTCAACCGCGGCGACCGCCCGCGTGATGTCGAACTCCCTGACGCTCCAGCGGGCCGCGAGGAGCGGCGTCAGGTCGGGATCGAGCTCGAACGCGCGCGCTCGGGACGGCGGTTCGAGCATGAGGCTCTCACCGCCCGCCGATCGCATGCAGTGAATGGAACCGGCGCTCGTGATAGACGAGCGGCGCACGGTCGGGGTCGGCGCCCATGCCGTGCACCTGCATGACGATGATCTGGTGGTCGCCCGCGGGAGTCGTGCTGACGACCTCGCACTCGAGCCACATCGTGGCCCCATCCAGGAGCACGGCTCCCTGATCGCTCGCGGCGAGCGACAGGCCTTCAAACCTGTCACGGCTCCGGGATGCGAGTTGCAGGCACGCCTCGGACTGATCGGAGCCGAGCACGCTGACGCCGAGTCGCGCGGCCGCACTCAGCTGAGGCCACGTCGACGACGAGTTCTGCACCGAGAACATCACCATCGGCGGACTGTGCGAGACCCCCGCCGAGAACGACGACACGACCATGCCGACGGGGCGTCCGTCGACGATGGCGCAGATGGCGGCCACTCCCGACGGGAAGCGTCCCATCGCGGTGCGCATGTGCTCGGGATCGGCGCTCAACCGCGGGGATTCACGCAGAGAGGGGGGAACGGGCTGGGACAGCAGAGACATTGCGGACTCCCTCGACAAGATTGCTGAGATGGTGAGCATCGAGTCGATCGGCGGCATGCAGCGAAACGGTCTACATCCAGACCCGATGCTTGCCCCCGGGGTCTTGTGTCCCGAGAGGGTCCGCAGCGGCTTACGCTGCCCCACCAGTATGCAGGGTGCGGGATTGCCCGGCGGTCACGCGGATGTAAAGGCCTTGTTTCCGGGATCCGGGCGCGACACAGACGTCGCGACTTCACGGGGACGTAACACGGGCACGGCATACTCGGGGGTGCAGCGTGAGTCGTTGCGGGCGCTCCGGGCCAAAAGATCCTGGTGGCGCGTGGAGGTGTCGCACGCCCCGCAGCCCGCTCGGCCTGTGGACGATCGGCATCCCCGTCCCCTGTCACTCGGTACGGATGTGAGCTACAGATGCCCCTCAAGGTCATGGTCGTCGTCGGAAACCCCAAGCCGGCGTCCCGCACACGCAAAGTCGCAGAGCTTCTCGTCGAGAAGCTGCTGACACCCGGGTCCTACGATCTCGAAGTCATCGATCTCGCCGACCACACGGGCGAGATCTTCGCGTGGCCGTCCGAGGCGATGTCGGCGATGAACGCCGCCGTCGCCGACAGCGACCTCGTGATTTTCGCGTCACCCACGTACAAGGCGACCTACACGGGGCTGCTGAAGGCGTTCCTCGACCGCTATCCGGCGAACGGACTGGCGGGGGTAACCGCGATTCCCGTGCACACGGGTGCGGATTTCACGCACGCCATGGGGCCGACGTTCACGCTCGCGCCGCTCCTCGCAGAGCTCGGAGCCACCGTCCCGGGGCACGGGTTCTACCTCGCTCTCAGCCAGATGGACAAGCTCGAGGAGGTCGTCGAGACCGCCGCCGCGGAGTACGCCGCGAACCTCGCGGCACTCGCCATGGTTGCGGCAGCGACCCGCTCCGCCGATCCGCCCAACATGTGAGCGACAAGCGCTTCGGCATGCTGCTGCATATGCTCTCGCAACATGCGGTCCGATGGACTGCTGTCCATGAAGAGAACGACACGACTGATCGGCTCAGTGATCTCAGCCACGCTCCTCTTGAGCGCCGCCGGTTGCGCAACTTTCGGTGAGCCAGGCGGCTCAGAGATCCCCCGAAACGAACAGACGCACGACGGCCCGATCGGACCCGCAGACGGATTCCACCGCGACGAGGCGCTCGACCCCTGGGCCGACGTCCCTGCTATCACCCGCCTCGAACCCGCCTTGCGGACAGCACTGCAGTCCGCCGCTGCGGCGGCGCGCGCCGCGGGTACCGACTTCTGGGTGACCTCCGGATGGCGCAGCGCCCGATATCAGCAGCACCTCCTCGACGAGGCGATCGTCACATATCGCAGCGAGGCGGAGGCGATGAAGCTCGTGCAGACACCCGAGAAGTCGAAGCACGTCACGGGTGAGGCAGTGGACGTCGGCCCGACGGATGCGAACAGCTGGATGAGCATCCACGGAGCCGAGTACGGACTGTGCCAGGTTTACGCGAACGAGATGTGGCACTTCGAGCTCCTGACGGAGCCCGGCGGTACGTGTCCGCGGGCCAGAGCGGATGCCGCGAGCTAGCAGTCCGACGCGGGAGGGCCGCTACTGGTCTTCCGTGGGCAGGGCGTGCCAGATGTCGAAGGCGACGATGGATGCCTCGTCGGACTCTCCGGCTGCGAGCAGATCGATGAGCGTGTCGTGCAGTTCCACGGAGGACCCCCCGTCCCGGCTGAACCGCTGCCGCTCCGCGCGCCGGACAAGAGGATCGAAGTGATCGAGTACGGACTCGACGGCCGTGTTGCCCAGGGCGGCGACGGGGACGCGATGAAGCTCGTCGTCGGCGTCGAGCGCGGCATCCACGTCTCCGGCGGACACGGCGGCGGCGAACCTCCTGTTGGCCTCCCGCATCTGCTCCAGTTGATCATCGGAGAGCTTTCCGGCGACCTCCCGCACCGCCATGGCGTGCATCGCGGCGATGACGTCGCGGGCATCTCCCGCAGCCTTGGAGTCGATCGGCGTGACCGTCGTCGATCGTCCAGGGATCGCCGCGACGAGTCCGCTCGTGCTGAGTCGCAGAAGCGCCTCTCGCACCGGCGTGCGGCTGACCCCCAGCCACTCGGCGAGTTCGGCATCCTTCAACTGCTCGCCGGGCTGGAACGTCCCGTCGACGATGGCGTCACGGAGGCGCCGGAAGACATCGTCGCGGAGCAGCGACCGGTCGACGCGGGGCGAGTTGGAGGGGATCGGCATGCAATATGTTGCGCACAGCCGAACCCGCCACGCAAATTTGTCTGAGCCCTGGGGAATAGAAGCGTCATGCAATATATTGCACATTACAGGCCGACACTCGGGTCGACCCAGAAGGAAGGAAGGCACCATGAGCACCACTGCCGACGCAATCACCAACGTCGTGCTCGTGCATGGCGCGTTCGCCGATGGATCGGGCTGGCGCGGTGTGTACGAGAACCTGACGGCGCGGGGGTACCGCGTCACGATCGTTCAGAATCCGCTCACCTCGTTCGCCGACGACGTCGCCGCGACCACGCGCGTGCTGGACCAGCAGGACGGCCCGACGATCCTCGTCGGCCACTCCTGGGGCGGCACCGTCATCACGGAAGCCGGGAACCACGAGAAGGTCGCCGGCCTCGTCTATGTCGCGGCGCTCATCCCCGATTCGGGTGAGACCTCCGGGCAGCAGTACGAGGGATTCGCACCCACCCCCAAGTTCGTCATCGACATCGGCGACGACGGATACGGCTTCCTCAACCGCGATGCCTTCGCCGTCGCCTTCGCCGCCGATGCGAGCGAGGCAGATGCCGCGTTCCTGCGAGATGCACAGGTGCCCGTCAACATGGGGGTGTTCGGGGAAGCAGTGAGCATCGCGGCGTGGCACGAGAAGCCGAGCTGGGCCATCATCGCCACGGAGGACAACGCCTTCGATCAGGCGATGCTCCACCACATGGCCGAGCGCGCAGGCGCCCGGATCACCACGACGCCGGGGAGCCACGCGGTGTATCTCACGCAGGCCGGCGTCGTGTCCGATGTGATCGCCACGGCCGCGCGGGACGCTCTCGCGACGGCCTACGCCCCCTACGACCCCGAACTGCTCCCGCCGGTCGTCGTCCGCTATCTCGAGGAGCACGACGACCCCGCGCAGCGAGAGGAGATCGCCGAGCTGTTCGCCCCCGAAGCGAGAGTCGTCGATGAGGGTATCGAGTACACCGGCGCCGACGCGATCCGCGGATGGCTGGACAAGACGGGCTCGGCGTATACCTACACGACCACGCTGCTCGGGCAGACCGCTGCCGGCGAGGGGCGCTGGACGGTGTGGGGGCGCTTGGAAGGGGACTTCCCCGGCGGCATCGTCGACCTGCGCTACCAGGTCGCTGTCGAGGACGATCGGATCGCTGATCTGGTCATCGCGCCGTAATCGCAGACGCGGTCCCGGGCCCGAACGCGGGCGCGGGACCGCGTCCATACGCTCCCGATATACGGGCTGAGTACCGTGGGAACGATGCGGGTACTGATCGTGGAAGACGAGCTGTTTCTAGCCGAGGCGTTGCGTGACGGGCTTCGGCTCGACGCGATCGCTGCCGACATCGCCGGGGATGGCCACCTCGCTCTCGAACTCCTCTCCATCAACGAGTACGACGTCGTCCTCCTGGACCGGGACATCCCGGGGCCAAGCGGTGATGAGATCGCCCGGTTCCTCTCGAAGAACTCGCGTGGCCCTCGCGTCCTGATGCTCACGGCGGCCGGGCGTCTCGACGACAAAGAGGTCGGCTTCGCGAGCGGCGCCGACGACTATCTGACGAAACCCTTCGCCCTGCGGGAAGTCGTTCTCCGCCTGAGGGCGCTCGAGCGCAGGCCGTCAGCCGGGACACCCCCCGTCCTCGAGTTCGGCGGCCTCACGATGGACACTTTCCGCCGGGAAGTCTCGCGCGACGACCGGCGCATCGAGCTGACACGGAAGCAGTTCGCCGTGCTTCAGGTGCTCGTCGCTGCCCGGGGTGGGGTCGTGAGTGCGGAGCAGTTGCTCGAACGCGCGTGGGACGAGAACGCCGATCCGTTCACGAACGCCGTGCGTATCACCATCTCGGGTCTACGCAAGCGTCTGGGAGCCCCGTGGCTCGTCGAGACGGTGACGGGTGTTGGCTACCGCGTCGCCGAGAGCGCAGACGATGCGTAGGCCCGCCCGGCGCGTCGGCCCATCAGTCCGGATGCAGCTGACCCTCAGCTACGCAGCCCTGCTCGTGCTCGCGGGAGTCGCGCTGTTCGCCGTCGGATTCCTGATCCTGCGGTTCGTCCCCGAAGGCAACCTCGTCGTCGTGGGCGGGGGGTTCGCACCAGGACGCGACGATCTCATCGACGTGTTCGTCCCCTACTCGCTCTTCGCCCTCCTGGGCCTCGCGGTCGTCGGTCTCGGCGGCGGATGGCTTCTCGCCGGGCGGATGCTACGCCCTCTCATGCGCATCACGGATGCCGCGCGGCAGGCCCGCGACGGATCGCTGTCTCACCGGATCGATCTGCCCGGCCGTCAGAACGAACTCGCGGAGCTCGCCGACACGTTCGATGACATGCTGGGCCAGGTCCAGCGGTCCGTCGAAGAGCAACGGCGCTTCGCCGCCAACGCATCGCACGAACTGCGCACGCCGCTCGCTGTCATGCGCACGATGCTGGAGGTCGCCGGCGCCGATCCGGCCGGCCGCGACACCGACGCACTCCTGGAGCGCCTCGCCGAGACCAACGAGAGATCCGTCGCCCTCACGGAGGCACTTCTCACCCTCGCCGAGGTCGAGCATCGGGACCACCCCCGGGTGGAGGTCGACATCGACGCCGTCGTCGAAGAAGTGGTCGAGGAGATGAAGGATGCCTCGTCTCACAGCGGCATCCGGATCGAGACCGACCTCGCGGCGGGCACCGTGATGGCCGCACCCATGTTGCTTCGGCAGCTGGTCACGAACCTCGTGCAGAACGCCATCGCCTACAACCACCCGGGCGGCGTCGTGCGGGTTGCGACGAGACGCGCCGCCGACGGCACGACGCTCGAGATCAGCAACACCGGCGACGTCCTCGATCAGACCCTCGTCGACACCTTCATGGAGCCGTTCGTGCGCGGAGAAGGCCGGACCCGCCGATCGGCAGAGCGCCCCGCCGGCTCGGGACTGGGGCTCGCGATCGTGTCGTCGATCGTGGCGGCGCATGGCTGGGGCTCGACCGTCACCGCGCGCGAGGGCGGCGGCCTGTCCGTGCGGGTGTCTCTCGTTGCCGCACGATGAGAAGCGAGCCGAGCCCGGTCTGCCTCGACCCGTCAGTCGTCAGCCAGGCCATCGAGCAGCTGAGCCGACGGAGCAAAGAAGACGCTTCCCGTCAGCGGGGTCGAGAAGTCCAGGAGCCGATCGTGCATCCCCGGGGGGTCGCCGATGAACATGCGCTCGAGCATCTTCTCGATGACCCAGAGATGCCGGGCGTAGCCGATGAAATAGGTGCCGAATTCGACGCTCCCGGGAGTCCCGAACGGCATGTTGTCGCGGAGGATGTCATGCTCGCCGGCATCGTCCGTGATCGTCGCGAGAGTCTTGTGGGACTTCTGACCGTCGACGGCGTCTTCCAGTTCGATGTTCTCGGCTTTGGTCCGACCCATGATCTGCTCCTGCTGCTCCGTTGTGAGCTCGTGCCACGCCGCAAGGGGATGCACGTACTTCTGCACCACGACGTACGTGCCGCCCGCGGCATCCGGATCCTCGTCACCCACCAGAGTCACCTCTGGCAGCGCTTGCCCGACGGGATTCGCCGTGCCGTCGACGAATCCGAGGAGATCTCGCTCGTCGAAGTAGCGGAACCCCACGGTCTCGTCCACGACGGTCACCGCATCGCCGAAGACGTCGAGCAGTTGACGCTCCAGCTCGAAGCAGAGGTCCCGTCGGTCCGATCGGATGTGCAGCAGGATGTCGCCGGGGGTTGCGATCGCCGTGTGGACGGCACCCTTCACGGGCCGGAACTCGTGCAGCTCCGTGGGGCGCGGAAGGCCGGTCAGGGCATCCCAGACCCGGCTTCCGATCGCGACCGTGCATGCGAGGGAGGCACCGAGATCACGGAACGCGACGTTCTTCTGCACGTCCGACACGCTGCCGATCGCGGCTCTCGCGGCGGCCCGCGCCTCCGTCGTGTCGGCCACGGCGAGCACGAGGAAGACCGCCGAACCGGTGAGAGGCGCGTCGACGCTCTGCGGCTCGATCGGTACCCGCCGTGCGGGAGTTGACATGGCCATGGGCGGCACCTTTCGACGGAGGGCGTGGTCGTGCTGTCACGGAGTGGGCGCGTTCTGCGCCGGATCCACGGCACCGTCGTGCTGCAGGGCGAGGACGGCCAGTCCGAGGAGCAGGACTGCTGCACTCAAGATCGACGCCGTGGACCAGACCTCGTCGAGCGCGAACCCGATTCCGCCGCCGCTCGCGAATCCGAGCAGAACGAGGACGTATGCACCTGCCGGCCGCAGGTGCGGCTGCCCGTCGGAAGCGATGCGGTGTCCGATCGCCCGTCCGAGGAGGCTGCCCGCCATCTGCACGACCAACGTGACCGCGACATTGCCGTAGAGCATCCCGCTCTCTCTGTGGAACGCGTTGCCCTGCACCCCCGCGAGGAAGCTGATCCCCCACGCGATCCACCACGGGTCGATCGGCGCGCACGACAGCAGGATGGTCGCGGCGATGAGCACGAGAGCCTCGCCCGACAATACGGCGACGGAGTACGACCCGCCGTGTCGCGTCAGCCGGAGGACGAGCAGGCTGCACAGGCACGCACCCGTGAAGAACGCCACGACCGAGACGAGTGCGACGGCCACTCGCGGCCACTCCCCCTGAACGAGGTAGAGCCCGAGCGAGACGATGTTCCCGGACTGGACGGTCGCGAAGGTCTGCGTGTTCGCAAACGTCCACGAGTTCAGCAACCCCGCGATGACCGCGAACAGGACGGCCGGCACGGGACGTTCGAGAAGTGGGAAGCGTGCGCGACGGGGGTGCGTGGAGACTGCGCTCATGGCCTCGCCTTTCTGCGTGCAGTCGATGGCTGCACAAGACAACCGTGCGGGACGCCCCCGCACGTGCGACGGATCTCGAACGGTGTTGAGACAAATGAAGGAGGCCTGCCCACGTGGCTCCCGCGACGCTGGGTTCCGAACCGCCTCTGAGCGAGTGAAGGAGCCGAAACATGGATGCCGCCGACACGCCCGTCCCCCACCACGAGACCCCCGTCCTGGGCAACCCCGATCTGCCGCCCGAGGGGGAGGCGAACACGGTGGATCACCCGCGGAGCACGGTCATGACGGGCCCGCGGAATCCCGTCATCGAGAGCCAGTTCCCGAATCAGATCGATCCTCCGAGAACGGACATCAGCACACAGGCCTTCTTCTGGTCGTCGTTCAACATCTCGCCGCGTCGGGTGCAGCAGGGCGGATGGGCTCGCGAGATCACGAAGCAGGACTTCGCGATCTCCGACGAGATCGCCGGCGTCAACATGTACCTCGAGGCCGGCGGCATCCGTGAACTGCACTGGCACCAGACAGCGGAGTGGGCCGTCATGACCCGCGGCAAGTGCCGGGTGACGACGATCAGCCGCAACGGGGTCCCGAGCGTCGAAGATGTCGAAGAGGGCGACCTCTGGTTCTTCCCCGCCGGCACGCCCCATTCGCTGCAGGGTCTCGGGCCCGACGGAGCGGAGTTCGTCCTGGCGTTCGACGATGGCGACCAATCCGAGAGCAACACCCTGCTCCTGACCGACTGGTTCGCCCACACGCCACCGGACGTGCTCGCCAAGAACTTCGGTGTCGCGCAGGAGGTCTTCCGCGACATCCCGCTTCACAACCTCTGGATCTTCTCTGGCGACGAACCGGGGGACCTGGCCGCCGATCAGGCTGCCGCCGGTGTCGAGTGGGGATCCGCCGAGCCGATCATCTTCCGGCTCTCACGCTCGACGCCACTCCACAAGAACAGCGGCGGCAGCATCCAGATCGCCGACAGCACGAACTTCCCCCTGTCGAACACCGTCGCCGCCGCCCTCGTGACGGTCGAGCCGGGCTCGATGCGCGAGCTGCACTGGCACCCGAACGCGGACGAGTGGCAGTACTACCTGCGCGGCTCGGCGCGCATGACGGTCTTCAACACCGGCCCCCATGCCAACACGACCGACTTCCGGGCGGGCGACGTGGGCGTCGTGAAGAAGAACTTCGGGCACTACATCGAGAACACGGGAGACGACGTCCTGCAGTTCCTCGAGGTCTTCAAGACCGATCGGTACGAAGAGATCTCGCTCGCCAACTGGCTGAGCCACGTGCCGCCATCACTCGTGACCGCCCACCTCAACATCGATGAGGCCACTCTCGCCACGTTCCCGCGCGGCGCGCAGGGCATCACTCCACTGCGGTGACGGATCCGGGCCGCGCGAATCCCCCCTCGGTCGCAGGTGGGTTCGCGCCTTTCGCGCTCCCGATCTTCCGTCTCATCTGGACGGCGGCCCTCGCCAGCAACATCGGGAGCTGGATGCAGAGCGTCGGGGCGCAGTGGCTGCTCGTCGAGGGCGGCAGCTCCCCGTTCACGGTCTCGCTACTGCAGACGGCTGCCGCGGCGCCGGTCCTGATGTTCGCAATTCCGGCGGGTGTCCTGGGCGAGTTCCTCAATCGACGACGCATCCTCATCTACTCCCAGACGGTGCAGCTGGCTGCGGTGTGCGTGCTCACCTTCCTCACCTGGGAGGGGAGCACGACTCCCGGCATCCTGCTCGCGACGACCTTCGTCCTGGGGGTGTGCTCTGCCATCCAGCTTCCCGCTTTCGCTGCGCTGATCCCCGACATCGTCCCCGCGACGATGATCAGGGATGCCGCGTCCCTGTCATCGATCAACGTCAACATCGCCCGGGCCATCGGCCCCGCAGTCGCGGGAGTCATCGTGGCAAAGTTCGGCGTCGCGGCCGTGTTCCTCGTCAACGGACTCTCGTTCGTGCTGTTCCTCGGGGTGCTCGTGTTCTGGCGCACATACGACCCGCCGCACCCGCGGCCGGAGCCGTTCCTCGACGCGACGCGAGCGGGGCTCCGCTATGCCGCGCACTCGGGGATCGTCCGGTCGACACTCATTCGCCTCGCGGTCTTCCTCGTTCCCGCCAACGCGATGTGGGCCCTGCTGCCCGTCATCGCGAAGAGCTCTCTCGGCCTCGATGCGGGCGGCTACGGACTGCTGCTCGGCGCGCTCGGGGCGGGATCCATCATCGGGGCGATCGTCTTGCCGCGGCTGCGCGCTCGCCTCGGCACCAACGCCGTCGTGCTGGGCTCCTGCGTGATCTACGGCGCAGCCTTGATCGCGCTCGTCCTCTCGCCGTGGCTGTGGGTGACGGTGCTCGTGCTCGTCGGTGGCGGACTCGGATGGCTCGGCGTGATCGCCACGACCAACGGCAGCATCCAGGCGTTCCTGCCGGAGTGGGTGCGCACGCGGGGACTGTCGCTCTACCAGTCAGTCCTCTACGGCGGGTCGGCGCTGGGCGCCGCGCTCGCCGGAGCACTCGCAGCGATCCTGAGCCCGACGATCGTCGTCGTCGGGGCCGGCGCAGCGGTCTTGCTGGTGGGGGTCACGCTCGCGTTCCGACCACTGCCGAGCACGCAGGGCATCGGGCGCGGCGTCGTGTCGATTCCGGGGGTCGTCGACGCGTCAGAGGGCGCCGACGACGATCGGCAGGTTCTCGTCATGATTCGGTACCGCGTTGCGGCATCCGATCGCGACGCGTTCGAGACGCTCATGCGCAAGGTGGAGCAGTCGCGCCACCGAACCGGCGCGCGTCGGTGGGAGCTGTACACCGACCGCGACGATCCGGGGGTCGTGGTCGAGGTCTACTCCGTGGGGTCGTGGCGTGAGCACGTGAGTCAGCACGAGGCTCGCGCGACGGAGTACGACAGCCAGCTCCTCACGAGGGCCTACGGATTCAGCACGCCCGCTCCGATGGCCCAGCACTTCCTCGCCGTGTGGCCGGTCCGAGGTGGCCGGGTCGGGTCGTCCTCGCGCAACGGCTGACGCATCCGTCGGAGGGGTACCGACAGGGACACCCTGAGGGTGGCCTTATTGTGCCCACGCGCGCGACCCGCGGCTCGACATACCTTTCCCGTATCGCGCACAGGAGGTCGCAATGGAAGATCAACGTATCGTCGAGCATCTGGCCCACGAACTGCGGCGCTCTGTCGTCATCGTGGACCGGGACCACACCGTCATCGGCGTGTGCTACCGGGCCGAGGACCATGAGATGTTGCAGCGGGAAGGAGCCGCGAGTCCGAACCAGGTGGTCCGGGAGTGGATGCATCGCGCGACGCGCGGCTCACGGTCGCGCGTCCTTTCGTCGGCGCAGAGCGGCGAAGAGACGGCCTGGATCACGGTCCCCCTTCACTCCGACGGCGAGGTCATGGGATGGGCCCTCGTAGCCTGGCGACCCGCCGACCTGTCGTCGGCGCAGCTGGCTCTCATCGACATCGCGGCGGACCTGCTCGCATCCGCAGCCCGGACGACCAGTGCGCGCGAAAGCCGCCGAGGGGTGCTTCGCAATCTCCTCGACGCCGACCCCACGATTCGTCGCGCCGGCCTCCGCCGGGCATCGGCCCAGCGGTGGATCGATCGGCTCAAGGCACCGGCCGTCCGCGCGCTGGTGTTCGACGACCGGGTGGGGATGCTCGAGCAGCTGCACCTGGCGGAGTCGGCGTGCCGCGCTCTTCCTCTCCGCGCCGAGGTGCTCCGCGAGCGCGACGACGCCGTGTTCATCCTGACGAGTCGGACGACGGGCAGCGAGGACGTCGACGATGCGATCCGTCGCTGGGCGGCGGATCGCGGCATCGCCCTGAAAGCGGTGGGTTCGGCAGCCGTGCGGGTCGATGACGAGGACCTCGCGCGCGCGGCCCACGCCGCCACGACAGCGGCCGAACTGAGCATGTCGATGCCCGAGCTCACGGGCATGAGCAACGGTGACTCGCTCGGCGGGTGGGCCCTCCTCAACGCGGTGAAGGGGCAGCGCGACCTGCTGTCCGTGGCGTCCCCCGCGGCGGAGCTCCTGTGCGCACTGGGTGACACGCAGCGTGAGACGGTCGAGGTCTACCTCGATGAAGCGGGGCACGTGCGCGCTGCCTGCGAGCGCCTGCACATCCACCGGACGACCCTCTACTATCGCCTCGACAACCTCCCGGACGTCGTCAAGTCAGCGCTCGCCGACGGGATGCAGCGCAGCACGCTCCACCTCGCGTTGAAGCTCGATCGGCTCTGGGCCGCCGCGGGCGTGTGAGTCCGCGGCGACGGAGCACGCCCTCTCGCCGAGAAGACCCAAACGGTCCGAATCCGAGGGCTCAGCGCGCAGTTGGGGTCTTCTCGGCGAAGGGAGGACGGGCTTTTCGACAGCAGGCTCCGCGCTAGGCGTAGGTCTGCGTCCACTCGACGATCTGCATGTCACGCATGCGGAACCGTGCGAAGCTCAGGACCTCGACACGTTGGTCGCCCGACCGCCCGAGCGACAGCCCGAGCTGCGCGAACACCGAGCCCGAACCGAAGCCGATGTCGACGATGCGGACCCTGAAGACCTCGAAGGCCTCGCGAATCTCGGCGACAGCGCTCACGACGCGTTCACGCCCTTCGACGCGGCGATGAGGCGAGGTGACGAACGCGACGTCGTCATGGAGGAACGCGCGGAGCTCACGCCAGCACCCTTCGTCGAGGAGATCGAGGAAGTCGCGTACCAGAAGCTCGTACTCGAGGCGCAGGATCGCGTGCCCTGCGTCACGGGAGAGGGATTCGCTCATCTCGGTCCTCCTGGTCGGTGATGACGATCGTGGCCGATCAGCACCGGGAGAACACAGGACAACTGACGAAATCGCATCCGACAGTCGTCAGTGTCATGAGCCGAGGATCTCGATGACCTCGTTGCGCGTATTCACTCCGAGCTTGGCGAAGATGTGACGGATATGCGTGACGACCGTGTGCGGCGAGAGCAGGAGCGCATCGGAGATCTGCTTCGTCGTCGCACCGGTCAGCAGGACCTCGGCGACCTGCTGCTCCCTGCGAGAGAGGCCGTGCGCCCCCGCGGCGACGCTCTTCAGGCGTCTGTGCACGCCCCGCGACCGCAAGCTACGGAGAACGCGACTGGCATCCCGCGTCGCACCGGCCGTCTCATAGAGTGCGAGCGCCTCTTCGAGGGCCTCGACAGCTGCGCGATCCTCAACGGTGACGGAAGCGAGCACCTCCAGCACGTGTGCGAGCACGAGCGGCCTCTCGCCCGCCCGGAAGACCGTCGCCGCCTCGACGAGTTCCGTCTCCGACCGCGCGACAAGCCCGTGGACCGCAGAGCTCACCGCTCCCACGAACCTGTTCGAGCGGTTCGCCGCGGCCCGCTCGGTCACGACGCGCTCGATGCGAACGATGGATGCCGTGTCACGCGCTCCGATGCAGATCTCGGTGAGCATCACGTCGTCGAGGAAGTCGGCGGGCGTCGTCATCGACGGCGTCGCCTCTTCGAACGACGCCAGCGCCAAGTCGCACCACCCGAGTGCCTCGGAGAATCGTCCGGACTCCAGCGCTTCGACCGCGAGGTTCCATCGCCCCGTCCGCGTCAGGCCCACACCGTCGGCGAGCGCGCTGACGAGGGGACGGGTCTGCTCGAGCAGGGCGACGTCGCCGATGTGCAGGGCGATCCGGAACAGCACGATGCCGGCGGTGGCGTTCGCGAAGTCACCCAGCTGCAGCTCCGATGCGAGGTCGAGTACCGCCTCGGACTGGGCGCGCGCCTCGTCGAGCACCCCGAGGTCGTACAGCACGCGGGCCCGCAACATCATCCAGTAGGCCTCGGCGATGACGCTGTGCGCCCGTCTGGCGTCGGCGAGACCCGCATCGACCTCGGCGAGAGCGCGTCGGCACTCCCCCATCGAGTTGTGCATGAACGCCATCCAGAGCCCTTCGGGCAACCAGAGGGACGCACGCGCGCCAGAGTCGGCGATGCGCCGGAGGGCGTCGCGCTGCAGTGCGAGTGCGTCGTCGAAGCGGGACTCGTAGAAGGTCAGCACCGACTCGCACGCATCGAGTGTCGCGAGAGCGACCCGATCCCGATCGTCGTCGGCTTCTGCCCGCCCTTCGGCGATCGACGCGCGAAGACCTACCCAGTCGGCCTTGTTGGCGTAATTGAGCGTGCGCACGGCGAGCAGTTCGACGCGAGTCGACGCCGCCACACCAGGGATCTGCAGGGCGCGTTCGCACGTGCGGATCGCATCTTCGAACGAAGACTCCGTGAGCAGCCGGGCGACCGCGAGATCGACCCGGGCACGCTCATCGCCCCGCAGCGCGGAGGAGAACTTCTCGCCGACGGACGCAACTTCGTCTCCTCTGCCGCCCGCCCACAGGGTGGGCAACAGCTCGACGATCTCTGCCGCGCAGCGCGCATTCGCGGGTGCGAGGGACGCTGCCCGGGAGATGAGGGTCGCGGCTGTATGCGCATCGGTGGATGCGAGTTCCCGGGCAGCGGAGATGAGCAGATCGATCGACGAGGGGTCGCCCGGCTCGGCGAGTCGCAGGAGCTCGCTGGCTACGACAGCGGCAGGAGTTCCGTCGTCCAGCCGACGCTCGACGACTTCACGACCCAAGACCTTTCGGAGCGAGGGGGTGAGCGTCTCTGAAGCCGCCTCGCGAATGGTGTCGTGTCGGAAGACGAGCTCGTCGCCCTCATCGGCCACGATGTCGTTGTCGATGAGCTCTTCCACGGCCGACGCCGCGGCGCCCGGGGGAGTACCGATGACACTCAGCGCCGCCGAGAGCGAGAAGTGCCGGCCGAAGAGGCTGCCCACCTGAGCAAGCCTCAGAGCGGGGCGGGAGAGTGCGGCGAGACGCCGGCGCGAAGACGCCCCGAATCCGCGTGGGAGTCGGTCGTCGATCACGTCGGCACTTCCGTCGACGACGGTGATGAGCTGCTCGTCCTCCAGGCCGTACAGCAGTTCGAGCGCCAGGAGGGGATTCCCCTCCGTGCCGGCGAGGGCGTGGGAGAGGGTCGGTCCCGCGGGATGGCCCAGTACGTCGGTGCCGATCTCGTCGATCGCGCCCTCGGACAGCGGTGGCACCTCGATGAGCTGCCCCGTCCCGCGCGCCTGATCGAGCAGACGACCGTGCGCCGCCTGGTGCGTGCCCGGTCGTGTGGCGAGGAGCCAGTTCACAGGCATCCCGAACGTCGTGCGGACGAGGGCCGAGAGAGCGCCCAGCGAGCCCGCATCGAGCCACTGGAGGTCGTCGACGACGACGAGGACCGCCGTGTCTTTGGCCGCGATCTCGATCGCGTCGTTGAGGAGTCGCGTGATCCAGTACTGCGGATGGGATCCGATGAGCACGGGAGCGAGCGCCTCGGCGTCGAGGAGGGGTGGAGTGGACGACAAAGCCGCGTTCGTCAGCGCCCCGAGCGGGGTCGTGAGCGAGTCCTCATCGGGGGCGGCGACGATCGAGCGCCACCCGCGATGATCCGCCTCGTCGAGCGCTTCCCGCAGAAGTCGAGTCTTTCCGATCCCGGGCCGCCCCGACAGGATCGTCAGGCGCACGCCGCCTCGGATCGAGTCGTCGAAGGTCTGAGTCAGACGCTCCGCGATCTCGTCCCGTCCACGCAACGGCAACGCCTCACGGGAGACTCCGGGGCTCAGATGCTGCACGGGCGCCGGACCGAGCGGCGAAGTCGATGCAGCGTGCGTCACACGAGCAGGATAGTGGAGCATCCGCTCCACTAGGAACAGCCCCCCCCCCGAGAGCGGTCCCATGACCCGTGACCTCCCTCGCGTGCACTACGGTCAACACATGCCGAGAGGACGCTCTTTCGACCCTGTTGCGGTTCTGGACGCCGCGATCGATCTGTTCTGGGCCGATGGGTATGCGGGCGTTTCGATGCAGGACATCGCCGACGCGAGCGGTATCGGCAACGGCAGCATCTACTTGGCATTCGGCAGCAAGTGGAATCTCTTCATCGAGGCGTTCCGCGTGTACTGCGCGCGGCGCGTCGAGCTTGTGCGCGCCGGAGTGTTCGTGACTGCCGGTTCCACGGAGGACATCGTCTCGGCGTACTTCGACGCGATCATCGCCGCGTGTGCGTCAGACCCTCAGCGCCGTGGATGCCTGCTCATCAACTCGATCGCCGAGCTCGGCGATGACGCCGCGGTCGCCGAGATTGCCCGGCAAACGATCGGGAAGATGGAAGCGGAACTCGCAGGAGCCATCGTCCGCGCGTCAGACGCGAGGGCGGACTCCTCGGACGTCGCGCGGGCGGCCGAACAAGCCGTTGCGATGTCGCAGTCCCTCATCCTCGGCAGTCGCCTCGGGCGCCCGACCCCCGATCTTCAGATGACAGGACGCGCTGCGGCGCGGACGATCGCGCGGGGAGTTCTCGTCTCCTGAGGTGATACCCCGGTCCGCGGCCGGGGGATAGACGCGCCCTTCATGGGTGATGTGGGCGCTCACGCATCCCCCTACGGTTGTCATCGTCGTCGGAGTGGGTGAAGACGGGGAGCTGGAAAATGCGCATGTATCGGACGAATCTCGGCGATTTCCTTCGCGCCCGAAGGGACGCGTGCCAGCCCGAAGACGTCGGAATCGACCGCGAGCGACACCGTCGGGTCGCCGGCCTCCGCCGCGACGAGGTCGCCGCACTGGCAGGCATGAGCACCGAGTACTACGTCCGCCTCGAGCAGGGTCGCGTGGACAGCCCATCGCGACAGGTGCTGGACGCCCTCGCACGTGCACTGCGCCTCAGCACCGTCTCGACCGACTACCTGTACCGGCTTGCAGGGCTGGGCGCACCGCGGGTCGCCAGCATCGCGCCACAGTCCCGAGACGCGATGAACTCCGTTCTCCGGCGGTGGCGGTACACCCCCGCCTACATCATGGACTGCAACCTCGATGTCGTCGCGGCGAACGACCTCATGATCGCCGTCTCTCGCGGTGAGGTTCGGCCCGGCGTGAACGCCGTCGAGCTCACATTCTCGACCGATCGACAGGTCGTCTTGGAGGACTGGGAGCGGACGGCCCGCGAGACGGTCGCGACGTTCCGGTACCTGACCGACGACACGTCCAGACGCCACCACGAGATCCTCGAGAAGGTCTCCGACGATCCCGACTTCGCCCGCTTCTGGAAACTTCACGAGGTCAACCTGCCGACCAATTACGAAGTCCGAGCCGACGTCGAGGGCCTCGGTGAGCTGTGCGTCGATGTCCAGAATCTCACTCTGCCCGACTTCCACGGCCACACAGTGACGCTGTACACGGCCGAGGAGGGCTCATTCACCGACGAGGTTCTGAGACAACTCGCCGGGTCCCTCGAGGTCGCCGCGTAAGGCGGGTCGGGCATGGTGACCTCCGGCTTCGCATGAGGTGCAGGCGCGCCGCCCCGCCGCCTCATGCTCCCGGCGCGAGGGCTGTGCGAATGGCGTCCGCGAGACCCGCCGTCCCCGACTCGACGATCACGCCATTGAGGAAGAAGGTGGGCGTGCCGTTCACGCCGCTGCGGATGCCGCCCTCTTCATCGGCCCGGATGCGCGGAATGTAGGTGTTCTGCCGTGCCGCGGCCTCGAGGTCGGTGACGGACAGCCCGAGCGCTTCACAGATCCGCTGGTACAGCTGCGGCCCGAGCTCCGACTGGTTCTCGTACAGCAGGTCGTGCGCCTGCCAGAAGTCACCATGGTCTGCGGCGAACTCGGCGACGAACGCCGCGTCGACGGCCTCGGGGTGGATCTCCTGGAGGGGGAAGTTTCGGAAGACGAACCGGATCCTGCCGTCGTACCGCTGGAGCAACTCCTTCACAACGGGAAACGCTTCGCCGCAGTACGGGCATTGGTAGTCGCCGTATTCGACGAGCGTGACAGGAGCGTCGGCGGGACCGACGCTGTGATCCTGGTCGGAGACGGGGATGCGCAGACGTGACATGGAGGTTCCGCTCTCAGGTGGTGGGGGTCGTGCGCGATGCGAGTGCGTCAAGCGCGTCGAGGACGCCGTCGACGCCCGGGTTCACGTCGATCGGCGACTCATGGCTCCACGAGACGATCCCGGACTCGTCGATCACGAACAGCGCTCGTCTGCTGGTGCCGGTGTCGGCGTCATACGCGCCGTACTCGCGAGAGACGGCTCCCTTGGGCTCGAAGTCACTGAGCAGCGCGAAACGGAAGCCGCGATCGGCCACGAAAGCGCGATGGCACCACACGCCGTCGACGGAGATGCCGAACACCTCGGCGCCGTATGCGTGCAGGAGCGCCTGCGCTTCGTTGAAGACGTTCAACTCGTCACCGCAGACCGCGCTCCAATCGGCGGGGTAGAACACGAGGACGACGGGATTGCCGCGAAGGGTCGACAACGTCACGGTGCTGTCCGGTGTGGAGTGAAGGGTGAAGTCAGGAGCGGCGCTCCCGACTTCGAGAATGCCGTTCGCGGCGCGTTCGACCTTCCCGGTCATGAATCCTCCTCAGATCGCCGTGGACATCGGCTGTTCCAGACGCTATCCGCGAGCGAGCACAGCGTCACCGGACGGATGTCGAAAGCGATCGAGGGCGCCCACGGCGATGTTCTGAGCGCGTCGCGCTGAGGCGAGAGTCTGAACAAAAGTAGGAGCACCAGCGGACACGCCAGGGGCTACGGTGAATGCGCTCCCCGCTGAACGGCAGCGGGAGCGTCCGACTGCCGCCCCGATAAGTTCGGCGCGACAACACACCTGGAGGTCGATCATGGCATTCGTCACCACGGATGACGGCGCAGAAATCTTCTATAAGGACTGGGGTTCTCGGGATGCCCAGCCCATCATGTTCCACCACGGCTGGCCCCTGTCCTCGGATGACTGGGACGCGCAGATGCTGTACTTCCTCTCGAAGGGGTACCGGGTGGTCGCGAGCGACCGGCGCGGGCACGGTCGGTCCTCGCAGATCGACACGGGCCACGACATGGACCACTACGCCAGCGACGCATCCGCCGTCGTCGAGCACCTCGATCTGCGCAACGCGATCCACATCGGGCACTCCACCGGTGGCGGTCAGGTCGCCCGCTACGTCGCCCAGTACGGAGAGCCCCAGGGACGTGTCGCCAAAGCCGTGCTGGTCGCGTCCGTCCCGCCGCTGATGGTGAAGACCGACGCCAACCCGGAAGGGACCCCGATCGAGGTGTTCGACGGGTTCCGTGACGCGCTCGCCGCGAACCGTTCCGAGTTCTTCCAGGCCGTGGCATCCGGACCGTTCTACGGGTTCAACCGTGACGGCGTCACCCCCTCCGAGCCGGTGATCGCGAACTGGTGGCGGCAGGGAATGGCCGGCAGCGCGCTGGCCCACTACGAGGGGATCAAGGCGTTCTCCGAGACCGACCAGACCGAGGACCTGAAGGCGATCTCGGTGCCCGTTCTCGTCCTCCAGGGCGACGACGACCAGGTCGTCCCGTACAAGGACGCGTCGGTCAAGCAGGCGGAGATCCTCAGCAACGCGACCCTCAAGATCTACGAGGGCTTCCCGCACGGGATGCTGACGACCCACGCAGGCGTCATCAACCCCGACATCCTCGCCTTCATCCAGGCGTAACCGCACGACCGAGAGACGGCGCATCCCGGGAGTACCTGGGATGCGCCGTCTCGGAGTCAAGCGCCGACCGTCAGCCGGCGAGCAGGCTCATCAGGAGCCTCACCGACAGCGCCAGCACAGCGACGAGTCCAATGACGCCGAAGAGGTTCTGCCACCAGGTGTTGCGCATGCTCCCCATGAGCGAGCGGCGGTTGGCCATGATGATGATCAGCGCGGCGAGCACCGGCGCCACGAAGATGGTCAGCGCCTGCGCGATGACGATCAACTGGATCGGCGACGACTGGAAGATCAACGCGACCACGACTCCGAACGCCAGGATCGAGCCCGACACGATCTTCGCCGTCCGCGAGCCCGATGACGCGCCCCTGCCGAGTCCGTCCGAGAGCATCGTGCCGCCGGCGGTCGCGTTGGCGACCATCGACGAGAAGGCGGCCCCGAAGAACCCGATCGCGAAGACGGTCGATCCGATCGGACCCGCAAGAGGTTCGAAGACGCCCGCGAGCGCCACGATCGTCCCCGCAGCCTGGCCGGTCTGTCCGAGCACGGAGGCGGCGACGACGATGACGAGCGCCGTCATGATCCCAGGGGCGACTATCCCGGGAATCGTGTCGACGATGGTGACGTCGCGGTACTGCTCCTCCGTCCGACGACGCTCCTTCGTGCCGTACGCGGTGTAGAAGGCGGCGTTGATGCTGAAGTTGGTGCCGACGAGGGCCACGATGAGCAGCCATGAGCCGTCCGGTGCCGAGGGGATGAGACCGGATGCCGCGGCGATCCAGTCGGGGTTCGAGATGAAGGCGCTCGCGACGAAGGCGATCGCCATCAGGGCGATCATCACGACGAGGACCTTCTCGACCACGCGGTAGACGTTCCGGAGCAGCAGGATCCCCGCAACAGCGAGGGTGCAGATCACGGTCCACATCACGGGCGCTCCGCCGAAGAGCATCGACAGCCCGAGCCCCGACCCGACGGCATTGCCCACGGAGAAGCACAGCGTGATGAGGAAGATGCCGATGCCCGCGATCACCCCGACCGCCTCGCCGAGGTGGTCCTTGATAGAGGCGATCAGAGACACGGGCGACTTGATGCCGAGGCGGACGCTCATGTCGGTGAGGAAGATCATCAGGATCGTCGACACGACGATGACCCAGATGAGGGTGTACTGGAAGCCGCTCCCGGCCTGAACGGCGGTCGTGAGATTGCCGGGCCCGAACTGCCAGGCGCCGGCGACGAACGCCGGACCGATGAGCGCGAGCTGCTGCCAGAAGCTGCGGCGCTGCGTGCGCGAATCGACGATTGTTCTCATGGTCTCTGTCGAGATTCGACCATGTCCCGTGCCGGGTGTCGAGGGGGGACGATGTGTGGTGCGCTCGCTCATGGGGTCTCCTTCGTCGGAGTGCGGCCGCGGGGCCGCGAAGTCGTCATTGACTGGATGCCGCGGCGGAACCCTCCGGCGGCGGGTGCGGGGCGACCGGCCGTCGGACCGGCCGCCCCAGGTCATCACGCGGAGACGGTGACCTTCGACAGACCGGCAGATGCGAAGGCTGCGGCGATCTCGGCGTCGGCTCCGTCGGCGAGCGGGAGCAGCGGCGGACGAACCGTCGCGTGGTCCAGGATGCCGCGGTGAACGAGGCCCCACTTGAGCGCGACGGTGCCCTCCATGTGGGAGCCGCGGTGGTAGACGTTCTTCGTCACGGGAAGGAGCTGCTCGTGGATCGCGTGCGCGCGGGGATAGTCCTGAGCCTTGCCCGCGGCGATCAGCTCGACGAGCAGCTCGGGGGCGATGTTGCCGTAGCCGACGAGGAGCCCGTCGACGTCGAACATCGTCGGCAGCAGGTACTCGTCGTGGCACGAGAGGATCTGCAGCTCGGGGTAGGCCGCGCGGAGCGCCGGGATCTCCGTGTACCAGCGCTTCATGTTGCGGACGCCGTTCTTCGTCGCGAAGACGCCCTCCTGGCCGGCGATCTCGAGCTGGGTGTCGAGGTTGTACGTCGCCTTCGTGTTGTCGGGGTACTGGAACAGGATGAGCGGGAGGCCGCTGGTCTCGTAGATCTCCTTATACCGGGTCTGGGGAGCGCCCTCCTGGTAGCCGAAGCGCAGCCACCCGTGCGACGGGTAGACGAGGCCGGCTGACGCACCGGCATCCACTGCACGCTTCGCCTCGAGTGCGGCGACCTTGTTTCCCTCCCCCGTGATGCCCGCGATGATCGGGATGCTGCCGTCGACGGCGTCGCGGAAGGCACCGATGACAGCGAGCTGCTCGTCGACCGTGAGGAACGTGCCCTCGCCGGCGTGGCCGAGGACGGTGAGGCTCTTCACCCCGTCGATCGATCCGAGCCACGCGCCGAGGCGCTGGATGGCGTCGAAGTCGACGTCGCCGGCTTCGGTGAAGGGAGTGACGGGGGCGGGGTTCAGTCCGCGGAGGTCGATGGTCATGGCATCCTTCTTTCTCTTCTTCGAGTTGTTTGGGAACGTTTGCGGGAACGTTTGCAGGAACGATTGCAAGTATCGTCGGAGAGGGCCGACGAGTCAAGGGTTCGATGAAAACTCCCGTCGACAGGTTCCTGCGACGACGCTGGATACACTCGGGAGAAAGGCGAAGGGATCACGATGGAAGCGAGCACCGATCGCCGCGTGGTGACCCTCAAGGACGTCGCGCTCGCGTCAGGCGTGAGCATCTCGACGGTCAGCCGCATCCTCGACGAGCGCACTCCGTCGTCACGATCTGAGACGGCCCGCCGCGTGCGCGAGATCGCCGACACGCTGGGTTACCGCCGCAACATGAATGCATCGAGCCTGCGTCGCGGTGCCACCGGCACGATCGGCGTCCTCGTTCCACGGCTGACCGACACCGTCATGGCGCTCATGTTCGAGGCCGTCGAACTGGCCGCACGCGGTCGTGGTCAGTTCGCGGTCGTCGCCACCTGCGGGGATGAGCCGGAGGACGAGGCCCGCGCGACCGAGACGCTTCTGGATCGCGGGGTCGACGGACTGATCCTGGCGACAGCGCGACTCGACGACGCCCTCCCCGCTTCCCTGAGGGAGCGGCGCATCCCGCACGCGCTCGTGTTGCGCACCGACGGAGCCAGCCCCTCATCGCTCGGTGACGACGAAGCCGGCGGATATCTTGCCGCTCGCCACCTCCTCGACCTCGGCCACCGCGACATCGCGGTCATCACGGGTCCGTGGTTCACCTCGAGCGCTCGCGCGCGACTCGACGGCGCACGCGGTGCTCTGCGCGAAGCCGGAATCGAGCTCGACGACGAACGCATCGTTTCCGGCGGGTACGGGATCGACGACGGGATGGCCGCGGGCCGCGACCTGCTGACGCGCGACGACCGGCCGACCGCGATCTTCGCCGCCAACGACAACATCGCCATCGGGGTCTGCTCGGTCGCGCAGAGTCTCGGGCTGGCTGTGGGCGAGCAGATCTCGGTCGTCGGATACAACGACATCCCCCTGGCGGCGCGGCTGCCCGTGCCGCTCACGACCGTGCGGACGCCCTTCGAGCTCATCGCCGCGACAGCGCTCGAACTCGTGCTGGCAGGCCCCGACGCGGGCCCCGCGGTTCGCCGCGCCATGCCGTCGCTCATCCCCCGCTCCTCCACCGCGCGTCCGTAGCCGCCGACCCGCGGCATCCCCGGTCGATGCCCGTTCCCCGTCGATGCCCCGTTCACCGTCGATGCCCAGTCAGCGAGAAGACCCGAACTGCTGCAAACTCGGCCTCGATGGAGCCGATTGAGTCTTTTCGGCGAGAGGAGCTGGAGCCTGTTCGCGGGCCCCCCAGCGTCGCGACAGAGGTCGAGAAGACGACGTGAGCAGGGATTCTTCTGGCGGAGACGGAGGGATTGGAAATCGCGCCGATGGCAATTGAACTCAACTGATACCGCACGATTCCGCGGATTCTGACGTCGATTACGTCGTGCTCGATCAGGCCGGCCGGGTTCGATTCGTGGCAAGAACGTGGCGGGTATCGGGCGCTCATCAGGCGGCTGCGCACGCGGGCGAGACGTGCTGAGACTACGCGGACGCAGCTTCGGCCATCATCTCGACGGCTTCGATCATGCGGTACCGCTCTCGCAAGGTCTCGAGGATCTCGTCGATAGTGAGTACTGCACCGTTGCGGCCGGAGCGCCTGGCGATCTCCTGCACCGCGGCGAGCGCATGCCTTGGGTTGAGTGCAACGGTGTTCTTAGCGAACTCGCGCGCACTGAGCACTTGAATGGTCGGCGGAATCTTGTCTGCGGGGAAGTCCTTGAGATTCTCAGTGACGATCGCACCGGCTCCCGCAATGACGGCCGCGGCGACCACGTGCTCGTCGTCCTGATCGGGAAGACCGAACGTGCCCTCCAGTGGTTCCCACCCTTCGGCCTCCGCATCAGCGAACTCGCGCCGCATCGCTGCAATGAGGGTCGCTGCGCGGCCTGCAGCCTCTGCTACGGGGATTCCCCGCTTCACGAGCTTGGCTTCCTCGTGATACTCGAGCTCTTCGAGGATCGCCGCGCTCCAGCTGGGTCGATACGCGCCCTCGATCGCGAGGGAAAGAAGGAAGTCACGTTGCAGGCTCGGCCACAGCACGCTGGTGTCGAGGGTCGCCGTGAACACGACCCCCATCCTGTCAGGCTGCGGAGCTAACGGCGGGCAGCCCGCCTCGACGCGACCGCCTTCCTCGCCGCTTTGAGGTCCTCTAGCGTCTGTTCGACGTTGTCTTCGTCTACAGCGTCACGCGTGGCAGAGAGCATGTCGTACTGACGCTTACGGCGGCGCTCCCGATACTCGAGCAGATCTGCAAGAAGAACACGGCGATGCGTTCCGGCCCTCTCGAAGGGAATCTCGCCCTCGTCGAGGAGCTTCACAACGGTCGGGCGGCTTACGTTCAGGAGATCCGCTGCTTGCTGAGTGGTCAACCGCGTCGTCTGCGGCACAACCGAGACGGCCAGCCCGCTCTGCATGGCATCAACAATCTTGCGAAGTGCAAGGTAGACCTCCTCCGGGAGTTCTACCTGATCGCCTGGACGCGCTCCCGCAAGGAAGTACCTTGGCTCGGGAAGAGCTCGCCCGGCAGCCTCATGGGCGGTGAGGAAATCCAGAACAGGCGCAAGCTCATAGCCCTTGCTAGGAAGGTACGTCTCTTCAACGACTGCAGCGCGAGACACGGGAATCACCTCAATACACGTAAACGCAGTGAGTTTGCGTTTGTTGCGATTACGGTACCACGCGTCTCCGACAAATCGATAGTTGGATGCTGGGCCAGCACGTCGACTGCCGCTCAAGACACTCCCAGTCGCGCGAGCGCGTAACTCCACGGGACGCGCTCCTGCTCGAGGCGAATGTTCCCCTCCGCGCTTAGCGACTGAAGAGTCACACGCTCACCCGGAGTGAGCAACTCGAACACACCAACATTCGGATCCGGATCGATCCCCCAGAGATCGCGGTGGTCGAAAAGGGTATCCATATCCATCAACGCCGACGCCGCCTCCACTCCTCTGGCTCGAAGTCGGTTGAGTATGGCGAACCCGTGTGAATCAAGATCGCCCCAGTAGGTGACCGTCTGTGCCCACGGGAGGCGAGCGACGAGATCCACGCGGTGACCGCCCCCGTGCACCGCTACAGCTCCGGATACCTCTGGCATTGCGAGCAGTGTCGCGAGGTTCTCGAAGACGAACACGCGCCCTGGGCGTATCGGGCTCACCGCAAGATCGTCCACGGGAGCCGACACATCGGTGAGCCCCTGGAACGAAAGCGACGGATCGAGAATGCGGATCCGCATGAGAGGAGACGGCTCGCGAAGGCCGAGCCCGGGCGCACCGGTTCCAGCCCGATGCAACGCATCCACGAGTCCGCGGCGAGATTCGATCCACTTGGTGTGGATGCCGCGGATCGGCAGTTCCCTGACCAGACGACCCGATTCCGGATTCTTGCGCAACCAGACCAGCACATGGACGAGCCTGTCGAAGTCGGCGCCCTCGAGATCGGCGATCGCGCGGGCGTGGGCGCGGAGCACGTCGCCGGCGGCGGAACCGGTCAGATCCCTCAACTCGTCAAGTCGCGCGACCAGAAGTTGCCAGCGATCGACCTCGCCCGCCGCTCGAGCGATCGAATCCGCGCCACGCAGCACCGCGCGAGCGGGGACTTCCTGCGACCCGATGCGCGACCAACTGCGGACGGCCCACTCGAGCTCGATGCCCAAGCTTTCGCTCACGCCGCGCCAAGCGTCGACCCACGTTCGAACGCGATCGAGGTCGCCGAGCGCCTCGCGCTCCGTTGGCGGACGCAGCGAAACGTCAAGCACGACATCGGTCTGCTGCTCGGCCGCCCACGTACGCGCATCACGGTCGAACATCTTCTTCGCCCGCGCGTACACATCCGCCGGAGTGACGAGCGTCCTCACCGCGACTCCGCGTGAGGCGCGGTGGCGCCCTCATGCTCATCGACCGAGAACACAACATTAGCCAGGCGTGACGCATTCCGGTCGGGGTTCGATACCGAGGTGATCGCGCCCACGTAGGGTTCGAGCGTCTGCAGCAGCTTCTGCGGTGTCGCGAGGATCATGTGGAAGCCGAACTCGCGGAACACCTCCATCGCGTTGCGCGTGTATCGGCTGTCGGCCTTGTCGAACGCCTCGTCAAGCACGATCGACCCGAACCGCGGGACCTCGTCCTCTTCTTCAGTGAGCTGGTACCGCAGCGCTGCGGCGAGGCAGAAGATGACGAGCTTCTGCCGTTGTCCACCCGATAGGCCCTCGGCGGAGTCGTACACCCGCACAACGCGGCCGGTGACGTCTTTCTCCCGCGCCAGGAAGCTCACGTGAAGCCTCGTGTCGAGCACCCGGTTGCGCCAGTCGATGTCGACGCGATCTTTGGATCCAAGGCGACCGATCACGCGCTGCAGCACGGCGAATCGCTGCTCCGCACCGGCAGCCGACTCGTCAGCCCAGTTCCCCTCGACGATGCGGCGCAGGTCGGTGAGGAACTCGTCGACCTCCCGAGTCCGCGTCGTCTTCACATCGATCTCAAGGTAGCGATCCGCACCCTCGAACGGGGACCGCCCCAACGATGCGTTGACTGGGAGGATCCGTTCCCGGATGAGACCCGGGGCATCGCGCAGATCGCCGAGCAAATGCGCGACCACGTCCTGCGATCGCTCACGCAACAGCTTGCGGAACTCGGTCTCCTTTTCGGGCAAGCCGCGGGCGAGAATGCCCTCGCGCAGTTCCCGATAACCGTAGCGGTCGCGGATGTCACCAGTCAGTTCGGCGGATGCCGCCGGCCACCCGAGACGGAACTCAGCCGCGCTACCGGCGAAACGGGCTTCCGCGTCCGCGGCGCGGCCGGCGGCGGCATCCTTCTCCTTCGAAAGCGCGGACTGCACCCTGCGGGCTACTTCGTCGACGGTCTCCAGGCTCAGCGAGCGCCGCTCAGCGCGGAAGCGCCCTTCGAGGGCTTTGGTGATCGACGCGTCGACCGGTGTGTGTGGGGCGGCCTCAAGTTCGGCGATCTGCGCGGTGATACCTTCCACGTTCTTGAGGGCGACCGCATGACGCCCGAGCGCCCCCGCGTGCTCTTGGTTCGCTCCCTCCAAGCGCTGAGCAGCACGCTCTGCAGCATGTTGGGCCTCACGCAGGGTTCCTGACTCGCTCGTGAGCATCCGAAGTTCATCGCGGCGAGCTTCGGTCACCGCAGCCGCGGAGGCGAGATCGACGTGGTCCCAGGTGAACTTTGCCACGCGTGTGAACACGTCACGACGCGTCACAGCATTCTGGCGGAGCGAGTCCGCCTCGGCATCCCGGGCGGTTGTCTCCTCCATTCCCGCGATCGCCCTACGACGACGCTCCAGCAACGCCTCGAGCCGCGCCTGGGTATCACCGCCCAGCACCCATCTCGTGGCATCGTCGACGTCGTGACGGTCGTCCTTCTCGTACCTGCGTGAGTTGCGCTTGACCAGGCCGCCGATCGTGACACCACGCTCGACATCGTCGAGCTCATCGGGATGCGACACGCAGGCGAAGTCGAACTCGGTGGCCATACGCTTGCGAACGTAGGAGGCGAAGGGCCCGTCGCTCACCACGAGGCGATGAATGAGCGAGCGGGCGTCCTTCGGACGACGCGGCTCGTCGACCGAGTGCGGCACCGCTTCTATGACGAGCCGAACACCCAGCGTCCGCGTATCGGCTGCACGACGAGCCGCGGAGAGATGTTCGTCGCGCACCAGGAGGGTCGATGCGAACGGTGCCATCACCCGCTCTGCCGCACCGCGCCAGGCGGAGTGCTGCTCGGCGACCGAGATCAGCTCTCCGGCAAAGGGGAGCGCCGACGCCGGCACGCCGACGGACTCCGCGAGGAATCGGCGCGCTCTCAGCAGCTTCTCGTCGAGGTTGCTCCGGTGATCCCTTAACGACTGAATCTGCTTCGTCACATCGTCCAGCGCCTTGCGCGCCTGGCTCGCCGCGTCACGCACGTCAAACGACACAGCGGGGATGTCGCGTGCCGCTTCGGTGACGGCGGCGGCGAGAAGCTCCGCGAACTGCGCGGCGTCTTCCGGCAACGTTGCACCGATGCGCGTCAGTTCGGCGCTCAACTGGGCGCGATACTGCCCGATGACGTTCTGGTCGCGCTGCGCACTGTCGATCCGTTCCTGCAGCAGCTCGACCCGCGCGCCTCCCTCATCCCGGACCCGCGCCTTAGAGCTCTCTAGCATCTCTGCCGCCAACCGGCGTTCTCGAGCCGCGTCGCTCATCGCGCTTTCCGCGCGCGCCAGCCCCGCACGTGCTGGGCCCGCTGCATCCTTCGCGAGCCGAAGTTTGAGTCCCGCGGTGAAGGGCTCGACCGCCTCGTGCAGATCGGAGATCGCGGCCATCTCGGCGCCGGCCAGGTCGAACGCCGTGATCGCCTCGTCGACGGTTCGGAGCGCATCGGTCTGCTTCCGCAGGTCGACCACGTGCTTGTGGGCGGCATCGAGTTCCGTGAACTGCTCGACTGCGGTCTCGGCGCGCGCGAAGGTTCCCGGCTGGTCGAGCATGAACCCACGGAACAGCGCGTCGAGGGTGCCGAGGTTCTTCGCTGATTGTGTCTTGTGGAGAAGCTGAAGCGTCGCGTCTCCTCGGAAGCCGAACTGGCGAATGACGCGCTCATGAAAGCGTCCGTGTCGTCCGCCGGTGGTGATCAGCGCGTCGGGGAAGGCCTTCGACATTCTTCGTGCGTCGATTCCGCCTTCGACGTGCGGCTTCACTTCGAGAAGCTCCAGTCGACCGCGGGCGAAGATCCGTGCGTCCTTCAAAGCGGTTGTATCGGTGCGCGTGCCGGGTGCGTGGAACACCCGCAGCAGGACGACTGGCTGGTCGCGGAGATTCTCGTAGCGGAGCAGGACGCCACTCCAGGTCGCCTTCGAGCGCAGGTAAGTCGTGGTGGCGCGATCGGCAGTCTCGTCTGCTTCCTTGCTCCATGCCCCGCGCACGTAGCTCATCAGCGTCCGGTCGCTCTGCCTGGAAGCGCCATCTTGAGCTGCCGCGTTGAGACGGAGCCACCTGTCGGGGGTGAGAACGGCAGCGATCGCGTCGAGGAGCGACGACTTTCCCGATCCGGATGCACCAGTGAACAGGTGGCCGATGCGCGCCACGTCGACGGCGACGTGGCCAGCGAACGTCCCCCAATTGACGAGTTCGATCTGGGCGAGGCGCCATTGACCGGTTCTAGTCGGATCGATCTCCGGTTCGTCGGTCGGGAAGCTCAGCATCGTCATTCGCTCTGGTCCTCGGCATCCGTCGACGGGGCAATGCCCCCGCCTTCGCGCTCGCGGCCGATCCGCTGGTACTCCGCGGTGATTGCGCGGATCTGATCTGCATCGACGAGCAGGCGAAGCACCGGGGAGATCTCGGCACGGTCATCGCCGAGCGCGTGGAGCACGCGGAGCTTGTTCTGCATTTTGTTCCACGACGAGTTGACGCGGCTCGCGAAGTCCTTCTCGTCACGGTCAGGGGTGCGGAACACGGCGAGTTGCTCGAACACCTCTGCCTGTCCGACGATCACGCGCCCGCGGCCCTCTTCGCTCAGCATGGTCTGGCGCAAGATGAGCAGCATTGCGGTGTCGAGGAAGGTGAGCGCCTCCGACCGCACCGCCTTCGGGACGTCATCGGAGGGAGCGTTTCGGACGAAGGCGAACTCGCCGACACGGTCGATGACCAATTCGAGGAACAGGTCGGCGAGCCGGGAGCGGATGACAGCCTCGTCGGTGAGCAGTACCGCCCACAGCTGCGCCTCGCGAGCGCCGGAAAGGTACGGTCCGCGCACCAGACGTAGCAGGACTCGCCGCGTACGATCCGGAAGCTCTCCCGCGTCGCCCCGCCACAGGCCGGTGTGCGCGTCGGGAGCGCCATCGACAGCCGGTTCGGTCATATGACCGCTCCTGTGAATCGGTGTGCGGCGACGATCGCCACACGCGAAACTCCGTCTGAGCCCTCCCACGCGAGCACCTCGGGTTCGTCGTCGACCGTGCCCTGTTCGGCCGCGATCGCGAGGAGTCCGACCACGCTGCCGACACCCTGCGTCGCTGGGAATCGAGCGAGGACATCTCCGACGGTGCATGAGTGCACGTCAGAGAGCAGGTCGTTGACGTTTCGGGCGAGCTCGTCGAAGTCGATCTCGGTCTCGCGAGCGATCGCCCGCAACTCCTCGAGGCTCGCGAGAGATGCCGTCCGCGTGACGATCTCCTCGGTGGCGGCGAATTCGGCGGGATCGTGGAGGTCGACCGCGCCGACACTTGACATGGCCACTGCCGAGAGATCGAGTTTGAGAGACGTCGGATGCCACGGACGTGTGTGCTCGGCGGCTTCCGCCCCCGCGTGCTGAGCCTCCCGCAGAAGAGTTCTTAGCACCCGGTCGCGCTGGTAGTCCTGTGACTGCACGTAGCGTCGAAGCGCCCGGGCGAACAGCGTGATGACATCGTGGATCTCCGCGCTTCGTCCCTTGAGCGTGGTCAGGAACGAGCGCAGTGCCCGGCGCTCATCCGTGGTGAGGTCGCGAGCGAATCCGCGATCGAGGATGCGGCGGATGTCGGCCTCGAACGCGGCACCAAGTGCAGGGTCGAGCACGAGCTGGGAGAAGGCAGCGAAACTGCGGCCCGCGTCCGAGTCGGAGATGTGGTCGATTCCGCGGAAAACTTCGTCCACGACCGATGCCTGAGAGACATCAGACTCGACGATCTTCGTCCTCAGCGACGCATTCAGCGTCTCGAACTCAGCACGCACCCGAGCGAAATCGTCCGGCACGTCCGCCGCCTGCGCCAACACATCGCGAACGCGTTCGAGCGCCCGATCCTCGTCGATCGCTGCCTCGTCGCCCGAACGCAGGCTCTCGATCCGCCGCTCGATCGACTCGATCTCTTCTTCGAGCAATGCGATTCGGGCTGACACGTCGGGATCAGTGTCGATCGCCAGGCGACGGACTTGCGCCGCAAGGCTCGCAAGCCGAGACTCTGTCACACTCGAGCGCGGGGCGGCGCGACCCTGCAGGAAGCGGATCCCAGCGATCGCATCCGGCGAGAGCTCGAGTGTCTCGCCCCGCGCTTCCGACGACGGTCGACGCACCAGGAAGCCGGCCGATCGCCACTCCCCGCAGTACCCCCTCGCAGTCAACGGCAGCATCAACGCCTGCGCGCGGAGCCGTTCGAGGTCGGCATCGATCCGCTCGTACAGCTCCTCGGCGTTAGCTCGGCGCTCGTCTCCGCCCAGGTGGGTTGCGAGGAGACCGGCGATCACGGGTGCGCTGTCGGCTCGGAGAAGCTTCCAGGCCGCATCGCGCTCCGCAAGCTGGGCAAGCTCGAGGACCTGGGCGACTGCGGGCACGCGTCCATTCTGGACGACGACGCGGACATCAGCGCATCGAGGGCACGATCTTGGAGACGGAGGGATTGCACCCTCGGTCGCCCAACAGCACAGCGCAAGTGGCTCGCTGCACCGACGGAGCTGCGCAGATGACGTTAATGATGTGCGTCGGGCTGCACGATCTGCGCAACAAGGAGACCGGAGTCGACGTGGCCGAAATCGCAGACTTCGTGGCAGCAGCAGTAAGAAAAACTGCCTGAGCAGGAATTCTTGTGGCGGAGACGGAGGGATTTGAACCCTCGGTCCCCGTGAGGGGACTCCACCTTAGCAGGGTGGTGCACTAGGCCTGACTATGCGACGTCTCCAGGCATCCGGAACCCGAAGGCGCGCGGATGCACCCGGCAATCATAACCGTTCGGCGAGTCCGATCCGAACCGGAGCGGCACTCACTGCTGCGGAACGGTGCACGTGACCTGCGCTGCCGTCTGGCCCGCGATGTTCGACGGGAGGTCGACCCGGGTTTCGGTGGGCGCCGGCGTCTCCGGAGCGGATGCCTCGGGGGCAGCGGAGTCGGATGGCTCGGGCGTCGCGGCATCCGTCGGCTCTGCGGCCGGCTTCGTGGCCTCACCCGTCACCTCGACGCCGTCACCCTGACTCGCGTCACCCGTCAGGTTGAGCGGCTGGTTGGCCGCCAAGGCGGCGAAGAGCACGTCGGCGGCATCCGTTACGGGGAGCACCCGATCTGCCCCGGGGCCCGAGCCGTATCGCGTCGGGTACTGCACGAAGACGATGTCCTCGTACGGCACGTCCTTCACAGCCATCGCGATCTGCGCCATGAGCGTCGGGTTGGCGAGCGACTGGCTGAGCGTCAGCTGCCCCTGCGTCACCTGCGAGATCGCCGTCGTGGCGAGGTTGAACAGCACGGGAGGGTTCGCCAACACCCCGTCGCTCTGGAGCTTCCGCACCATCGACGACATGAACTGCTGCTGGTTCGAGATCCGGCCGAGGTCGGACCCGTCGCCGATCCCGTGACGGATGCGCAGGAACTGCAGCGCCTGCGCGCCCTCGAGCGTGTGCGCCCCCTCGGTCAGCTGAAGTCCCGTGTGCGGGTCGTTGATCTCGCCCGCGACGCAGACGTCGACGCCTCCGATGGCATCCGACATGTTGATGACGCCCGTCCAGCGGATGGATGCCGCGAACTGGATGTCGATGCCGGTCAGTTCCTCGATCGTCTTCACGGTGCACGGCAGCCCCCCGTACATGTACGACGCGTTGAGCATCTGCGCACTCATGGCGGAGTAGTCGCCGCTGCCGTCCTCGCGCGGACACGCCGGGATCGGCACGATCATGTCACGCGGGAACGACACGACGGTCACTCGCCGGGGCTCATCCGAGATGTGCACGAGCATGGTGACGTCGTTGCGCTCGCCCTCGGTATCCCCGTTCTGACACGCCCCCGAGAGCGCCGCGTTCGGTCCGTCGCACGAGTCGGTCCCCGTCACGAGCAGATTCACGCCACCCTCGATGGCGCCGAGCGAAGGAGGGATCACCTCGTCGGGATCGAGCACGACGGCGTTGTCGCCGACGGTCTGCGCGGCGTTCCACAGCGCGAAGGCACCGACGCCTCCCGCGCTCACCCCGACGACGGCGAGCAGGACGCCGAGGATCACGAGCACAGTGACGAGCGGATGCCGCGAACGCAGCCGCCCGTGGCGCGCCACAGTATCGCGGCCCTGCGGCCGCACCGCCGACGACATCAACCGCTCGTCCGGAGGTTTCCGGCGGAACAGGTCTGGTCGGCCGCCGAAGTGCCCGGAATCGAGTCCGGAAGCTGAACGACGGCTTCGTCGACGGGCGGCGCCGACTCCGTGGCATCCGGATCAGGCGCCGTCGTCTCGGTCGGAGCCGGGGACTCCGACGGGTCGACCGTCACGACGCCGCCTCCGCGGTTCGGGTCGTTCGTGACGGCGATCGGCTCGTTGGCCGCGAGCGCCGCCCACAGCTGGTCGGCCGCCGCATAGTTCGGGACGACGCGGTTGGGATCGGCGGGATCCGTGTTGACGGGATACTGCACGAACACGATCTGGTCGAACGGCACGTCCTTGACGGCGAGCCCGATCTGCGCGAGCGTCACGGGGTTCGTGAGGCTCTCGCTGAGGGTCACGTTGTCGACGGCGGTCACGGCGAGGCGATAGAGCTGACCGAAGTCGCTCAGCACCTCCTCGCTCACGAGCTTTCGGGCCAGACGCGACATGTACTGCTGCTGGTTCGAGATACGAGCGAGGTCGCTGCCGTTCTCGAGGCCGTGGCGGGTGCGGAGGAACTGCAGCGCTTCCATGCCCTGCACGTTGCGCATACCGGCGGGCCAGTCGATGCCCGTGTAGCGGTCGCGGATGCCGCCGTTGCCGATGCACACGTCGACGCCGCCGATCGCGTCGGTGATGTTGATGACGTTTCCGAAGCTGACCTTCGCCGCCATCGGGATGCTCTGCTCACTCAGCGCCGAGATGGTCTTCGCGACACACGACAGCCCGCCGTAGGACCACGCCGAGTTGATCTGCTGCTTGCTCATGGCACCGGTCGACGATCCGTCCTCGCGTGTGCAGGAGGGGATCGGAACCATGAGGTCGCGCGGGAACGACACGACCGTCACGCGTCGGGGGTTGTTCGAGATGTGCACGAGCATGTTGACGTCGTTGAGCTGCCCCTCGGCGTCGGCACCCGTGCAGCGCTCGCCGAACATGTACGCGTACTCGGGTTCGCACTCATCCGTGCCGACGACGAGCAGATCGACGCCTGTCTCGATCGCGCCGATGTCGGGCGGAACGGCATCCTGACCCTCGAGCTCCACCGCCTCGGAGGCGACGCCAGCCGTCAGGTCGATCGCGGCATAGGCGGCGACGCCACCTACTGACACCAGGGCGACAGCCGCGACGATCCCCACGATCTTGAGCAGGAAGGTTGCGGGATGCGGCGACGAGAGGGCGCCGTGACGGGCCACGGTGCGGCGGCGGCCGCGCGGGGTCGTCTTCGTCACAGGGGTCCTCTCGAGGGTCGAAGTCAGGCCCGCTCCCCTACGCACACCTCACCTTGCGGAGGGTGTGGGATTCGAACCCACGGGACATTGCTGCCCACTGGTTTTCAAGACCAGGTCCATCGGCCGCTCGGACAACCCTCCCGACAGGAGCCGGAGCACCCGTCGAACGGCGTCGAGTCTAGCCGACACATGGTCGGAGTCATTCTCGCAACGACGGCTGGACGAGTCCTGTATCTCGGCTTTGCGCCCGCGGCGTGTCTCGCGCGGCATCCTGTCTCGCTCACTTGTCGCGAGTGGTGGGATGCCGCGAGCGCGGGCCGCCCTTTGAGACAAGTGAGCGGAGAGAGCAGCGCGCGGGGGATCAGAGGGCGCGGAGGATGGCGGCGACGCCGCCGACCTGGACCGACGTGGTCAGTTCGCCCGCGGCATCCCGAACCTCTTGCGGGCCCTGCTCCATCGCGACAGCGCGACCACCGTTCTCGAGCGCCCAGCGGAACATGCCGACATCGTTGCGCCCGTCACCGATGACGAGCACGTGCTGCGGATCGATCCCGAGGTTCGTGCGCACGAGCTCGAGGCCCGTGCTCTTGTCGACGCCCTGCGGCGCGATGTCGAGCCACGCCGACCAGCCGACGGAGTACGACACCTGATGGAGGCCGATCCGCGAGACGAGGTCGACGAACTCACCCTCCCCCTGCTCGGGCGCGACCACGACGACGCGGCACACCGGCTGCGCCCCGAGCTCTTCGAACGGCACTCGTGCCGCCTCGACGAGGTTCCAGTCCTCGAGGTACTCGGTGTAAAGGCGTCGCCCGTCGGGAAGCTCGACGAGGTAGCGCGCGTCGGGCAGGTGCTCACGCAGCAGCCGCAGCACTTCGGAGGCGTCGAACGTCTCGATGTGCCACCGCTCGTACTCGAGGTCGTCGGCATCGACCAGACGCAGGACGACGGCACCGTTCGAGCAGACGACGTACTCGGGGGCGATCTGGAGGACGCGAAGGATGCCGCGCGTGCCCTCCCAGCTGCGGCCCGTCGCGATCATGACCTCGTGGCCCGCCTGCCGGGCGTGCTCGACGGCGTCCACGACGCCGGGGCTCAGGCTCTCGTCCTCGAGCAGAACCGTTCCGTCGATGTCGAGGGCGATGAGCAGCCGCTCGACGGGCGCCGACGAATCCTCGGTCTCGCGCACGACCTCCTCGACGATCTCGGTCGCTTCGTCGCGACCGACGACCTCGACCTCGCCCGTCTCGGGAAGTCGGCTCACGCGATCGGCTCCATGACCTCGAGCCCGCCGAGGTACGGCCGGAGCACCTCGGGCACTGTCACGGAACCGTCGGCGCGCTGATGCGTTTCGAGGAGCGCCACGATCCAGCGGGTGGTCGCGAGCGTGCCGTTGAGCGTCGCGACGTGCTGCGTCTTCGCGCCGTCGGGGCGGTGACGGATGTCGAGCCGCCGCGCCTGATACGTCGTGCAGTTCGAGGTGCTCGTGAGCTCGCGGTACGCAGCCTGCGTCGGAACCCACGCCTCGACGTCGTACTTGCGTGCCGCGCTGGATCCGAGGTCGCCCGCCGCGACATCGATGACGCGGTAGCTCAAGCCGAGGTCCTGGAGGAGCTGTTCCTGCAGCCCGACGAGGCGCAGGTGCTCCTCCTCCGCGGCATCCGGAGCGGTGTAGACGAACATCTCCAGCTTGTTGAACTGGTGCACGCGGATGATGCCGCGCGTGTCCTTGCCGTACGACCCCGCTTCGCGCCGGTAGCACGTCGACCAGCCGGCGTAGCGCTTGGCGCCCGCACCGAGGTCGATGATCTCGTCCATGTGGTAACCCGCCAGCGGCACTTCGCTCGTGCCGACGAGATAGAGGTCGTCGTCTTCGAGGTGGTAGACCTCGGCGGAGTGCTGACCGAGGAAGCCCGTGCCCCGCATGACCTCGGGACGCACGAGCGTCGGCGGAATGAGGGGGATGAAGCCGGCCTGGAGGGCACGATCGAGCGCGAGCGTCATGAGCGCGAGCTCGAGGCGCGCGCCGATTCCCGTGAGGAAGTAGAAGCGGCTGCCCGACACCTTCGTGCCGCGCTCCATGTCGATCGCGCCGAGCTTCTCACCGAGAGCCAGGTGGTCGAGGGGCTCGAAGTCGAACGCCGGCGGCTCGCCGTGCGTGCGCAACGTGACGAAGTCGTCCTCGCCACCCGCGGGGACGCCGTCGATGACGATGTTCTCGATCTTCGCGAGAGCTTCGTCGGATGCCGCTTCGGCCGCCGCTACCGCGTGCTGCGCCTCTTTCACGCGCTCACTCAGCTGCTTCGCCTCGGCGACGAGTGCGGCCTTCTCGTCCTTCGGCGCCTGCGCGACGCGCTTGCCGTACGCGTTCTGCTCGGCGCGGAGCTCTTCGAACGCCGTGATCGCCGCGCGGCGCGCACGATCGGCTGCGAGAGCGTCGTCGACGGTGTCGGGCGACTCGCCGCGGGCTTCCTGCGAGCGCTTGACCAGCTCGGGATTATCACGGAGAACAGCGGGATCGATCACCCGTCAATCCTCGCATGCCCGGTTCGCGGCGGCATCCGACCTTTCCGGGACTTACTCTGTACACATGGCGAGCGCCGACGATCACGACCGACCCGCGGACGCTCCCGATCCGGCCGAGGCGGCAGCGCCCGACGACGTGATCCGGGAGCCCGAGGACGTCGCCCCCGACCGCACCGACGACGAGGCAGAGGGCGAGGCGCGCCGCGTCGACGTCGAGGGCGAGCCGCAGCCGATCGAAGACGAGGGAAGGCCCAACCCGAAGGCAGCTCTCGTCTACAACCCGACGAAGGTCGACGCCGACGAGCTGCGCAAGACCGTGTCGGATCTTGCGGCGGAGGCGGGATGGTCCGAGCCCCTCTTCTATGAGACGACGGTGTCGGACCTGGGCGACGACGTCACGCGGCAGGCCCTGTCGGAGAACGTCGACGTCGTGCTCGTCGCGGGCGGCGATGGCACCGTGCGCGCTGTCTCGGAGGCGATGTCCGGCTCGGGCGTGCGCCTTTCCATCGTGCCGAGCGGAACGGGCAACCTCCTCGCCCGCAACCTGCGGCTCCCGCTGACCGAGCCCGACACCATGATCCGGGCGGCCTTCGACGGCGACACACTCCCGATGGACGTCGGCTGGGCGAAGATCCGCCGCGCCGACGGCGAGCGCGCGGAGCACGCGTTCGTGGTCATGGGAGGCATCGGACTGGATGCCGCGATGATCGCCAACACCAACCCGACCCTCAAGAAGACGGTGGGCTGGGTCGCGTACGTCGATGGTGCGGCGCGTTCGCTCGCGAGCGCCAAGCCGTTCCGTGTCATGTACCAGCTCGCCGGCCGACGCCTGCACTCGGCGCGCGTGCAGAGCATCCTGTTCGCCAACTGCGGTTCGCTGCCCGCGGGTCTCGAGCTCGTTCCGGATGCCTCGATCTCGGACGGCCAGCTCGACATCGTGATCTTCCAGCCCAAGGGCGCCTTCGGCTGGATCTTCGTGTGGCGTCGCGTGGCATGGGACAACAGCTTCCTCCGCCGCTTCCGCGCCGGACGCCGCGTGCTCTCGCTGCGCACGAAGGACAACTCCGTCATCTATTCGCGCGGGACCGGCATCGAGATCGGCACGAGCGAGCCGCATCCCGTCCAGCTCGACGGCGACGAGTTCGGCGAGGCGATCGAAGTCGACACCCACGTCGACGCAGGCGCCCTTCTCATCGCGATCCCGAAGGATCACGACACCTCGGGGCTGTAACCTCGCGGCATCCGCCTGGCGGGGGTCGGCGGGGCGGGGCGCGGTTCGGCCGGGTGGGGCGCAGATCGGCGCGGCGGGGCCCGGTTCGGCGCCGCGGGGCGGGGGTCGGTTCAGCCAGGCGCGGCTCGGCGCGGCGGGGCGCGGTTCGGCGCGGCGGGGTGCGGTTCGGCCGGGCGGGGCGCAGTTCGGCCAGGCGGGGCGCGGGTTTTCCGCCCCGAAGCGCCAGGACGCGCCCCAAGCCCGCAGGATGGCACACGCGGGGCACGCCCGCCTGGGGCGCGGGTCGGCCCCTCGCAGCATCCGCCACCCACCCCGAGGCTCAGTTCGGCGATGCCGCGCGAGCGGGGCGCAATTCGGCGGCACGGGGCACGAGTTTTGCGCCCCGATCCGCCAAGACGCTCCCCAAACCCGCACGGGCCCGCACCGGCCCGCACCGGGGCGCAGAACGCCCACCCCAGGCAACGGGTCGGCCCCTCGCAGCATCCGCCACCCACCCCGTGGCGCAGTTCGGCGATGCCGCGCGAGCGGGGCGCAATTCGGCGGCACGGGGCACGAGTTTTGCGCCCCGATCAGCCAAGACGCGCCCCAAACCCGCACGACACCGCACCGGGGCGCAGAACGCCCGCCCGAGGCACCGCTCGGCATCCGCCACCCACCCCGGGGCGCAGAACAGCCGCCCGGGGCGCGAAACACCCGCCCCAAAGCCCCGGAACTCGCCCCACACCGGCGCATCGCGCCCAAACGAACGAAGCCGGCATGCCCCCGGGTGGGGAGCATGCCGGCTCGTTCGGCGACCGGGTCAGCCCGTGACCACGACCTTCTTCGTCAGGGTCGTCGACCAGCCGGACAGATCGGACACGCTCACGCGGACGGTGTACTCACCCGGCGCGAGGTTCGTCGGGAGGGCGTACGAGCCTGCCCACGTCGTCGATCCGATGGCACTGGATCCCGACGTCGAACCGAGCGCCTTCAGTATCGTCGCGTTGTTCGCGTCGTAGAGGTTCGCCGCGATCCGGTTCATGCCGCTGCCGTCGCTCGCCGACAGACCGACGGATGCCGCAGCACCGCGCACCACCGAGGCCGGCGCATCCACGGTCAGCGCCGGGCGCTTCGTGTCGATGAAGAACGACTTCAGATGCGCGCCGCCGGCCGAGACGGAGTTGCCGACGCCGTCGGTGGCGAGCACCGTGACGCCGTAGCGACCGTCGGGGAACTGGGATGCCGGGACGGATGTCGACCACACACCGTTCAGGACAGGCACCTCGATGTTCGTGAGGAAGCCGTCGAGCTTGCCGTTGTCCTTGAGCTTGCGGACGTGCACGGTGACCTCGTCGATGCCCGATCCGGCGTCGGCCGCCGTGCCGGTGATGACGATGTTTCCGCGCTGGACCGAGTCGACCGCGGGGGACGTGATGCGGATGTCGGGGCCCGTGGCGTCTCCGGACATACCGCGCTGCCACTCGACGAGGTCGTCGATCTTCTCGACGAGCGTCGTGTTTCCGAGCGCACCCGCGGTCTCCTGCGTCTGGCGCAGGGTCTTCGCGGCGGCAACGTGGTCCTTCGCGTCGGCCGAGACCTTCGCGGCGTCGAGCCCTGCCCGGACGGCCGCGACGGTCGACGCATTGCCGTCGGCGGCGACACCGTCGACGATGCCCCCGACCTCACGGAACGTGACGCAGTCGCCACCGCCGGTGACGAGACCCGCGGTCCACTGGATGCCCTTGAGGATGTGCGAGAGGAAGAGGGGGTCGGTCCACGAGGCATCCGTGTGTCCGGCACCTTCGTACCAGCTGCGGCCACCCTCGAAGTTCTTGCACCATGCGAGGGGGTGGTCGGCGCCCATGCGTCCGTTGCCGGGGTTGTAGGTCGACTCGTCGAGCGTGATGAGGACGTGCACGTCGTCGCGCGGGTTCGTCGTGAAGTTGTACCACTCGTCGAAACGGACCCACTCCGCGGGGAGCATCGTCGTGGACGGGTGGGTCGGGTTCTCGACTCGCATCGTCGCGGTCTGCTGCTGCGGGTGGTTGCGGAAGCGCGCGCCGCCGCCGGTCAGCTGGCTGTACCAGGGAATGGCGTGCATCGTGTCGGTCGCGGCGTGGAGGCCGACGTATCCGCCGCCGGAGCGGATGTAGCCCTGGAACGCGGCGAGCTCGGTGTCGTTGAGCAGACGCGGGCGTGCGGGGTCCATGTTGTTCGTGCCGTCGACGGGGGACGCGAAGATGATCGTCGCGTACTTCTGCAGGTCGGCGGTCGTCGTGAACGGCGTCGAGGGCAGGGTGACGGATGCCTGGGCGGGATCCCACACGTCCACGGTGAAGCCGTTCTGCTGACCGAGCAGTGTGAGGGCGTTCGTCGTGTCGTCGATGTGGGAGTGGCGGAAGCCGAGCGTCTTGCCGACGACCAGCACCTTGTAGGGGTCTTCTTCGGCGGCCGCGGGCACGGCCGCGATCCCGAGACTGGCGGCCACCCCCACCGCCGCAGTGATGGACAACGCTCTGAGCGATCTGGATCTCACGGGTCTTTCTCTCCTTCGAGTGGACCGATGTCGCTGGCGACGGGATATGTTGCCTGACGCGACTTATTCGTGGGAACTCTATTCCGAGTAACAGTGCAATGTCAACGGCTCCGTAGCGTTAGATGCCTGGCGATCTGCCAGCTTTTGCCGGTTGCTAATCAGAAGTGCCCCGGTGCAGGTACGCGTGGACTCACGTGGAACACCCGCACCTCGAGGACCGAGACGGTGCGATCCGCGCGAGCCGGTACGCCGCGTACGTCCGGGGCGTAGCGGCTCGTTCGGTTCGTGTCGGCTGGACAGTCGGGAGTGCTCGGCCGAGTACCCCCGAGATCCCCAGCGCAAGCCCGACCTTCCGTCCACCGCGCCACGGCAAGATGAAGGCATGGCCTCTCCCTCGATCGTGTGGCTTCGCGACGACCTCCGCCTCGCCGACAACCCCGCTCTTCGCGCAGCTTTCGACCGCGGTGAGCCGGTCGTCGTCCTCTACGTACTCGACGAGGAGTCCCCGGGGATCCGGCCGCTCGGCGGCGCCGCGCGGTGGTGGCTGCACCACTCGCTCGCGTCGCTCGGCGCGCGCCTGCGCGAGCGCGGCGGCGACCTCGTCCTTCGTCGCGGTCGCGCCGCCGATGTCGTGCGCCAGGTCGTCGCGGATGCCGGAGCAGCTGCCGTCTTCTGGAACCGCCGCTACTCCGGACCCGAGCGCGAGATCGACGCGGCGATCAAGTCCGCGCTGCGCGGCGACGGCATCGAGGTCGCATCCTTCGCCGGCTCGCTCCTGTTCGAGCCGTGGACCGTCACGACCGGCGCGGGCACCCCGTTCTCGGTCTTCACACCCTTCTGGCGAGCCTGCCGCGCACTCCCCGCCCCGCGCCAGCCACTTTCCGAGCCGAGGGAGATCGAAGGGATGCCGCAGCCGCTGGCATCCGATGACCTCGACGACTGGGGCCTGCTGCCCACGAAGCCGGACTGGGCGGGCGGTCTCCGCGAGACGTGGGAGCCCGGGGAGCCCGCCGCGCGGCGCCGCCTTCGCACCTTCCTCGACGAGGACCTCGGATCGTACGACCGGGCCCGCGACGAACCGTCGGCCGGGGCGACGTCGATGCTGTCGCCGCGCCTGCGGTGGGGCGAGCTCAGCCCCTACACCGTGTGGCACGAGGCCGTCGAGGCGGGCCACTCCGGCGGATTCCTCTCGGAGGTGGGCTGGCGCGAGTTCGCGTGGCACACCCTCTATCGCTTCCCCGAACTCGCTTCGAAGAACCTTCGGCCCGAGTTCGACGCTTTCCCGTGGCCCCGTCTCAAGCCCTCGCGCCTCGAGGCGTGGCAGAAGGGCGAGACGGGCATCCGACTCGTCGATGCGGGCATGCGCGAACTCTGGCATACGGGCTTCATGCACAATCGCGTCCGCATGGTGACGGCATCCTTCCTCATCAAGAACCTGATGATCGACTGGCACCGAGGCGAGGAGTGGTTCTGGGACACGCTGGTCGACGCGGATGCCGCGAGCAACCCGTTCAACTGGCAGTGGGTCGCGGGGTCGGGGGCGGATGCGGCGCCGTACTTCCGGATCTTCAACCCCGAGCTCCAGGCGAAGAAGTTCGACCCGAAGAGCCACTACATCTCGCAGTGGGCGGCGGACGCCCCGACGGAGCCCATCGTCGACCTCGGCGAGACTCGGAAGGCCGCCCTCGACGCATACGAGGAGGTCAAGCGGGCGCCGAGGTCCTAGGACGGTCGCCCGCCTGGGGCTACCGTGAGCGGGTGACGAATCTCGAGACACGGCGCTTCGCGATCGACGCGATCACGGCGCTCCGCATCGTTCGCGACGATCCGGGGATCGGGGCACGGCACCGCCTGGTCGGTCCGGCGATTCTCCGCAGCCACGTTCTCTCGATGCTCTACCGCGAGGTGCGCGCGGGAACGCTCGACGAGGCTTCCGCACGTGCCCAGCTGGACGGGCTCGCGGGACTCAAGATCCGGCTGCTCGGCGATCGCGTCTCGCGAGCGACCGCGTGGAAGATCGCCCGACAGCTCGACTGGGACGACACGTCGTCGGCCGAGTACCTCGCCGTCGCTTCCCTTCAGGCCGATGCCCTCGTCGCCGGCGACCCGACGATCGCTGCAGCGGCCTCGGGCATCGTGCCGCTCGCGACGTACGACTCCCTGCGCGCGTAGGCCCACCGCACGCGAGCTACTGCGGCGCCTCCGTGAGCGACACCACGATGGCGTTGCCGGGAAGCAGCAGCGGCATGGGGAGCCCGACACGCATGAGCACCGCACCGGTGAGCTCGACGCCATCCGCGATCCAGGGCGGCGGGGCGTCCTGCAAGGCCTCCCACGGCGCGCCGAGGTCGAGCGGCTCGACGCGGTAGCGCAGGGCCGGATCGAGCCCGGCGGGGCGGAAGGGTGCGGGGATCGCGGCATCCGTCGACCCGACGACGGCGTAGGAGAACAGCGCCTCCGAACGGTCCTCGGCGACGACGCCGTGCACGACGATGGCATCGTCGGCGCTGTCGACGCGCACGACCCGGCCGGAGTGCAGGAGGGCGCGCTTCGACCGGTACAGGGCCGTCCATCGGGTGAGAGCGGCGCGGTCGGCGTCGGACACCGCCGTGATGTCGGACTCGATGCCCGCGTGGCCGTAGAGTGCCGTCGCGAGCCGGAAGCTCAGTGTCGAGACGCGGCCCGTCGTGTGTGCGCGGGCGTCGCCGACGTGCGATCCGAGGTACTCGGGCGGGACGAGGACACCCGTCCACCGCTGGATCACCTGGCGGACGAGCGGGTCGTTCGAGTCGCTCGGCCACACGCGGTCGACGCGCCGCAGCATCTCGAGGTCGATGCGACCTCCGCCCGAGGCGCACGACTCGATCTCGACGCGGGGATGAGCGGCGCGCAGGCGGTCGAGCAGCCGGTAGAGCCCGTCGACCTGTCCGCGACCGCCGTCGATGAGGACGTCGCGGTTGTGATCCCACTTCAGGTACGAAATCGCGTGCGCGCTCAAGAGGGCGTCGAGTCGCTCGAAGAGGTAGTCGGTGACGGCGGGATTCGCGAGGTCGAGCACGTGCTGCCAGCGCCACGTCGGGGTCACGGCATCCGTCAGCACCCACTCGGGATGCGCGCGCGCGAGATCCGAGTCGGCGCTCACCATCTCGGGCTCGACCCACAGGCCGAACTGCATGCCGCCGTCGTTGACGCGGCGGATGAGGGGATCGAGGCCCTCGGGCCACTTCGCGGCGTCGACTTCCCAGTCCCCGAGCGCGCGGCGGTCGTCGGCGCGACCGCGGAACCAGCCGTCGTCGAGCACGAAACGCTCGACACCGACCTCGACGGCCCGATCGACGAGCGGGGCGATCCGTTCGAGAGAGTGGTCGAAGTAGACCGCTTCCCACGTGTTCAGGGTCAGCGGACGCGGCGTCGCGATCGTCGACCACGACCGGATCCAGGGATGCAGCCGGTCGGAGAGCCCGTCGATCCCCTCCCCCGACCACACGGCGACGACGACGGCGGAAGAGCAAGTCTCGCCCGGTGCGAGTTCGACGACACCCGTGCGCGCACCGGCGCCGAGCACCGTGGGGCCGAGCTCCGTGCGCTCGAACCACTGGCGTCGGTCGCCGCTCCACGCGACGTGCGTCGCCCAGACCTCGCCGGATCCGAAACCGAATCCGGATGTGCCGGCCATCATGAGGAACGGATCGTCGTGGCCGCCGCGCCCGTGACGCGTCTCGCGCACCCACGCGCCGTGACCCGGCACGACGCGCTGCGGCTCGCGCTCGAGCGCCCAGCGGCCCGAGAAGTCGAGCACGTCGCGCGCGCGGTCCGGGACGGGGAGCGCGACGTCGGCATCCGTCACGCGAATGACGTCGGGACCGTCGTTGCGGATGTCGTGCGAGGCGAGGAGCACGCCGTGCGGTGTCAGGGCGACGCGCGTCGTGATCGCGGCATCCGCCCACGCGCTCGTGATCGTGAGGACGTCACCCTCGCGCACGGTCGTGATCTGTCGAGGGATGCCGCGGCCCGGTGCCCCCGCGAGAGCCACGGCCGGCTGGCCGGACCATCCCTCGGCGAGCGCGGGGAGGAGGCTCAGCCGGAGCGGAACGTCGACGGAGCTCGGACCGACGGCGGGAACGGAAGAATCGGCGAGCGCGGCGAGGTCCGCATCGTCGAGGGCACCGAGGTCGGCGCCCCAGTGGACGATGACGGGCACGCCCGCGCCGCGGGAGTCGAGCACGAGGCTGACTCCCGCGGCGCGGAGGTGGTGGATCATTCGGTGGTTACTCCGCGACGGGGATCGACTGTGCTTCGAGCGTCGAGATCGTCGACGCCTGAGCCGATTCGAGCGCCTCGAGCAGCGTTCCCTGACCGGTCACGGCCGACTGGAAGCCGTCGGACACATCGGCGTAGGTCTGCGTCATGGTCGGACCCCACACGAAGTCGGGGTTGACCTGCTCGGCCGCCTCGGCGAAGACGTCGTAGATCTTCTGCCCGCCGTAGAACTCGACACCCTCCTGCAGCGAAGGCAGGGAGAGTCCGGCCGTCGTCGCGGGGTAGATGTTGGCCGACTCGTTGAGGGCCGTGAGCGCCTCGTCCGACGTGTTGAGCCACAGTGCGAACTTAGCCGCTTCGTAGACGTGCTCGGAGCCCTTGAAGACGGCGACCGACGAACCGCCCCAGTTGCCCGAGCTCTGCTCACCGGCTGCCCACTGGGGCGACGGTGCGACGGCCCAGTTGCCTGCCGTGTCGGGAGCGCCGCTCGCGATCGAGTTGGCACCCCAGACGGCGGAGTTCCACGACCAGACCTCGCCCGAGTTGTAGGCGTTGTTCCATTCCTCGGTCCACGCGGGGTACGTCGCGACGAGGTCCTCGTCGAGGAGCTCCTGCCAGTAGTCCGCGACCGTCGTGGACTGCTCGCCGGTCAGGTCGACCGTCCAGGCGTCTCCGTCGTTCGTGAACCAGTCGCCGCCCGCCTGCCAGACGAAGCCCGCGAACTGGTTGATGTCGGCGGTGGAGAAGTTGGTGATGTAGCCACCGGCCTCGCGGACCTTGACAGCTGCTTCCTTGTACTCTTCCCACGTCGTCGGCACCTCGATGCCGTTCTGCTCGAACAGGTCGGCGCGGTAGAAGAGCGCCATGGGACCGGAGTCCTGCGGCACGCCGTAGACGCCGTCGGACGAGCCGAGCGTGACCTGGCCCCATGTCCACGGGATGAAGTCGGCCTCAGCGGCGACGATGTCCTCGCACGCGGCGAGGTTCTCGAGGCCGTCCTGCACGCGGAAGCTCGACAGCGCGTCGTACTCGATCTGGCCGAGGTCGGGGGCGTTCCCGGCCTCGAGCTGGCTGAAGAAGTTGGCGTACGTGCCGGAGTTGCCGTTCGGGCCCGTCTGCACCTCGACCTGAATGTCGGGGTTCTGTTCGTTCCAGGTGGCGACAACGTCTTCGATGCCGGGGATCCACGAGGTGAACTCGAGGGTGACGTCACCGTCGGCGGGAGCGCACGCGGCAGCATCCCCTCCGCCGTCGGTTCCGGAGCCGCCGGCGGCGCAGCCGGCGAGTGCGAGCGCGGTGAGCAGTGCGACGCCCGTGGCGACTGCTCTCTTGGTCTGCTGCATGATGTTCCTTACTTGGTGGGGTGGGTGTTTTCGGGAGTGCTGTCCAGCGGGGGCCGGGCGGCGGTCATTTCACGGAGCCGGTTCCCAGTCCGTTGCGCCAGAAGCGCTGCAGGAGCAGGAACGCGATGATGAGCGGGACGATCGAGAGGAACGACCCGACGAGCACGTACGTGCGCAGCTCGGGGATCTGGTTGAGCTGCGTGTTCCAGCCGTAGAGGCCGAACGTGACGGGGAACAGCTCCTGGCTGCGCAGCATGATGAGCGGCAGGAAGAAGTTGTTCCAGATGGTGACGAACTGGAAGAGGAAGACCGTCACGAGGGCGGGCGTCATGAGACGCACGGACACCGTGAAGAACGTGCGGACTTCGCCGGCCCCGTCGATCCGTCCCGCTTCGATGAGTTCGTCGGGGACCGACGACGCGGCGTAGATGCGGCTGAGGTAGACGCCGAAGGGGCTCACGATGCTCGGCAGGAGCACGGCCCAGAACGTGTTGGTCAGGTTGACCTGGCTGAAGAGGAGGAAGAGCGGGAGGGCGAGGGCCGTCGCCGGCACGAGCACTCCGCCGAGGACGATGTTGAAGAACGTCTCACGGCCGCGGAACCGGTACTTCGCGAGGGCGTAGCCGCACATCCCCGCAACGATCGTCGCGAGCAGCGCGCCGATCCCCGCGTAGCCGAGGCTGTTGAGCAGCCAGCGCAGGTAGATCCCGTCGTTGTAGGTGATGAGGTCGCCGACGTTCTGGAAGAAGTTCCAGTCCGCGAACCACAGGGCGGGCGTCGTGAGGAGATCGCCGCGGTCCTTCGTCGACGCGATGAAGAGCCACCAGATCGGGACGAGGAAGTAGAGCGTGAAGACGCCCATGACGAGGAGGGAAGCACCGCGCGACAGCATGCTCTCGCGGGGGCCCCGCCGGCGCGTCGGTGCGAAGTCGTCGGGTGTCGCTCCGGCGGTGCGGGTCAGGAGGCTCATTGGGTCGCCTTCCGTTGGGTGGCCTTGAGGAACGTGAAGGAGAGCGCGAACGTCGCGAGCGCCAGCACGACCGAGAACGCGGCGGCGAGATGCGTGTTGGGGATCGCGTTCGTCGCGTAGATCGTCATGTTGGGCGTGTACGTCGACGAGACGGCGGCGCTGAACGAGCGGAACACCTGGGGCTCGGCGAGGAGCTGCAGCGTCCCGATGATCGAGAAGACGGCGGTGAGGACGATCGCCGGGGCGACCATGGGGATCTTGATCGACCACGCGATCCGGATCTGTCCGGCTCCGTCCAGTCGCGCTGCCTCATACACCTCCGACGGGATCGCGAGGAGCGCCGAGTAGATGATGAGCATGTTGTACCCGACGAACACCCACGTCACGACGTTCGCGATCGACCACAGCACGAGTTCGGGCGACAGGAAGTCGATCGAGCGTGTGACGTCGGTGAACGGCGACAGGTTCGGCGAGTAGAGGAAGCCCCACATGATCGCGGCGATGACGCCGGGCACGGCGTAGGGCGCGAAGAACGCGAGGCGGAAGAACTTCTTGCCCTTGAGCGCGGGCGAGTCGAGCAGGAGCGCGAAGATGAGCGCGAGGCCCAGCATGACGGGCACCTGCACGACGCCGAACAGGAGCACGCGGCCGACCGACTCCCAGAAGGGGGCGTTCTGGAAGACCAGCAGGTACTGCGTGAGTCCGCCGAACACCTCCTGGGGTGCGCCGTAGGTGCCGTCGCGCTCCACGACGAGCAGCGACTGCCAGACGGCGTAGCCGATCGGGATCAGGTAGAAGAGCAGGAACAGGATGCCGAACGGGCCCGCGAAGATCGCGATGGCGCCCTTGTGGGGCGTCTTCCGCTTCGGGGCGCGCTCGGCGCGCGCAGGGCTTCGGCGCCCCCGCGTGACGAGTACTTCTGTGGCGGTCATGCGGCCGCCTCCTCTCTGACGATCCGTACGGATCCGGCGGGAACCTCGAGCGACCCGTGCACGGCGACACCCGTGACGAGCTCGTCACCCGTCGCGCCGAGGGTCGCTGAGGCGGTCCCGTGATTGATGGCGAAGAGATACGACGCCTCGGCGCCTCGGCGGCGCACGAGCTCGAGGGCGGAGACCTCGCCGTCGTGGATCGCGACGGGCGATGTCACGCCCGCTTCGCTCGCGAGACGTGCGATGAGGTCGCGGTAGGCCGACGGCTCGAGCTGCGTCGAGAGGTACCAGGCGGCACCGTGTCCGTGGGCGTTGCGGGTGACGGCGGGAGATCCGGCGGAGGGGCCGTCGGCGAAGGATGCCACGACCTCGGCCGTCGTCGCGTGTCCGCGCTCCGACCAGAGCGACGCACGGCTGCCGTCGTCGAGGGTGACAGTCTGTCCGGCGGCGACGGGGGCGAACTCCTCGATCTGGACGCCGAGGAGGTCGCGGAACGGACCCGTGTAACCCCCCGTCCAGACGCGGTCCTCGGCGTCGACGGTTCCGCTGAAGAACGTCACGAGCGCCGTGGCTCCGTCCGCGACGCGGTCGGCGATCACGGCGGCCTCTTCCGCGCGGACGAGGTGAAGGCCGGGCACGAGCACGAGCGCGTAGCCGGACAGGTCGGCGCCGGGCCGGACGACGTCGACCGTCAGTCCGAGCGCGTGAGCGGCGGCGTAGCAGGCGTGCACCTGGTCGAGGTATCCGACGAACTGGCTGGGGCGCGATAGCGACTGCGTCGCCCACCACGCCTCCCACGAGAAGACGAGGGCGACATCGGCATCCACACGCGATCCCGCGATCTCGGAGATCCGCTCGACGATGCCGCCGAGCTCGACGACCTCGCGCCACACGGCGGAGTCGGTGCCGGCGTGCGGGAGCATCGCGGAGTGGAACTTCTCCGCTCCTTGGACCGACGCGCGCCATTGGAAGAAGCACACGCCGTCGGCGCCGCGGGCGACGTGGGTGAGCGAATTCCGGAGGATCTGGCCGGGGGCCTTGGGCACGTTGAGCGGCTGCCAGTTGACGGCGCCCGTGGAGTGCTCCATGAGGATCCAGGGCGCGCCGCCGCCGAGTCCGCGCGACAGGTCGGCGGCGAAGGCGAGCTCGGACGTCGGGTCGGCGAGACGATTGTCGAGGTAGTGGTCGTTCGCGACGATGTCCATGTCGGGCGCCCACGACCAGTAGTCGAGATTCTCGATGTGAGCCGTGACCATGAAGTTCGTCGTGAGGGGCCGGTCGCTCAGGGGACGGATGACGTCGGCCTCGGCGCGGTAGTAGTCGAGGAGCTGGTCGGAGCTGAACCGGTGGAAGTCGAGCATATGGCCCGGGTTGCCGAGCGAGAGGGTCGCGAGCGGCGGCAGGATCTCGTCCCACTCGCGGTACGTCTGGCTCCAGAAGGCGGTGCCCCACGCGGCGTTGAGCGCGTCGATGTCGGAGTAGCGCTCGCGCAGCCACACGCGGAACGCCGCCGCGCTCTCGTCGCAGTAGCAGAGCGCGTTGTGGCATCCGAGTTCATTCGAGATGTGCCACAGCTCGACCGCCGGGTGGTCGCCGTAGCGCCGCGCGACCTGCTCGACGAGCTGCAGCGCGGCGTCGCGGAAGATGCGGGAGCTGGGGCAGAAGGCCTGGCGCCCGCCGGGGTAGCGTCGCGTGCCGTCGACGACCATGGGGAGGATCTCGGGATGTCGCCGGGTGAGCCACGCCGGAGGGGATGCCGTGCCGGTGCCGAGGTTCACCCGGATGCCGGCGGCGTGGAGGCGGCCGATGACGTCGTCCAGCCGGTCGAAGTCGTACTCGCCCGGGCGCGGCTCGATGTGCGACCACCCGAAGATATTGATCGCGACGAGGTCGACCTTCGCCTCGGTCATGAGGGCGATGTCCTCGTCCCAGATCTCGGGGGTCCACTGCTCGGGGTTGTAGTCGCAGCCGAACGCGATGCCGTCGTGTTCGAATGCTCGGGCGGGGGCCGTCATCTTCTCCTCGGTTCTGTGAACGTGCACAGTCCCGAGCGCGATTCCTCTGCGCTGAGGTTCTGTGAACGTGAACAGAGTAAGCACACTCCAGACCACTGTCAACACACCGTTACCGGATTGTGTTCGTGCACATACGATGGGTGCCGTGGAAACGAACGGACGACGACGCCGAGCGACAGTGAAGGACGTCGCCCTCGAGGCAGGGGTCTCCCGGGGTACCGTCAGCCGAGTTCTCAACGGTCAGCCGTACGTCTCCGATGAGGCGCGAGCCGCCATCGACGCCGCCATCGAGAAGGTCGGATTCGTCCCCAATCGCGCCGCGCGGAGCCTGGTCGTGCAGAGTTCGCAGGCCATCGGCCTCATCATCCACGAGCCGCACTCGCTGTTCGTCGAGGACCCGAACATCGCCTCGATCCTCCTCGGCGCGAACTCGGCGCTCTCCGACGCGGACTACCAGATGGCCTCGCTCATCGCCGACAGTCCGCGCGACATCGAGCGCCTCTCGAAGTTCCTCGGGGCGGGGCTCATCGACGGCGTCATCGTCGTCTCGGCGCGCGTCGGCGACCCGATCACGCGGGCCGTTTCGCAGCTGCAGCTCCCCGCCGCGTTCGTCGGGCACCCGCGCGACATCGGCGACGCGGCCTACGTTGCGATCGACAACCGCGCTGCGGCACGCGAGATCACGACGCGACTCGCCGGAACGGGGCGGTCGAAGATCGGGATGATCGCCGCGGCCCTGGACCGCGACTCGGGGTCGGACCGCCTCGCCGGGTTCGTCGACGCCCTCGGCAACCGGTTCGACCCGCAGCTCGTCGAGCGCGTGCCGCTCTACTCGTTCTCCGACGGGCAGGACGGCATGCGGGCGCTCCTCGCGCGCTGCCCTGACATCGACGGCGTCTTCGCCTCGAGCGACGCCGTCGCCGCCGGCGCGATGGACGTCCTGCAGTCGGCAGGGCGCCGCATTCCGGAGGACGTCGGGATCGTCGGCTTCGACGACAGCTCGTGGGCGCTCCGCTGCGACCCTCCCCTCTCGACGGTGCACCAGCCGGCCGGCGAGCTGGGCCGCGCTGCCGCCGAGTCGGTGCTGCGCCAGATCCGCGGCGAAGAGCCCGACGCGCACAGCCGCGTGCTCGCGTGCCCCGTCGTCTGGCGCGAATCCGCCTGACGCCGACCGCGAGAGCGACGGGCGACTCGGCCGTCGGAAGCGGCGGATCGATCTGCCGCGTTGACACCAGAGTGCGAGAGTGCCAACCTGTTCACGTTCACAGCGTGCTTTATGCGCTTCTGTGAACGTGAACACTCCGTGTTCCGCCGTGTGGCGATGTCGCCGCGCGTTCTCCCGACAATGAAGCAGGAGCTTGTGGATACCCGCACCCCCCGACGGCATCGCGCCGCACTCGCCGGAGGGATCGCCGCACTGGTCGCGGCATCCGTCCTCATCGCCCCGCCGGCGCTCGCCCAGAGCGCCCCACCCGCGACGGTCTCCATCGACCTCGAAGGCACGTGGAAGTTCACGAAGGGCGACGACCCGTCGTACGCCTCGCCCTCGTTCGACGACTCGGCCTGGTCCGACATCCAGGTGCCCGGTGACGGATCGCCGTTTGCGAGCTACGACGGCTTCGCCTGGTACCGCCTCGACTTCACACTCCCCGCAGAGGCTCAGGGCACCAACCTCGTGGCCTCGCTCGGTTTCCTCGACGACATCGACGAGGCCTTCCTCAACGGCGTACGCATCGGCGGGTCCGGCACGATGCCACCCGCCGCGAGCAGCCAGTGGTTCGAGAAGCGTCTGTATCCTGTTCCCGCCGACGCACCGAACTTCGGGGGCGAGAACACGCTCGCCGTGCGGCTCTACGACATGAACGGGGGCGGCGGCTGGTACGAGGGACCCGTCGGGATCTTCTCGAAGGATGCCGTGCGCGAGAACGTCTACGGCATCTCGGGGCCGCTCGCATCGGCCGAGCAGACGGCAGCCGTGAACGCCTTCCTCGCGGCCCAGCGTGCCGCCCTCGCCTCGGGGAACATCCGCGCGTACCTCGCGACCCTCGACAAGGACTACTTCCACGACGGTCGTTCGAAGGAGCGCCGCGAACGCGAGCTGCGGTCGTGGCTCGCGGAGTCGGGCACGCTGACCCTCACCGACGGCGAAGTCGAAGTCGTGCAGGGGGCCGACGGCAGCCTGATCGTCGACACCAACCGCACGATCACCGGCACGCGAGACGGCCAGCCGTACACCTTCCAGCCGGCCGCGCAGCAGTTCCTGCGGTTCTCGAGCTCGACGCTCACCGAGACGGGAAACGCGTCGCGCTTCTTCCGCGAGACGGTCGACTCGACGCTCGAGGGATCCCCGCGCGAGTTCGTCACCTACCTCCCGCCGTCGTACCTCGAAGAGCCGAACCGCTCCTACCCCGTCGTGTACCTCTTCCACGGGATCAACGGCGGGAGCCGCGAGTGGGAGCCGCGCGACATCGACGACGTCCTCGACGGGCTCTGGGCCGAAGGCCTGGCGGAGTCGATCGTCATCATGCCCGACGGCGAGTCGCTCTGGTACGCCGACCAGCCCAACGGCGTCCCGTGGCGGAGCATGTTCCTCACGGAGATGATGCCGCTCGTCGACGCCGAGTACCGCACACTCCCGACGCGCGAGTTCCGTGGACTCAGCGGCGTGTCGATGGGAGGCTTCGGCGCCTACTCGATCGGACTGTCCAACCCCGACAAGTTCTCCTCACTGGCATCCCACATCGGCGCGCTCAGCTTCTCGTCGGCGGGACTTCCGACGCCGCTCGCTCAGGTCGCGGGCATGACGACGGAGCAGCTGTCGGCGTACGACTTCTACTTCGACGCGTGCGAGTTCGACGAGTATCGCTTCGACAACGCGGCACGCTCGATGAGCGCGACTCTCACGACGAAGGGGGTTCCGCACACGTGGCTCGTCGAGCCGGAGGGCCGGCACAACGACGCATGCTGGATGCCGCACCTCCGCGACTCGTTCCGCATGCACTCCGACAACTTCCGGTCGTCGGGGCTCGTGGAGGACACGATCCGTCCGACGGCGACGCTCGTCTCGCCGACGACGGCCGGCCCCTTCCCGACGCTCACCCTCACGGTCGACGCGACCGACAACAAGGGGCTCACGCGGATCGTCGCGAACGTCTACCGCGGCACGACGCTCGTCAAGAGCACGCAATCGGCGGCCGGCGGTGCCGTGTCGGCGTCGCACACCGCGAACGTCACGCTCCCGGACGGCGCATACACCGTGCGGTACAACGCACAGGACACGTCGGGGAACATCTCCGCGACGAAGACGTTCGACGTGACCGTCGACGCCACGAAGCCGACCGTCACCGTCAAGACGGGCGCGAATGAGACGGTTGGATCGAACGGCGGCTACTCGCTCGTGAGCTTCAAGCTCTACGACGCGGGCAAGATCGACAAGGTCGTGCTCAACGGTGTCGTGAAGGATCTGTCGAACAATGCCTGGTCCGACGTGAATTTCGTCAAGCCTGGCGTGTTCGGAGCCAAGGCCGGCGCCAACAGCCTCGTCGTCTACGACGTCGCCGGGAACACCACGACGATGGAGTTCACGCTCCGCTGACAGTCTGACCCGAACAGACACGGGCCCCGCGGCTGCAACGCCGCGGGGCCCACTCGTCTCGCGAGGCAGGCGGCATGGAATGCGCGCGGCGTCCCCGCGGTTGTCTCCGCCGATGCCTGCTACGCCCGCTCCCGCCCTGTCCGTCCTCGACCTCGTCGGCGTGCGCGCCGGGCAGAGCTCCGCGCAAGCCATCGCGGCATCCCTCGACCTCGTCTCCCTCGCCGACGACCTCGGCTACCGGCGGTACTGGTTCGCCGAGCACCACAACATGCCCGCCGTCGCCTCGACGACGCCGCCCGTCCTCATCGCGGCCGCAGCCTCACGGACGAGCCGTATCCGTGTCGGATCGGGCGGCGTCATGCTCCCGAACCACTCGCCCCTCGTCGTCGCGGAGCAGTTTGCTGCGCTCGAAGCGATCGCGCCGGGACGCATCGACCTCGGGCTCGGCCGCGCGCCGGGAAGCGACCCCGTCATCACGCAGCTCCTGCGGATGTCGGGCACGACGAGCGACGTCGAGCGCTTCCCCGAGCACATCAACGACATCCTGCGGCTCGTCGCCCCCGACGGGGCGTCCATCCGCTTCACGTCGGGCGGCACGTACGACGTGCGCGCGACGCCCGCCGCCACGACGACCCCCGAGGTGTGGCTCCTCGGGTCGAGCGACTACTCGGCTCAGCTCGCGGCATCCCTCGGACTCCCCTACGTCTTCGCGAACCACTTCTCCGGCGCCGGGCTCGAGCGCGCCCTCCAGCTGTACCGCACGCAGTTCCAGCCGTCCGCGACACTCGACGCCCCCCGTACGTTCGTCACGGCGAACGTCATCGCCGCCGAGACCGCCGAGGAAGCTGAGCAGCGCGCACTCCCGCAGTTGCGGATGATGGCGCGGCTGCGGAGCAACATGCCGCTCACTCCCCTCGAGTCGGTCGAGCAGTCGATCGCCGGGGCAGACGACTTCGATGGGCTCGCGGCATCCGTCATGCAGACCACCCGCGCGACGTGGTTCGTCGGCACGGGCGCATCGGTCGCGGCCGAGCTCACCGAGTTCGCGGCGCGCCACGGCGTCGACGAAATCATGATCTCGCCCGTCGCGGGATCGTTCGACGCCGAGCCGTTGGATGCCGCGACCGGACGGCGCCAGACGCTCGAGCTGCTGGCAGCCGCTACCCGAGGATGAGACGGTTCGGGCGGAAGATCAGCGCGAGCGAGAAGTCGCCCGTCATGCGCGGGAGCGACCAGCCGAGCGCATCGAGTCCCGCTCGGTACTTCGCGAGGTAGGGCTCTCCCACGCGGTCCATCCAGGCCTCGGTCGGCTCCTCGGAGAACTCGACGACGCCCTGCAGGAGCAGCCAGTCCTCCCCGTCGTCGGCGGTCTCGAGCTGGAACATCGCACGCGAATCCTCCGCGAGGTTGCGCGCCTTCGCCGCGTGCGGCTGACTGAACGTCAGGATCGCGTCGTCGTGCCACAGGAACCACACAGGCACGGCGTGCGGGTAGCCGTTGCGCCCGTTCGTCCCGAGCCAGCCGATCTCGCGCGTGCGGAGCAGCTCGAGCGCGTGCTGGTGCCGCGCATCGGCCGGATCGAAGACGCTCATACGCCGGGCTCCCCGCTCAGGATGCCGCGCAGCCAGTCGCGCGCCTCGACGAACACGTCGTCGGAGTAGCGGTCGGGGTAGTGCACGACCTGACGGTCGGCGCGGGGGTAGGACCCGAGGAACGTCACCCGGGGGCTGAACCGGCGAAGGCCGAGGAGGGCATCGGCCATCCGCTCGTCCTGGATGTGACCGTCGGCGTCGATGACGAAGCGGTAGCGCCCGATCTCGTCGCCGATCGGACGAGAGGCGAGGAGCGACAGGTTGATGCCGCGCGTCGCGAACTGCTCGAGCATCTCGAGCAGAGCACCGGGGTGGTCGTCGGGGAGCTCGACGATGAGGGACGTCTTGTCGGCACCCGTCGGCGGCGGCGGGGCGACCGTGCGGCTCACGAGGAAGAAGCGCGTCATCGCCTTCGCGTTGTCACCGATGCCGGATGCCAGGAGCTCGACGTCGTGGTGCTCGAGGATGCCGGGAGGGGCGATCGCGGCATCCGCATCGCTCGACCCGTCGATGAGACCCACGGCACTCGCGACATTGCTCGCCGCGGGGATGTGGGCGTGGGCGGGGAGCGTCGCGGTCAGCCACTGGAGGCACTGCGCGTAGGCGACGGGGTGAGCCGAGATGAGCGAGACGTCGGCGAGCGTCGAGCCACGGCGGCCGACGAGGACGAACTCGACCGGCACGAGGTACTCGCCCACGATCCGCAGGCCCGGGACGGTCGCGAGGGCGTCCTGCGCCGTCGAGACCCCGCCGTCGACCGAGTTCTCGATGGCGATCATCGCGGCATCCGACCGTCCGTCGACGACGTCGGCGAGCGCCTCGCCCACGTTCCGCACGGGGCGCCAGCGCTGGCCGCGGGCTTCCGGGACCTGCGCGAGCGCCGCCTCGGTGAACGTCCCGGCGGGTCCCAGGAAGCTGTAGGTGCGAAGTCCGGCGTCGGCAGTCACGCGCTTCAGCCTAACGGCGCGAGGTCGGTCGGGGCCGCGTGTCACAACTCCGCCTGACCCGGGGGCACGCCCTCGGGGATCCGGCCGCCCGTGCGGCTCACGCCCCCAGCGAGGCGGAGCTACGGCACACCTGGCCGCCGCGCGTTCAGAATTCAGTCTGCAGCGCGGGCTGTCTCGGCGACAGGCGCCGAGACGCGCGACCGGGAGGCACTCCGGCTGACGCGCAGACTGAATTCTGAACGCCCGCGCCGCCGCACACTCGTGACGAGGACGCCGACGACGAGGATCACCCCGCCGATGGCCTCGGCCGGCGTGGGGATCTGGCCCAGCAGGAGGGCGGCCGAGATCATCGCGACCACCGGCGCCAACAGCACCCAGGGCACGACGGCCGCCGACCGGTTGCGAGCCAGGAGGCCGTTGAAGATGGCGTATCCGACCACCGTGCACAGGACGGCGGTGTAGAGCGTCGAGAGCAGCGGTCGCCAGCCGAAAGCCGCCAGGCCGGTCGCGATGGCCTCGGGTCCGTCGACGACGACGGCGAGCGCCAGAGCGGGCACGGGCACGACGAGGGCGGACCAGACCGTGAGGGACAGCGCCCCGAGGGGACCACGACCGCTCACCGTGCCCGCTCGCCGCGAGATGACGTTGCCGACGGCCCACGAGAGGGCGGCGGCCAGGGCGAGGCAGACGGCGAGGACCGGAGCGTCCCCTCCGCGTCCGGCTGCGACGATGCCGAGGCCCGCCGTCGCGATGACGACGCCGACCAGCTGCGCCGTGGTCGGCCGCTCGCGCAGAACACCCGCGGCGATCACGACCGTGAAGACGGCCTGCGCCTGCAGCAGGAGCGCGGCGAGTCCGGGCTGGAGCCCGAGAGCCATCGAGGTGTAGAGCAGGCCGAACTGCCCGAGGCTCATGAACAGCCCGACGCCCACGATCGTGCGCCACGACGCCGCGGGGCGAGGCACGACGACCACGAGCGCGGCGACGAGCACGAAGCGGATCGCAACGAACAGCAGCGGTGGGATGCCGGACATCCCCCAGTCGATCACGACGAAGTTGACGCCCCAGAGGGTCGCGACGAAGGCGGCGAGAATCATGTCACGGCGGGTCACGTCTCCATACCAGCGGTTCATCGGATGAAGAACAAGCGATGCTATTTACTTCAAAATCGGTAGCATTCCTTCATGATTGATCTCGAAGCCGTCGTCGCCCTCCGCGCCGTGGCAACGCAGGGGAGCGTCGTCGCGGCCGCAGGGCACCTGGGGTTCACGCCTTCCGCGATCTCGCAGCAGGTCAAGCGGCTGGAGCGCGAGACGGGAGTCGCGCTCGTCGAACGCGCGGGAAGAGGCGTGGTGCTGACGGATGCCGGGACGCGGCTCGTCGTCGCGTCGACGCCGATCCTCGCCGACCTCGAACGGCTGCGGGCCGACCTCCACGCCACGGCACTCGAGCCCGAGCGTGTCACGGGTGAGATCCGTTTGGCGGCCTTCTCGACCGTCGTGCGCGGACTCGTCGTCCCCGTGCTCGCGGGTCTCGGCGACCGGCATCCCGATCTTCGCGTGCCACTGCGCGAGAGCGAGCCGTGGGAGTCGATCGCGCTCGTGGCCTCGGGACAGCGCGACCTCGGGATCGTGCACCGGTGGGGCGGCGTCGCGTTGGCCATGCCAGACCACCTCGTGGCCACTCCGCTGTTCACCGATGTCGCCGACGTGATCCTGCATCGCGATCATCCGCTCGCGGATCGCGCCGTGCTCCACCCCCAGGAGCTGGCCGAGGAGAGATGGGTGGCGACCTTCGACGCCACGATCTGCCGCCAGTGGCTGCGTCGCCTCTTCGACGGCGTGCCGAACGCGCCCCGCATCGTGCACGAGTCGATGGAGTTCGCCAATCACCTCGAACTGGCGCGCGCGGGTCTCGCCATCGCGCTCGTCCCGCGGCTCGGGCGCGGGGATCTCGGTCCCGAACTCGTGGCGATCCCCACGGTCGACCCGGCCTCGACCCGCGACGTGCTCGCCGTGCATCGCCGCACGCAGGCTGACTCCCCCGCGCTGCGCGCCACTCTCGAGGCCTTCGTCGCACACGGTGCTCCTGACGGTGCGGAGCCGCTCGCCGTCTGAATCCCCTGACGATTGTGACGCGCGGGTGCGCGCGACGGTGCGCGAGAGGCAGACTAGGGGCATGACTCGCGCAGGACAGCCAGCCGAAGCATCCGACCTCATCGACATCGACGAGTTGATCGCTGCCTACTACGACCGAAAGCCGGATGCCTCGGTGCCCGCCCAGCGCGTCGCGTTCGGCACGAGCGGCCACCGCGGCTCCTCGCTGTCGACGAGTTTCAACGAGGACCACATCCTCGCCACGACGCAGGCGATCGTCGACTACCGTCGCGCTCAGGGCATCGAGGGGCCCCTGTTCCTCGGCCGCGACACGCACGGCCTTTCACTCCCCGCCGAGCGGAGCGCCATCGAGGTGCTCGTCGCGAACGGCATCGACGTGCGCATCGACAGCCGCGACTCGTGGGTTCCGACCCCTGCTCTCTCGCACGCGATCCTCGCCTACAACCGCGGCCGCGCGCTCGACGACCCGGGCCGCGCCGACGGCATCGTCGTCACTCCGTCGCACAACCCTCCGCGAGACGGCGGCTTCAAGTACAACCCGCCGAACGGCGGTCCGGCCGACACGGATGCCACGGGCTGGATCGCGGACCGGGCGAACGAACTTATCGCGTCAGGGCTCGAGGGCATCGCTCGCACGCGCTTCGCCGACCTCGACGCCGACGCACTGGGCCAGTACGACTTCCGCGACGCGTACGTCCGCGACCTCGCCACGATCATCGACGTCGACGCGATCGCGAAGGCGGGCGTGCGGATCGGTGCCGACCCGCTCGGTGGCGCATCGGTCGAGTACTGGGCGCTCATCGCCGAGGTCTACGGTCTCGACCTGACGGTCGTCAACCCCGACGTCGATCCGACGTGGAGGTTCATGACCCTCGACTGGGACGAGAAGATCCGGATGGATCCCTCATCTCCGTCGGCCATGGCGTCTCTCGTCGCGCGCCGCGACGAGTACGACATCCTGACAGGCAACGATGCGGATGCCGACCGGCACGGCATCGTGACGCCCGATGCGGGCCTCATGAACCCGAACCACTACCTCGCGGTCGCGATCGACTACCTGTACTCGCACCGCGAGAGCTGGCCCGCGGATGCCGCCGTCGGCAAGACCCTCGTGTCGTCGATGATCATCGACAAGGTCGCGGCAGCGCTCGGCCGCAGGCTCTACGAAGTCCCCGTCGGATTCAAGTGGTTCGTGCCGGGTCTTCTCGACGGCTCGATCGCCTTCGGCGGCGAGGAGTCGGCCGGCGCATCGTTCCTGCGCTTCGACGGCTCGGTGTGGACGACCGACAAGGACGGCATCCTTCTGTGTCTTCTGGCCGCGGAGATCCTGGCCGTGACGGGCAAGACCCCGTCGCAGCGCTACGCGGAGCTTGAGGCCGAGTACGGCTCGTCGGCGTATCAGCGCGTCGACGCACCGGCATCCCCCGCCCAGAAGGCGCAGCTCGCGAAGCTGTCACCGGATGCCGTGACCGCGACGGAGCTCGCGGGCGAGCCGATCACGGCGAAGCTGTCGCACGCTCCCGGCAACGGCGCGGCGATCGGCGGTCTCAAGGTGCAGACGGAGAGCGCGTGGTTCGCGGCTCGCCCGTCGGGCACGGAGGACGTGTACAAGCTCTACGCCGAGTCGCTGCGCGGCCCGGAGCACCTCGCCGAAGTGCAGGCCGAGGCCCGCGCCGTCGTGTCGGAGGCGCTCGGCGACTGACGCCGCCCCGCCGCAGCGGCCGAGTCCCGCCCCGGACGGACGGATCGCGCCCCGGACGGCGTGGCGCCTCCCTCGGGGCGCGTACTGGCGCTGCGGGGCGTGCGTTCCGCGCCCCGGGACGACGACGTGCGCCCCGGAGCACGGTCGCGCGACGGTCGGCGCCCCGCGGCGACGGATCCCGCCCCGGACGGACGGATCGCGCCCCGGACGGCGTGGCGCCTCGCCCGGGGCGCGTGCTGACGCTCCGGGGCGTGAGTTCCGCGCCCCGGAACGATGGCCTGCGCCCCGGCCGCCGGTCGCGCCGCGGTCGGCCCCGCGCGATGACGCCGCGGTCGGTCCCGCGCGGCGACGCATCCCGCCCCGGCCGGGGACGGACCGCGCCCCAGGCGGCGAGGCGCCTCGCTCGGGGCGCGTACTGAAGCTCCGGGGCGTGAGTTCCGCGCCCCGAAACGACGACGTGCGCCCCAACGCCGGCCGCGCGACGGCCGGCGCCCCACGGCGACGCGTCGCGCCCCGGACGGACGGATCGCGCCGCGGAACGGCGAGGCGCCTCGCCCGGGGCGCGTACTAGCGCTGCGGGGCGTGTGTTCCGCGCCCCGGAAAGGTGACCTGCGCCCCAGCGCCCCACGGCGACGGCCAGCGCCCCGGCCGGACGGATCGCGCCCCGGACCGACGGATCCCGCCCCACGGCCCGGGGTTACTGGGCGGCGGCGAGGATGCGGGCGTTCTGCACCCGCTGCCAGTCGCGCAGCTGCCACATCGGATGGTGCGGAGCCGCGTTCGAGCAGAGCACGACGCCCCACACGCCTCGCTCGAGGGCCGTGTCGATGCCGTGCTCGGCGAGCGCGCGACCGACCGGGCTCTCTTCGAACGTGCCGTGCAGCGGCGTGTATCCGACCCACCCCTCGCCCACGAGCGCTGGCACACGGTGCGCCCGCGCCCACTCGGCGATCGCGATGACGCGCGACTCGATCTCGCGCCGCATCACCTCGCGGTAGGGGCCGTAGTGCTCGAGGAGCCACGTGTCCCACGCGTCGGCGTCGACCCAGTCGTATCCGTAGATCATCTGGTCGGTGATGACGGTCGCGCGATACTTCCACTCCGCCGCGCGTCCGTACTCCTCGACGCTCGGGGCGTCGGCGCGCAGGAGCGCCCGCAGCTCGGCGTTGGGGAAGTCCGCGCTCCCCTCCGAGCGGATGTCGACGCGCTTCTGCAACGCATCGAGCACGCCGTAGCTGTATACGTGGAACTGCGCCGCGCCGAGCCCCTCGGGCAGACGGTGCATCGCGAGGTGCGGCGGCTTGCCGTAGCTGGCGGTCACGAGCAGATCCGGATGCCGCGAGGCGAGCCGCGACACCTCGCGGATGCCCCCATCGGCGAGCGCCGGGAGAATCGAGAAGTCGACCTCGTTGTGGAGTTCGACGAGGGCGACGCGGTCGCGGTGCCCGTGCTCGGTCAGGAAGCCGAGGAGCCGATCCCACGCGTCGGCGAGCACGCGATACCGCTGATCGAGCGGCACGGCGTCGATCGCCTCGAACCATCGCGGTGACGCGGCGAACGAGGGGGACTGCTGGTACTCCCAACTCGCGAGGATGATGACGACCCCGTGCCGCTCGGCGGCGTCGAACAGCGCGAGAAGTCGTCCGCGCAGGTCGATCGAGTAGCCGCCCGGCGCGTCGTACCACCGCGTGCACTGACCGTAGTACCCGCCGTCGGGCGCCGCGCCGAGGCCTTCGATCTCGAGATCGCTCGCGAGGTCGTCGAGTCCGAGTCCCCCGAAGAGCAACAGGGGCGCGGCGCAGATCCGGATCGCGTTGTAGCCGAGGGATGCCGCGTCAGCGACCGCCTCGTCGAGGTCGGCGTACGGCTCCCCGTCGCCCGCGCGCGTGTACCAGGAGAAGTCCCACAGCGTGATCGTGAGGCGCTGCGGCAGATGCGCGGGAACGGCGCCGGTCAGTCCGTCGTGCGTCTCGGGGATCGTCCCCGAGCCCAGGTAGCGCTCGGTCATACGTCCATCCTCCCGCGCTCGGGTGTCGCGAGCACGGCCTCGTCGCCGATCAGGGCGCGCCCCGCCGCGGCGGCGTCGCGCAGCCGCCGTGCGACCTCACGGCGTGCCCCCGACGTGTCCGTGTCGAACACGACGAGCTCGGGGAGCGACGTCGCGAAGTAGTCGATGTCGTCGCGCGCGCGCTCGAGCTCCGCGGCGCGGTTCTCCAGACGAAGCCACACCAGCCGCGCAGCCTCGAGCTCGCCCAGCCGAACGTGGGCGACCCCGATCCACTCGTCGGCCTCGTCGGCCGGCCGCTCGTCGACCGCGAGTGGCGTCGTCGCGCGTGCCGTCTGCCAGGCCTCGCGCGCACCGACGGCGTCGCCGGCAGCCGCGAGCGCATCGCCCAGGAGCACGAAGCGCTCCGCCTGTGGAACCGCAGGATGCCTGCCCTCGCCGAGGTTCGCGGGCGCCGCGACTCCCGCGCGGAGCAGTGCCGCCGCGGCATCCGGCTCCCCCTCCGCGAGAAGGCGCCGCGCGATGGCGCACGCGGCACGGTCGTATGCGGCGATGACGCGCCCTTCACCTCCCTCGAACGCACGGAAGACACGACCCGTCAGGATCGCCCACGCCTCGTCGACGCGACCGACGTCGAGCAGGAGGGTCACGTGCGTCAGCGCGAGGTCGTCGCGCGTCGCGAGCAGGTCGGCGTGCTCCTCGAGCAGCGCGAGTCGATCGGATGCCGCGACCCCGGCGATCCGCGCGAGCAGATCGCGCTCGAACACGAGGCGTCCGTCGGCACTCAGCTCCAGCGCTCCGGCGTAGGCCGCGTCGGCGTCGGCGAGCGCGCCGCCCGTGCGGACGATCGCGAGGCCGAGGTTCCGCCATGCGACGGGGTCGGCGATGCCCGCGGCCATCGCCGCAGTGAGATCCGCGAGCGCGTCGGCATCCCGCCCCGCGTCGAGCAGCCACATCCCGCGCAGAGCCCGCACGACAGGGGTGTCGGCGCGCGCGAGCTCGGTGAGCGCGTCGTACTGGTCGAGCCCCGCGGGGAAGGCGAGGTCGAGGGATGCCGCATCCAACGCCGCGATCTCGGCTGCCGCGTCGGCGTCCCCCGACCGCACAGCCCAAGCCGCACGGAGGACGCGGCGGAGCGGCTCGCTGTTCCCGAGCGCGGCCGGCGCGTCGTGCGGTGCAGCCTCGGTCGCGGCGAGCGCCTCGGCGTAGGCGCCCGCGCGCGCGAACTCGCTCGCGATGTCGAGCAGTGCCCGCGGGTCGACGGGCAGGCGGTCGGCCCCCGGCGCCTCGATGCCGGTCGCGCGGGCGAGCGCCGCCGTCGCCGCGTCGAGCGGAGCGCGGTCGGCGAGAGCACGGAGTCGGGCGGCCGCAGCCGCGCGCAGGTCCGTCCGCAGCAGCGCGAGCACCGCGACCCGCCCCGCCTCGGGGATGGAGGCGGCCGCATCCGCGAGCTTCAGCGCGTCGGCCGCTCGCCCCTGCCGCAGCGCGATGCGCGCGCGAGCGAGGTTGGCGGGCGCCGCCCACACGGCGTTCCACGCGGCGCGCGCGAACCTCCGATCGGCGTCGGCGAGGTCGCCCTGCCGCTCCCGCACGAGTCCGAGCAGGTAGAGTGTCTCGCCGTCGCGCGGGTTGAGGTTGCGTCGCGTCTCTCGCGTGAGCGCGCGTTCGAGGAGCTCCGCGGCATCCGGGTACTCGCCTCGCCGCAGGTGCCACGCGCCGAGTGCCGTCGCCGCGCGCGCATCGTCGGCGTCGCGCGCGAGCGCCTCGCGCAGGTACGCGACCGCCGACCGCGTGGGGTGACGGTACTGATCGAGGTGCGTCGCCGTGACATAGAGCTCATCGGACGCCGCGATCTCGTCGGGCTGGGGCGGTGCCGTCGCGACCCAGGGCTCGGCGGCCTTCTCGGTGCGCTCGATCCACTCGACGAGGACGTTCCCGGATGCCGCGTCCCGCACCTCCACCCGGATGATCCGTGACCCTCCGACCTCGGCGAAGGTGTGCACGACCGGCGCCTCAGGTCCGAGCATGACGCGTGCCGAGAACTCCCGCCCGTCATCGACACCCACGAGGATCTCGGCGCCGGCGACGGCCCGCGTCGCAATGACTCCGACGCGATGAGCGTCCTGGTCGACCGAGACCGCGGCATCCGTCGTCGCTTGACGTGCCGGACCGATCTCGTGGATCGGGTACCAGAACTGGCTGAACCGCTTCGTCTCGCCGGGGACGAGCCACGCGAAATCGGGCTGGTTGTCGGTGTAGACACCCGCCATGAGCTCGACGTAGGGGCCGTCGTCGTCGGTGAGCTGCGCGTCCCACGCCTGACCGATCTCGCCGGTTCCCCACGTCCACTGCTTCTTGCCGGGCGAGACGGCACGGTCGGCCCAGTGCACGAATCCCGCATCGACCGCGTGGTCGTAGCCGCCGAAGAAGGCGTCGTCGGTGTCGGTGATCATGTACGACGTCGGCACGGGGATGTTGCTGTAGATGTCGATGCGGTCGGCGTCGGGACGCTCCAGCGCGAGCGCGGGATAGTCGACGCCGTAGTACGGCCGGTCGGCACGCGGGAAGGCCGTCATGGCGCGGCGCGCGTGGTCGGCGACGTAGGCGACGTCGTCGGGGAAGAACGACTGATACTGCTCGTGCGATCGGGCGGCGACATTGGCCCACCACAGGAACGTCTGCGTCGTGTCGGTGCGGTTGTGCAGCTCCACGTCGGCCTCGATGAGCGACGAGCCGGGGCGCAGGCGGATGCCGTGAGTCCCGCGCATGCGCTGGAGGGGATCGAGATCGCTGTGCCACACGACGACGGCGCCGTCTTCTTCACGCTCGATGCGCGTGTCGACCGGCAGATACGTCGCGGGACGGTGGTGCTGCGGCCAGTTGAACTCGACGCCGCCCGAGATCCACGGACCCGCGAGGCCCACGAGGGCGGGCTTGATGACGTTGTTGCGGTAGAAGAAGTCGTACCCGGCGACCTTGTCGTAGCCGATGTGGATGCGTCCGCCGATCTCGGGCAGCAGCATGAGACGCACGTAGGCGTTCTCGAGGTGGATCGCCTGCCATTCGCGCGGTCGCTTCGTGTGCGAGACGGCGTCGGTCATCGGCAGGGGGTACACGCGTCCGCTCGAGCCCTGGTAGACGCGGCGGTCGAGGAAGAGCGGATAGCGGTCGGGGTGCCCCGCGTCGTAGGTGTCGATCGACACCGCTTCGGACCAGCACGCCACACCCCCGGCGTCGAGGAGAGCCTGTTGATCGCGGGGTGCGGGAGGGAGCTGGATGCGGCTCGGGGCGTCGTCGTCTGGAGTCACGGGGCAACTCTAGGCACCGGGCGAGGGTCGCGACCATGGCTGATCGAACGTCAGGCATGGATGATCCGCTGATCGGCACTGTGAGAGGATGCCGCCATGGAACGCGCCGACGGATTCGACCACCAGCGCCTCGAGGTCGTGCCGCGGCCGCTCGTGGAGGCCGCCCTCGCACGGGGGGTGACCCGCCGCATCCTCGTGACCGACGCGGGTTACTTCCCGCGCGCGGACCACCACGGCCGCCACCGCATCGCGGGGGCACCGGAGACGATCGTCATCGTGTGCGTCGGAGGATCCGGATGGCTCGAGAGCGACGGCGTCCTCACGCGCGTCGGCCCCGGCGGCGCCGTCGTCATCCCGGGCGGAACACCCCACTCGTATGGTGCGAGCGAAGCGGATCCCTGGACGATCTGGTGGGCGCACGTCCGGGGCACCGACGTCGCCGAGCTCGTCGAGGCGAGCGGCATCCGTCCGGGCAACCTCGTGCTGTCGCTGCGCTCGATCGACCGGATCACGTCGCTCCTCGACGAGATCGTGACGTCGCTCGAACGTGACATGACGCCAGCGCGGCTCGTCGCGACGAGCGGCATGGCATGGCGGCTGCTGACGCAGCTCGCGGTCGACCGACTGCTCCCCGAAGACGGCACACCCCTCGAGCGGGCCATGCGCTATCTGCAGGAGCGGGTCGACGGTCACGTGCAGGTCGCGGAGCTCGCGGCCCTCGTCGGCATCTCGCCGTCGCATCTGGCCGCCCTCTTCCGCCAAGCAACCGGCGGCGGAGTGCTCGCGCACCACCTGTCGCTCAAGATGGCGCGCGCGAGGCGCCTCCTCGACACGACCGACCTGACGGTCGCCGAGATCGCGCGGCAGGTCGGGATGGACGATCCGTTCTACTTCTCCCGACAGTTCCGCAAGATCCACGGTGCAAGCCCCACGGCCTACCGCGACACCCGCAAGGGCTGAAAGCGGCGGTCGTCAGCCCTTCGTCGCACCGGCGGTGAGGTCTGCGCGCCAGAACCTCTGCAGTGCGATCATGAGCGCGACGAGGAGGATCGCCGACACCGCCGAGCCCGTCACGACGAGCTGGTAGAACATCGGATCACGCTGCGTCTGCGAGTTCCACAGGGTGAGACCGAGCGTCACGGGGAACGTCCGGGTGTCGTTGAGCATGACGAGCGGCAGCAGGTAGTTGTTCCAGATCGTGACGAACTGGAACAGGAAGATCGTCACGAGTGCCGGCGTCATCATGCGCGCCGCGATCGTGCCGAAGATCCGGATGTCGCCCGCGCCGTCGAGCCGCGCGGCCTCGACGACCTCGTCCGGAACACTCGCGTTCGCGTGGATGCGAGCGAGGTAGACGCCGAACGGGCTCACCATGCTCGGGAGGAGCACGGACCAGTACGTGCCCGTGAGGCCCACCGTGTTGAGGAGGAAGTACAGCGGGAGCGCGATGACGGTCGCGGGCACGAGGACGCCGCCGAGGATCGTCGAGAAGAGCAGCTCGCGTCCGCGGAACGGGAACTTCGCGATGGCGTACCCGCACGCGGCGGAGAGGACCATCGCGACGAAGGCCCCGACTCCCGAGTACAGGATGCTGTTGAGGATCCATCGGACGAAGGCGCCGTTCTCCTGCGTGAACAACGCCGTGAGGTTCTGCCACGCCTGCGGCGAATCGGAGAACCAGAGCCCGAAGGAGGCGAAGAGGTCTCCCGGCGACTTCGTCGCGGCGATGAGCACCCAGACGAGCGGGAGGGCGAAGTAGATCCCCGCGACGGCGAGGACGATCGTGACGGCGGTCGTGCCGACGGGATCTGTCGTGGGGTGGCGGCGCGTCACCATGCGCGGTTCCCCTTCCGGTTCACGATGCGGAGGAAGCCGAACGAGAAGATGAAGCCGAGGACGGCGACGATCACCGCCATCGCGGCGGCGAGGTTCGGGTTGCCCTGCGCGAACGCCTGGTTGTAGGCGGCGAGGTTCGGGGTGAACGTCGAGCTGATCGCGGTCGTGAGCGGTTGCAGAACGAGCGGTTCGACGAAGAGCTGCAGCGTCCCGATGATCGTGAAGACCGTCACGAGGATGATCGAGGGGCGGACGAGCGGAAGCTTGATGTTCCAGACGATCGACCATGCCGACGCGCCGTCCATGCGGGCCGCCTCGTAGAGCTCGGACGGGATCGCGTGAAGCGCTGCCATGAGGATGACCATGTTGTAGCCCGCGAAGCCCCACAGGGCGATGTTGGCGATCGCGAAGAGGACATTGCCCGACGAGAGCGGGTTGACGTCGATGCCGACGGACGAGAGCACCTGGAGGACGGGACTCGTCGCGGGGATGTAGAGGAAGCCCCACAGGAGTGTCGCGACGACGCCGGGAACGCCGTACGGCGCGAAGTAGAGGACGCGGAAGAAGCGCGGCGCGAGAGCCTTGCCCGAGTCGAGCAGGAGCGCGAGGCCCAGCGCCGTGACGACCATCGACGGCACGAGGATCGCCGAGAAGAGCACGAGCCGGCCGAGGCTCGCGAGGAAGTCGGAGTTCGAGAGGGCCCGGACGTAGTTGTCGAAGAAGACGAACGTCGTCTCGGGCGGACCGAAGCCGAGGCCGCTCGAGCGGGTCGTGAAGAGGCTCTGGACGATCGCGTAGACGATCGGAGCCACGAAGAACAGCAGGAACATCACGACGAACGGGAGCACGAGCACCCAGATCGCGACGGAGCTGCGGCGGGCGCCTCGGCGCTGACGCGCTGGTGCCGGCGCGGTGGAGACCGGCGCGGCGGCGGGCGGCGGGCCGCCCACGGAGGGTACGGAAGTCACGGGGGAGTCTCTCGGTGAGAGGGGGAGGGGCGTTCGGGCGCCCCTCCCCCGTTCGACGTCGGTCAGTCGACCGCGATCCCGCGCTCCTCGAGCGCGGCGACCATGTCAGTCTGCGTCTTGACGAAGGCATCCGCGATCGGGGTGCCCGCGTCGACGGCGGCGGAGACGTTGTCGCTCAGCGATGCGAAGAGCGTCGACGAGAGGGGCGGCCACGTCCAGGACGTGTCGACCGCGGCATCCGATTCGGCGAAGACGTCCCAGATGTCCTGTCCGCCGTAGAAGGCGAAGACCTCGGGGTCGTCCTGCAGCGACGTGATCTCACTCGTGTCGGCGATCGCGGGCCATCCGGCACCGATGTTGGTGAGGATGTTGACGCTCTCGGGGTCGGAGTTGAGCCACACGGCGAACTCGGCGGCGGCTTCGGGGTTCGAGGAGCCCTTCAGGACGGCGCTCGCGGATCCGCCAGCCCACGTGGCAGACACGTTCTCGCCGGCCTCCCACTGCGGCATGGCTCCGACGGCCCAGCTGCCCGCTGTGTCGGGTGCCGTGCCGCGCACGATCGCGTCGGCCCACGAGCCCGAGATCCACGAGACGATGTTGCCGTTCTGGATGTCGGCGTTCCATTCGCTGGACATGTCGGCGACGATCTTGACGAGGTCTTCGTCGATCATGCGCTGCCAGAACTCGGCCATCTTGAGGGTCTCTTCGCCGTCGATGTCGACCGTCCAGGCGTCATTCTCGGCCGTGAACCAGTTCGCCCCGGCCTGCTGCGAGAGGCCGATGAGCCAGGGTGCCTGGTTGAACGCGAAGGCGGCGATGTAGCGGTTCGGGTCGGAGGCGCGGATGACCTTGGCCGCCTCGTAGTAGTCCTCCCACGTTTCGGGGTGCTCGAGACCCAGCGAGTCGAAGATGTCCTTGCGGTAGAACTGGCCGAGCGGACCCGACGCCTGCGGGACGGCGTAGACGCCGTCGCCGAAGACGCCCGTCTCCCACTGCCACGGCACGAACAGGTCGGCCGAGTCGGAGACGTACGGCGAGATGTCTTCGAGGGCGTCGTTGATGAGGAAGTCGGGGATCGCGTCGTAGCCGAGCTGCACGACATCGGCGGGGTTGCCGGCCTGGACGGCGGCGAGCATCGTCGCGTAGCCGCCGTCGGGTCCGGCCGTGATCGTCTCGAGGTTGACCTGGATGTCGTCGTGCGACTCGTTGAACGCATCGACGGCGCGGTCGATGTTGGGAACCCAGGACTGGAACGTGATCTCGACGGGCTCGCCGTCGGCGGGCTGTTCGGCGTCGCCGCCGCCGCTCGTGCAGCCGGAGAGGACGAGTGCTGCGGTCAGGCCGGCAGCGCCCAGAAGGGCTGCTGTGCCGCGGCGCCTCCGTGCGATTGTGGACATTCTTGCTCCCTTGCAATGCGGTGCGGAACACCGGAATCTCGGATGGTGCCTCCCGAGGCTAAGCCGCGCGATGCCAGTGTTCACATGGGAGATGCTCTGGACTACCTGGACAATCCGACGATCCCCCGCCCCGGTCGAAGACCCGCCCCCGCTGGTCGAGTAGCCGCGCAGCGGCGTATCGAGACCACCCCGCGATGGAAGGTCGATCTCGATACGCGCCTCCGGCGCTACTCGATCACCGGGGCGGGACCCCCACCGCTGGTCGAGTAGCCGCCCAGCGGCGTATCGAAACCACCCCGCGATGGAAGGCCGATCTCGATACGCGCCTTCGGCGCTACTCGATCACGGTCGCGGGACCACCACCCGCTGGTCGAGTAGCCGCAAAGCGGCGTATCGAGACCCACGCTGCGATGGAAGGTTGGATCGTCGTCGCGCCGCGCTATCTCTTCGACATGCGTAGGAGCCGGCGCAACTGGGTGGCCTCGGCGCGGACGTCTGTATCGTCGACGGCGATATAGCCCCTGATGGCACAGCTCAACCCATGCAGCGTGACCGCTCACGAGCTACTTCGAGGAGTCGACTCGTGCGGCAGAATCTGATTGAGATTCTCGATCTCCGTGCTCGACCAGCCGCGCAGATCCGCTAGGCCGCCTCGAGTGACTGCCGCGTCAACGAACCCGTGAGACGAGAAACGGAAGCGGGCTACCGGCCTCCACAAAGCGTCGCCTCGGATCACTTCGACGGAGACGTGCCCGCCGAGCAGGGCGCGAGGTTGACTTCCCCACCCATCCCACACCTCGATGCCCGCGGTTGTGATTAGCAGCCATCCCTTGTCGAGACGCCAGGGCACCGCAGAGGGATCAGAGGGAGTGAACGCCGCACGTTCAAACAGCACGATCATCCCGCTATCTCGTGGGGCCGAGCACGACTCGGCACGTCGAGCCAGACCGCGATGTCTGTACGTCAAGATCGTCCCGTACAACAGGAGCGTGAGCACACCGACCACGATCAAGTACACACGCGTCGAGGCATCAAGGTCGTACGGGGCAAAGGTGGCCGAGCCGATGATGAATGCGGCAACCATTCCGGCGGGAATCACCCTCAGGTACGACCGCTCGATCGGACGAACGGTCAGCGAGTGACGATCAATCATGCTCTAGAACTCCTTCCTTCGACGCCCCGTCCGGGAACTCCCGCATTCGCCTATCGTCACATGACTGCCAGCTTGCGGTCGGAGATGTACTCCCGAACGCTCCGGTCCGTACGGGTGACGAGCTCGACGAGCGGGACTCCCGAGGTCGGCGAGCCGGCGCCGGTCGTCGCGACAACTACCCTCCGGTGAAGTCCCTCGCCCAGCAAGAGGCGCTCGGCCAGCGCAAGCTCGGGTTCTTCCCGTGCCGCTGTAGCACCGCCGCCCAGCGGTTCAGTGAACGAGCGTCACTGAGTCGTAGTCCTCAAGTTCCGACATGAACACGCCGGAATCGCACGTCAGCCGAATAGTGGAGTAGCCCGTGTCGAAGTCGTGCGTTGCGTGCCAAGTCTCCCCCGCGGGCGTCGAGCACGTCGACCCACGTTCACCGCCGAGACGAACGGTCATCGCCGGCATCAGCGAGGAGTCACCCGTGCGAAGCACCTGCAGCTCGACCCACGTGCGGTCCAGGTTCCCATCTCGGCGCCCGGTGGCCTCATCGCGCACCTCGTAGCCGGCCTGAACGAGGTCTCCCTCAACTTCGAGCATGACTGCCCCAGACTCAATTGACGGCGCGGCGGCGGTCCGCAAACCCCATAGCGCGAGAAGCGCGATCAGCACCACCGACGAGACAGTGACAAAGAAGATGCGCACTCGACGCGACCTCTCCAGCGCCGTCAACATGGGGTATCCCTCAGCGTGTTGCTCGCGCTACTTCCGGGGCGACGGTCACGGCGGCGCGACGGCCCAGCTTGGATCCGAAAGTCAGTGAGGCCGGTCACGCGATCCCTTCACCACAGAGGACAGCTACGTCCCGTCTAGTGCTGCGCGAACTCAACAAGACGTCCGCAGATCTCATCGATGTATCGAGAGCTTGCCCCCACGCCCAAGGATGGCGGCGGCGAGATGATCGTGACTGACACCGTACATCCGTCCCTGAGCAACAGCTCAAGCATGGGGTAACCGAGGCTGAGATCGCGACCGACGCGGCGCGCGGACACAAGCTGCTCGCGGGGCACGCTCAACACCTGCCGTCGACCCCACGAGACCCAGATCTCCAACCCATCCGGGTACATCGTGATCCACCCATGCCTGTGCACCGTCGGATCCGTCGATCCTGCGCCCGCCGTGACTTCGAGGGAGTAGAACAGCCACACGCTGAGCGCGCCGGGCCTCGTCACCTTCCTGGATGCGCGGCGGATCCCGGATCCGCTCGTCACCAGGAAGAGCACGAAGCCAATTGCGACTGTGATCGCGACCAGCATCCAGAGGAGTGCGAAAGGTGCCGCAAGACTGTTGGGTTGCGTCGAAGAGAACAACGCGATGAGAGCCAGGACCTCGACCACCAGGAATGAGCCCGGTATCTGCCATGCCGCGAGTCGATTGGGGAGGTGGCCGTGCTGGATACTGGTCAAGAGCTTCCTCTGGGTGACTGGTGGATCGTGCGCCGTCTCGCTTCTTCAACTCCCGCCGCCTAGCCTTCCACGGCGCCAGTCCGCTGGTCGAGTAGCCGCGCAGCGGCCCCGCTGGTCGAGCAGCCGCGCAGCGGCGTATCGAGACCCACCCTGCGATCGAAGGTCGGATCGGCGTCGCACCGTGCTATTTCTTCGACATGCGTTGGAGCCGGCGCAATTGGGCGGTGGCCTCGGCGCGGACGTCGGGATCGTCGACGAGCTCCTCCATGACCGGCCGAGCTCGCAGACGCCCGCTCTTGACCAGCCCGTCGAGAAGAAGTACCCGAGAACGCCCAAGGGAGCCGTCGCGTGCAAGGTCGACCAACTCCTCGAAGTTCGCGGACCGAGCCATCTCCGTCAGCGCAGCAGCAAGCTGCTCCGCCTCTTGACTCCCCCGTTGCTGCTTGTACAACTCGACGAGCGTCACCCAGTGCGTAGGCACCCTTGCGCGATGACGGCGGTGGCGGGGATGCTCGGTATCGGTTCGCCGGAGACGATCCGGACGTGGATTCGCCGGCGTGAGGTCGATGCCGGCGACCGGGCGGGTGTCACGACCGACGCGCAGGCAGAGATCAAGAAGCTGAAGCGGGAGAACGCCGAGTTGCGGCGGGCGAACGAGATATTGAAGGCGGCTTCGACTTTCTTCGCGGCCGAACTCGACCGGCCACACCTGCGTTAGTCGCCTTCATCGAGGCGCACAAGGACCGCCGCGATGGTGGGCTGCGGTGGGGTGTCGAGTCGATCTGCGCCGTGCTCACCCAGCACGACGTGAAGATCGCCCCATCGACCTACTACGACGCGAGGCGCCGTGGCCCCTCACCCCGGGAGGTGTCGGACGAACGGTGGAAGTCGATCGTCCTGGCGACGTGGCAGAAGCAGCGGAAGGTCCTCGGCGCGCGCAAGCTCTGGCTGAGGCTCCGTCGCGATGGGCACGATATCGCCCGCTGCACGGTCGAGCGCCTCATGCGCGACCTCGGGATCGCCGGCGTGATCCGCGGGCGCCGGAAGCGCCCGGTCGATGCGGATCCGCGGGAGACCAGACCAGCCGACCTCGTCGACCGCCACTTCGCGAGATTCCGCACGAACCAGCTCTGGGTCGCCGACTTCACGTATGTCTGGACGTGGTCCGGGTGGGTTTACGTCGCGTTCGTGTTCGACGCGCACTCCCGCCGCATCCTCGGCTGGCGGGCCGCCACCTCGATGACGACACCGTTGGTCCTGGACTGTCTCGAAATGGCGCTCTGGACGCGTCGTCGTGAGGGCATCGCTGGGTTCGCCGGCCTCACCCATCACACGGATGCGGGCAGCGTTTACACGTCGATTTCCTTCACGGATCGGCTCGTGGATGAGGGCATCGACGCGTCCGTCGGCAGCGTCGGCGACGCGTATGACAACGCCCTCGCGGAGTCGCAGATCGGGCTCTACAAGTCCGAACTCATCCACCATGAGGGCCCCTGGCGCGACGTCGATCAGGTCGAGGTTGCCACCGCGAGCTGGGTGCAGTGGTTCAACACCGAACGCACCCACAGCTCGATCGACGACCTCACCCCCGTCGAGGCCGAGCAGCTCGACTACGCTCTCACCGAACCCCTCGAACGAGCGGGCTGACACCAGCAAAACGCTCTCCGGACACGCCGGGGTGACTCACTCCAGCGAGGTTGCGGGTGTTGGTGAAGTAGTCGGCCTGCAACCCTGTGAGCGTCCCGTCATACTGCGATGCCGTATGCGGCGGGGTGATCCCACACCCGGCAGTCGCGACTGGGTTTGCGACCGGTCGTCCGCTGGTCTGGAAACAGACTGCAGGCGCCGGCCCGTAGGTGTCCGTCACGCGATCCGTGTCGGGGTCGTAGATGGTCGTCGATCTCTGGCCGGTCGAGGAGTCTGTCGCGACGGCGAGGTCCTTATTCGAGTGCCAGGTCGTCGTCGAGGCAACACCCATCGGCGAGGTCGCAGTGAGTCCTCGCCAGATGTCGTCGTAGGTCACGGTAGCCGCGCCGCTGACGCCGCTCATGGTGTAGGTCGTGGCCCTGGTGACCGTGTTGTATGCGTAGGTCTTCGTGGCCTGCGGGCCGACACCGTCGGGGCGCGGCAAGCGCACCTGAGAGACACGCCAGCAAAATATCCGTTTGTAAGGTTTTGCCTCTCCCAAGCGATTACATAGGGGGGGGGTTCACTTTTTCGGGGCTCCTTTGGAAGCGCTCTCTCGCGATTGTTCGGGCGCTAACCCGCGATCGAAAGTCGGATCTCGATACGCGCCTGCGGCGCTACTCGATCACCGGTGAGGTGCGCACGCGGCGCTGCTCGATCAGCGGCGTGGGCAACCACCCCCGCTGGTCGAGTAGCCGCGGATCGGCGTATCGAGACCCGACCTGCGATGGGAGGTCGATCTCGATACGCGCCTGCGGCGCTACTCGATCAGCGGTGGGGTGCGCCTGCGGCGCTACTCGATCAGCGGTGGGGGCCGTTCCCCGGGTCAGCGGGTGGCGAGGGCGGTGGCGGCGGCGTGGAGCCAGAAGGCCGGGGTGGCGAGCGACGCGGCGGAGGAACCCGCGAGGGCGGTGAGCGAGACGGATGCCGCGAAGGCCGAGGTGTCGGCGTCGGGCGCGATCCGACCGGCCACCAGGGCCACCGGAACGGCATGACGGGCCGCGAGCGACGCGACGAACGAGGGGACCTTGCCCGCGGCGGACTGGCCGTCGAACGAACCCTCACCCGTCACGACGAAGTCGGCGGATGCCACGGCGCCCTCGAGTCCGATGAGTTCGGCCACCTCGGGAGCACCCGGCACGAGACGAGCGCCCCACGCCCGCAGCGCGAAGCCGGCGCCGCCGGCCGCGCCGGTACCGGGCTCCGATGGGTCCGCGGGCAACAGCGCGGCGTAGCGGGAAAGAGCCGCGTCCACAGACGCGATGCCCGCGGCATCCAGCCCCTTCTGCGGACCGAAGACGGCCGCCGCACCCCGGTCACCCAAGAGCGGGTTGGTCACGTCCGTGAGCACCACAACCCCCGCAGCAGGAAGCGGCACAAGTCCCGAGAGGTCAGCTCGCGCGATGTCGGCGAGCCCGCGGGCGCCCGCCACGGTCGCCTCCCCCGCCGCGCCGGTCAGCGACGCACCGAGCACACGCAGGAGGCCCGACCCGCCATCGGTCGACGCGCTCGACCCGATGCCGAGCACGAGGCGTTCCGCGCCAGCCGCGAGCGCCGCACGGATCGCCTGGCCGAAGCCCGTCGT